>CAVRLW010000034.1:0-15739 GCA_963722145.1 uncultured Actinomycetota bacterium | reverse complement strand
GACTGGACAAGCTGCACCGCCTCATGCGCCCTCCCGTAGCGTTCGGGGCTGGACGGCAGCCGTTGTCCATAATTCGCCGCGACGTCCTCGCCGCTCGAAGTGACGGCGTTCCAACCGGTCCGTCCATGACTCATGACATCAAGCGCCTTGAACTGTCGCGCGAGGTTGAAACGGCTCGTTAAAGGTGGTCGAGCCGGTGGCAACGAGGCCAATCCGGCTCGTTTCGCGGGCAACGGCTGCCAACGTAACCATGACGTCGAGATTGAAGTTTGGCGCCTCGTTGTCAATGTCGCCAACGTGACTGGGACCGTCCGGCAGGAACAGGAACTGGAGCTTCCCACGCTCCGCCGCTCAGGGCATGCCGAACCTTCGCATCAAAACTCGTATAGCTCGTAGGGTCGACCGCGGGGGCACGCCAGGCACCAAGCCAGCCGCCGTCGCCGCTTTGCCAAGTGTGCTTTCCGTCGTCCGTTTTGTGTTCATAATGTCCTCTTTCCGTGCGCAAATACGAGTGCTGCTCGTGCTGTCAACTGCGCGCGATACGGAGACTGTCTCCGTATCGAATCCGATGTTCAAAATTAAGATGTTGGGGTTCAGAGCGCGATGCCTTGCGGCCTCCGCCGTTTCTCGCCAGCTTTGTTGATCCCGGAGAGGACGACGCGCTCAGAGACGGGAATCTGTTGGGGTGACGAACTCACCTACCCATCGTGCAACCTTCTCACTTATGAGAAGGTCAAACGAAGCGTCCATTTATGAAGACTGATGACGACCGGCAAGTGCGTCGAGTTTTGACCTCCATACCGCTGTAAGGTCTCGACGCAACACTGGCATGCAAACTCGACGCCGATACGATTAGCGGCCGGTCGGTTCGGAGTTATGAAGTGTGATGGCGTGCTCGGCTACACGGGAGGACTCCGGAGCTGCCGGCGCACCGCAGCCAGCAATGGCCTGCAGCAGGACTTCTTGTATCTGCTCTTGGGTAACGCCGTTGGTGAGCGCGCCGCAAACATGGCAGGCGGGTTCGTGGTTCCGGTCCAGCGCGGTCAGCACGGCCGCCCCGGGTCCGGAGATGCAGTCCGGGCCGTGTCCAGATCCTTCCCTAGCCAGAAGGCCTTCCTATACGCCCTGGCGAAGAGTCTTAGATCCCAACCAGATGCCCATTAGGCCTTTGTTGGCAGGCCGACCGTTCGGTCCAGCCGCATCGGGTGCTATCGGGCTGCCTGGGACCCGTGCCGGCTCGGTTCTTCCCTCGACTCTCTAGGACTCACCGCTGGGCTGCCCTCTCCCGGCTTGGAAGTTGCCCAGCCCCACGCCTCTTTAAATGCGAGCCAGAACCGGCCGGCTTCCCGGCTGGTCTTGAAGTTGGAACTCCCCCGGTCCGACGAATCCGGTGCTGCACCGGGCTGGGACCCGATCACCCGCGGAGGAATACCGCTGCAATCCATGCTGGGACCGCACTGAAGTAAAGGCGTGCGCGTGTCGCTCTTCACCGCAAGTTTGTACACACGCTCATCCCGAAACGCCTCTGACCTGAGACAACACTGGGTCGGTAGGCGGTCCTCAGTCCAGCGCCCGCTTCCCGCTGCAGAGCCACTAGATTCGCAGGCCTTTCAATCCGGTGCTGTTGCCCCGCCGGCGCCACGACGGGAGGACGCACTCGGTCTTCTCCCAGGTCATGTCAGAAACCACGCCCGGGAGCATGAAGAGATGTCACCGGAAACGGACGAGGAGTCGGAATACACTGTTTAAACAGACACGATCTGACGCCGGTTTTCCCGCACGACATGTCACCGCACCGCCTCGCGCATGAACTGGCTTCGACCAAAAAGCGCGCAGGAAGGGGACCAGATGCAAGCGAACAGCCCCCTTTTCCGGGTGTGCACAATGTGCACACCCCCTTTGGCCGGACAAACGCGCGTTCCCACTCCCCCCGGCCCACAAGAAAGAGCCAGACCAGGAAAAAATCCTCAAAAAAACTCGGCCTGGTCATGTCGTCAACACAACACCAAGACATGAAGAGTGAACGACCAACCACGGCCAGCGGAAAACAAGAAAGGAGGCGCATAACCCCAGATTCCAGCAGGCGGAGGGCCCACCAGCCAGGACCCTGACCCCGCCACCCACACACCTTCATAGGCCACCGCGGCGCCAGGCACAGTCCGCGGCCAGCCTCAGAGGGACCCGCCGAGGGTCAATGTACACACATTAAAAGCAAAAACCCCTCTGACGAGGGAATATGCGTGCCCGAGGTGGGACTCGAACCCACACACCTTTCGATACCGCATTTTGAGTGCGGCGCGTCTGCCAATTCCGCCACTCGGGCGCGGAATACATGGAGCAACAGGGTACGCCCACAGCTGATTGTGAGCAACGCGATCGCTTCACGTACGCGGAATTACTCTACATGCAGATAGGCTGAATTCCAGAATCGCGCCGTTGACGCCGCAACACGACCATGCAGATCAAAGTACAGCCGCGGGCGCACCTAAGATAGTGATGTTCCCGCCGTACCTTTTCAAGGAGATCCCGTGACTGAACAGACGGAGTCAAAACCCACGTCCCAGCCGGCGCGCCGCGTCATTGTGGCCGAAGATGAAACCCTCATCCGCCTCGACATCATCGAAATCCTGCGCGGCGAAGGCTACGACGTTGTCGGCGAAGCAGACAACGGCGAGAAGGCCGTGCAGCTCGCCGAGGAACTCAAGCCCGACCTCGTCCTGATGGACGTCAAGATGCCCGTCATGGACGGCATCACCGCCGCCGAGAAGATCGTCAAGGCCCGCATCGCCCCCGTGGTGCTGCTGACCGCCTTCAGCCAGAAGGAACTCGTGGAGCGTGCCCGCGACGCCGGCGCCATGGCCTACGTGGTCAAGCCCTTCACCCCCGCGGACCTCATCCCGGCCCTGGAGATCGCGCTCTCCCGCCACGAGGAAATCAAGGCCCTCGAAAGCGAGGTCTCGGACCTCCAGGAGCAGTTCGCCACCCGCAAGCTCGTGGAGCGCGCCAAGAGCCTGCTGACCACCAAGATGGGCCTGACGGAGCCGGAGGCCTTCCGCTGGATCCAGAAGACCTCCATGGACCGCCGCCTGAGCATGCGCGAAGTCGCCGAGACCATCATCAACCAGGTCAACTAGCACCCAGACGCAAGAAAAGGACCCCTGCCAACCGGCAGGGGTCCTTTTCGTTGCCAGCCAGAAACGCAAAAAGGGAGGGTCCCCGCCAGCCGGCGGGGACCCTCCCTTTGGTTCAGCTACTCTGCGAAGCCTAGGACTTCTTCTTCTTTTCCGGCCACGGGCCGAGCTTTTCCTTGTTCCCGGCCGCCTCGCCCAGGCCGGTGGTGTCGGCGAGGTCGCCCACCTTGTGGACCTTCAGCGAGTTGGTGGAACCGGCCTTTCCGGGAGGGGAACCGGCAGCGATGACCACGAGGTCGCCGTCTTCCACCAGCCCCATTTCCAGCAGGCTGCGGTCAACCTGGGCGGTCATTTCGTCGGTGTGGCCCACCATGGGGACCAGCACCGGCTGGATGCCCCAGGTCAGCGCCAGCTGGTTCCACACGTGCTCCACCGGAGTGAACGCGAAGACCGGCTTGATGGGGCGCAGGCGGGACAGGCGGCGTGCGGAATCACCGGACTGGGTGAAGGTACAGATGTACTTCGCTTCCAGCTGGTCGGCGATTTCGACGGCGGCGCGGGTGATGGCGCCGCCACGGGTCTTGGGCTTGGTGCCCAGCGGCGGAACGCGCTCCAGGCCGTGGACCTCGGTGGATTCGATGATCCGGGCCATGACCTTGACGGTTTCGATCGGGTACTTGCCCACGCTGGTCTCGCCGGAGAGCATGACGGCGTCTGCACCGTCGAGCACGGCGTTGGCGCAGTCAGAGGCCTCCGCGCGGGTGGGGCGCGGGTTGTCGATCATGGATTCGAGGACCTGGGTGGCCACGATGACCGGCTTGGCCCAGCGGCGTGCCAGTTCGATGGCGCGCTTCTGCACGATCGGCACTTCCTCGAGCGGAAGCTCCACGCCGAGGTCGCCACGGGCCACCATGATCGCGTCGAACGCGTCGATGATCTCGTGGAGCTGCTCCACGGCCTGCGGCTTTTCGATCTTGGCGATGACCGGCACGCGGCGGCCTTCTTCGTCCATGATCTCGTGCACGCGGATGATGTCGGAGGCGTCGCGGACGAACGACAGGGCAACCATGTCAACACCGCGGCGCATGGCCCAGCGGAGATCGTCCTCGTCCTTTTCGCTCAGCGCCGGGACGTTGACCGCAACGCCGGGCAGGTTGATGCCCTTGTTGTTGGACACCATGCCGCCCACGGTCACCTCGGCGACAACCTTGACGTCGTCCACCTCGATGGCGCGCAGGGCCACCTTGCCGTCGTCGATCAGCAGGGCATCGCCCACGTTGACGTCTTCGGTGAGGCTCTTCAGCGTGGTGGAGCAGATCTCCTTGGTGCCCGGAACGTCCTCGGTGGTGATGGTGAAGATGTCACCCTCGGCCAGGGCGTGGGGGCCGTCCACAAAGCGGCCGAGGCGGATCTTCGGGCCCTGCAGGTCAGCCATGATGGCCACCGGCTTGCTCAGATCGGCCGCTGCCTTGCGGACGTTCTCGTAGGTGTTGTCGTGCACGGAGTAATCGCCGTGGCTCATGTTCATCCGGGCAACGTCCACGCCGGCTTCCAGCACCGCGAGGGTGTTCTCATAGCTGGCAATGGCCGGGCCGAAGGTGGCCACAATTTTTGCGCGTCTCATATACCTACCCTAGTAGTTTGCTGCATTGGTTAAGTTGTTGCGGAGGTGAATCCCGCGGCGAACTGACGGCGCGTCAGAGAACGGCGATGGCCCGGTCCGTCGGAGCCACCGGAGCAGGCAGGATGGTGCTGCCCATCAGGAACTTGTCCACGGCGGCGGCGCAGGCCCGGCCTTCGGCGATGGCCCACACAATGAGCGACTGCCCGCGTCCGGCGTCACCGGCCACGAAGATGCCCTCGGTGTTGGTCATGTAGTAACCGTCGCGGGACACGTTGCCGCGACCGTCGAATTCGGCGCTGACCTGCTCGGTGATGCCTGCCGGCTCGGCGCCGGTGAAGCCCAGGGACAGGAACACCAGGTCCGCCGGGATGATCCGCTCGGTGCCGGCCTTGGGGAGCCGCTTGCCGTCAACGAATTCAGTCTCGGCAACCTTGACGCCGGTGAGCTTGCCGTTTTCGCCGACGAACTCCACGGTGGAGGCGAGGTACGTGCGTTCGCCGCCCTCCTCGTGGGCGCTGGCCATTTCGAACAGCGTGGGGAACGTCGGCCAGGGCTGGTGCCCGGCGCGTTCCGACGGCGGCTGCTTGCCGATGGCCAGGGTGGTCACCGATGCCGCACCATGGCGGTGCGCGGTGCCGAGGCAGTCAGCGCCGGTGTCGCCGCCGCCCAGGATCACCACGTGCTTGCCCTTGGCGTGGATCTGGTTCTCGACGGTCTCCCCCGCCACCACGCGGTTCGCCGGCACGAGGTAGTCCATGGCGAAGTGCACGCCGTCGAGGTCGCGGCCCGGGATGGGCAGGTCGCGCGGGACGGTGGCGCCGGTGGCAATCACGACGGCGTCGTAGCGGCGGCGCAGCTGCTCCCACGTCACGTCGGTGCCCACGGCGACGCCGGTGCGGAAGCGGGTGCCTTCCGCCTTCATCTGCTCGATGCGGCGGTCCACCTGCTCCTTCTCCATCTTGAAGTCGGGGATGCCGTAGCGGAGCAGCCCGCCGATCTTGTCGTCACGCTCGTACACGGCCACGGTGTGGCCCACGCGGGTCAGCTGCTGGGCCACGGCCAGGCCGGCAGGGCCGGAGCCGACGACGGCAACGGTCTTTCCGGTCAGGCGCGTCGGGGGCAGCGGGTTGACCCAGCCGTTGTCGAACGCTTCGTCGATGATGGAGACTTCAACCTGCTTGATGGTCACCGCGGGCTGGTTGATGCCCAGCACGCAGGACGCCTCGCAGGGCGCCGGGCACAGCCGGCCGGTCCACTCGGGGAAGTTGTTGGTGGCATGCAGCCGCTCAATCGCTTCCTCGCCCTTGTCCCGCCAGGTGAGGTCGTTCCACTCGGGGATCAGGTTGCCCAGCGGGCAGCCCTGGTGGCAGAACGGCACGCCGCAGTCCATGCAGCGGCCGGCCTGGGCCTTCAGGACACCCTTTTCCTGGGCCTCGTAGACTTCCTTCCAGTCCATGATGCGGACCGGAACGGGACGGCGTGGCTGGGTTTCACGCTGGCGTACTTTCAGAAATCCGCGTGGATCAGCCACCGGTCACCTCCAGGATTCGAGACCATACTTCTTCGCCGTCGGGGTCCAGGCCCTCTTCGATGGCGTCGAGACGGGTTTGCAGGACGGCCGCGTAATCGCGCGGCAGCACCTTGGTAATGCGGGCAGCGGTGTCGTCGAAGTTCTCGAGCAGCCGCGCGGCCATGCAGCGATTCGGTTTCCTCGACATGCTTCACCAGCAGGCCGTGGACGATGTCGCGGTCCTCGGCGTCCAGCTCCAGGAGCTGGAGTTCGCCGGACTGCAGGGCCTGCTTGTTCACGCGGGTGGTCCGCAGGTCCAGCACGTAGGCCGTGCCGCCGGACATGCCGGCACCGAAGTTGCGTCCGGTGCGGCCGATGATCAGCGTCTGGCCGCCGGTCATGTACTCGCAGCCGTGGTCGCCGATGCCTTCGACAACGGCGGTGGCGCCGGAGTTGCGGACCAGGAAGCGTTCGCCCACCTGGCCGCGCAGGAACATCTCGCCGCTGGTGGCGCCGTAGCCGATCACGTTGCCGGCGATGACGTTGCTTTCGGCCTTGAACACGTTGGTGCGGTCCGGCCGGACGATGATGCGTCCGCCGGAAAGGCCCTTGCCCACGTAGTCGTTCGAGTCGCCGAACAGGCGCAGGGTGATGCCGGCGGGCAGGAAGGCGCCCAGCGACTGTCCCGCGGTGCCGGTCAGCGTGATGTCGATCGTGTCCGTCGCCAGCACGTCGGTGCTGAACGTCTTGGTCACGACGTGGCCCAGCATGGTGCCCACGGAGCGGTCCGTGTTGATGACGTCCACGGCGATCTTCACCGGGCTGCGGTCGGTCAGCGCCTCGGCGGCCATGGTGATGAGCCGCTGGTCGAAGTGCTTGTCCAGCTCATGGTTCTGCGCCGGTCAGGTTGCGCAGCGGCGCGTCGTCGTCGAACTCCAGCCCGTGCAGGATCGGGTCCAGGTCCAGGCCTTCGGCCTTCCAGTGGTTGATCGCTTCGCGGGTGTCCAGCATTTCGGCGTGGCCGATCGCTTCCTCGATGCTCCGGAAGCCGAGTTCCGCGAGGATCTCGCGGACTTCCTCGGCCAGGAATTCGAAGAAGTTGACCACGAACTCGGGCTTGCCGGTGAAGCGGGCCCGCAGTTCGGGGTTCTGCGTGGCGACGCCCACCGGGCAGGTGTCCAGGTGGCAGACGCGCATCATGATGCAGCCTTCCACCACCAGCGGTGCCGTGGCGAACCCGAATTCCTCGCCGCCGAGCAGCGCGGCGATGACGACGTCGCGGCCGGTCTTGAGCTGGCCGTCCACCTGCACCACCACGCGGTCGCGCAGGCCGTTGAGCATCAGGGTCTGCTGGGTCTCTGCGAGCCCCAGCTCCCACGGCACACCGGCGTGCTTGAGCGAGTTCAGCGGCGAGGCGCCGGTTCCGCCGTCGTGCCCGGAAACGAGTACGACGTCGGCCTTCGCCTTGGTCACACCGGCGGCAACTGTGCCGATCCCCACTTCGGAGACGAGCTTGACGTGCACGCGGGCCGAGGGATTGGCGCGCTTCGCATCGTAGATGAGCTGCGCGAGGTCCTCGATCGAGTAGATGTCGTGGTGCGGGGGCGGGGAAATCAGTCCGACGCCGGGCGTCGAGTGGCGCGTCCGGGCAACCCAGGGGTACACCTTCTGCGCCATCAGCTGGCCGCCCTCGCCGGGCTTGGCACCCTGCGCCATCTTGATCTGGATGTCGTCGGCGTTGGTCAGGTACAGGCTGGTGACGCCGAACCGGCCGGAGGCGATCTGCTTGACGGCAGAACGGCGCTTCGGATCCAGCAGGCGGTCCACGTCCTCGCCGCCTTCACCGGTGTTGGACTTGCCGCCCAGCCGGTTCATGGCGATCGCGAGCGTCTCGTGGGCTTCCTTGGAGATGGAGCCGTAGCTCATGGCGCCGGTGGAGAACCGCTTGACGATGCTGGAGACCGGCTCCACTTCCTCCAGCGGAACGGCCGGACGCGGTCGTTCTTGAACTTGAGGAGCCCGCGCAGGGTCATCAGGTTCTCGGACTGGTCATCCACGCCCTTGGTGTAGGCCTTGAAGATGTCGTAGCGGCGCTCACGCGTGGCGTGCTGCAGCCGGAAGACAGTCTCCGGGTTGAAGAGGTGCGGCTCGCCGTCGCGGCGCCACTGGTACTCGCCGCCGCCCAGCAGCGGGCGGTGCGGCTGCTCGATGCCGCCTTCGGGGTAGGCCATCTGGTGCCGCGCGGAAACCTCGGCCGCGATGACGTCCAGCCCCACGCCGCCCAGCTGGGAGTGCGTGCCGGCGAAGAATTCATCCACCAGCTCCTGGCCGAGGCCCAGCGCTTCGAACGTCTGCGCGCCGGTGTACGACGCCACGGTGGAGATGCCCATCTTGGACATGATCTTCAGGACGCCCTTGCCGAGGCCCTTGATGAGGTTGTAGACGCCGTCCTGCGGGGTGACGCCCGACGACGTCGCCGGCGGCGATGAGCTGCTCCACGGATTCCATGGCCAGGTACGGGTTGACGGCGGAGGCGCCGTAGCCGATCAGGACGGCCACGTGGTGCGTCTCGCGGACGTCGCCGGCCTCGACCACCAGGGCGGTCTTGGTGCGGTTGGCGCTGCGCAGCAGGTGGTGGTGCACGGCGCTGACCAGCAGCAGCGAAGGAATCGGCGCCCACTGGGCGTTCGAGTCGCGGTCGGACAGCACCACGTACTGCACGCCGCGGTTGATGGCGCCGGAGACCTGCTCGCAGATTTCGGTGAGCCGGGCACGGAGGGCGTTCTCGCCGCCTTCGGGGCGGTACAGGCCGCGGACCTTCATGGCCACCCTGTCGCCGTCGGGCGTTTCGATGTTGGCGATCTTGGCGAGCTGGTCGTTGTTGATCACCGGGAACGGCAGCGAAGACCTGCGGCTGGCGGACCTGCTTGGTGTCCAGCAGGTTGCCGTTCGGGCCGATGGCGCACGTCAGCGACGTGACCAGCTCTTCGCGGATGGCGTCCAGCGGCGGGTTGGTGACCTGCGCGAAGGACTGCACGAAGTAGTCGAACAGCAGGCGGGGGCGCTTGGACAGCACGGCCACCGGGGTGTCGGAGCCCATGGCGCCCAGCGGCTCGGCGCCGGTGCGGGCCATCGGGCCCGAGCAGGATCTTGAGCTCTTCGGTGGTGTAGCCGAAGGTCCGCTGGCGGATGTTCACGGACGCGGCCGTGTGGACCACGTGCTCGCGCTCGGGGAGGTCGTTGAGGTCGATCAGGTTGTCCTTGAGCCACTCGGCCCAGGGGTTCGCCGCGGCGACCTCGGCCTTGACCTCTTCGTCGTCGATGATGCGGCCGGCCTCGGTGTCCACCAGGAACATCTTGCCCGGGGAAACGCGGCCCTTCTTGACCACCTTGGAGGGTTCGACGTCGATGACGCCCACCTCGGAGGCGAAGACGATCAGGCCGTCCTCGGTGATCCAGTAGCGTCCCGGGCGCAGGCCGTTGCGGTCCAGGGTGGCGCCGACGAGGTTGCCGTCGGTGAACGACACGGCGGCGGGGCCGTCCCACGGTTCCATCAGCAGGGAGTGGTATTCGTAGAACGCACGCCGTGCCGGATCCATGGTGGCGTGGTTTTCCCACGCCTCGGGGATCATCATCATGATCGAGTGCGTGATGGGGCGGCCGGAGAGCCAGAGCAGCTCGGCTACCTCGTCGAAGGACGCGGAGTCGGATGCACCGGGAGTGCAGATCGGGTACAGCTCTTCGGGCGAGTCCCCCAGCAGCGGGTTGGCGAGCTGGGACTGGCGGGCGCGCATCCAGTTCCGGTTGCCCTTGACGGTGTTGATTTCACCGTTGTGGGCGATGGTGCGGAACGGCTGGGCCAGCGGCCAGGACGGGAACGTGTTGGTGGAGAAGCGCGAGTGGACGATCGCCAGCTTGGTCTTGAAGCGCTTGTCGGAGAGGTCCGGGTAGAACGGCTCCAGCTGGGCCGTGGTGAGCATGCCCTTGTAGACGATGGTCCGGGAGGACAGCGACGGGAAGTACACGCCGAACTTGTTCTGGGCGCGCTTGCGGATCCGCCAGGCGCGGGAGTCCAGCTCGTTGCGGTCCAGCTCCTCGCCGGTGGCCGAGGCAAGGAAGGGCTGGGAGAAGTACGGCATGCAGGCGCGGGCCATGGCACCGACGAGGTCGGCGACGATGGGCACCTCGCGCCAGCCCAGGACGGTGAGGCCCTCATCGGCGGCGAGGCCTTCGATGCCGGCCTTGGCGGCATCGGCTTCGCGCTGCTCGGCAGGCAGGAAGGCGGTGCCGGCCACGTACTGGCCGGGTGCCGGGAGTTCGAATTCAGTGACGGCACGGAAGAACTCGTCCGGGATCTGCATCAGCAGGCCGGCGCCGTCGCCGGTGCCTTCGTCGGCGCCCACGGCACCGCGGTGCTCGAGGTTGCGCAGGGCGGTCAGGGCGGCGTCGACGATGTCGTAGCCGGGCTCGCCGCGGAGGGTGGCGATGATCGCAAGGCCGCAGGCGTCCTTCTCCTGCTCCGGGTTGTACAGGCCGCGGGCCTCCGGCAGCGCCGCAAAGCGCTTGAACGGCGACATGGCAGCCTCAGGCTGGTCCGGTTCGGACCAGCTGGGAGCTGTGAAGAGTTTGGCTCATGGGAGACGTCCTTCCTCCTGATCGTGCGTATGGAAGGGACACCGTTGGCCCCACTCAGAGCGCCTCTGTGATGGGCACAACAAAGTGTTAGTTACTGGAAATTGTAGGTCAGACACGGCCTGCTGAACTAACAGTTACGCAGGCCCCCGACCCGGGCTTGACCGGCCAGCAGCTCTATGCTGGTCCGGGTTGGCCCTGATGCCACGACGCTGTGGTGTTTGGGCGCTCCGAGCGGTGGCTCTGCTGACCCTGCTTGCTGGCTGCCTACTTGCGTACTGCCAGCCTCCGGCGCGGTTCCCGTGGCTTTGCCGCCGGATTTTCCGGCTGCCGGCGATTCCGTGGGGACGCGCTGCCGCCGATGGATGCCGGCTCCTCTTCCGTTGGGGTGGAAGGGCGCCTGGAACCGCTTTGGTTATCAGGCAGATTATCACGCGATTCACTATCTGAGACAACAGGGTCCGTATCACGGACCGGCTTCGTCGCCTCGTCTTCGGGCCTCCTCGACGGCGCGGTTCGCCGGCCCGTCCAGGTAGACGCTGTCCGGCTCCGGCTTGCCCTTCATTCCCAGGAGGACGAAGACCACCAGCGCCGCGACGAACACCAAGATGCTGGTCCAGACGTTCAGCCGGGTGGTGATGCCGAAGAGGTTGATCTGCTCGGCGTCGTCGATGCGCATGGCTTCGATCCAGACCCGGCCCAGCGTGTAGTACATGGCATAGGCCAGAAGAGCCGGCCGCGGCGGAAATGGAATCTGCCGGTCCAGGGCCAGCAGGATCAGTACGCCGGCGATGTTCCACAGCGACTCGTACAGGAACGTGGGGTGGAAGAGCGTGTCCGCCGGCATGCCCGGCGGGGAAGTTGGCGTTGTCCGCGTCCACCTGCAGGCCCCAGGGCAGGGTGGTGGGCCCGCCGAACAGTTCCTGGTTGAAGTAGTTGCCCCAGCGGCCCACGGCCTGGGCCAGCAGCAGTCCGGGCGCCGCGGCGTCCAGGAACGCCGTGAGCTTCACGCCCGACCGGCGGCAGCCGATCCAGGCGCCAAGGACGCCCAGCACCACGGCACCCCAGATTCCCAGGCCGCCGCGCTGGATCTGCGGGATCAGCCACAGGTCCCCGGTGCCGTCGAAGCCCGGCCCGAAGTACGCGTCCGGGGAGGACACCACGTGGTAGAGCCGCCCGCCGATGATGCCGAACGGGATGGCCCAGATGACGATGTCCCAGACGCTGCCCTCGGGCGCACCGCGCCGGGCCCACCGGACGGACGTGAGCCACAGGCCCACGATGATGCCCGGCGAGGATGCACAGGGCATAGGCGTGGATGCGCAGCGAACCCCACGGCAGCGGGATGTCGAAGCCGGACCAGTCCGGGCTCGGGATGCTCGCCGGCACCATGGCGGCGGCGTGGAGGAGGGTCTGCATGGTGGAGGCTACTTCCTGGTCAGTCCGGCGCTGAGGTCTTTGGTGAGGCTGCGCCACGGCGTCCACTCCGCCGTCCCGGATGGCGGACACCAGGGCGGTGCCCACGATCACGCCGTCGGCGTACGCGGCGATTTCCGCCACCTGCTCGGCGTTCGAGACCCCGAGGCCCACGCAGACGCGTTCGGCGCCGGCGGCCTTGGCCGCGGCCACGACGCCCTTCGGCAGCCGAGCTGACGGAGGACCGGGCGCCCGTGACGCCCATGATGGAGACGGCGTACACAAAGCCGCGGCTGGCCTCCACCGTGCGCTTCATGCGCTCGGGCGAGGAGGACGGCGCCACCAGGAACACCCGGTCCAGGCCGTACTTGTCCGATGCTTCCATCCATTCCGCGGCCTCATCCGGAATGAGGTCGGGAGTGATCAGGCCGGCCCCCCCGGCTTCGGCCAGGCGGCGGGAGAACTCGTCCACGCCCATCCGGACCACGGGGTTCCAGTAGGTCATGACCAGCACGGCGGCGTCGGTCTGGCCGGTGATGCCGGCAACGACGTCGAAGACCTGGCGGACGGCGAAGCCGTTGGCCAGCGCCTCGGTGGTGGCGGCCTGGATGACCGGGCCGTCCATGACCGGGTCCGAGTACGGAATGCCGATCTCGATCAGGTCGGCACCGTTGCGCGCGAGGGCGATGCCGGCGGCGATGGTGTCCTCAACGGTGGGGTACCCGGCAGGCAGGTAGCCGATCAGGGCCGACCGCCCTTCTGCGCGGGCCTTGTCAATGGCGATCTGCCGATTTGCTGGTGCTGTCTGCATGTTCTGAACGCCGGTCACAGCTGTTCCCCTTCCTTGCCGATGGCGGCCTCTGCGGAATCCTTGTCCAGCAGGTCGAACCACTCCGCTGCGGTCGCCACGTCCTTGTCGCCGCGGCCGGACAGGTTCACGATCACGATCTTCTCTGCTGCCCCGGCGGCGCCGGCTTCGGCTGCCAGCCGCTGGCCCACCTTGATGGCCCCGGCGAGGGCGTGTGAGGACTCGATGGCGGGAATGATGCCTTCGGTGCGGCACAGCAGCCGGAACGCCTCCATGGCTTCGCTGTCCGTGATGGGCTCGTAGCTGACGCGTCCGATGTCGGCGAGGTAGGAGTGCTCCGGGCCGACGCCCGGGTAGTCCAGGCCTGCGGAGATGGAGTGGGACTCGATGGTCTGGCCGTCGTCGTCCTGCATGAGGTAGGAGCGTGCACCGTGCAGCACGCCGGGCTTGCCCAGGGTGATGGTGGCAGCGTGCCGGCCGGTTTCGACGCCGTCGCCGCCTGCCTCGAAGCCGTAGATCTTCACGGAGGGGTCATCCAGGAAGCCGTGGAAGATGCCGATGGCGTTGGAGCCGCCGCCGATGCAGGCGCAGACGGCGTCGGGAAGCCGGCCGGCCTGCTCGATGATCTGGGCGCGGGCTTCCTCGCCGATGACCTCGTGGAAGTAGCGGACCATGGCCGGGAACGGGTGCGCACCGGCGGCCGTGCCCAGCAGGTAGTGGGTGTTGTCCGACGTTGGCCACCCAGTCGCGGAGCGCCTCGTTGATGGCGTCCTTGAGGGTCTGCGAACCGTTGGTCACGGGGATCACGGTGGCGCCGAGGAGTTCCATCCGGGCCACGTTCAGCGCCTGGCGGCGGCAGTCTTCCGCGCCCATGTAGACAACGCATTCCAGGCCCAGCAGCGCGGCGGCGGTGGCGCTGGCCACGCCGTGCTGGCCTGCGCCGGTCTCGGCGATGACGCGGGTCTTGCCCATGCGCTTGGCCAGCAGGGCCTGGCCCAGGACGTTGTTGATCTTGTGCGAGCCGGTGTGGTTCAGGTCCTCGCGCTTGAGGAAGATCCGCACTCCCCCGGCGTGCTCGGCAGAAGCGCTTGGCCTCGGTCAGCAGGGAGGGCCGGCCGGAGTAGTTCTTGTTCAGCTCGGCGATCTGCGCGATGAAATCGGGATCGGCCTTGGCCTTTTCGAACGTGTCCTCAAGCTCGTCCAGGGCCGCGATCAGTGACTCGGGCATCCACCGTCCCCCGTAGGAGCCGAAGTAGGGTCCCGGGGCGTGCTTGAGGGAGCCGCCCTGCAGGAATGCATCCACCGAGCCTTCGTCAGAGCCGGCTGTCGGCGCTTCGGCCATCAGTCTCACCATCCTGTTCACTTTTTCACTAATCGGTTCATGCAGCATCCCGCCGCCGGCTGCCTGGGCAACCGGCGACGGGTGGGCCGGCGCGGTCAGGCGCGTGCGGCGATGGCTGCGGCGCCTGCCGCGGTGAATTCGGCGATCCGGTCACGCGGCGTCGAGTCGCTGACCAGGGCTTCGCCCACCAGGATGGCGTTGGCGCCGCTGGCAGCGTAGTGCGTGACGTCGTCGACGCCCCGCACGCCGGACTCGGCGATGACCAGCGCTTCGGCGGGAATCATCCCGGCGAGGGACGCGAAAACGGAACGGTCGACGTCGAGCGTCTTGAGGTTGCGCACGTTCACGCCGATGATGCGCGCCTCAGCCGCCACGGCGCGTTCGATTTCCTCTTCCGTGTGCGTCTCCACCAGCACGTTCATGCCGAGTTCGCGGCTGAGCGCGCTGAAGTCCCGGAGCTCGCCGTCGGACAGCGACGCGACGATGAGCAGGATCAGGTCCGCGCCGTGGGCGCGGGCCTCCCAGATCTGGTACTCGTCGAGCGTGAAGTCCTTGCGCAGCAGCGGAACGTCCACGCGGGCACGGACGGCGTCCAGGTCCGCGAGGGAGCCGTTGAAGCGCCGCTGCTCGGTGAGGACGCTGATGACGGCGGCACCGCCGTCGGCGTACTGCTCGGCGAGCGAGGCCGGGTCCACGATGGTGGCGAGGTCGCCCTTGGAGGGGCTGCGCCGCTTGATTTCGGCGATGACCTTCAGCTGGTCCCGCGGGGCGGACGGGCCGTCGAGGGCGGCCCAGGCGTCACGCGCCGGAGCCGCGGCGGCGGCCAGGTCCTTCAGTTCCGCGAGCGAAACGAGGCGCTTCCTGGCCTCCATATCCTCCCTGACACCGGCATTGATGTCATCGAGAACAGTCACCATCAGTGGCCGGTGTTCTTCAGCTTGCTGCCTTCGACGCCGTAGCCTGCCTTGCGCATGACGAAGCCCAGGATCAGGCCGAGGACCATCACGGCTGCGCCGGCGATGAAGATCGGGGTGTTGGCAATGACGAAGGCGATGGAGCAGACCAGGGCGCCGACCAGCATCACGATCACGCAGGTCCAGGCTGCCGGGCTGTTGCCGTGGCCGAGTTCCTGGCTGTGGTCAACGCCGTGGTGGACAGCGGATTCCGTGGCGGACTTGGACGCGGACGCGGGTGCTTTGCTCATGTGAATCTCCTCAGGATCAATACTGCTTACATTCTGCCATTTTTTGGCCGGGACCCGGTTATCGGCTGCCCG
>CAVRLW010000033.1:0-96152 GCA_963722145.1 uncultured Actinomycetota bacterium | reverse complement strand
TGCACTTACACTCGACACCTGATTGCCAACCAGGCTGAGGGAACCTTTGGGCGCCTCCGTTACTTTTTAGGAGGCAACCGCCCCAGTTAAACTACCCATCAGGCACTGTCCCTGACCCGGATTACGGGCCGAAGTTAGATGTCCAAAGTGACCAGAGTGGTATTTCAACGATGACTCCACCCGAACTGGCGTCCGGGCTTCAACGTCTCCCACCTATCCTACACAAGCCACTCCGAACACCAATACCAAACTATAGTAAAGGTCTCGGGGTCTTTCCGTCCTGCTGCGCGTAACGAGCATCTTTACTCGTACTGCAATTTCGCCGAGTTTATGGTTGAGACAGCGGGGAAGTCGTTACTCCATTCGTGCAGGTCGGAACTTACCCGACAAGGAATTTCGCTACCTTAGGATGGTTATAGTTACCACCGCCGTTTACTGGGGCTTAAATTTCAGCTTCGCCTTGCGGCTAACCGGTCCTCTTAACCTTCCAGCACCGGGCAGGAGTCAGTCCGTATACATCGTCTTGCGACTTCGCACGGACCTGTGTTTTTAGTAAACAGTCGCTTCCCCCTGGTCTCTGCGGCCCCGATCCCCTCCCACCAGCAAGTGGTGTTCAAGGTTGGGGCCCCCCTTCTCCCGAAGTTACGGGGGCATTTTGCCGAGTTCCTTAACCATAATTCTCTCGATCGCCTTAGTATTCTCTACCTGATCACCTGTGTCGGTTTGGGGTACGGGCGGCTAAAACCTCGCGTCGATGCTTTTCTCGGCAGCATAGGATCACCGAATCCCCCCATACGGGGGTCCCGTCAGATCTCAGGCATCATGAACGGCGGATTTGCCTACCGTTCGCCCTACATCCTTAGACCGGGACAACCATCGCCCGGCTCGGCTACCTTCCTGCGTCACACCTGTTAATACGCTTGCCTCCCAGGATCAGGTCCCGCGCTCCACCAAAACCCTTCCACCCCGAAGGGAGGTCAGGCAGGTTTCGGGCGGTTAGTATCCCCTGTTCAGCATGGGCGGTTTTTCGCCGGTACGGGAATATCAACCCGTTGTCCATCGACTACGCCTGTCGGCCTCGCCTTAGGTCCCGACTTACCCAGGGCAGATTAGCTTGACCCTGGAACCCTTGATCATCCGGCGGACGGGTTTCTCACCCGTCTTTCGCTACTCATGCCTGCATTCTCACTCGTGTAGGCTCCACCGCTGGTTTCCACCGCGACTTCACTGCCCACACGACGCTCCCCTACCACTCCAGACGCCTGAACCAACCCCGCAAAGGGGGCGGCTTAGCTAATATCTGAAATCCACAACTTCGGCGGTGTACTTGAGCCCCGCTACATTGTCGGCGCGGAATCACTTGACCAGTGAGCTATTACGCACTCTTTTAAGGATGGCTGCTTCTAAGCCAACCTCCTGGTTGTCTTCGCAACTCCACATCCTTTCCCACTTAGCACACGCTTAGGGGCCTTAGTTGGTGGTCTGGGCTGTTTCCCTCTCGACTATGAAGCTTATCCCCCACAGTCTCACTGCTGCGCTCTCACTTACCGGCATTCGGAGTTTGGCTGACGTCAGTAACCTTGTAGGGCCCATTAGCCATCCAGTAGCTCTACCTCCGGTAAGAAACACGCAACGCTGCACCTAAATGCATTTCGGGGAGAACCAGCTATCACGAAGTTTGATTGGCCTTTCACCCCTACCCACAGCTCATCCCCTCCATTTTCAACTGAAGTGGGTTCGGTCCTCCACGACGTCTTACCGTCGCTTCAACCTGGCCATGGGTAGATCACTTCGCTTCGGGTCTAGATCACGCCACTGCAACGCCCTATTCAGACTCGCTTTCGCTACGGCTTCCCCACACGGGTTAACCTCGCGACGTAACACTAACTCGCAGGCTCATTCTTCAAAAGGCACGCCGTCACAACTACACAGCAAGCTGCGGCTGCTCCGACGGATTGTAAGCACACGGTTTCAGGTACTGTTTCACTCCCCTCCCGGGGTACTTTTCACCTTTCCCTCACGGTACTGGTCCGCTATCGGTCATTAGGGAGTATTTAGGCTTATCAGGTGGTCCTGACAGATTCGCACGGGATTTCTCGGGCCCCGTGCTACTTGGGATACTTCACCAGGCGGTGCACAACATTTCGGTTACGGGGCTCACACCCTCTACGGCCGGCCTTTCAAGACCGTTCACCTATGCCTGCACTCTCACCCCACTGTCCCGGCAGAGACAGAATGGGAAGTCCCACAACCCCGACCATGCAACGCCCGCCGGCTATCACACATGGAACGGTTTAGCCTGATCCGCGTTCGCTCGCCACTACTGACGGAATCACTATTGTTTTCTCTTCCTGCGGGTACTGAGATGTTTCACTTCCCCGCGTTCCCTCCACGCACCCTATGTGTTCAGATGCGGGTCACCAGGCAGCTCGCGCCCCTGGCGGGGTTTCCCCATTCGGACACCCTGGGATCACAGTCCGGTTATCGACTCCCCCAGGCTTATCGCAGATTCCTACGTCCTTCTTCGGCTCCTAATGCCAAGGCATCCACCGTGTGCTCTTAAAAACTTGACCACAAAAGATCAAGGAGTAATTTTCGAGAGAACCACAGAAACCAACCCCACACCCCAAAAGGCACAGGATCAGATCCAGGTTCATATTCTTGGAAATTGCTTCTTATAAAAGATGCTCGCGTCCACTATGTAGTTCTCAAACAACAACCCCGTACCACACACCCCACACACCGGCGCCCCCGAAGGAACAGCCACCACGCATGATCGATGCAGCCAGGAAACCAGAAACAAACAAACCCACACCACCACCACGCACCCCCACCCCAAAGGGAAGAGACACGCGGCCGCGCCATGGCCCTGTTGCCTCAGGACCCAACAGTGTGCCAAACACTAAACCGCACGCCCCCGCCCCCACCGTTCCAGGACCACCCCCAAGAGGGGATCCGTACTGGGCAAGGACAAAAACCTGCGGCCGCTATTTGCTGATATTCCACCCGTGAGCACCCGCCGCAGAACTAGCGTCTGCGCAACGGGCGTACTCCTGACAACCCCTCCACACCCGCATACACGGGGCAAGGTGATTGTAGGTGCTCCTTAGAAAGGAGGTGATCCAGCCGCACCTTCCGGTACGGCTACCTTGTTACGACTTAGTCCCAATCGCCAGTCCCACCTTCGACAGCTCCCTCCCACAAGGGGTTAGGCCACCGGCTTCGGGTGTTACCAACTTTCGTGACTTGACGGGCGGTGTGTACAAGGCCCGGGAACGTATTCACCGCAGCGTTGCTGATCTGCGATTACTAGCGACTCCGACTTCATGGGGTCGAGTTGCAGACCCCAATCCGAACTGAGACCGGCTTTTTGGGATTAGCTCCACCTCACAGTATCGCAACCCTTTGTACCGGCCATTGTAGCATGCGTGAAGCCCAAGACATAAGGGGCATGATGATTTGACGTCGTCCCCACCTTCCTCCGAGTTGACCCCGGCAGTCTCCCATGAGTCCCCGCCATTACGCGCTGGCAACATGGAACGAGGGTTGCGCTCGTTGCGGGACTTAACCCAACATCTCACGACACGAGCTGACGACAACCATGCACCACCTGTGAACCGGCCCCAAAGGGGAAGGACTGTTTCCAGCCCGGTCCGGCCCATGTCAAGCCTTGGTAAGGTTCTTCGCGTTGCATCGAATTAATCCGCATGCTCCGCCGCTTGTGCGGGCCCCCGTCAATTCCTTTGAGTTTTAGCCTTGCGGCCGTACTCCCCAGGCGGGGCACTTAATGCGTTAGCTACGGCGCGGAAAACGTGGAATGTCCCCCACACCTAGTGCCCAACGTTTACGGCATGGACTACCAGGGTATCTAATCCTGTTCGCTCCCCATGCTTTCGCTCCTCAGCGTCAGTTAATGCCCAGAGACCTGCCTTCGCCATCGGTGTTCCTCCTGATATCTGCGCATTTCACCGCTACACCAGGAATTCCAGTCTCCCCTACATCACTCTAGTCTGCCCGTACCCACCGCAGATCCGGAGTTGAGCCCCGGACTTTCACGGCAGACGCGACAAACCGCCTACGAGCTCTTTACGCCCAATAATTCCGGATAACGCTTGCGCCCTACGTATTACCGCGGCTGCTGGCACGTAGTTAGCCGGCGCTTCTTCTGCAGGTACCGTCACTTTCGCTTCTTCCCTACTGAAAGAGGTTTACAACCCGAAGGCCGTCATCCCTCACGCGGCGTCGCTGCATCAGGCTTGCGCCCATTGTGCAATATTCCCCACTGCTGCCTCCCGTAGGAGTCTGGGCCGTGTCTCAGTCCCAGTGTGGCCGGTCACCCTCTCAGGCCGGCTACCCGTCGTCGCCTTGGTGAGCCATTACCTCACCAACAAGCTGATAGGCCGCGAGTCCATCCAAAACCACAATAAAGCTTTCCACCCCCCACCATGCGATGAGGAGTCATATCCGGTATTAGACCCAGTTTCCCAGGCTTATCCCAGAGTTAAGGGCAGGTTACTCACGTGTTACTCACCCGTTCGCCACTAATCCCCCAGCAAGCTGGGATCATCGTTCGACTTGCATGTGTTAAGCACGCCGCCAGCGTTCATCCTGAGCCAGGATCAAACTCTCCGTTGAAGTAAAACAGACACAACCAATGCCCCCGGGAAAACGGGACGCACCAGCTGCACAAAATTTGAAACCAGCTGTAAAAACCAGACCACACCACGGGGTGGCGCAACCTGGCCAATTCAACCAATTCAATACAATAAATTGGTATCAACAAACTTGGCACACTATTGAGTTCTCAAACAACAGACACATTCGAATACTTGCCGAAACAATTCATTTCCATGAATTCTTTATTTCGATTTTCTTCGCTGCGATGTTTACAGCTTATTTCATTCATATCCACTTTGCAAATTCGCGATTTTCATCTGAATTTCACTTTGTGGAGCGAATCCGCCCAGCAGTATTGAAGCAATTTCCATTATGTGCGCCTAGCGCATGAAGAATTGCTTCTCATTTGTGGGGGTTTGTCACCACTCAACGGCGGCGACTCAGAAAACAATACACGCTCCCCCCGGCCGTGCAAATCGGCCGGGAAGGAGCGTGCAGGGTGCGTTTTCGAAGCTGATCAGGACGCGGCGACTTCCACCGTTGCCAGGTTCTTCTTGCCCCGGCGCAGGAGCAGGTAGCGCCCGTGCAGCAACTGGCTGGCCGCAATAACGGCGTCGGGGTCGGATACCTTCGCATTATTTACGTAGGCCCCGCCCTCCCCCACGGTGCGGCGTGCGGCGGACTTGCTCTCTGACAAGCCGGAGGCGACCAGCAGCTCGATGATGCCGAGGGCGCCGGCGTCGACAGTGGCGGACGGCAGCTCGGAGGTCGCCGCCTTCAATGTCGCTTCATCCAGCACGGAGAGATCGCCGTTGCCGAACACCGCGGCGGATGCCGCAATGACCTTCTCCGTGGCGTCCACGCCATGTACCAGCGAGGTTACCTCGTAAGCGAGTTTCCGCTGTCCTTCGCGAGCGAAGGGCCGTTCGGCGACCGCGAGCTCCAGTGCCTCAATCTCGGCCCGGCTCAGGAAGGTGAACACCTTCAGGCGGTCCGCGACGTCGGCGTCTGCTGTGTTAAGCCAGAACTGGTAGAAGGCGTACGGGCTGCACATGGCCGGATCCAGCCAGATCGCATTGCCCTCGCTCTTGCCGAACTTGGTGCCGTCAGAGTTGGTGATCAGCGGGGTTCCCAGGGCGTGGACGTGCTTGCCCTCCACCTTCCGGATGAGCTCGGTGCCACTGGTGAGGTTGCCCCACTGATCCGAGCCGCCGGTCTGCAGCATGCAACCGTAGTCGCGGAACAACTGCAGGTAGTCCATGCCCTGCAGGATCTGGTAGCTGAACTCCGTGTAGCTGATGCCTTCTTCGGAGCTGAGGCGGGATGCGACGGCGTCTTTGCGGAGCATGGTGCCGACACGGTAGTGCTTGCCGATGTCGCGCAGGAAGTCGATGGCGCTCAGGGGCGCCGTCCAGTCCAGGTTGTTGACCATCCGGGCGGCGTTGTCGCCCTCGAAACTCAGGAAGCGACGGACCTGGGCCTGCAGATAGCCCACCCATTCGGACACGGTGTCCTTGGTGTTGAGGGTGCGTTCCGCCGTCGGACGCGGATCGCCGATCAAGCCCGTGGAACCGCCCACCAGACCGAGGGGCTTGTGGCCGGCCAGCTGGATCCGGCGCATGAGCAAGAGCTGGACCAGGTTGCCCAGGTGCAGGCTCGGCGCGGTCGGATCGAAGCCGCAGTAATACGTTACGGGGTCGCCGGCGAGGAGCTTTTCGAGCTCCGCCTCATCCGTGGAGACGTGGACAAGGCCGCGCCATTTCAGCTCCTGCCACACATTGGCAAAGCTGGGGTCGTTCTGCTGGGCATCGAGAATATTTAGCTGGGACACGGAATCTAAGTTAGCAGGATCAACCGACCCGCATCGCAGTTGACGCCGTGCATGCGGCTGCCGGACGGTCAATGCCGCCCGGCAGCCGCCTACTCCTCGATGCCTGCCGGGATCCCGGAGGCTGCGATGAGCCGCAGGCGTTGCGTGGGCCGGGTCATGGCCACATACAGGTCACCCACCCGGCCGTGCTCGTGGTTGAGCATGTCGGTCGGTTCCAGGACCACGACGCCGTCAAATTCCAGTCCCTTTGCCTCGCGGGGACTGATCACCACGATGTCCTGCGCGTAACTCCCCGCTCCGGTCCCGACACGGTGGCCGTACACGGCCCGCAGCGCCGCGCTGGCTTCGGGGAGAAGCTCGCCGTCGGCGATGACCGCCATCAGGCCGCCTTCGATGGCGTCCAGTTCCTCCGGAAGCACCTCGACGAGCTTGTTGACGATCTGGCCCTTGCCGACACTGTCGATGACCGGGGACCAGCGCCCTTCCCTGACGGCCTTGGGCGCCGAAACCACCAGTCCGGCCGCGGTAGCCATGCGGGCGGCGGCCTCGGCGATCTGGGACGGGGTGCGGTAGTTGACGGTCAGTTCCTCGAGCTGCCAACGGTCGCCGAACATGGGGCCCAGTGCGCTGTGCCAGGAGTTGGCGCCGGCGACGGAACTTGTCTGGGCGATGTCGCCCACGATCGTAAACGACTTCAGCGGGCAGCGGCGGACCAGCAGCCGCCACTGCATGGGTGACAACTCCTGGGCCTCGTCCACCACGATGTGCCCGAAGGCCCAGCTACGGTCCGTGGTGGCACGCTCCGCAGCGGTCAGCCGCGTCTCACGCTCCTGGTTCTGGTCCACAAGGTCCTCTGCGGTGACCAGGACGTCGACGCCGGCGGTTTCCATGTTGACCAGGGTCTGCTTGGCGTTGGCGAGGTCGCGGGCACGGTCCTGTTCTTGCTGCGCCAGGCCCCGTCCGGCGGCGGCATCAAGCTCGCCGAGCAATTCGGCTGCCTCGTCGAGCAGCGGAACGTCGGACTCGGTCCAGGGCGAACCGGCAGGACGGAGCAGCAACGCGCGTTCCTCCGGGCTGAGGTTCGGGGTGCAGGCCTCGAGGATGGCCGGCTTGCTCAGCAGCTCCCCCACGAGCTTCTCCGGGGTCATCGGCATCCAGCACAGGTTCAGGGCGATCCGGACATCACGGGCGGAGCGGACATCCTCCGCCAGGTAGGAGCGGTCGGCGTTGTTGCCGATGTTGCCGGCCTCGACAAGTTCCGTCATCTGCTCGGTGAGTTCGCGGAGCAGGATCTTGACGAAGGAGACACGGGCCTCGTTGTGCGGTTTGCCGGTGGCGCGCGCCCGTTCCTTGGCGCGGCGGACCTGCCGCGGCGTGAGGACCAGCTTGCGGCCGTCGACCTCAAGGGTCCGGTTTCCGGCCGGAATGCGCTGCCGGTTGGCCACGGCGTTGGCGACCACCTCGGCCATGTCCAGCCGGCCCTTGATGGCGGCAACGGTGGAGTCCGGCTCGGCAACGGCGGTGATGCCCGGCATGAGCCGGCCCAGGCTCGCCATCACGACGCCGGTCTCGCCGAGCGAGGGCAGCACGCGTTCGATGTACTTCATGAAGGACGACGTCGGCCCCACCAGCAGGACGCCGGCGCTCTTGAGCCTGTCCCGGTGCGTGTAGAGCAGGTACGCGGCGCGGTGCAGGGCGACAGCGGTCTTGCCCGTGCCCGGACCACCCTGGACCACGAGCGCGCCGGAGATGGAGGAACGGATGATCCGGTCCTGCTCGGACTGGATGGTGCCGACGATGTCTGACATCCGGCCCGTCCGCTTGGAATTCAGGGCAGCCAGCAGGGCGCCTTCGCCCTGGAGCGAGTCGTTGTCGGCGAGCATGTCGGCGTCGAGCACGTCGTCCTCAATGGCCTTGACCTCACGCCCCTGCAGGATCAGGTGACGGCGGCGGCGGACGCCCTGCCGGTCGAACGCCGTGGCCTGGTAGAAATGGCCGGCCTCGGGCGCCCGCCAGTCCACCATGAGCCGCTGCAGGTCCTCGGTGGTCAGGCCGATGCGGCCGATGTACTGGGCTTCCCCGGAATCCAGGTCCAGGCGGCCGAACACGAGCCGGTCATCGACGGCGTCGAGCTGGGCGAGGCGGTCCTCATAGAGGGCCGCGAAGGCATCGCGTTCGGAAACGTTCTGCATGGTGCCCACGGCACCGGCTCGGCGCACCTGGGCCAGCTGGGTGCGCTTCTCCGCCCGCAACTCATCGAGCCGGGCGTAAAGTCCGGCCACATAGTCGCGTTCATGGGCCAAATCAGCGTCGTGCATCGAACGTTCCCCTATCAAAAAAGACGGACCTACCATTCTACAGCCATTTCGGCGGACACGGCTGCGTCATGTCGCCAAACAATGCCTAGGCAGTCTTCGTCAGGGAATTCTACCGACACGTCCCGGATGGTCCAGCCTCGCATCCCCCGCTAGATCCGCAGCAGGGAGCGGACGTTGTGGCCGGTCAGGGCAGTACGGCCGGCCAGTTCATCGAGTTCCATGACGACGCCGACGCCGGCCACGTGGATCCCGCACCGTTCGAACAGCCGCGCCGCGGCGCCGAGCGTACCGCCGGTGGCGAGCACGTCGTCGAGGATCAGCACCCGGCTCCCCGGCGCCAGGTCCGTGGTGTGCAGCTCAAGGGTGGCGGTGCCGTACTCCAGGGCGTAGTCCTCGGAGAACACCTCGCGCGGCAGCTTGCCGGCCTTGCGGACAGTGATGACTCCGGTCCCGGTGGCGTAGGCGGCGGCCGCCGCGAGCAGGAAGCCGCGGGCTTCCACTCCGGCGACGGCGTCGAACTGGCCCTGGAACGGTCCAACCAGGGCATCGACGACGGCCCCGAAGGCGGCGCCGTCGGCGAACACCGGGGTGAGGTCCTTGAAGCTGATTCCGGGTTTGGGATAGTCCGGGACGGTGGCGCACAGGCTCTTGATCAGTTCATCCACCGGCATTGCTGTCTTCGTCTGGTTCAGCTCGCTTTGATTCACCCATCCACCTTACTGGCTGGTAGCGGGGCGTCCGCCGGACCCGCGGCCTCCCGGGCCGGCGGCCTCGGGGCAACCCACCAGTCATCTAATGTTCACGCAGGCGGCGCCGGATACGCCGGTCCCGTCCACCCCGCCGGTGATTGAATGCTCGAATGCGACACGAAATCGTCCTCTCCGGCCATGGGGTCCGCCTGGTTCCGCTGGCCCCGCATCACGCGGCAGGCCTCTTTGATTTCGTGGATGCCGGCATGTGGGCAGGCATGGCGGCACCCATGCCGGCGACGAACAGCGAACTGGCAGCGCTGTTCCGGTCACGGCTGGAGGATCCCGCCACCATCCCGTTCGCCGTGACGGACGGGCTCACCGGCGCTCTCCTGGGGACGACGTCCCTTCGCGACTACGTCCCGGCGCAACAACGCTTGGAAATCGGCGGAACTTTCTACGGGCGCCAGTTCTGGGGCAGCCACGTCAATCCGGCGAGCAAGCACATGCTCCTCGCCTACGCCTATGAGGTACTGGAAGTCCACCGGGTGGCTTTCCGCTGCGACGCCCGCAACACCCGGAGCGCGACGGCGATCGAACGGCTCGGCGCCCAATTCGAGGGGATCCTCCGCGGCCACCGGTCGGCGCCCGGCGGAGGACGCGCGGACACCGCCGTCTTTTCGATCCTCTCGCAGGAGTGGCCGCAAGTGCGCGAAGACCTTCGGCGCCGGCTCGCCCCCTTCGCCGTGGGTGCCGACTACGGGCTCAGCAGCTTCGCCGCCTCCTAGAAATCCCTACGCTTCCGGCGTTGTGGGCTCAGTCGCTTCCGCCGCGTCTGGCTCAGTGTCGCCGCCCGGTTCCGGCGGGCGCAGGAGTTCGTTCGCAAGCCCGTAGGAGACGACGCCCAGCGCTCTTCTGAGCGCGCGCTCGGCGTCGAACCGTCCGGCCGCCACGCTGCTCAGCCGGGCGTAGTCTGCGGCCCACCCGGACCGGCGGAACCTGTCGGCGTCACCATGCAGGAGCCGTCCGTACAGGACGTCCTCGAACAGGTCATGGTCATCCAGGGCGATTTCGGCCATCAGCGCCTGGCGGTCCCGGATCATCCCGTTCGTGAACAAACTGGCCGCTTCTGCTGCGCCCTCGGCTATCCGGGAGTCCGCCGAGTAGTTGCACAGGCGCAGCGCCCTGACGACGAGTTTGAGCGAAACGTGTTCTTCCGGAACGATGAATTTACGCAGCAGGGCCGCCCGGAAGAGCTCAACCCAGTGCCTGCGCTCTGCCTCGACGGCGTCCACCGCGGCCTGCTCGCCGTCAGGCGAGAACAGTTCCACCATGCGGAAGTACTCGGTGGCCAACTGCGCAAAGATCTGGAGCCGTTCCAGCTCGTTGCCCGGTTTGCCGCGTTTCCCCTCGCCCATAATGCTCCATCATCCCCCACCGAGCGCGGCGGCTTCAGGTTGCGTCCAGGCTGCCTCCAGGGTGCTGCCGCGCTACGCTCCGCGCACGCTTGCCGCCTTTGCCGCCTTTGCCGCCTTTGCCGCCTTGTAGCGGGAGACGGTCGGATCACCGCTGAGCCAGAACCGCCAAGGGTAGTCGTGGCTGCCGCCGGCACCGGAGACGCCGACCCGCGGACCGGAGCTGATTCCCACAGCGACCCCTTCCGGCGGGTGCGCGAGCGGTTCGAGCCGAAATGGCGACGCGAGGGCATCGCGCCCGCTGTCCGCCGTCGTCAATCCCAGCGCGGTGGCAAGCCGCGCAGGCCCGCTCGCGAGGTCGATGTCCGATTTCGACGTCGGGCGTCTCGCCCTGGCCAGCTCATGTCCCGCAACCACTTCGCCGGCCCGCAGCAGCAGCGCCGACGCCACGCCCTCGGGCCCGCACACGATGTTGGCGCAGTGGTGCATGCCGTACGTGAAATACACGTAGAGGTGGCCGGCCGGGCCGAACATCGGCGCGTTGCGGGCCGTTTGGCCGCGGAAGGTGTGTGACCCGGGGTCAGGGTGCCGCGAATCATGCGGGCCGAGGTACGCCTCCACCTCGGTAATCCGAACCGAGACGGAGCCGTCGCGCCCGTCGTGCGTTAACACGGCGCCGAGGATCAGCGGGGCCACGTGCCGCGCATCGGCCGAGAGCATCTCCCGGAGCGACGCGGCCGTGCCTGTAACCGTGCCGGGCTGGGCAGGAAGCGGGCTGGAAGTCATGCTCAGACTTTAACAAACGCCGCCGGAGGCCCACACGGCCGTGTCCGAATTCCGCTAGCAGGTGTTCCGGGAAGCTGGCAGGATGGGGTCATGGACTTCTGGCAGCGCTACCGGGCAATCGACGCCCGGGACACCCGTTTCGACGGGCAGTTCTATACCGCTGTCCGGACCACCGGCATCTACTGCCGCCCCTCCTGCCCCGCCCGGACGCCCAAGGCGGACAACGTCACGTTCTATGAGACTTCCGCTGCCGCACACGACGCCGGCTACCGTGCCTGCAAACGCTGCCTGCCCGAAGCCGTGCCCGGCACGCCGGCTTGGAACGTGCGCTCCGATATCGCCGGCCGTGCCATGCGGCTCGATTAATGACGGCGTGATCAACCGCGATGGCGTCGAGGGGCTGGCGGCCCGGCTCGGCTACTCCTCGCGCCAGCTCAACCGGATCCTCAGCCACGAACTCGGCGCCGGTCCGCTGTCCCTGGCGCGGGCGAGCCGCGCCCAGACCGCCCGCACCCTGCTGGTCTCCACTGCCATGAAGGTCTCGGACATCGCCTTCGCCGCCGGATTCAGCAGCGTGCGCCAGTTCAACGAGACCATCGGCGAGGTCTTTGCGATGACGCCCTCCGCGCTCCGGGCCACAGCCCGGCATCACCGCTCCCCCGCAGCGACCACAGCGCTCACGCTCAACCTTCCGTACCGCGAACCGTTCGATCCCGGCGTCTTCGACTTCCTCGCCGTCCGCGCCATCCCCGGGATCGAGGACGGTACCTCCAGTTCCTACGCCCGGACCCTGCGGCTGACCCACGGCGATGCGCGCTTCCGGGTGGATTACGACGCCGGCGCGCCCGGGCGCCCGCTCGTGCTGACCATCGGCGCCGTCGATCTCCGGGACCTGGCCGCCCTGCTGAGCAGGGTCCGCCGCCTGCTGGACCTGGACGCCGATCCGGTCGCCATCGATGCCGCCCTCGCCGCCGATCCCCGGCTTGCCGCCACCGTGGCGCGCACGCCTGGCATGCGGATGCCCGGCGCCGTTGATCCGCAGGAACTGCTGATCCGGGCCATGATCGGCCAGCAGATCACGGTGGCTGCCGCGCGGACCGCGCTGGTCCAACTTTCCGTGGCCGGAAGCGCGAGCCTGGTGCCCGTCGACGGCCTCCACCGGCTGTTCCCGACGGCCGCACAGATTGCGGAGACCGGCTTCGAACTGCTCCGCGGCCCGCAGCGGCGGATCGATGCCGTCCGGGGCGCCGCGGCGGCGATGGCCTCGGGCGACCTGGACTTCGGCTACGGCGATGACGTGCACGGGCTGGAGGCCAAGCTCCTGCCGCTGGCCGGCGTCGGGCCGTGGACCGTGGGATACGTCGCGATGCGGGTCATCGGCGCGCCGGATGTGTTCCTGGCCAACGATGCCGCGGTCCGCAACGGCATCCGGTCGCTCGCGCATAGCTCCGACGGCGCCGCCCTGACTCCCGATTTCCGTGAGGTCAGCCCGTGGCGCTCCTACGCCACCATGCACCTCTGGCGCGCGGCAGCGGCTGCCCAGGCCGCGGCGCGAACCCTGTCTCTAACTCAAAAGCAGCATCACAAGCAGGCTCTTACACAGGCTCCAACGCAGACTCCGAAGAAAGCGAAACCATGAAAGCCCAGCTGTTGACCATGTCCACCCCGGACGGTCCTTTCACGATCATTGCCCGCGACGGCGCCGTCCTATCATCGGGCTGGACCGCCGTTCCCGGTGAGCTGACAGGACAGATCCACGTAGACCTGCTACCTGCCGAATTCGAGACCGTTGCCGGGTTGGGCTCCATTTCCGCGGCCGTGGAGGCGTTCTACTCCGGCGATCCGGAGCCAGCCATGGCGGTGCCGGTGCTGCAGAAGTCCGGCCCCTTCCGCAACCACGCCTGGGACGTGCTGCGCACGGTCGCTCCGGGGCACCCGGTTACCTACACGGAGTATGCGGAGCTCTCCGGCAACGCCAAAGCCGTCCGGGCGGCGGCCAGTGCCTGCGCCTTCAACGCGGCGGCCCTGTTTGTTCCCTGCCACCGTGTCATCCGTACCGACGGGACCCTGGGCGGCTTCCGCTGGGGACTGGCCGTCAAGGGCAGCCTGTTGGACCGGGAACGCGAACTCGCCCTCGCGACGGCACGGCCCTAGACCCAAGAAAGCCCTCTGACCGCGCCGGGCGAAGGC
This sequence comes from uncultured Actinomycetota bacterium, assembly GCA_963722145.1. Classification (GTDB taxonomy): domain Bacteria; phylum Actinomycetota; class Actinomycetes; order Actinomycetales; family Micrococcaceae; genus Arthrobacter. The sequence continues at coordinate 82,306 of CAVRLW010000033.1, read as the reverse complement.
TGGCCCGCGAAGGCCCCGGCGACTCAGTTGTTGACGGGCACCCCGGCAGGCCAAGGCAGCAGCTCCGGAAGGTCAACGCCGTCGGCCGCGGCGGTAGCCCGCAGGCTGCCGAGGGTGGGGGTGCGGCCGGCGAGCCACGCGGCGATGTCCGTGAGCATGCCGTTGATCACGGTCGATGTTCCGCCGCTCCCGATGGCCACCGCGGGCAGGCCGAGGGGCTGCAGCACGAAGCGCTGGCCCTCGGGCACCCGGGCGGAGAGGAAATCGAAGAGGTGCCCGCAGAAGGGACGGCTCCAGGTTTCCGGCCCGTGGCCGGTGCCGAGGTCGGCCGCATGGATGACGAGTTCGCGCCACAGCGCCAGGCCGCCGTCGAACACGACTCCCCCGCGGTACGTGATGGGCTCGCGCCAGGCCGCAGCGTCGAGCGAGTCGAAGGCGCGCAGGGCCCTGACCAACGCCGCGTCAAGGTCGGCCCGGTGCTGAGCGAGGCTGTGGCCGGCCGCCATGTCGATGGCGCGGTTCCGCCCCTCGAAGCCGCCGTCGTAGAGCTCCACGCTCTCACCGCGGGCGGCGTATTCGAGCTGGCGGCCCATCGCGTTGGCGATCCCGCAGATGTGGGCCAGCACGTGCCCGCGGCTCCAGCCGGGCAATTCCGACGGCGCTTTGATGTCCTGTTCCGTCAGTTTCGCGGCGATTCCGGCCACGACGCCGGCGGCGCGGTGCAGTTCTGCCCGAAGGTTCTCTGGTGTGATTGAAGTCATGGCGCCCATCCTAAACCGAGCCACCCGATTAGCTCGGATTAACTGAGCGGAACCCGATCAGCGGGGCGCGTAGCGGTGCCGGATGTGCCGGCGGTCGTGCCGGGCCTGCCAGAATTCGATTTCGCGCGGCCGGATGGCGTAGAGCTGCCAGTCTGTGTTTTCGTTTTCGCTGCCGTCGGCGCCGGGCCGGGCCTGCCAGTCCGCGGCCGACGCCTCGGCGGACAGCTCCACAACGTCCCCGGCCACCCGCACCTGGCGGCCCTGCTGTTGCCAGAAGAAGTTCAGCGCCGCGTGCGGGTTGGCCGCGAGCTCCTGGCCCTTGCGGGATTCCCGGGAGGTCGCGAAGTGCCAGCCGTCGGCGTCGATGTCCTTCAGGATCAGCATCCGCGACGACGGCCGGCCCTGCTGATCGGCCGTGGCAAGGCTGCACGCGTTGGGCTGCGGCACCCCGGCCGCCAGGGCCTCGTCCAGCCAGAGCCGGAAAAGCTCGGCCGGGTCCGCGGGCGCCGCGGCCGGATCGAAGTCCGGAAGCACCTCGGGGAAATCGGGCAGGGCACGCAGCAACAGGCGGAACGATTCGCTCATGCACCCACCTTTAACCACCGCGAGAGTGCACTTGACGGCAGTGTTTTCGAAAAACATTGCCGCGAAATGCACTCTCGCGCAGAAGGAGGGCGCTAGCCCGCGTACTCCCGCACGCCGGCGAGCTCGCCCTCGAGCGCCAGCAGCTGGCGTTCGACGGCGGCCGGTGCGGTGCCGCCCTGGGAGTTGCGGCTGTTGAGCGAACCCTCCGTGGACAGGACCGTGCGGACCTCCGGCGTCAGGTGCTCCGAGATGGCGGCGTATTCCTCGTCCGTAAGGTCCCAGAGCTCGACGCCGCGGCTTTCGGCCTGCTTTACCGCGGCGCCGGAGAGCTCGTGTGCCTCGCGGAAGGGAACGCCCTGGCGGACCAGCCATTCGGCGATGTCCGTTGCCAGCGCGAAGCCCTGCGGTGCCAGCGCTTCCATCCGTTCGGTGTTGAACTTCAGCGTCGCGATCATGCCGGACACGGCCGGGAGCAGGACCTCCAGCGTGTCGGCGGCGTCGAAGACCGGTTCCTTGTCCTCCTGCAGGTCGCGGTTGTACGCGAGCGGCAGGCCCTTCAGGGTGGCCAGCAGCCCGGTCAGGTTGCCGATCAGCCGGCCGGCTTTTCCGCGTGCCAGTTCCGCCACGTCCGGGTTCTTTTTCTGCGGCATGATCGAGGAGCCGGTGGAGTAGGAATCGTGCAGCGTGACGAAGGAGAACTCCTTCGTGGCCCAGAGGATCACTTCCTCCGAGACCCGGGACAGGTCCACGCCAATCATGGCCGTGATCCAGGCGAACTCGGCGAAGACGTCGCGGGAGGCGGTGCCGTCGATCGAGTTGTGCGTCGCCGAGAAGAAGCCGAGGTCGGCGGCGACGGCCTCCGGGTCCAGGCCCAGCGAGGAGCCCGCCAGGGCTCCCGAGCCGTAGGGCGAAACGCCGGCGCGCTTGTCCCAGTCCTGGAGCCGCTGCACGTCGCGCAGCAGCGCCCAGGCGTGGGCCAGCAGGTGGTGGCTGAGCAGGACAGGCTGGGCATGCTGCAGGTGGGTGCGGCCGGGCATGGCCACCCCCTGGTGCGCCTTGGCCTGGTCCACCAGCGCGTCGACCGTGGCGAGCACGCCGCGGGCGATGATCCGGGCGTGGTCGCGCAGGAACATCCGTCCCAGCGTGGCCACCTGGTCGTTGCGGGACCGGCCGGCGCGGAGCTTGCCGCCGAGCTGGGTGCCCGCGCGCTCGATCAGGCCGCGCTCCAGGGAACCGTGCACGTCCTCATCCGACTCCGCCGGCAGGTAGGCGCCGGAGGCGACGTCCTCGTCCAGCTGCGTCAGGGCCGCAAGCATGCCCTCGAGTTCGGCGTCGTCCAGCAAACCGGCCTTGTGCAGCACGCGGGCGTGCGCCTTGGACCCGGCGATGTCGTAGCGGGCCAGCCGCCAGTCAAAGTGCGTGGACTTGCTCAGTGCGGCGAGGGCGTCCGCGGGGCCACCGGCGAACCGGCCGCCCCACAGCGCGCCCGTATTAGTCGCCTCCGACTTTTGCTCAGCCACGGGGGCTACTGTCCTGCGACGCGGATGTCGCGGCCGGAGGCAACCTTGGCGGACATGCCCCACAGCTCGATGAAGCCGCGCGCCATCGACTGGTCGAAGGTGTCGCCGGTGTCGTACGTGGCGAGGTCGAAGTCGTAGAGCGAGGTCTCGGAGCGGCGTCCGTTGACGATCGCCTGGCCGCCGTGCAGCACCATGCGGATGTCGCCGGTGACGTAGCGCTGGGTGTCCTCGATGAAGGCGTCGAGGGAGCGCTTGAGCGGGGAGAACCACTGTCCGTCGTAGACCAGCTCGGACCAGCGCTGGCCGACGGTCGCCTTGAAGCGGGCCTGCTCGCGTTCGATGGTGATGTCTTCGAGGTGCTTGTGCGCGGTGATGAGGGCCATGGCGCCCGGTGCCTCGTAGATTTCGCGGGACTTGATGCCCACGAGGCGGTCCTCGACAACGTCGATCCGGCCGACGCCCTGGGCGCCGGCGCGGCGGTTCATTTCCTTGATGGCCTGCAGCGGGGTGACCTTGACGCCGTCGATCGCGACCGGCACGCCGGCTTCGAAGGAGATGGTGACTTCATCCGGCGCCGGCGGGAATTCCGGGGTGGCGGTGTAGTCGTAGATGTCCTTGGTGGGGGCGTTCCAGATGTCTTCGAGGTAGCCGGTTTCGACGGCGCGGCCCCAGACGTTCTGGTCGATCGAGTACGGGTTCTTCTTGGTGGTCTCGATCGGCAGTCCCTTTTCCTCGGCGAAGGCAATGGCCTTGTCGCGGGTCAGGGCGAGGTCGCGGACCGGTGCGATGCACTTCAGGTCCGGGCCGAGGGTCTGGATGCCGACTTCGAAGCGGACCTGGTCGTTGCCCTTGCCGGTGCAGCCGTGGGCGACGGTGGTGGCGCCGAATTCGCGGGCGGCCTTGACCAGGTGCTTGACGATCACCGGGCGGGAGATGGCGGAGACCAGCGGGTAGTGGCCCTGGTAGAGGGCGTTGGCCTTCAGCGTGGGCATGCAGTACTCGTTGGCGAACTCGTCGCTGGCGTCGGCGACGTAGGCCTCGACGGCGCCGCAGCCCAGCGCGCGCTGGCGGATGGTCTCCAGCGATTCGCCGCCCTGTCCGACGTCGACCGCCACGGCGATGACCTCGGCGCCGGTGGCTTCACCGATCCAGCCGATGGCTACGGAAGTATCCAGGCCACCGGAGTAGGCCAGAACAATACGCTCAGTCACGGAAATGCTCCTTAGTTGTTTGGTGATGCTGTAAGTCTGCGGAAAATCTCTGTTGCAAGCCTGTCACAAGCCCGGTGCGCCCGGTCCCTTGAAAGGCTCAGGGTGTGGCTTATTGGCCGGCTTCCTCGGCGAACTGCAGGAAGCGTGCGGCGATGTCCGCGCCGCCCAGGGGGTCCCGGGTGACAAGCAGGACGGTGTCGTCCCCAGCGATGGTGCCCAGGATCGAGGGCATCACGGAGTGGTCGATTGCGAGGGCCAGGAAGTTTGCGGCGCCCGGCGGGGTCCGCAGCACCACGAGGTTGGCCGAGGCCTCGGCGGTGACGAGCAGTTCCCCGCACAACCGGGTCAGCCGGGCGTCGAGGATTTCCTGCGTGACGCCGCTCTTGGCCGCGCGTTCGCCGCCCTCCCCCGGGACGGCGTAGACGAGCACGCCGTCCTTGCCGCGGACCCGGACGGCGCCGAGTTCGACGAGGTCGCGGGAGAGCGTGGCCTGGGTGACCTGGACGCCGTCGTCCGCGAGCAGCGCCGCGAGCTCGGCCTGGGAACGGACCGATTCGCCCGTCAGGATCGCTGTGATCCGTGCCTGCCGGGCTGTTTTGGTGGCCGGGCTGGCCCCCGGAGAGGCTGGCTGGACGGACATCAGGCCAAGCCGTCCACCGGCGCCAGCCCGTCAACCGGCGCCAGCCCGTCAACAACGGCCAGGCCGGAGCGGTGCATGAGCCAGGCCATGAGCGCCTTCTGGGCGTGGAGCCGGTTTTCGGCCTCGTCCCAGACCACCGACTGCGGGCCGTCAATGACGTCCGCGGCGATCTCGTAGCCCCGGTAGGCCGGCAGGCAGTGCAGCACGACGGCGTCCGGCGCCGCGAGCTTCATCGCCGCGCCGTCCACGGAATAGTCGCGGAACAGCTTCATCCGCGCTTCCTTCTCCGTCTCCTGGCCCATGGACACCCACGTGTCGGTGGCGACGACGTCGGCACCGAGGAGGGCCTCGGCGGCGTCGACCGTCACCAGCACCGAGCCGCCGGTCTCCGCGGCGCGGTCCTCGGCGGCGGCGATGATCTCCGCGGAGGGCAGGTAGCCATCGGGTCCGGCGATGCGGACGTTCATGCCTGCCGTGACGCCGGCCAGCAGGTAGGAATTGGCCATGTTGTTGGCCGAGTCGCCCAGGTATGCCATGGTCAGGCCCTTGAGCGAGCCCTTGTGCTCCTTGACAGTCAAGAGATCGGCGAGGAGCTGGCACGGGTGGTAGTCATCGCACAGGGCGTTGATGACCGGAACGCGCGAGTTCGCGGCCATGGCGACGAGTCCGGCATGCGCGCCGGTGCGCCACACGATGGTGGACACCATGCGTTCGAGCACCTTGGCGGTGTCCTCGACCGATTCCTTGTGCCCGATCTGCGCCTCGCCGGGGTTGATGATGAGCGCGTTGCCGCCCATGTCCGCGATTCCGGTGGCGAAGGAGACCCTGGTCCGGGTGGAGGTCTTGTCGAAGATGACGGCCACGGTCTGGCGGCCGCTGCCCGCCGCGGCGAAGGGCTGCACGCTGTAGGGCGCGGCCTTCATCCGGACGGCGAGCTCGAGGACCTCGGCCTGCTCGGCCGGGCTAAGGTCCGTGTCCTTGAGGAAGTGGCGGGTGGGCACTGATGCGGTCACGGCGGCGGTCACTTGGCGTCCTTTGCGGCGTTGTTACTGGCAGTGGCGGGCTGTTCGGCGGCTTCGGCCGCTTCGGCCTCGGGCTGTTCAGCAGTATTTTCGGCAGTGAGCTTCGCGGTCGCGAGCAAGGCGGGCAGTGCCGCCAGGAAGCGGTCGGCCTGCTCGGTGGTCAGGATCAGCGGCGGAGCGAGGCGGATGGTGCGCGGGCCGGGGCTGTTGACGATGAACCCGGCGTCGAGCCCGGCGGTGACGACGCCCGGGGCGACGTCGGCGTCGAGGTCGAAGCCGATCAGCAGCCCCTCGCCGCGGACCTCGGTCACGCCGGCGATTCCGGCGAGGCCTGCGCGCAGGTGCTCCCCCATGCCCCGGACGTGGGCCATGATGTCCTGGTTTTCGAGGACGTGCAGGGTGGCGAGGGCGGCCGCGGTGGCCACCGGGTTGCCGCCAAAGGTGGTCCCGTGCTGGCCGGCCGTCAGCAGGGCGGACGTTTCCGGTCCGAACGTCACGAGGGCGCCGACCGGGAAGCCGCCGCCGAGGCCCTTTGCGAGGGTCACGGCGTCGGGCACGATCCCGGCGTCCTCACTGGCCAGCCACTTGCCGGTGCGGCCGATGCCGGTCTGGACCTCGTCGAGGATCAGCAGGGCGCCGGCCGCGCTCGTGGCCTCGCGCGCGGCCTTGAGGTAGCCGGGGGGCAGCGGCCGGACGCCGGCCTCACCCTGGATCGGTTCGAGGAAGACGGCGGCAGTGGTCTCATCCACGGCGGCGCGGAGGGCATCGATGTCACCGAACGGGATGTGCACGACGCCGCCGGGCAGCGGTGCGAACGGCGCCCGGTACGCCTCCTTCGCCGTCAGCGCGAGGGCACCCATGGTGCGCCCGTGGAAGGCGCCTTCGAGCGCGATGATCTTGGTGCGCGGCGTGTCTGTGCCGTCCACACCAGCGCCCGTGTTCCGGCGCGCCAGCTTGAACGCCGCCTCAACGGCCTCGGTGCCGGAGTTGGCGAAGAACACCTTGGAGCCGGCCGGCGCCTTGGACAGTTCCAGCAGCTTCTCCGCCAGGGCGATCTGGGTGGGGCTTGTGAAGAAGTTGGAGACGTGGCCCAGGGTGGCGAGCTGGCTGGAGATCACCGAGGTGACGAACGGGTGGGCGTGGCCGAGGGCGTTCACGGCGATGCCGCCGAGCAGGTCCAGGTACTCCTTGCCGTCGGCGTCCCATACGAGGCAGCCGGCGCCGCGGACCAGGACCCGCTGCGGGGTGCCGAAGACGCCGAGCAGGGAGGACGAGTAGCGGGAGAGCCACTGCGCGCCGGTGGCGCGCGAGTGAACCAAGCTCCCCTACCGGAGAATGTTCAAGATCCGTGGAAGGTGCGGTTTCGATCTGGTTCATTTGCTTTCCTCGTCCGGGACGACCTGCGTGCCGATGCCCGCGGTCGTAAAGGTTTCCAGCAGCATCGAGTGCGGCAGCCGGCCGTCCACGATGTGGGCGCGCTCGACGCCGTCGTCAATCGCTTTCAGGCAGGCCGCCATCTTCGGGATCATGCCGGACTCAAGGCGCGGCAGCATCTCGCGCAGCTCCGAAGCCGTCAGGGACGAGATGAGCGATGACCGGTCCGGCCAGTTGGCGTAGAGGCCTTCGACATCGGTCAGGATGACCAGCTTGGATGCACCCAGGGCCGACGCGACCGCCGCCGCCGCCGTGTCCGCGTTGACATTGAGTACCTGCCCGGTGGTGGATCCGTCTGCGGAGATCTCCGGGGCAACGGTGGAGACGACCGGGATTCGGCCGGCCGCGAGGATGTCCATGATCCCTTCCGGGTTCACGCCCACCACCTCGCCGACCAGGCCCAGGTCCACCTCCTCGCCGTCCACCACGGTGCCGGTGCGGACGGCACGGAGCAGTCCGCCGTCCTCACCGGACATGCCGACGGCATACGGGCCGTGGGAGTTGATCAGGCCCACGAGTTCACGTCCCACCTGGCCGGTGAGGACCATCCGGACCACGTCCATGGCCTCGGGCGTGGTGACGCGCAGCCCGCCCTTGAACTCGGATTCGATCCCGAGCCTGCTGAGCATGGCGTTGATCTGCGGGCCGCCGCCGTGCACCACCACGGGGTGGATTCCGACGTGGTGCAGGAACACGACGTCTTCGGCGAAGGCGCGGCGGAGCTCGTCGTTGACCATGGCGTTGCCGCCGTATTTGATCACCATGGTGCTGCCGGCAAAACGCTGGATCCAGGGCAATGCCTCGATCAACGTGGCGGCTTTGTCCCGGGCGTCCGACTGGGATGTGGTCTCGCGTGTCTGCGTGTTCATGCTGTTCGTCCTTCTGTTCGTCCTTCCGGGGAGGGCCTAGCTGGAGTAGGCGCTGTTTTCGTGGACGTAGTCGTGGGTGAGGTCGTTGGTGAGGATCGTGGCCTCGGCCCCGCCGGCCTGCAGGTCGATTTCGACGAGGACCTCGCGCGGTTCGAGGTCCACGAGGTTCCGGTCATCGCCGATGCTGCCGTTGCGGCAGATCTGCACTCCGTTCATGGACACGTTCAGCTGGTCCGGATCGAACGCCGCGTCGGTGGTGCCGACGGCGGACAGCACGCGGCCCCAGTTGGGGTCCTTGCCGAAAATCGCGGTCTTGAACAGGTTGGAACGGGCGACGGCGCGGCTGACGATTTCGGCATCCCGCTCGCTCGCGGCGTTGTACGTCCGGATCGCGATGTCGTGGCTGGCGCCCTCGGCGTCGCCGATCAGCTTGCGGGCCAGCTCTGCGCAGACCTGGGTCAGGCCCGCGCCAAAGTCGACGGCGGACGGCACGGCGCCGGAGGCCCCGGATGCCAGCAGCACCACGGTGTCATTGGTGGACATGCAGCCGTCGGAGTCCGCCCGGTCGAAGCTGACCCGGGTGGCGTTGCGGAGTTCGGCGTCGAGCGTGCCCGGCTGGACGTCGGCGTCCGTGGTGAGGACCACCAGCATGGTGGCCAGGCCCGGGGCCAGCATGCCGGCGCCCTTGGCCATGCCGCCGATGGTGAACTGGGTACCTTCGGCGTCCGTGCCGGTGAAGACGGCCTGCTTGGACACGGAGTCCGTGGTCATGATCGCGGTGGCTGCCGCGGGGCCGCCGTCGGCGGCCAGGCCGGCGGTGGCGGAACCGATCCCGGCCAGGATCTTCTCCATAGGGAGCTGTTCGCCAATCAGTCCGGTGGAGCAGACGACGACGTCGGTGGCGGAGACACCGAGGGCCTCGGCGGTTTTCTCCGCGGTGGTGTGCGTGTTCTGGAAGCCCTGGGGTCCCGTGCAGGCGTTGGCCCCGCCGGAGTTGAGGATGACGGCGTCCACGCGGCCGTCCTTGACCACCTCGCGGGACCAGTGCACGGGGGCCGCGGCGACCCGGTTGGACGTGAAGACCGCCGCGGCGGCCTTGGACGGGCCGTCGTTGACCACGAGGGCCACATCCGGCTTGCCGGAAGCCTTGAGGCCGGCTGTCACGCCGGCGGCGCGGAATCCCTGAGGTGCGGTGATGCTCACGGTGCGACTCCCTGGAGGTTGAGGCCTGCGGATTCCGCGAGGCCGAGGGCGATATTCATGGACTGCACGGCCCCGCCGGCGGTCCCCTTGGTCAGGTTGTCGATGGCGCAGCACACGATCACGCGGCCGGTGTGCTCGTCGAAGGCAAGCTGCATGACCGCGTGGTTCGATCCCTGTACCGACTTGGTGGAGGGCCACTGGCCCTCGGGGAGCAGGTGCACAAAGGGTTCGTCGTCGTAGGCCTCGGCCCAGGCAGCACGCAGTTCCGCGGCGCCCACGCTGCGCCCTGGCTGCTGCCGGACCTTGGCTGTGGCCGTGGTGAGGATGCCCCGGCTCATCGGTGCCAGGGTGGGCGTGAAGGAGACGGTGACCGGAGCCCCCAGCGCCTTGGAGAGTCCTTGTTCGATCTCCGGGGTGTGCCGGTGTCCCCCGCCTACGCCGTAGGGGCTCATGGAGCCCATGACTTCGGCGCCGATCAGGTTGACCTTGGCGGCCTTGCCGGCACCTGAGGTGCCGGAGGCGGAAACGATCACGACGTCGTCGCCTTCGAGCAGCTGGTTGCTGAAGCCGGGCGTGAGGGCCAGCAGGGCCGACGTCGGGTAGCAGCCGGGGACGGCGATCCGGGTGGCGCCGCGGAGGGCGTCGCGCTGGCCGGGCAGTTCCGGGAGGCCGTAGGGCCAGGTTCCGGCGTGTGCGGAACCGTAGAACTTCTCCCAGGCTTCCGGGTCCTCGAGGCGGTGGTCCGCGCCGGCGTCGATCACCAGGGTCCCGGCGGGCAGCTGCGCCGCGATCTCGGCGGATGCCCCGTGCGGAAGCGCCAGGAACACGACGTCGTGCCCGGCCAGGTTATCCACGGTGGTGTCTTCGAGGATCCGGTCCGCCAGGCCATGGAGATGCGGCTGCAATTCCCCTAGTCTGGAACCGGCGTTGCTGTGGGCCGTGATGGCGCCGATGGTGACGTCAGGATGACCGGCGAGGAGCCGCAGGACCTCGCCGCCGGCATAACCGCTCGCCCCGGAAACGGCAACAGAAATAGTCATAAGCACGACTATACAGCAAGAGTATGCATAGATGCCGATATTTATGCATCGATGAATCTGTGTCTGAAAACGAGCCTCCAATGTGCTGCCCAGCGCGCACGGCGCAGGCCATGAAACCGCGTGCGGGGGGTTCCGTCGGCAGAGGATTGCGCCGCCGATCGGCGGGCCGCATACACCCGGGGGCGTATGCTGAGTAGAGGGTGATCCTGACCGTGCAGCTGCGAATGTCAGTTGCAGCGTTGCCCGTAACCGTGACGAGGCCAGCGCCCCATGACCGCCACTTCCACCCTTCCCACCCAAGCGCCGGCGCGCCCGCCTTCGCGCGTAAGACAACCCAACGCCGTAGTCCTGAGCTATTCGGAACTCCTCAAAAGCGTCAAGTCGGCCGGCCTCCTCGAACGCCGTGTCGGCTTCTATATCACCGTGTTTTCGGTGCTTGCCCTGCTGATGGCCGCCACCTGGTTCGGATTCGCGCTGATCGGTGACAGCTGGTTCCAGCTCCTGATCGCTGCCGCCCTGGGCATCCTTTGCACGCAGTTGAGCTTCCTGGCCCACGAGGCCGGGCACCGGCAGATCTTCGCGTCCCGCCGCGCCAACGACTGGGCCGCACGGCTGCTCGCCACGTCCGTGGCCGGGATCAGCTACTCCTGGTGGGAGCAGAAGCACGGCGCGCACCACAACCACCCGAACGTCATTTCCAAGGACCCTGACATCGCGCCCGGCCCCATCGCCTTCCACCCCGAAGCCGTAGCCGACCGCCAGGGACGCCTCGCGTTCCTGACCCGCAAGCAGGGCTGGTTCTTCTTCCCGCTCCTGTTCCTGGTGGGCCTGGGACTCCAGATCGATTCCGTGAAATTCATCGTCCGCCGGGCCAAGGTCACGCACCGCTGGGTTGAAATCCCGATCCTCGCGGTCCGGCTCAGCCTGCTGCCGGTTCTCGCATTCTCCTTCCTGCCTCTGGGCATGGCGTTCGCCTTCATCGGCGTCCAGCTGGCCGTGTTCGGCTTCTACATGGGCGCGTCCTTCGCGCCGAACCACAAAGGCATGCCGGTACTGCCGGCGGACAGCCGGGTGGACTTCTTCAGCCGCCAGGTCCTCACTTCCCGGAATATCTCGGGCGGTCGCTTCATGGACATCCTGCTCGGCGGCCTCAACCGCCAGGCAGAACACCACCTCTTCCCGGACATGGCCCGCCCCCAGCTGGACAAGGCCGCCAAGATCGTCCGCGAGTACTGCGCCAAGCACCAGGTCCCGTACACGGAAACCACGCTGATGCAGTCGTACGGCATCATTGTCCGCTACCTCAACGATGTTGGACTCGCCGCGGGCCGTCACTTCGAATGCCCGATGGCAACGGTCACCCGCCGCTACTAAAGGCGCGCCCGCCGGCGCCCCTGCAGGACCCGCCACGTCCAGACGCCGTCAGTTAGAGCGTCGCCTGACGCATCACGTGACGGCCGGTTACGGAGCGCCCCTTCATGGTTACCGCCGGTGTCCCTAGGATGGACCCAGGGACCGGGACAGACTTTCCCGCCCGGAAAAGGAGCCACATGATGCACGCAATCGTCGCCCACCAGGCCGGGGGCCCCGAGGTCCTGGAGCTCGACGAAAAAGCCCGGCCCGTTCCCGGGCCCGGCCAGCTGCTCGTCAAAGTCGCCGCCGTGGGCGTGAACTTCATCGACACCTACAAGCGCAGCGGCGTCTACAAGGTCAACTACCCCTTCACCCCCGGCTCCGAGGCCGCAGGCACTGTGGAGGAGGTAGGCGACGCCGTCACAGGCTTCGCTCCCGGCGACAGGGTGGCGACGGCCGAGGGCACTGACTGCTACGCCGGCTATACACTCGTCGACGAGGACAAAGCCCTCCCGGTTCCCGACGGGCTGGACGATTTCACCGCCGCGGCCCTGCCACTGCAGGGCGTGACGGCTCACTACCTGATCAACTCCACCTTCAAGGTTGAGTCCGGCCACACCGTCCTGCTCCACGCCGGCGCCGGCGGCGTGGGGCTCCTGATGACCCAGCTGCTCAAGGCCAGGGGCGCCCATGTCATCAGCACCGTTTCGACGGACGAGAAAGAGCAGCTGGCCCGCGACGCCGGGGCCGACCACGTGCTGCGCTATGACGGTTTCGCGGAGCGGGTCCGGGATCTGACCAACGGCACCGGCGCGGACGTGGTGTACGACGGCGTCGGAAAAGACACCTTCGACTCCTCCCTGGCGTCGCTGCGCATCCGGGGCATGCTGGTGCTCTTCGGCGGAGCCTCCGGCCCGGTCCCGCCGTTCGACCCGCAGCGGCTCAACGCCGGCGGCTCGCTGTACCTCACGCGGCCGACCATGGGCCACTATCTGCGTGACGCCCGGGAACGCCGCTGGCGCTCCGACGAAGTCTTTGCCGCCGCTGCCGAGGGCAGCCTCAAGGTCAGGATCGGCGCCCGCTATTCCCTCCCCGAGGCAGCCCGTGCCCACGATGACCTGGAACAGCGCCGCACCACCGGCAAAGTCATCCTGGTTCCCTAAGCCGCACGGCAACACCATCCGTTCATCTCCTGCAGGGACAATGCGCCAGTGACCGAGCAACGACTGACCCCGAGTGAAGCCCCCGACGCCGGTACGGTGCAGAGTCTTCCGGCTAGCCATGCCACCGTCTACGAGCCGCAGCTGCCGGGCGCACTCTCCGCCCCGGCGGAGCGGACGCTCATCGACATCCTCCGCGACACCGCCGCCCGGTTCCCGGATGCTTCCGCCCTCGACGACGGCCACCGCTCGCTCAGTTACGCCCAGCTCATGGACGAAGTCCGGGCAACCGCGAGGAAACTGCACCTTGCCGGCCTGGGTGCGGGCGACAAGATCGGCGTTCGGATCCCGTCCGGCACCAACGAACTCTACGTCTCAATCCTGGCGGTGCTTCTGGTCGGAGCGGCCTACGTCCCGGTAGACGCCGACGATCCGGATGAGCGGGCCAAACTGGTCTTCGGCGAGGCCAGGGTGGCCGGCATCCTTCGGGCCGGCGGGAAGATCGTCACGGACAGCAACCACCCCCGGCCGTTCCCCGATGCCAGGCCACCCGTCCCCGACGACGACGCGTGGGTCATCTTCACCTCCGGCTCCACCGGCACACCCAAGGGCGTCGCGGTCCAACACCGCTCGGCCGCCGCGTTCGTGGACGCCGAGGCACGGATCTTCCTGCAGGGCGATCCGGTGGGCCCGCAGGACCGGGTGCTGGCCGGCCTGTCCGTTGCCTTCGATGCCTCCTGCGAGGAAATGTGGCTCGCGTGGCGCCACGGTGCCTGCCTTGTTCCGGCGCCCCGGGCGCTGGTCCGGACCGGGATGGACCTCGGCCCCTGGCTCATCAGCCACGGCATCACTGTGGTCTCCACTGTCCCGACGCTCGCCGCGCTCTGGCCCGTGGAGTCGCTGGAAAGCGTCCGGCTGCTCATCTTCGGCGGGGAGGCGTGTCCGCCGGACCTTGCCGAGCGGCTCGCCGTCGAGGGACGCGAAGTGTGGAATACCTACGGGCCCACCGAGGCCACCGTGGTCGCGTGTGCCGCGCGGCTCGGCGCGCCCGGCCCCGTCCGGATCGGCCTGCCGCTGGACGGCTGGGACCTCGCCGTCGTCGACGCCGATTCGCTGCCCGTCGCCGAAGGCGAGGTGGGCGAACTGATCATCGGCGGCGTCGGGCTGGCCCGGTACCTCGACCCGGTCAAAGACGCGGAGAAATACGCCCCCATGCCATCCCTGGGCTGGCCGCGCGCCTACCGCTCCGGCGACCTCGTCAAATACGAGGCAGAAGGCCTCATTTTCCAGGGCCGCGCCGATGAACAGGTCAAGCTCGGCGGCCGCCGGATCGAGCTCGGAGAAATCGACGCCGCCCTGCAGTCGCTGCCGGATGTCGCCGGCGCCGCCGCCGCGGTGCAGACCACCGCGGCCGGCAACCAGATCCTGGTCGGCTACCTTGCCGCCGTGTCGGGCCGGGACATCGATCTCGCGGCCGCGCGCGAATTGCTGGGCGAGAGCCTGCCGGCTCCCCTCATTCCGCTGCTGACGCTCGTCGATTCGCTGCCCACCAAGACCAGCGGCAAAGTGGACCGCCATGCCTTGCCGTGGCCGCTCAGCGGAACGGGAGCTGCCGAGGCCGAAGGTGCCCCGCTGAACCTGCCCGATGACGCGCAGTGGATCGTGGAGCAGTGGAGCGCCGTGCTGGGTAGCCCGGTCACCAGCCTCGACGCCGATTTCTTCGCCTACGGCGGCGGCTCGCTGGCCGCCGCGCAGCTCGTGTCCGCCCTGCGCGTCCGCTATCCCACCATCACAGTGGCCGATATCTACGCAACACCCCGGGTGGGCGCCTTGGTGGACGAGGCGCGCCAGTCGCTCCCGGAGGGCGGAGCCGTCGCTGCCCAAGAGCGTGCCGTCCGGCCCACCGCGCGCAAGTCCCAGGCCTTCCAGACGCTCCTGGGCGTTCCCTTGCACATCCTTGTCGGCATGCGCTGGCTGACCTACCTGATGGCCGCCAACAATCTTCTCGCCGCCTTCGCCGGATTCAGCGCCGCACCAACGATCTCGTGGTGGTGGGTGGGCGCGTCCTGGCTGGTCTTTGTCAGCCCCGCCGGGCGGATGCTGCTCTCCATTGCCGCCGCCCGCATCCTGCTCCGCAACGTGGTGCCCGGTACGTATCCCCGGTCCGGGCGCGTGCACCTCCGGCTCTGGCTCGCGGAACAGATCCAAGACCTTTCCGGCGCCATCAGTCTGGCCAGCGCGCCCTGGGTGCCCTACTACGCGAAGGCGCTCGGCGCGAAGATCGGCGAGAACGTCCAGCTGCACTCGCTCCCGCCTGTCACCGGTCTGCTGTCCCTCGGCGCCGGGTCCAACATCGAGCCTGAAGTCGATCTGTCCGGCTGGTGGATCGACGGCGACCGCGTCCACATCGGCGCCATCCGGATTGGTCCCGGCGCAAGCGTCGGCGCCCGCAGCACGCTCATGCCGGGCGCCACCGTGGGTGCGGGGGCGCAGGTAGAGCCGGGCTCCGCTGTGATGGGGAAGGTCAAGGCAGGGCAGCTCGTGGCCGGGTCGCCGGCCGAGCGCCGCGGCAAGGCCCGGCACTCGTGGCCCGACGCCCCGCCCGAGCACCGGCTGATCGGCCGGCTGTGGTTCGCCGGCTTCGCCGCGGCATCCGCCGTGCTGGCGCTCATCCCCTATGTCTCTGCCGCCGTCGCGGCCTTCGTGATCTTCGCGTTCATCCAGGGCAGCTCCTCCCTGCCCGCGGCCCTGCCCGGCATTGTGCTCTCGATCCCCCTGGCGGCGCTGGCCTGGTTCCTGACCAACCTGCTACTGATCCTGGCCACGACGAGGCTCCTCAGCGTCGGCCTCGCCGAAGGCTACTACCGGGTCCGGAGCCGGATCGGATGGCAGGTCTGGGCGACCGAGCGGGTACTGGACCTGGCCCGGGATCTGCTGTTCCCGGTCTACGCCAGCCTCTTCACGCCGGTCTGGCTGCGGCTCCTCGGCGCGAAGGTCGGCCGCAACGTGGAAGCCTCCACAGTGCTGCTGATCCCGAGCATGACCACCGTGGGCGAAGGCGCGTTCCTGGCCGACGACACCATGGTGGCGTCCTACGAACTCGACGGCGGCTGGATGCGGATTGCCCCGGCCAAGATCGGCAAACGGTCCTTCCTTGGCAACTCGGGCATGACGGCGGCCGGACGCAACGTGCCCAAGAACTCCCTCGTGGCGGTCCTCTCGGCTACCCCAGCCAAGGCGAAGGCCGGGACATCGTGGCTCGGCAGCCCGCCCGTGCGGCTGCGGCGCACCGCCATCGCCTCCGACGACACGCGGACGTACCAGCCGCCCCGGAAGCTGAAGGTGGCGCGCGCTCTGTGGGAGCTGTGCCGGTTCGTCCCGGTCATGCTGACCGTCGCGATCGCCGTCGGCGTGATGCTGGCGTTCGACGCGATGGCGACGATCTTCAACTACGGAATCGCCGCTGTCCTGAGCGGGGTGGTGGTCCTGCTTGCCGGGGCCACCGCCGCGGCCAGCGCCGTAGCGGCCAAATGGCTGCTGGTGGGCCGCATCCGCCCCGGCGAGCACCCGCTGTGGAGCTCCTTCATTTGGCGGAACGAGGTGGTGGACACGTTCATTGAGATGGTCAGCGCCCCGTGGTTCGCGCGCGCTGCCACGGGGACACCGGCGACTGGTGTGGTGGTTGCGGGCACTCGGCGCGAAAATCGGGGCGGGGACCTGGTGCGAAAGCTACTGGCTGCCCGAGGCGGACCTTGTCACCCTCGGCAGGAACTCGACCGTCAACCGGGGATGCGTCGTGCAGACCCATCTGTTCCATGACCGTGTCATGAGCATCGACACTGTTACGCTCGATGACGGAGCCACCATGGGGCCGCACGGCGTCATCCTGCCGCAGGCCAGGATCGGCAGCGGCGGGACGGTGGGGCCGGCGTCCCTCGTCATGCGGGGCGAAACCGTCCCTGCCGGGACGTACTGGATGGGCAACCCGGTCAGCCCGTGGGACGGGCCGGCCCCGCCCGCCAGTCCCCGGTAAGCCCCGGCAGGCCCGGCCTGCGTACGTCCACCAGCACCACAACCCGAAGGTCCGTCCATTGAGTACCAGTGCACCAAGCAGCAGCGGCGGCGCCGCCGCCGCCCGCGGGGAAATCAGCGGAGAAATCAGCAGGGAGATCAGCCGCGAAATCAGCCGGGCAACCGGCCCGGAGGTTGGCGCCCCGGACCCCTACATGCCGGGCCATGGGACCAATGCCTACCGCGTCACCCGGTATGAACTCGATCTGGACTACCGGGTCAACAGCAACCGCCTCGCCGGGCACGCCGTCCTGAACGCCGTCACGCAGTTCCCGACGTCGGCGATCGTCCTGGACTTGGCCGGACTGCGGGCCACGAAGATCCAGCTCGACGGACGCCGGGTGCGCAGGTTCACCCAGCGGGCCGAGCAGCTCGTCGTCTACCCCGACGGTCCGCTGCTCGCCAACGAGGCCTTCACCCTGGACATCCGCTATGAGGGCTACCCTGCGCCGCGGCGCGGCGTGTGGGGCGAAGTGGGCTGGGAAGAGCTCTCCGACGGTGTGCTGGTTGCCGGCCAGCCCAACGGCGCCGCTTCCTGGTTCCCGTGCAATGACCACCCGCGGGACAAGGCGAGCTACCTCATCACGGTGACCACCGACGCGAACTACCGGGCCGTGTGCAACGGCGTGCTGCTCTCCCGCACCAGCAGGGCCAGCCGCGAGACCTGGGTGTACGAGCAGGCCGAACCCATGGCCACCTACCTGGCAACGGTCCAGATCGGTCGCTATGAGCTCCTGACGCTCAATGCCGAGCGGCCGTCAGGGCACGTTCCGCAGTATGCGGCCGTTCCGGCGTCGCTGGCGGCGGCGGCCCGGGCAGCCCTGGCCCGCCAGCCCGACATGATGCGGACCTTCACCAACTGCTTTGGGCCGTATCCGTTCCCGGAGTACACCGTGGTGGTCACCGGGGACGTGCTGGAAATCCCTCTGGAAGCGCAGACACTGTCCATCCTGGGCCCAAACCATTTGCGGCAGGACTGGGATTCACAGCGGATGATCGCCCACGAACTCGCCCACCAGTGGTTCGGGAACTCGCTCACGACTGCGACGTGGAAGGACATTTGGCTGCACGAGGGCTTTGCCTGCTACGCGGAATGGCTCTGGTCTGAAGAGGCCGGCATCATGTCGGTAGGCGCCCGCGCCCGCGCCGCCTGGCGCAAGCTCTCCGCGTCCCCGCAGGACCTGATGGTCGGCGATCCCGGCCCGGAACTGATGTTTGACGACCGGGTCTACAAACGCGGAGCCCTGGCCCTGCACGCGCTGCGGGTACGATGCGGCGACCTCGCGTTCTTCGCCCTGCTGCATGACTGGACGGACCGCTTCCGCCACGGCACAGTGACCACTGCCGACTTCATCGTCGCGGCCGCCCACACGACCGGCCTCGACGCGGAGGCCCTGCTGCACCCGTGGCTGTTCGACGACGCCCTCCCGCCGCTCCCGCAGGCAGCGCCGCCCAGGCTCTGAGGTAAGGACTGCCCTGACGGCAGGACTAGGGAAGGACCGCGACGGCTACGGCGGCCACGAGGTCCGCGGGCAGGCCTGTCTCTGCCGGCGTCAGGTCCCGCAGCCCGGCTTTGCCGTCCACGCTCCGAGGCCAGCACGTCGAGGGTGTCCGGGGCCGTCTGCAGCCCCGTGCCCAGCATCTTGAGCCACGCCTCCTTGCGCGCCCACAGCCGCGCCCGGCCTTGCAGCAGGGAGATGCCGTCCAGCCCGGCGAGGTGCAGTTGTTCCGCCGGGGTCAGCACGACGTCGTCGAATCCATCGAAGTCCGCCCGGGCCGGATCCTCGACGTCGATGCCCAGGCGCTGGCCCGGATCCGGATCGACGACCCCGGCCAAGAGGGTCCAGCCGGCCGCGCGGGACAGGCTCAGCAGCAGCGGCACGGCCTCGCCCCGCAGCAGGTAGCCGGGGCGGCCGTGTGAGATGTTCGCGCCGGTGCCGCACCGTGGGCAGCTGTACCAGGCAGTGAGGTCCGACGCCGGAACGGCGAGCAGACCGGCGGCGAACCGCCGCTGCGCGAGCCGCCCGGCAAGGAAGTCCCGCCGGGTCCGCGCGGTCATGGCCCGGGCACGCTCGAGCTCGGCCGTGTCCAGCAGGGAACGCGAGTCGCGTTCCAGCTGCAGGTCCAAGTCCAGGGCAGCCGCTCCGGTTTCCGCCGCCGGTCCGGAAACGCCGCCCGGCGTCGCCGGGAACGCCAAAGGGCGGGCAGGCACGCACAACCAAATGTGATGCCATGACCCGCCCCTTTCAGAAAAGTCAGCGCTGTCACCAGCGCAGTTCTCAGCGCTGCACCGCTCCGAAGCGTTCGTGGGCGGCGGCAACGGCACCTTCACGCGCCGCCGAGGCCTCGTCAGCCGTCAGGGTGCGGTCGTTGGCGCGGAAGCGCAGGCTGAACGCCAGCGACTTCTTGCCTTCCTCGATGCCCTTGCCTGCGTAGACGTCGAACAGTGCGACGTCTTCGAGCAGTTCGCCTGCGCCTTCACGCAGGGCGGTGAGCACGTCTTCAGCCGGGACGTCCTGCGGCACCACGAGGGCCACGTCCTGGGTGGCCACGGGGTACGTCGAGATGTGCCGCGCCACGATCACGTCGGCAGCTGCCTCGAAGAGGGCATCGGCGTTCAGTTCCAGCGCCACCGAACGGGCTGGCATGTCATGTGCCGCCAGCAGCTTCGGGTGCAGCTCGCCGGCGTAGCCCACTACTTCGCCGGTGCGCAGTTCAAGCTGCGCTGCCCGGCCCGGGTGGAAGGCCTGGTGCCGGCCCTGCGTGACCAGGAGCTCGACGCCGAGCACGTCGCCGGCGATCCGGGCGATGTCCACCGCGTCCGCCCAGTCCCAGGCCCGCGGGGTGTGGCCCGGGGCGGCAGGCGAGTCGTGCCCGGTGAGCACAGCGGCGAGGTGCAGCGGCTGGTCCGGGACGCCGTCGTACAGGCCATCCAGTACCTCGTCGCTGGGCTTGACGCCGAGCGGCGGAATCGCGGCGGTGCCAAGCTTTTCGCCGGGCAGGAACACGAGCCCGGTTTCGAAGAGGGCGAGGTCGCGGAAGCCGCGGGAGTGGTTGCGCTTGGCTACCTCGATCAGGCCCGGCAGGATGGAGGTCCGCAGGAAGCCGTGCTCCTCGCTGATCGGGTTGGCCAGCTTGAGGGCCTTGCGCTCCGTGCCCGCGGCAGGGACGCCAAAGGTGTCGTTGGCGGCCTTGGAGACGAACGGGTAGGCCAGCACCTCGGTGAGTCCGGCGTCGGCGAGGGCCTGGATCATGCGGCGGCGCTGCTGCTGGACGCGGGTCAGGCCACGGCCCGGGGGCGCCACCGGCAGGGTCGCCGGGATCTGGTCGTAGCCGACCAGCCGGGCGATTTCCTCGGTGAGGTCGTCCTTGGTCTCGAGGTCGTGGCGCCAGCTCGGAGCGGTCACCGTGTAGCCGTTGCCGGTCTTCACGACGACGGCGCCGAGGTCTTCGAGCGAGGTCAGGATCTGTTCCTCGGTGAAGTCGATCCCGATCCGGGCTGCCGCGTACTCTGCCGGCAGTTCGATGGTGACCGCGTCAGGCGCGGTCCCGACGTCGGTCCCGGCCTCGTCGGCCGTTCCGCCGGCGAGTTCGACCAGCAGGTCAACGACACGCTGGGCGGCGACATCGGCCACCTGCCAGTCCACGCCGCGTTCGAAGCGCTTGGACGCCTCGGACGGCAGCTTGTGGCGGCGGCGGGCGCGGGCGATCGAGACTTCATCGAAGTGCGCGGCCTCCACCAGGACGTTCGTGGTGGCATCCGATACTTCGGTGTGGGCGCCGCCCATGACGCCGGCGATTCCGATGGGCCCGGATTCGTCCGTGATCAGCAGGTCCTCGACGTCGAGCGTGCGCTCCTTGTCGTCCAGGGTGGTGATCTTCTCCCCTGCCGTGGCGCGCCGGACGACGATGTCGCCGGCGAGCTTGTCCAGGTCATAGCAATGGTTCGGCTGCCCGAGCTCGAGCATGACGTAGTTGGAGATATCCACCGGCAGGGAGATGGACCGGATGCCGGCGAGCCGGAGACGGGAGGTCATCCACGGAGGGGTGGGCCGGGTGGCATCCACACCGCGCACGGTGCGGGCCACAAAACGGTCACAGCCGGGCTTGCCGTAGATAGGGGCGTCGTCGTTGAGCTTGACGCCGTAGCCGCCGGACAGTGCCTCCGGGACCCGGACCTTGGACACCGGGTCGGTGAACACGGTGCCGGTGGCGTGCGCGTATTCACGGGCCACACCGCGGATGGAGAAGCAGTAGCTGCGGTCAGGGGTGACGTTGATTTCCGCGGCCTGGTCGTAAAGGCCCAGCAGTTCCATGGCGTCGGTGCCCAGTTCCGGGTCGAGGCCGATCCGGGACAGCACCAGGATGCCGTCGTGGTCCTCGCCGATGCCGAGTTCGCGGACGGAAGCGATCATGCCGGCAGAGAGGTGCCCGTAGGTCTTGCGCGCGGAAATGTGGAAGTCGCCCGGCAGCACGGCACCCGGGAGGGTGACCACTACCTTGTCGCCTTCCACGAAGTTGTGGGCGCCGCAGATGATGCCCTGGACACCGGAGGGATCGATGCCGTCGCCGGTCAGGGTCTGCTGCTGGCCCTCAGGGACAACCCGGACCTGGCACCAGTTGATGGTCTTGCCGTTGGTCTGGGGCTCCTTGACGATGCTGAGCACCTGGCCCACCACGATCGGACCCTGGACGGAATCCGTGGGGCGGTGGACTGCTTCTTCTTCGAGTCCGACCTTGACGAGCTCGGCCATGACGTCTTCGGCCGTTGCTTCGGCCGGTACCTGCGCGAATTCGCGCAGCCAGGAAAGTGGGATACGCACTGTTAGATCTCCATCCCGAAGTGCTCGCTGAAACGTACGTCGCCTTCAATCATGTCGCGCATGTCGCCAACCTCGTTGCGGAACATGAGGGTGCGTTCGATGCCCATGCCGAAGGCAAAGCCTGAATAGACGTCCGGATCGATGCCCGCGGCGCGCAGGACGTTGGCGTTGACCATGCCGCAGCCGCCCCACTCGATCCAGCTGGGGCCGCCCTTGGCGCCCGGGTGCCAGATATCGAGCTCCGCGGACGGCTCGGTGAACGGGAAATAGTTCGGGCGCAGCCGGATCTGGGCTTCCGCGCCGAACATCTGGCGTGCGAAGTGCTCCAGGGTGCCGCGGAGGTCTGCCATGCTCAGCTTCTTGTCGATGGCCAGGCCCTCGAACTGGTGGAACACGGGCGTGTGCGTCGCGTCGAGCTCGTCCGTGCGGAACACCTTGCCCGGGCACAGCACGTAGATGGGCAGCTCCCGTTCCAGCATGGAGCGGACCTGCACCGGCGAGGTGTGCGTGCGCATGAGCAGGTGGGCCTCGGGAGGCTCGACGAAGAACGTGTCCTGCATGTCGCGGGCGGGGTGGTCCGGCTTGAAGTTCAGGGCATCGAAGTTGAACCATTCGGACTCGACCTCGGGCCCTTCGGCGATTTCCCAACCCATGCCGACAAAGATGTCCGCCACGCGGTCCTGCAGCGTGGAAAGCGGGTGGCGTGCACCGGCCCGGCGCCGGTGCGGCGCCGCCGTGACATCCACGGTCTCTTCGACGAGGATCCGCGCGTCGTTCTCGGCCTCGAGCTCGACCGTGCGGTCCGCGAGCGCTTTGTTGACGCGTCCGCGGGAGGCGCCCATGAGCTTGCCGGCGGCGGCCTTCTGGTCCTTGGGGAGCGCCCCGATCTCACGGTTGGCGAGGCTCAACGCGGACTTTTCGCCCGTGTGCGCGAGGCGCACGGCCTTGAGTTCATCGAGGGTCGCGGCAGCGGCGATGGCGGCAACGGCCTGGTCTACGGCAGCGGTAATGGCGGCTTCATCCAGAGGATTCGGGACGGCGGCGCCCGGCAAAGTTTCAGTCATCTACTGTTCTTAGCTACGAGTCGGATCATGCCAACAGCACACGGCACGGCACAGGGCGCGGCACGGGTACTCGGCAAGGCTTATGGTCACTGTCCCCAGTCTAGTAGACGGCCGTGGGCCGGAAGGCAATCGCCAGTCAATCGCCGGGCCAACGTGACGCCTAGGTCCCGGGCGGGTCTCCAGGGACGCTGAAGCCGGGGACATCCCC
The DNA here is from genome assembly GCA_963722145.1 of uncultured Actinomycetota bacterium. Classification (GTDB taxonomy): domain Bacteria; phylum Actinomycetota; class Actinomycetes; order Actinomycetales; family Micrococcaceae; genus Arthrobacter. The sequence continues at coordinate 59,342 of CAVRLW010000033.1, read as the reverse complement.
GGGCGCACCCGGACATCCCCCAAGGGCACGGGAACAGCCTCCCCTGACCGCCGGCCACACCCCCGGCTACCATGGCCTCATGACGTCCGGACAACGGCTGCGCCAGATCGCCAACTTGCTGAACGGGTCCACGCTCCTGGGCCTGCTGCTGGCGGCCTGCGCCCGGACAACGGTCAGCTCCGGTCCGCGCGGATTGCTGATCGCCAGCCGCTACCGCTGGCGGCTTCCGTTTGCCGCGGCCTTCACGGTGGGCAATGTGGTCCTGTTCCGCGCCGGGCCGGATTCCGCCAACTCCAATCCGGCATTGCTGGGACACGAGGAGCGCCACAGCACCCAGTACGCCTGGTGCCTCGGGTGGCCCTTCCTTCCGCTGTACTTCATCGCCGCGGGCTGGTCTCTTTGGCGGACGGGCAACCCGGGCAGCGCCAACTTCTTCGAGCGCCACGCCGGCCTGGAAGCAGGCGGCTACCCACGGCCCGGCATGCCCGGGACCGCTCCACGGATTCAACGAACAAGACGCAGGATGGACGCGGCTGCCCCCAAACGTTATGAGGCCTGACATGACAGAGACCCCCAGAAGCATCTCGGTCACAGGAACCGGCAGTGCCGAGGCTGTGCCGGACCTCCTGACCTTGTCGATCGGCGTTGAATGCCGCCGCGAGACCGTGGCCGAGGCCTACGCCGAGGCAGGAACACGATCGGCCGCCATCACGGCGGAGCTCCGGCAACGCGGGGTGGACAGCGCTGACATGTCCAGCTCCGGGCTGAACGTCCGGGCCGAGCTGAACTGGCAGGATGGCCGGGGCCAGACCGTGACCGGCTACCTGGCCTCCAGCACGCTCACCGTCAGGATCCGCGCGTTGTCCGCGTCCTCGCAGATCCTTGCCGCGGCCGTTGCTGCCGGCGGCGACTCCGTCCGGCTGAACGGGCTGAGCCTCGGCTTCGCGGACCCGGCCGCCGTCGAGGCCCGGGCCCGCGAGGCCGCCTGGCAGGACGCCCGCACCACCGCCACCCACTACGCCGCCCTCTCCGGGGCCAGTCTGGGCAGGGTTCTCTCCCTCACCCAGCACACCGGTTTCCAGCCGCCGATCCCGGTGGCGAAGATGCAGCGGGCAGTGGCGTCCGACTCGCTCACCGTTGAGGCCGGCGAGTCGAGCGTCACCGCCACGATCGGCGTCGTTTGGGAACTGCTCGACTGATTTTTTTGAGTAACTGTTCGAGTAATTGTTCGAGTAACTGCTCGAGTCACCGCCGGCGGCCGCTGCCCGCCTGATTCTGCGGATGGCCTGCCGGGCCGCTAGTGCGTTGCGCCGGCGGCCAGCCTGAGATCCGCCGTCGTCGCAAGCGCGGTGCGGACGACGACGGCGAGCGCCGCCGCCATCTGGTGCGCCGGCAGCGACGGGGTGCTGCTCGCGGCCGGAAGCTGGCTGTCCTCGTAGGGGACGTGGACAAACCCTCCCCTGGTGCCCGGACGGAGCTGCAGGGCGTTCATGAGCGCGTAGAAGACGTGGTGGCAGACATAGGTTCCGGCGCTTTGGGACACTTCGGCCGGGATCTGCGCCGCCGTCAGCGCCGCGAGCGCGGCCTTGACGGGCAGCGTCGTGAAGTAGGCTGCCGGCCCGCCCCGGACCACGGGTTCGTCCACGGGCTGGTTGCCGGCGTTGTCCGGGATCCGGGCGTCGTCACAATTGATGGCCACCCGTTCCAGGGAGATGCGCGCCCGCCCGCCGGCCGGCGCACAGCACAAGCTCCGGCCGGAAGCGTTCGAGGGCTTCGGCCAATGCCTTGGCCGAGTCCCCAAAGACGCAGGGCAGTTCCACCGCCTGGACATCCAGGCCGTCGGATTGGAGCAACCGTGCCGCCGAGCGGGCCGCGGCCCAGGACGGATTGGCCGTAGCGCCGCCGAACGGCTCGAACCCGGTCAGGAGAATCATCGCCCCAGCCTAGCAATGCGCCCGTACGCTGCGGCCCGGCTGCGCGATCGGACACTGTGCCCCCACACTGTGCCCCCACACTGCGCCCCAACACTGCGCCCCATCACTGCGCCCTAACTTTATGACGTGGGGGCCCGGGAGCATCCTTGACATTTAGTCGAACATATATTCGAATAGAGGCATGAGATGGGACGCACAAGCACTTGAGCGCGGCGACTCCCCGGCCGCCCTTTCCGCCGATTCGCCAGCCGCACCAGCCCTGCTGCCGCTGGCCGGACTGGTGCGGTCCGTCTCCACCCCGGAATTTGCCGGGATCACCTTCCATGAGGTCACCGCTAAATCGGTGCTCAACAAGGTGGTCGCCGGTTCGCGGATGCCGTTCGAGTGGACCATCAACCCCTACCGCGGCTGCAGCCATGCCTGCGTCTACTGCTTCGCGCGCAAGAGCCACACCTATCTGGACTTCGACGCCGGCCTGGACTTTGACAGCCAGGTGGTGGTCAAAATCAACGCCGCCGAGATCCTGCGCAAGGAGCTGGCCAAGCCCTCCTGGCAGCACGAGCACGTGGCTCTCGGCACCAACACGGACCCGTACCAGCGAGCCGAGGGCCGCTATCAGCTCATGCCCGGCATCATCGGCGCCCTGGCCGATTCCGGCACTCCCCTGTCCATCCTCACCAAGGGCACGCTCCTGGCCCGGGACATCCCGCTGCTGAAGCATGCCGCGGCCCAGGTGCCGGTCGGCGTGGGCATTTCGCTGGCCATGACCAACGAACAGCTGTCCGAGGCCGTGGAACCGGGCACGCCGGGGCCGCGGGCACGGCTGAAGCTCATCTCACGGCTGCGGGAGGCGGGCCTGCCCTGCGGCGTCATGGCCATGCCCATCCTGCCGTGGCTCTCGGACAGCGACGACGCCCTCGACTCCCTCTTCGGCGCCCTGGCTGCGGCCGGCGCCACAGGAGTCACTGCCGGCGCGCTGTACCTGAAGCCGGGCACGCGTGAATGGTTCATGCAGTGGATTGCCCGCGAACATCCGCAGCTCGCCGGCAAGTACCGTCGGCTGTACGGCAGCGGGTCCTATGCGTCCAAGGAATACCGGGCATGGCTGGCCGGCCGCATCCGCTATTTCAAGGCCTTGCACGGCTTTTCCGGCTCGCAGGGATTCAGCCACAGGGATCTTGACGGCGGCACCGACAGCGACGATGCCCGCCAGGAAGAAGCCCAGTACCCGGCCGGAAGCATCCCGGACACGGCCGGGCACGCCAGCGCCCGGCACGCCGGCCACACCAACACAGCCCGCGCCGACGCAGCCCAGCCCACACTGTTTTGAAGTCCGCGCCACCGCAGAGCAGCGTGAATCTAGAAAGCCGTGAACCTAGAGCGCAGTGAACCTAGAGCGCAGTGAACCCTAGAGCGCCTTGACCGCGCCGAGCACCCTGGCCAGCGAATCCTTGGCATCCCCGAACAGGAGCGTGGTCTTGGGATCGTGCAGGAGCTCGTTTTCGATGCCGGCAAAGCCCGGGCGCATCGACCGCTTCAGGAACACGATTTGCTGGGCCTGCACCACCTCCAGGATCGGCATCCCGTAGATCGGCGAACCGGGGGAAGACTTGGCCGCCGGATTGACGACGTCATTGGCGCCGACCACCAGCGCGATATCGGTGTTCGCGAACTCGGGATTGACTTCCGCGAGCTCCCGCAGGGATTCGTACGGCACGTTCGCCTCGGCCAGCAGCACGTTCATATGGCCCGGCATTCGCCCCGCCACGGGGTGAATGGCGAAGACCACCTCCACGCCGCGGGCGGTCAGGGCCGTGGCGAGTTCCGCGACGGTGTGCTGGCCCTGCGCCACGGCGAGTCCGTAGCCGGGAACGATCACCACGCGCTGGGCGTAGCCGAGCTGGACGGCAACGTCCTCCGGTGACGAGCAACGCACGGGCCGGTCGCTCAGGGTGGTGGAACCCGCCGTCGAGCCGCCCTTGAACGCCCCGAAGAGGATGCCGCCGACCCCGCGGCCCATGGCCGAGGCCATGACCTTGGTCAGGATCGTGCCACTGGCGCCGACAAGCGTCCCGGCGACGAGCAGCAAGACATTCCCCAGGACCACGCCGGACGCGGCCACCGCCAGTCCGGTGAAGGCGTTCAGCAGGGAGATCACGATCGGCACGTCCGCCCCGCCGACGGGCAACACCAGGAGCAGCCCGGCGGCCAGGCCTAGGCCCAGCAGCACGAGCGACCAGCCGAGCGACCCCGTCAGGACCACCAGCGCACCTGAGATGACTGCCCCCAGCAGGACGACCCCCATGACCCAGGGCATGCCGGGAAAGAGCAACGGTCGGGTGCTGATGAGTTCCTGCAGCTTGCCCACAGTCACCGCGGAGCCGGCGAAGGACACCGCGCCCACGAGCATGGTGAAGACGACGGCCAGGCGGACCCATGGATCCTGGTGGTGGCCAAGTTCCAGCACGGCGACGAGCGCGGCGGCCCCGCCGCCGACGCCGTTGAAGAGCGCCACCAGTTGGGGCATCTGGGTCATCTGCACCCGCCGGGCCACAGGTACGGCAATCGCGGAGCCGACGGCGATGGCCCCAAGGATGGGCGGAATATTTTCCAGCCGCGCTGAGAAGAACACTGTGACGACGGCCAGGAGCGCCCCGGCGGCACCGATGGCGTTGCCGCGGCGGGCGGTCCGTGGCGAGCTGAGGCCCTTGAGCGCCAGGATGAAGCAGATGGCAGCCGCAAGGTAGAGCAGGGCTGTCCATTCGGGGCTCAGGAGACTCATCGGCCCTCCCCCGCCACGCCGCCGGCGCTTCCGTCATGGGCGCGCCCGTCACCGGAGTGAACTTCTCCCGCGGTTCCGACGGTTTTGGCGGTGCCGTCTGGGGCGGGGATGCGCGCCCGCTTGTGGGCGCTGAACATCTCAAGCATCCGGTCCGTGACCACGAAACCGCCCACCAGGTTGGCCGTTGCCAGGACCACGGCCAGGAGCGCGATGGCGAGCACCCACGGGTCACTGGCCTGTCCGGCCACGATGATGGCGCCGACCAGGATGATGCCGTGGATGGCGTTGGCGCCGGACATCAGCGGTGTGTGCAGCTTGCTGGTGACCTTGGAGACCACTTCGAAGCCGACGAACACCGCGAGCACCACCACAGTCAGCAACGCGACCGGGTCCATCATGCCTCCGTTTCCAATGCTGCCGCGGTGGGGGCATGCCGGACGGCGCCGCCGTGGGTCAGGCACGTTCCGGCGACCACGTCGTCGCTGAAGTCCGCGGCCACCGTGCCGCAGTCGGTCATGAGGGCGAGGAAGTTGCTGACGTTCCGGGCGAAAAGCCGGGACGCATCCGACGGCATGGCGGATGCCGCGTCCTGCAGGCCCACGAGCGTGACCGACCCGCCGTCGACCGGCACCTGGATGTCCTGGCCGGCGATCACGCCTTCGACGTTGCCGCCGGACTCCGCGGCGAGGTCGACGACGACCGACCCGGCCCGCATGCCGGCCACCATTGCGGTGGTCACCAGCAAGGGAGCGGCCCGGCCCGGGATGGCCGCCGTCGTGATCAGGATGTCCGCTGCCGCGACGTGCGGGGCGAGGAGGCTGCGCTGGCGTTGCGCCCGGTCCTCGCCGAGGGCTCGGGCGTAGCCTCCGGGTCCTTCTGTGGCCGCATCGACGTCCAGGTTGATGAATGTGCCGCCCATCGAGGCGACCTCGTCGGCGGAGGCGGCCCTAATGTCGTTGGCCGACACCCGGGCGCCGAGCCGCTTCGCCGTGCCGATCGCCTGCAGCCCGGCGACGCCGGCCCCGAGGACCAGCACCCTCGCCGGCGGGATGGTTCCCGCGGCGGTCATGTAGAGCGGGAAGAACCGCGGGTACCGCACGGCGGCTTCCAGCACTGCGCGGTAGCCGGTGACCAGGGACTGCGAGCTGAGCGCGTCCATGGACTGGGCCCGGGAAATCCGCGGAAGCAGCTCCAGGGCGAACGAGGTGATCCCGGCGGCGGCCAGCGCCCGGACGGTCGGCAGTTCCGAGGCCGGCGACGCCAGTCCGATGGTGACCGTGCCGGGCCGGAGCCGGGCCGCGGCCTCCGGGGTGAGCGGGCGGACATGCAGCAGGACGTCGAGGGCCTCGAACGGGAGTTCGGAGATCACCGTGGCGCCGGCCTCTTTGAAGGCTGCGTCCACGAACCCTGCTTCGGTTCCGGCGCCGCTCTCCACCAGGAGATGGAGCCCGAGGGCCGTCAGTTGCTGGACCGTCTCCGGTGTGGCCGCCACGCGGCGTTCTCCGGCTCGCTGCTCTCGTCCGACACCGACCTGCACGGCCACTCCTCTCGATTGCGTTCAGAGTAGGCACATGCCTGACGGTTTGGCGAGAGGTGGGCATCCGAGGCCCGTCGGCGCGTCCGGGTCAGCGGCTCAGCCCGGCTCCCACTCCGCGCGGCCCGGTGGCCCGGACTGCCGCCAGAAGGGCTTCTACGATGGGGAGGTCCGCCGGGATCCACGGCAGGCCCAGGACCTCGGCCGGGTTGCGGAGATCGAGCCAGCGCAGTTCGTCGTGGTCCTCCAGCGGCCGGGGCTCTCCCTCGGCGAGCTCTGCAAACCAGACCCTCATCGCCGCCTTCTCGTTGAGCGGCCAGCCCGTGGCGGTCTCCGCGGGCAGCTCGGACCCGAGCCGCACCAGCACGCCCAATTCTTCCCGGAGCTCGCGGTGCAGGGCGTCCTCGGCTGCTTCGCCCGGCTCCACCTTTCCGCCCGGGAACTCCCACATTCCGGCAAACTGCGGGGGCGCCGTGCGCCGCGCCACTAGGAGCATGCCCGGGTCGGCCAGGGAGTCCACTACTGCGCCGCCAACGACGCCAATGAGTCCAGTCACGCCCCCAAGTCTAAGGCGGCCACTGGGTCCAGGCACCGGGGCGGCCAGGTCCGGCGCCGGGTCCGCGGACCGAGGGCGACCAGGTAGGGGACAATGGTGGAGGCGGCTGCCCGGACCAGTTGCGGAATATTCGGCGCCCCCTCCCAGTTCTTAAAGCATATTTATCTGTCCGACCCTCCGGACCCTTCCCGGAAAATCTCCCCGAAAAGACGAATGACAACCACCACACACGCCCCGGCGTCGTCCAAAACCGGCACCCGTCACGTTGCCCTCGCGATCATTGCCCTGGCGATGGGCGGATTTGGCATCGGCACCACAGAATTCACCATGATGGGCCTGCTCAAGGAGATCGAACAGGGCCTGAACATCAGCACCCCCGAGGCCGGTCACCTGATTTCGGCCTACGCCCTCGGCGTCGTGATCGGCGCGCCGGTCCTGGCCGCCGTCGGGGCCAAACTCCCGCGGAAGTATCTGGCCCTGGGGCTCATGCTCTTCTTCAGCATCGCCAACCTCAGTTCCTTCCTGGCCCCCGACTACGGCTCCATGCTGGTTTCCCGGTTCGCGGCGGGACTGCCCCACGGCGCCTTCTTCGGAGTCGCGGCCGTGATTGCTGCCTCCCTGGTGGCGCCGACCAAGCGGGGTTGGGCCATTTCGATGGTCATGGCCGGGCTGACGGTGTCCAACGTCATCGGCGTCCCCTTCGCTACCTGGCTGGGTCAGAGCTACGGGTGGCGGCTCCTGTTCCTGCTGGTCGGCCTGATCGGCATCATCACGCTCGCCATGCTGTGGAAGTTCGTCCCGTTCCAGAAGCCGCACGCAGATGCCAGCTTCCGCCGTGAGCTCGGCGCGCTCAAGCGACTCCAGGTCTGGCTCGCCATCCTGGTCGGCATCGTCGGCTTCGGCGGTTTCTTCGCGACCTACACCTACATCGCGCACACCATGACCTCCGTGGCCGGTGTCCCAGCGCCCTGGCTGCCGCTGGTCGTGGCGCTGTACGGCGTGGGCATGGTGGTGGGCAACATCGTTGGCGGCCGGATCGCCGACAAGTCCGTCATGGGCACGATCTATTGGGTGCTGCCCGCCACGGCCGTGGCACTCGTGGTCTATGCGATCGGCGTCCATTGGGCCTGGTCCGCGCTCGTCATGGTGTTCGTCGTTGGCGCCGCCGGGTCCATGCTGGTTCCGGCCCTGCAGACCAGGCTTCTGGATGCCTCTCCCGACGCACCGTCGCTGGCCTCCTCGCTCAACCATGCGGCGCTCAACGTCGCCAACGCCCTGGGAGCCTTCCTGGGCGGCCTTGTGATCGCCTGGGGCTGGGGCTACGTGGCGCCCGCACTCGTCGGGGCGGTCCTTGCTGTCCTGGGGCTCGGCGTCGCCGCCATCAGCGGCGCAGTGGAACGCAGGCGGCCACTGGCCTCCTAGCCGCCCCCTACCCGCGGCAAACGGCAGGGCAAAAGCACGGGGACAAGCTCAAAAAGAACGGCAGTCCTGTCCAGTGGTGTACTGGACAGGACTGCCGTTTTCTTCAGGGACCGCCGTTGTCCTTACGGACTGCAGTTCACCAAATGATCAGGACTACCGGACGGCTCAGGGGGCTCAGGGAGCGCTGACTCGCTGCACATCCGGTTCCAGGTAGATGACCCGGGCGATCGGGACTGCTTCACGGATCCGGACCTCTGCGTCATCAATCGTCTTCGCAATGTCCTGGCCGGACTCCATGCGGCCGATGCTGATCTTGGCCGCCACCAGCAGCTCCTCAGGGCCAAGATGCAGGGTCTTGAGGTGGATGATGCTGGTGCCGCCGGCTTCGATTGCGGTGCGGATCTTGGCGACGTCGTCCCGGGTGGCCGACTCGCCCAGCAACAGCGACTTCGTTTCCAAGGCCAGCACCACAGCGATCGCCACGAGCAGCAGACCGATCATCGCGGTGCCGAGGGCATCCCAGATGCCGTTCCCGGTCAGGAGCGTCAGGCCCACGCCGAAGAGCGCGAACACCAGGCCCACGAGGGCGCCGAAATCCTCGAGCAGGATCACCGGGAGTTCCGGCTGCTTGGCATTGCGGATGAACTTGATCCAGCCTTGCTTTCCCCGGACGTGGTTGGATTCGATGATCGCTGTCCGGAATGAAAACGACTCGGCAACGATTGCGCCGATGAGCACCGCGAGCGGCACCCACCAGAAGTCCCCCTCGATGGCATGCGGGTGCTGGAGCTTTTCCCACGCCTCAAACAGCGCAAAGAGGCCGCCAACGCTGAAGAGCACAATCGAGACGATGAAGGCGTAGATGTAGCGCTCGCGGCCGTAGCCGAAGGGATGTTCGGGGCTGGCCTGGCTTCTGCGCGCGCTTGCCGCCCACCAGCAGCAGGATCTGGTTGCCGGAGTCCGCGAGCGAGTGGATGGCTTCCGCGAGCATCGAGGAGGACAGCGTCAGGAAATAGGCGACGAACTTCAAAACGGCGATGGTCAGGTTGGCGGCCAGCGCCGCCACTATCGCCTTGGTACCGCCACTTGCAGCCACGGGAGCTTCTCCTTAGGGGGTTCTTCAGGGTGTACGCGAACACCGGAGAACCCAGCGCCCACAAGGAATACCGTACCCGTTTCCGGGCCGCCGACGCACCGCGGAGGGGCCACCGCGGCCACGTAACGATTGGGTATTCCCCTGCTGACAAGCAATCCGCCCTATGTTAGCTTGAAGCCATATTCGGGATTCACAATTTGGATGCCGACGAATATGTAGGAGGAGACATGGGCTTTCTTGGCTGGATCATTCTCGGACTCATAGTAGGTGCAATCGTCAAGGCAGTCATGCCCGGCAGGGTCGGCGGCGGCTGGGTTACCAGCCTCGTGCTCGGCGTCGTCGGGGCAATTGTCGGCGGCTGGATCGGGGACCTTCTGTTCGGCGGCGGCAGGATGGAATTCTGGAATCTCGGTTCCTGGCTCCTGGCCATTGTCGGCGGCCTCGCGGTTGCGGGCATTTACGGCGCCATCACAGGACGCAACAAGACCTCATAATTCTGCAAGGCACTGACCGCACACTGTGTGTGCGGCGGCAGTGACAGTACGACGGCGGGGCCCACCATCGGTGGGCCCCGCCGTTCGTTTGGCCTAGCTTCCCGCCGGATTTTCGCCGCCGGACGCGCCAGCTCCCTGCCCAGAGGCCCTAGGGCGCCTGCTGGGAGCGGGCGCTGGCGTACAGGCAGACGGTGGCTGCCGTGCCGAGGTTCAGGCTTTCCGCTCCCCCGTAGACCGGCACGGCCACCCGGTGGTCGGCCAGCGCGATCTCGTCCTCGGACAGGCCCTGTGCCTCGTTGCCGAAGAGCCAGGCGGTGGGCTGTTCCAGCGCGTAGACCGATTCGGCGGCGGGGGCCCCCAGGCGGCGGGCCGCGTTCTCGTCCTGGAGACGGTCCAGGTTCAGCTGGCCCTGGCCGTCCGCCGCGAGGATTCCGATACCGCGTTCCTTGCAGCGGGCTACCAGATCCTCGACATCAGCGCCGAGCACCACGGGCAGGTGGAAGAGGGATCCCGCCGTCGAGCGCACGGCCTTGGGATTGTAGATGTCAACGCTGGATGCGGTCAGGATGACGGCGTCCGCGCCGGCGGCGTCGGCCGCGCGCAGGACGGTTCCGGCGTTGCCCGGGTCGCGGACCTGGCACAGGACCGCGATCAGCTTCGGGCTGGCGTCCAGCACCGCGTCGAGGCTGACGTCCAGGAAGCCGCAGACCGCGAGAATGCCCTGCGGGGTGACCGTGTCCGCCATCGCGGCGAGCACTTCGTCGGTGGCGAGGAACGCGGTGGTGCCCTCCGCGAGTGTCTCCAGGTCCGGGTGCCGGTCGAGGCAGGCCTCGCTCGCGTAGACCTCATAGACGATGCCGGGCTCCCCCGCGGCAATCCTTTTCTGGTGCAGGGCCAGGGCCTCCCGGACAGCCTGCGGGCCCTCCGCCAGGAACTCGCTGCGCTTTAAACGGGCCGGGCGCCCGGCAAGTTGTGCCACCTTCCTCACCCGATCAGCTCGAGGATTGGAAAGTGGAAAGTCTTGCGGGCGCCCGGTTTCGTTCATATAAGAACCTTAGTTGCTTTCGCAGCCGGCTCTTGAACGAAGCAGTCTTTCGACTACGGCAGGAACTACTTTGCGGCCTCGGCGTCAGCCTTCTTGGCAGCAGGCTTCTTCGCGGGGGCCTTCTTGGCAGCCTTCGGAGCCGGAGCAGCGTCAGCCTGAACGGCCGGAGCGGACGTGTCGGCGGGCAGCGAGTCCTTGGCGACCTTGACCAGCGCGGCGAAGGCGTTGGCGTCGGAAACGGCAAGCTCGGCCAGCATACGGCGGTCAACCTCAACCTCAGCGGCCTTCAGGCCCTGGATCAGTCGGTTGTAGGTCAGGCCGTTCGCGCGGGATGCCGCGTTGATGCGCTGGATCCAGAGACGACGGAAGTCGCCCTTCTTCTTCTTGCGGTCACCGTAGCTGTACACAAACGAGTGCAGCAGCTGCTCTTTTGCCTTGCGGTACAGGCGTGAACGCTGTCCGCGGTAGCCCTTTGCGCGTTCGAGGATAACCCGGCGCTTCTTGTGGGCGTTAACCGCCCTCTTCACACGTGCCACGTGCGTACTCCTTAGAAATTTCTGATCCCAAGCGTCTACTGCCGGAACGGTCCGGCTGGCCTGAGAAGCCTTTTTGGTAGTTGACTGCTGCCAGGTGGCGAACAGTCAGAGAACTTGGAACTTAGATGCCGAGCATCTTCCGGATGACCTTGGCGTCGCCCTTGAAGACGATCTTGTCGCCGGCAAGGCGACGGGTCAGCCGGGAGGACTTGTGCTCGAGGTAGTGGCGGCGGTTGGCCTGCTGGCGGCGCAGCTTGCCGCTACCGGTCAGCTTGAAGCGCTTCTTAGCACCGCTGTGGGTCTTCATCTTCGGCATGGGAACCGATCTCCTTACGTATCCGCAGAAAAGTCTGCAGCTCTTTCGTGCAGCCGCCCCTGCGGGCGGCATGCTGGTTGCCTACTGCCGGACATTGCTGTCCGGCAGCCGTGAACTAGTTGGTCTTCTTGCTGCCAGGCTTGGCGGCAGCCCGGGGGGCGGCCGGCCGTGCGGCGGGCTTCGGCGCTGAAGGCCTCGGCACCGGCTTCGGAGCGGCGACCGGCTTCGGTGCCGCCGCCGGAGCGGCCGGAGCGGCTGCCTTTTCCTCGGGAGCCTTGGCCGGAGCGGCCTTCGGAGCCGCGGGAGCCTTGGCTGCTGCCGGCTTCTCGGCTGCCTTCGGAGCCGCGGGAGCCTTTGCGACAGCCGGCTTCTCAGCCACCTTGGTAGCTTCGGGAGCCTTCGCTGCTGCCGGCTTCTCGGCCGCCTTGGGAGCAGCCGCCTTCGGTGCTTCCTGGGCAGGAGCCTCGTGGGCCTTGGTCTCCTCAACCTTGGCTTCTTCAACCTTGGTCTCTTCGACCGGGGCCGCTTCAACCTTGGCTTCTTCAACCGGGGCCGCTTCAACCTTGGCTTCTTCAACCTTGGTCTCTTCGACCGGAGCCTCCGTTGCGGGAGCCTCCGGCGACACGACGTAGCCTTCCGGCAGGAGGTCCGCCAACGTCTGGGTCAGCGGGGCGTTGCCACCGGAGACATCGACGCGTCCCGAAGCCTTGGCTTCGTTCTCAGCCTTGGCTTCTGCGCGCTGCGTTGCGCGGCGTGCCTCTGCCTTGGCTTCAGCCTTGTTCTTCAGCGGGCCAACCACCATGACCATGTTGCGGCCATCGATCCGCGGGCTGGACTCCACCACGCCGACTTCGGCGACGTCGTCGGCGAAGCGCTGGAGCAGGCGGATGCCCATCTCGGGGCGCTGCTGCTCACGGCCGCGGAACTGGATCATGGCCTTGACCTTGTCGCCGGCACCGAGGAAGCGGAGCGCGTGGCCGCGCTTCGTCTCGTAGTCGTGAGTGTCGATCTTCAGGCGGAAGCGGATTTCCTTCAGGACCGTGTTGGTCTGGTTCTTCCGGGCCTCGCGTGCCTTGACAGCGGCTTCGTACTTGTACTTACCGAAGTCCATCAGCTTGCACACCGGAGGCTTCGCCTGCGGTGCAACTTCAACGAGATCAAGATCGGACTCGGCAGCCAAACGCAGGGCATCCTCAATACGGACAATTCCTACTTGTTCGCCTGCAGGGCCGACCAGCCGCACCTCGGGGACGCGGATACGCTCATTGATTCTTGGCTCGCTAATGTTAAAGCTCCTGTGTTCGTGAGGGGTATTCCACCGGCAAAAAGAGAAGGCCCCCAATTGCCGGAGCAATCGAAGGCCTCGAGATCGGAGCTGCCGCCCTCAATGGGGCGACATGCACATCCTGCGGACCGGAGTCCGAGGTAGTGCCCGACCAGGTACCCGGCAACCTTGACTCCCGGAGGGAGGGGCTTCCCGAAGGAAGTTTCGCGGCTGACGCGGGTGGGAGAGAACTCCGCTTGCAAACTAAAAGTCAACTCTACAGAAAGATACCCGCCCAACGCACATGTGCGCCGCCGGGTGCCAACTTCGGGCTGAAACGTTCAGCCAGAAGCACTGCATTCCATAAAAGTTTGAAAATAACGACATTTAGTCGGTCTGTGACAAGCTTACCAGCATGAGCACATCAGAGCGTAATTCCCACGTCTTCGAGCCCGCAGCCGCCCAGGCCGACGTCTCGCAGCAGATCCGCGACATCTCGGAAGTCCCCGCGATCGAGGTCATCACCACGGCCGCCGTGCACCTGATGAGCGCCGCCGCGGTCAAACTCGGCCTCGCCGCCGAGGAAAATGCCCAGGAACTCAAGGACCTGGACGAGGCCCGCAAGCTGATCACCGCCCTTGCCGGCCTGGTGACCGCGGCAGCGCCGGAAATCGGCTCCCAGCATGCGGGACCGTTGCGCGATGGACTCCGCTCGCTCCAGCTGGCCTTCCGCGAGGAATCGATCATTCCGGACGCTCCGGGCAAGGGCCCGGGCGAGAAGTACACCGGCCCGGTCAACTAAGCACTTTCGTCACCATAAACCGGCGGCGGGCGGACCCCTTAGGTCCGCCCGCCGCCGTCGTCGTTAACGCCCTTGCAATGCAGGTGCCTGAGGCCGCGGCGGGAAGTCAGGCATGGGCCAGGCGGCGGCGCCGCGCGTGCTGCAGGACGAGTCCCACCAGGCAGAGGGCCACCCCCGCCAGCCCCACGGATACGAAGCCGGCCGACGGGCCGATGAGGTCGATGAACAGCCCGGCAAGCGGCGCGCCCAGGGCCACTCCGCCCGTGAGCGATGAACCGTACCAGCCCATCGCCTCGCCGCGTCGGCTCTCGTCAACCAGTTCGGCCACCTTTTCCGAGGCCGCGGACAACACCGGTGCGCACAGCAGGCCCGGCAGCAGCGCGAGCAGGCTGAGCGTCCAGACGTCGGTCGCGAAGGCCATCGGGACGGTCAGCGCGGACATCCCCAGCAGTAGGAGGACCGGGGAGATGGGCCGGTGCATGGCGCCGTAGAGGATGCCGCCCACCACCGAGGCCGCGCACCAGAAGAGGAACACGATGCCGATTTCGGCCTCGTGGCCGCCGGTCTGGAGGGCAGCGACGATGCCGACATCGGTGCCGCTGAGGACCATGCCCGCACCTGCCGCGACAGCGAACACGGCGGCTACGGCGGCGGTGAACCAGCTGAAGTTGTGAATGACCCTGCGCCTCAGGCCGGAGCGCCGCTGGCGCCGCTCCTCCGCGGCGGCTGCCAGGGGTGCCAGTTCGGCGGCGGCCTCCTGCAGGTGGGCCGGGGCGGTGGCGACGACGGCGGCTTCCGCGCATTCCAGCTCCTGAGCCTCGAGCCCGGCGTCGGGGGAAGCACTCCGGGTGGGCGGGTTGAACCACATGAGGAAGAGTCCCGAGACGGACGTGGCCACTCCCACTACTGTCAGGCCCAGGACGGAGTGCCCGCTGGTGGCGACGACGGCTCCGACGGCGGGGCCGATCATGAAGACCAGCTCGGTGGCGATGGCGTCCAGGGTGAAGGCCGTGCGGCGCTGTTCCCCGGGGGCCAGCACGCCCAGCGACTGCCGCACCACGCTGAAGATGGGCAGGGTCAGCAGGCCTCCGATGAACACCAGGGGCAGCAGGACCTCGTAGGACACGTGCGGCACGATCGACCAGATCACGGTCTCGGAGACGACGGACGGGATGAGCGCCTTTCGGAGCCCCACGGTGTCGACCCGGCGCCCGCGCCAGGGCGCCCCGACGGCGATTCCGATCGTCATCACGGCGGCGGCTGCGCCGGCGGCCGCGTAGCCCTGGCCAAGGGACAGGACGATGTGCAGGGTCAGCAAGACGCCGGCTGCCGAGTGAGGTATGCGGGCGATCATGCCGACCAACAGGAGCCGCCTGATGGGCCGGACGGCCAGCAGCTCACGGTAAAGCGCGAAGTTCACGGACTACATCCTTCTGGTACTGCCACGGCAGCACCGGGAAGTCCCCCCGTTGGGCCGTCAGCTATGGTGCTGCGCGCTGCAGCTTGACCTCGATCGAATCAACCCGCTCGGCAAAGATTTCATTCCGGGCCCAGGCGTTGTTGAGGCCGGCGACGATGGACTGCACGCCGGCGGCGTCGAGCCCGTCTTCAAGGTAGAGGACCACACGGAGTTCCGGGCCGGCTCCCCCACCGGGGAGCCGCCTGCCATCGGCCGTTGCCGAGGCAACTCCACCCCCCGGATGAATTTCAACACGGCGGACCGCCGGAAAGCCAACCGCGCCCTCCCCGAGGGCCCCCGCAAGGTCCGGATCGGCGTACGAAGGCGTCCAGGTCTGCTGCTGGGCGAGGGCCCAAACCGCCGGCCGGCGCACCACGAACGTCAAGTCGGAGCCGGGATCGAGCACCAGCAGCTCGGCGCCCTCCGCGACCGCGGACAGGGCGGCCCGGGCCGCGTACACGGCGACCGGCCTGGCCTCCGGGTGCCACGCCTTCAGTGACGCCGCCGAGGTGAACACCGGCATGGCCGTCCGCCCGTCCGGCGCCTTGAGCGTCACGAGGGCCATGTCGGCCTGTTTGTCCGAGTGCAGCTGGTCTCCGTGTACCCCAGTGGCGCCTTCGCCCTCTTCGGCGAGCTGGGCGAGGATCGGAACGAACACCCGGGCGGTGGCAAGCGCGGCCACCACGGCCGCCTCGTCGCCCGTGCCCGCGGCAAGGTCGGCCAAAGCCGCCAGGTAGCCGGCGTCGGCAGTGCCGTCGTCGTCTTCGAAATTGTGGATCTTGGCGTCGTCGCCGGACAGGCTGCGGCCGGCCCAGGGCTGGCCGGCGGAGTCTGTGGCCCCGCCGGCGCCGGCTAGGGCGGCCGCGATGTGTCCGGGCAGGTGCCGGACCGGCCCAGCCCCGGTGCCCGGCTGCACTGCATCGTGGGGGCCGTGGGGGTCGCGGGGGTCGTGGGTGTGCGTCATGGGCACTGACCGCCTAGCGGCGGCCGGCGGCGTCGAGGGCCTCAGGCAGTGTGAAGTTGCCGTTGTAGAGGGCCTTGCCGATGATGGCGCCTTCGACGCCGAGCGGCACGAGAGAACGCAGGACCAATAGGTCCTCAAGGCTGGAAATGCCGCCGGAGGCGACTACCGGTTTGCCCGTCTTCTCGACCATCTGGCGCAGGAGTTCGACGTTGGGGCCCTGGAGCGTGCCGTCCTTGGTCACATCGGTCACGACGTACCGGGCGCAGCCGGCGTCCTCGAGGCGGCCGAGCACCTCCCAGAGGTCCCCGCCTTCCTTGGTCCAGCCCCGGCCGGCGAGCGTGGTGCCGCGAACATCCAGGCCGACGGCGATCTTGTCGCCGAAGCGCTCGATCACCCGGGCCGTCCACTCCGGGTTCTCCAATGCCGCGGTGCCCAGGTTCACGCGGGCGACGCCGAGGTCAAGGGCCTTCTCGAGGGACTCGTCGTCGCGCAGGCCGCCGGAGAGCTCCACCTTGATATCGAGCCGCCCCACGACCTCGCGCAGGAGCTCGGCGTTGGAGCCGCGCCCGAACGCGGCGTCCAGATCGACCAGATGCACCCACTCAGCCCCCTGCTGCTGCCAGTTGAGGGCGGCCTCCAGCGGGGTGCCGTAGCTCGTCTCGCTGCCGGCCTCACCCTGTACGAGCCGGACGGCCTGGCCGTTGACGACGTCGACGGCGGGCAGCAGCTCAAGTACGGGCAGCGGGGTTTCGGTGGTCATCGTGGAGTCCTCAGCTTGGGGATGGTTGTGGGGACCGGGCCGTCAGGACGCCGGCAGGGTCAGGAGGTAGGCGGCCAGCAGCGACATGCCGGCCAGGATGTAGAAAACGATCTGCACCCAGCGCGGACTTTTCTGCTGCCGGAAGGAGATCGCGCCGCCAACCAGCAGGCCGGCGACGCCCATGAGCACCAGGGACCACATCTAGGCGGTCCCTTCCGGGGCTGCGGTTTGTTCCGGGGCTGCGGTGTGTCCAGGGGCTGCGGGGCGCAGGCCCTGGACCCAGTTGCGCAGCAGCCGGGCGCCGGCGTCGCCGGACTTCTCCGGGTGGAACTGGGTGGCGCACAGCGGGCCGT
This sequence comes from uncultured Actinomycetota bacterium, assembly GCA_963722145.1. Lineage (GTDB taxonomy): Bacteria > Actinomycetota > Actinomycetes > Actinomycetales > Micrococcaceae > Arthrobacter. The sequence goes on along the minus strand of CAVRLW010000033.1, from coordinate 42,025 downwards.
TTTCCACCGCCGCGATGAACGGTGCACCGTGGTCGGACCACGTCACCAGCGGCGCCGCCATCCGGGGTTGGATGACGTCGAAGTCCCAGTGCTGGACCCCGTAGGAGTGCACGAAGTAGAAGCGCTCGCCCTCGACCCCGGCGAACAGCTTGGACCCCTCGGGGACGGAGACGGTGTTCCAGCCCATGTGGGGCACGACGTCGGCCGGCAACAGCTCCACCTTGCCAGGCCACTCCCCCATGCCCTCGGCTTCCGTGCCGTGCTCGACGCCGGCCTCGAACAGCACCTGGAGCCCGACGCAGATGGCCAGCACGGGGCGGCCTCCGGCAACGCGGCGGCCGATCATGCGGATGGCGTCAACGGCCTTGAGTTCGCGCATGACCGTTTCGAAGGCGCCGACACCGGGGACGACGAGGCCGTCGGCGTTGAGGACATCTTCAGGCTTGGAGCTGAGGATGACTTCGGCGCCGGCCCGCTCGAGCGCGCGGACCGCAGACCGGACATTCCCGGAGCCGTAGTCCAGCACCGTAACGGTGGGCTTGCCCTCCGGGGACACGGGCTTGGCCGTGGCGGCGGGGTCGATGATGGCCCCGTCGCGGAGCAGCGGGCCGGTCACAAGGCACCCTTTGTGGACGGGATGCCCTCGACGCGGGGATCCGGTTCGACGGCTGCGCGCAGTGCGCGGGCAAAGGCTTTGAACTGGGCCTCGACGATGTGGTGGGGGTCGCGCCCGGCAGTGACGTTCATGTGCAGGCAGATCCCGGCGTGCAGCGTGATCGCCTCGAAGACGTGGCGGGTCAGGGAGCCCGTAAAGTGGCCGCCGATCAGGTGGTATTCCTGGCCTGCCGGTTCGCCGGCGTGGACCAGGTAGGGGCGGCCAGAGACGTCCACGACGGCTTGCGCGAGGGCCTCGTCCAAGGGCACGGTCGCCTCGCCGAAACGGCGGATCCCGGCCTTGTTGCCCAGCGCGGTCCGCAGAACCTCGCCGAAGGTGATGGCCACGTCCTCGACTGTGTGGTGGACATCGATGTGGGTGTCGCCGGTGGCCTTGACGGTCATGTCAATCAAGGAGTGCTTGCTGAGGGCCGTCAGCATGTGGTCGTAGAACGGGACCGACGTGCTGATGTCTGAAACGCCGGTGCCGTCCAGGTTGATCTCGACCAGGACCGAGGACTCACTGGTGGTCCGTTCCATGCGTGCGGTCCGGCCCTCGGCGGCGGTGGATCCCGTGTTGCTCATGTAGATGTTTCCTTTGGAAGAAGGCAGGTGTCGGTCAGTCTGGTGGGGCGCTCGGGCTCCCCACCAAGTCTAGGCCTGCGGCTTTGCGGAGCCGTTCAGGATGCGTTCAAGGGCCTCGAGGAAGGCTGTGGTTTCTGTCTCAGTGCCGGCGGTCACGCGAAGGTGCCCCGGAATGCCGACGTCGCGGATGAGGACACCGGCGTCCAGCATGCCCTGCCAGACCTCGTGGGGGTTCTCCAGGCCGCCGAAGAACACGTAGTTGGAATCGGAGGCGGCCGGCCTCAGGCCCAGCCGCGTCAGCTCCGACACGATCCGGTCGCGCTGGCGCTTGATGTCCTCGACGTCCGCCATAAGCGCTTCCCGGTGGCGCAGGGCCGCCAGAGCCGCGGCCTGGGTTATGGCGGAGAGGTGGTACGGAAGACGGACCAGGCGCAGGGCATCCGCGACCTCCGGGGCCGCGGCCATGTAGCCGAGCCGTGCGCCGGCGAGGGCGAATGCCTTGCTCATGGTGCGCGAGACGATGAGCCGCTCCCGGCCAGGCAGCAGTGTGAGCGCACTGGGCGTGCCGTCGTGGGCGAACTCGTGGTAGGCCTCGTCGACGATCACGATGGTTTGGCTGGCCTCGCCGGCGTCATAGACGGCCTCGACGACGTCAAGCCCCAGCCCCGTACCGGTCGGATTATTCGGGGAGCACAGGAATACGATGTTGGGCTGAAGCTCGCGAACCTGCCGGGCTGCCGATTCCGCGCTGAGCCCATAGTCTGCGGCGCGGGCACCGACGATGTATTCCGTGTCCGTGCCAGAGGCCAGCAGCGGGTACATCGAATACGTGGGAGGGAACCCGAGGGCTGTCCGGCCGGGACCGCCGAAGGCCTGGAGGATTTGCTGAAGGACTTCGTTGGAGCCGTTCGCGGCCCAGATATTCTCCGCGTCCAGGCCGTGGCCAAGGTACTCGGCGAGGGCTTCGCGCAATTCGGTGAACTCGCGGTCCGGATAGCGGTTCAGCCCGGCAGCGGCGGCGCTAACGGCCTCGGTGATCGCCGCGCGGACATCGGCCGGGACACCGTGGGTGTTCTCGTTGACGTTGAGCAGGATGGCAACGTCCAGCTGGGGCGCGCCATACGGACGCAGGCCGCGCAGATTGGCTCGGAGGGGCAGTCGGTTGAGGCGCTCAAGCTGGTCAGTCACGTGACCAGTTTAAGTGGTAGCGGCACGGGCGCTGAAACTGTGACGCCTGCGACCGCACTTGCGGGTTGTTACGTGGCTTGGGGGATGCTAATTGGACGGGACGAACAGCTGCTGGCCCGGCATCACACGCGCGGCGTCCAGATTGTTCAGCTGCACGATATCGGCGACCACGTCGCGGGGATCGCGCTCAGGAGCCACGGACCCCGCAATGGCCCAGAGGGACTCCCCCGGCTGCACCGTGACGGTAACGGTCGGCGTCAGCGAGAGCTGGTCCACGGAATCCGCCGCTTTCGCGGGAGCGTTGAGGAATCCGCTGAACGACAAGATGAGCGCCGCCAGCAGGATCAGCGGAACACCGAAGAAGACGAAGCGTCCACGCCGGGTGAGCCGCAGCGGCGGCTGCTTCGGCCGGCCGGCGGAAACCGCGGCCGTCGCCCCTTGCGGTGCCGGTGACGTCGGGGAGCTGCGGCGGGCGGCACTGATCGGGTACACGTTGCCGTGACGGGAGCTGCCGTGGCCGATGCCGCCGTGATCCGCAGCGCCGCTGGTACCGGCACTGCGGTGGTGATTCGTGACGCCCTGAACGAAAGTGCCTTGAAACGCGCTTGAAGCTGACATGAACTGAGCCCTCCTGGACCATACGGTGCCGCCCGGCGTACTCCACGTACTCGCCGCCAACCGGCCGAACCTTCGAACATAGAACCGAACACTGGATCCGAAGCGGAAACTCCGAAATCGAACACATATTCGAACCTTGCTTGTTCTGTTTTAGCACTTACTAACGAACGATGTCGAGACTCGCTAGAACAAATGTTTGAAAAAGCCCTGCGGCTGGCCTATTTTTGAGGGACAGGACAACCACTAATGAACTCCCTGTGTGAATTCATCAGTAGTTGATCAGCAGGGTCTGACATTTCAGGCCGCAAGTTCCCGGTGACAGCAGCCACGGCAGCCGGGCGGAACGGAAAGGCGTTGGCGAACATGGCAGCACAAGCCACCGGCGGCAGGGCCACCTCACGGAGCCCGCAGCCCGCCCGGGCCCCCAAGAGCCTCACCGTCCGGCAAAAGAAAATCCTCGAGACCATCCAGCGGTCCGTCACGGACAAGGGCTACCCGCCGTCCATGCGAGAGATCGGCGACACGGTCGGTCTCGCCAGCCTGTCGAGCGTGACCCATCAGCTCTCCCAGCTTGAAAAGCTCGGCTACCTGCGGCGCGACCCGAAGCGCCCGCGGGCCATGGAAGTGCTCATGCCGCTGACCTTGGACGAGGGGACCACGGCCATTTCGGGTGTCGAGAAGTCCAGCGGCCTGCGAGCGGTCGGCGGCCTGTCAGTGACTGAACTCGCCAGCGCCACCGACACGGCAATGGTGCCGCTCGTCGGGCGCATCGCCGCAGGCGGGCCCATCCTCGCGGACCAGGTGGTGGAGGACGTCATGCCGCTGCCCCGCCAGCTTGTGGGCCATGGCGAGCTCTTCATGCTCAAGGTGGCCGGCGACTCGATGATCGATGCCGCCATCTGCGACGGCGACTGGGTGGTTGTCCGCCGCCAGGGTGATGCCGTCAACGGCGACATCGTTGCCGCACTGCTGGACGACGAAGCCACGGTCAAGACATTCCGCCAGCGTGACGGCCACACCTGGCTGCTGCCGCAAAATACCCAGTACGAGCCCATCCTCGGCGACCACGCCGTCATCATGGGCAAGGTCGTCTCGGTGCTCCGCTCCCTCTAGCCGTCCCCGGCGAGGCCGCCATCAGGGAGTGGCCGCCCCGGGATGAGGCCGCGACGGCGTGGCACTTAGCGTTTCGCGGAGTCCTTCGCCAAGCGCTCCAGGGCGGCCAAGGCTATCGACGGATCGGTCGTGGGCCAGAACGGCGGAAGCGCGGCGCGGAGGAATCCGCCGTAGCGCTCAGTGGACAGCCGCGAATCCAACACCGCCACCACGCCCTTGTCCGACGTCGAACGGATCAGCCGTCCGGCGCCCTGCGCGAGGCGAATCGCGGCGTGCGTGGCCGAGACGGACATGAAGCCATTGCCGCCGGCCTGGGCCACGGCCCGCGAGCGTGCCGTCATCAGCGGATCGTCCGGCCGCGGGAAGGGAATCCGGTCAATGACCACCAGCCGGCAGGACACCCCGGGAACGTCGACGCCCTGCCAGAGGGACATTGTGCCGAACAAACACGTGTCAGGCTCGTCGGCAAACTGCCGCACGAGCGCCGTCATGGTCGACTCCCCCTGGCACAGGATGCTGAGGCCCAACCGGGGCCGCATGGCCTCGGCGGCCTCCTCGGCCGCACGCCGCGAGGAAAACAGGCACAAGGCGCCGCCGCCGGAAGCGCGGATCAACTTCTCGAGTTCGTCCAAGGCCTCGGGGGATGTCCCTCGGCCGGGTTTTGGCAGGTGCCGGGCGACGTAGAGGATGCCCTGCTTCGGATAGTCGAAGGGGGACCCGACGTCGACGCCGGTCCAGCTCGGGGCGCCGTTGCCGACGAGGCCGAGGCCTCCTGCCGCAGGCTCGAAGGCAGCGCCGATGGCCAGCGTGGCCGAGGTCAGAATGACGGTGTGGTCCGCGAACAACCCCTCGCGCAAACGACCTGCGACGCTCAACGGGGCAACATTGATCAAGGCCGGCGCGGTCTCGTCCGGCTGGGAGTAGCCCTGGGCCGGGTCGAAGCTGCTGTTGCGGGAGAACCACACTACTTCGCGGTTTTCGCGGGCGGCCAGGAGGCGTTCACAGAGTTCCAGGATGACCATCAGGCGTGACCGGGCCAGCTGGCGTCCGCCGTCGGCTGTCGCGGAGCTGTCACCCTTCGAATCGGACAGGGCGGCGCGGCACGCATCGCGGAGCTGGTCTATGCAGTCCAGCTGCTCGGTGTTCAGGCCGTTAGGCATCAACCCGCTGGGGACGCCGTCGATGGCCAGCTCCAGGTGGGCGGCGGCATTGTTCAGCGCGTCCACGGTGATGCCCGTGTGCTTCCGGGCACCGGATGCGGCTGCGTGCACCATCGCCACGGAGAGCTGGCCGGAGACCGCGCCCGTGACGCGGTCCTGAAGTTCGTGCGCCTCGTCCACCACCACGACGTCGTACTCGGGCAGCACCGCCAGGCCTTCGAAGGCGCTGACGGCGAGCATGGCGTGGTTGGTGACCACGACGTCGGCGTCGGCGGCGTTCTGCCGTGCCAGCTCGCTGAAGCATTCGGCCGCGAGCGGGCACTTCTGCGCGCCGAGGCACTCCATGGACGTCACCGAGACCTGGCGCCAGGCCCGGTCCGTGACGCCGGGCATGAGCTCGTCGCGGTCCCCGGTCACCGTCTCCTCGGCCCATTCGCGCAGGCGGACGACTTCTTTGCCCATTTGGGAGGACGGCCCGCCAAGTGCGGCGGCGAAATGCGGCACGCTGGTGTCCTCACCGAGGGAAAACAGCTGTCCCTCGGAAGGTTCTTCGGACGGGAAGCCGCCCTCGAGTTTGTGCCGGCACACGTAGTTGGACCGGCCCTTCACCAGGGCGATCTTGACGGGCCGCTCCAGGGCAGGCGTGATGGTCTTGAGCAGCCTGGGCAGGTCCCGGCTCACGATCTGCGTCTGCAGCGCCAGGGTAGCGGTGGAGACCAAGGTGGGCTTGTTGCTGGTCAGCGAATGGGCGATCAGCGGAATCAGGTAAGCCAGCGATTTGCCGGTGCCGGTGCCGGCCTGGACCAGCAGGTGGTCGCCGCTGTCGATCGCGCGCGCCACCTGCCGGGCCATTTCGTGCTGGCCATCGCGACTCTGGCCGCCCATGCCGGACACGGCGCGGTCGAGCAGTTTAACCACGAACTCCTCGCCGGCCGCGCCGGCAACCGAATCGACGTCGGCGGACGCCTCGGCCGATGCTTCGGCCGAGGCGTCCGCAGATTCGGCGTCAGCGGGTTCCGTCCCAGCCCTGGTCACCGCAGCCTCAGTCATTGCTGATGAAGGGATCCAGTTCAGCGGCGAGTCCTTCGCGCACCATCACCACGGCACGCGTCCCGGTTTCCTCGTGGTCGAGGCTGAGGATCTCGGCGTCTGTCTCGTGGAGCTTGCTGAGCAGGTCCCCGCGGTTGTACGGGATCAGCAGTTCCAGCTTCACGCTGGGCCGCGGAATGCCGTCGCTGATGGCCTTGAGCAGCTCCGGAATGCCTTCACCGGTGCGGGCCGAAACCACCACGTGGCGCGGCTCGCGCTGCTTAAGCCGCTCGACCACAAACGGGTCGGCGGCGTCGGCCTTGTTCAGGACAATGATTTCCGGAACCTTGCGCGCGTCGACTTCGCTGAAGACCGTCCGGACAGCGGCGATCTGGCCTTCCGGGTCCGGGTGCGAGACGTCCACGACATGCAGGATCAGGTCCGAGTCGGCCACCTCTTCCAGCGTGGAGCGGAATGCTTCCACGAGCTGGGTGGGCAGGGACCGGACAAATCCCACGGTGTCCGCCAAGGTGTACCCCAGCCCGTCAGCCGTTTCGGCCTTGCGGACGGTGGGGTCCAGGGTGGCGAACAGGGCGTTCTCCACCAGCACCCCGGCGTCGGTCAGCCGGTTCAGCAGCGAGGACTTCCCGGCGTTGGTGTACCCGGCGATCGCTACTGACGGCACGGCATTACGACGGCGGTTGGCCCGCTTCGTTTCCCGGGCGGGCTTCATCGCGGCGATTTCACGCCGCAGCTTGGCCATCCGAGTGCGGATCCGGCGTCGGTCCAGTTCGATCTTTGTTTCACCGGGACCACGCGAGCCCATGCCGGCGCCGGCGCCGCCCACCTGGCCACCGGCCTGGCGGGACATCGACTCGCCCCAGCCACGCAGGCGCGGGAGCAGGTATTCCAGCTGGGCCAGTTCCACCTGCGCCTTGCCTTCACGGCTCTTGGCGTGCTGCGCGAAGATGTCCAGGATCAGCGCCGTGCGGTCAATGACCTTGACCTTGACGATGTCCTCCAGGCCGCGCCGCTGGGACGGGGCCAATTCGGCGTCGACAACTACGGTGTCGGCGCCGGTGGACATCACGATGGCCTTCAGTTCCTGCGCCTTGCCGGAGCCGAGGAAGGTTCCGGGATCAGGCTTGGCCCGCCGCTGGACGAGCCCGTCGAGGACCTCCGAACCGGCGGTCTCGGCGAGGGCTGCAAGTTCGCGCAGGGAGTTCTCGGCGTCCGCGAGGGTACCTTCGGTCCAGAGGCCGGCCAGGACGACGCGCTCAAGGCGCAGCTGCCGGTATTCGACCTCGGTGACGTCTTCGAGTTCGGTGGAAAGGCCCGCCTTGCGGCGCAGCGCGTGGCGTTCCTCAAGATCCTGCTGGTCGCCGTCGAAGTTCGTGTACACCTCGTCCAGGCGGGAGATCGCCTGTGCCTTGCCGAGCACTGACGTCGGGCCGTCGGCCTCGCACCGGAGCCTCCGTTGGTGCTGGCTCCGGAGCCACCGCCACGGCGTGCGCCTTGGGCGGGGGTGTCCTTGGAAAGGATCCGGTCGATTACAGCCTGGATCTCCTCAGGACTCATGTCCTGGGCTGCTGAATCGGGTCCGGTGTTGGGGTGGCTGGTCATGGTCTCCTTCAAGGGTTCGGCACTTTCAGAATAGTGCCGATTGCTGCTCTGTGGGGCGGTATTCGCGCTGGGCTGACGGCGGGAGTCATGCAGGCCTCCTGGAATGCCCGCGGCAACAGTGCCGGGGCAGGGCTGGCTCCGTCCGGAGCGGTGGCTGGGTGAGGGTGGAGGCGACAAATGCGCCTGGCTGTGGGAAACCCTGGCTGTGGGAAACACAGTGAGGTAGGTGCCGTCCGCCGAGCCGGGTCCGGCAACGCGCCAAAGCACGGTGCCAACAGAACACGGTGCCAACAAACACGGTGCCTGGAAAGCGGCTGGACTCCAAGTGGTGCGGGCGCCCGCGGGTGAGAAAACTCACCCTTGCGATGGCGCACTCAGCGGAAGGCGTTTACCTGCGTCGCTCCGGGGACGGGCCAAGACCCGTGCCGGCTACTTGGAGATCAAGATCATGTTTTTCAGCCTAGCAGACGCCAACGCTCCCAGCCGGTTTCCCATTGGGGCGGGCCGCCAACTAATCTGGCCCATTATGGAGTCTGCACACTATTTCAGCGCCCAGCCGGCCGGGCCCTTCACGCGCAAGCCGCTCACCGTGGATCTTGCCGGTGAAACGCGCCGGCTGCAGACGTCCTCAGGGATCTTCAGCCCGGACGGAATCGACAAGGGAACGGCCGTGCTGCTCGCCGACGTCCCGGCTCCGGCGCCGCAGGGGAACCTGCTGGATATCGGCTGCGGCTGGGGACCGATCGCCCTGACCATGGCCCTGCGGGCACCGCACGCACACGTCTATGCGGTGGACGTGAACGAACGCTGCGTGACCCTGACCAACGAAAACGCCGGGCTGTTGGGGCTGAACAACGTGACCGCCAGCACGCCGGACGCTGTAGACCCCGAACTTCGCTTCGACACCATCTGGTCCAACCCGCCGATCAGGATCGGCAAGGACGAGCTTCATGCCCTGCTGCGGCTGTGGATTCCCAGGCTGGCGCCGGGTGGATCGGCCTGGCTCGTGGTCCAGAAAAACCTCGGCTCGGACTCGCTGCAGCGCTGGCTGGCGGCGGAGCTCGACACCAGCTTCAGCGTGACCCGGGAGAGCACGTCGAAGTCGTTCCGGATCCTTCGGATCAGGAAAGCGTCCCACTAGCGACGATCACGGCCGGGCCGCTAAGCTCGACGTGTTCGTGCCCGTCCGGCCCCAGGAAGAATTTCACGCCGACGACGCCGCCGGGAACGTGGACGTTCCAAGCGTCCGGGGCGCCCTGGCCGGCCCAGTGGCGAATGGCGACGGCGGCGGCGCAGGCGCCGGTGCCGCAGGACTGTGTCTCCCCCACTCCCCGCTCGTGGACCCGCATGGTGATGGTGCCGGTGCCGTCGTGGACCAGCGGTTCGGACGGCACAACGAATTCGACGTTGGTGCCGTGCGGCGGCGTCGGGTCCACCCGGGGGGCCGTGAACAGCTGTGTGGCCTCAAGTTCGGCCGTTTCGGCCAGGGCCACGACTGTGTGCGGGTTGCCCATGCTGACGGAGAGGGCGGGCCGTGCGACTTCGAGCCCTTCGGCGCTGACGAGCGAATCCATGGCCCGTGCGGTCGCCTCGCCCGGGAAAATGAATTCCCAGGGGCCCATATCCACGGCGTAGCCCGCAGCTGTCCGGACGATCGTCTTGGCACCGCCCCGGGTTCCGATGACGAGGGACTCGCCGGCTGGAAGGTCCACGAGGCCTTCGGCGATGAGGAAGTGCACAAAGACGCGGACTCCGTTGCCGCACATCTCGGACAGCGAGCCGTCGCCATTGCGGTAGTCCATGAACCACTCGGCGTCGGGGTGTGCGGTCAGCAATTCCTGGCCCTCGGGCAGGAGCCGGGAAGGCACAGCCCGGATCAGGCCGTCGCCGCCGATGCCGCGGTGCCGGTCGCAGAGCGCCGCGACGTGCTCGGGGCTGAGCGAGAGTGTGCCGTTGGGGTCTGCGATCAGGACAAAGTCGTTGCCCGTTCCGTGGCCTTTGGAAAACTTCAGGCCGCTAAGGGGTGCGGTATCGCCGGCAGTACGGTCAGCGGCCACAGCTTGGGATTCGTCCATGCTCCAAGGTTACCGTTCCGCCCTGACCGCCCCGGCACCGTGACTGAGACTGAGACAGTGACAGTGACCGAGACCGAGACCGAGACCCGAACGCTACGCCGGCGGCAGAACGGGCGTCGTCCGGCACAGTGCGGCGGCCTCGGCCACCAAGGTCAGGGTCGTGCCAGCCCAACCAGGTGACCCGGGGGTCCGCCCGGAACCAGGTCAGCTGGCGGCGCGCGAACTGCCGGGTGGCGATGATTGTTTCATCCGCGGCCTGCTCCAGGCTGGAGGCACCGTCCAGGACCCGGAGGAACTGGGCATAGCCGAGGGCCCGTGGCGCGGTCCGGCCGTTGCGGAGCCCTGCGGCGTCCAGCCGTCGGACTTCGTCCAGCAGCCCCTGGTCCACCATCGCGTGGACGCGGCGCGCCAGGCGCTCCCGGAGCAGTTCCCGGTCCACGTCGAGTCCGATCTGGACGGCAGGCTGGAAGTACTCGCGGGCTGGCATGAAGGAGCTGAACGGGCGTCCGGTGAGTTCGAAGACCTCCAGGGCGCGGATGATCCTGCGGTCGTCGCCCAGCCTGCCGGCAGAGATGGGGTCCACGGCTTCCAGCCGTTCCCGCAGCGGCGCGGGTCCCGCCGCGGCCAGTTCGGTCTCGAGCCGGCGGCGGATGTCCGGATCCGTGCCGGGGAACTCCAGGACATCGAGCACGGCCCGGACGTAGAGTCCCGAGCCGCCGGCCAGGATGGCCCGTTTTCCCCGGCCGTGGATGTCGGTGATCAAGGCGCGGGCCTGCTGCTGGAAGTCCGAGACGGACGCTTCCTCGGTCACGTCCAGAATGTCCAGGAGGTGATGCGGCACCCCACGGCGCTCGGCCTCGGTGATCTTGGCGGTGCCGATGTCCATGCCGCGGTAGAACTGCATCGAGTCGGCGTTGATGACTTCCCCGTCGAGCTGGAGGGCGAGGGCGACGGCCAGGTCTGATTTGCCGGACCCCGTGGGGCCGACGACGGCGATCACCGGCGGCGCCGCCGGCTGTACACCCTGCAGAGCACCGTGCACCGCCGTGGCCGCCGCGGCGGCCGGGGCGGTGCCCTGCGGGCCCGGCACAGCGCTAACGGCCGCGGACCGGGAGGCTGGGCATGCCCAGCGACACGCCGGAGGCGCCCGACGCGCTGGCCGGGGCGGGGGCGCCGCAGGAATCTGCCTGGGAACGGTCCCAGGCGTCACCGGCACGGGACCGGCGCAGGCTGTAGTCCTCGGCCGATGCAGGGTCGGAGACGAGGTGGAACGCCGCCGCCTCTGTGATGGTGACGGTCACCAGGTCGCCGGGCCGGGGCACCTCAGCGCCGACGGGCACGGAGAAGTGCACCAGCCGCTGGTCCTGGGACCGGCCGGAGAGTCGGTGGGTTTCCTGGGCTTTGCGGCCCGACTGGGCGGTCACCATGACCTCGACGCGGCGGCCGAGCTGCCTAGCGTTCTCCTCCGCGGCAATCCGGTCCTGCAGGGCCGTGAGGCGCTCAAAGCGTTCCTGGACCACGGCCTTGGGCAGCTGGTCCGGCAGGTCCGCCGCGGGCGTGCCCGGTCGCTTGGAGTACTGGAAGGTGAAGGCGGTGGCGAACCGGGACTTCTCCACGACGTCGAGCGTGGCCTGGAAGTCCTCCTCGGTCTCACCGGGGAACCCGACGATGATGTCCGTGGAGATGGCGGCATGCGGGATCTTCTCGCGGACCTTGTCCAGGATCCCGAGGAACTTGGTGGAGCGGTAGGAGCGCTTCATGTCCTTGAGGACCTTGTCCGAGCCGGACTGCAGGGGCATGTGCAGCTGCGGCATGACATTGGGCGTCTCTGCCATGGCGTCGATGACGTCGTCGGTAAAGGCGGCCGGGTGCGGGCTGGTGAACCGGACGCGCTCCAGGCCCGGGACGTCGCCGCAGGCGCGCAGGAGCTTGGAGAACGCCTGCCGGTCGCCGAATTCGACGCCGTAGGAGTTCACGTTTTGGCCCAGCAGTGTTACTTCGATGGCGCCGTCGTCCACGAGCGCCTGGATTTCGGCCAGGATCTCGCCCGGGCGACGGTCCTTTTCCTTGCCCCGCAGGGCCGGGACGATGCAGAAGGTGCAGGTGTTGTTGCAGCCCACGGAGATCGATACCCAGCCTGAGTAGACGGAGTCCCGCTTGGTGGGGAGAGTCGAGGGAAAAACATCCAGCGATTCGAGGATCTCCAGCTGGGCCTCGTTGTTATGGCGTGCCCGGTCCAGCAGCGCGGGCAGGGCACCGACGTTGTGGGTGCCGAACACGGCGTCCACCCACGGCGCTTTCTTGAGGATGGTCTCCCGGTCCTTCTGCGCGAGACAGCCTCCGACGGCGATCTGCATGCCCGGGTTGGCTGCCTTGACCGGGGCGAGGATGCCGAGGTTGCCGTACAGCTTGTTGTCGGCATTCTCCCTGACCGCGCAGGTGTTGAAGACGACGACGTCGGCCAACTCGCCGGCGGAAGGAACGTAGCCTGCGGCTTCCAGCATGCCGGCCATCCGCTCGGAATCGTGCACATTCATCTGGCAGCCGAAGGTGCGCACCTGGTAGGTGCGGGGCTGGGCCGACCCGGAACTCTCCGTTGCGGCAGCCGGGTATGCACCGAAGGTCGCAGGCGCTGCCGGCGGCACTGCCGCAGGCGCTGCTGGCGGCACTGCCGGGGGCGTTGCTGGAGAAGTCGTGCTGGCCGCTGGGGAGGGAATGGTAAAACTCACTTGTTAAGGGTAACGGGTAAGCGTAACGGGCAATGGCCGGGCCTGCGCAGACCCCGGACCGGTGGCCCTAATCCCCGGCCGCGGCACGGCCAGTGACGGCGTCGAGCACCTCGCCCACAACCCGGAAGGCAAGCGAAGGCTGGTATCCCTTGCGGGCAAGCATTGACGCGAGGCGGCGCGTAACTTTGTCCCGCTCCGCACGGTCTTCGCCGCCGGTGAATCCCCGCAGCTTGCGCTCCACGAGCTCACGGGCGGCCGCCTCTTCGTCGGCGTCGCTGAGCTGCTCCAGCGCACTCGCGGCGGTTTCCGGTTCGATGCCCTTGTCCGCGAGTTCGCGCCGCAGCGCCCCCTTGGCGAGTTTGCGCGTCTGGGACCTGCTGCGGACCCACATGTCGGCAAACTCGGCGTCGTCAACCAGCCGCACGTCCTCGAAGCGGTCCAGGACGGCCTCGGCGACGTCCTCGGGAACGTTGCGCTCTGCCAGCTTGCGCGAGAGCTGCAGCCGGCTCTTGGGCGAATTCGTCAGCTGCCGCAGCACGATGGCGCGAGCGACAGCCGCGGGGTCCGCGTCCGGATCCAGTTCCGGAGACGGTGCCTTTGAGCCACGGGAACCGCCGGAACCGCCGAAACCGCGCCCGGGGGAAGCGTCACGCGGGTCGGCAGCGCCCTGTGGGTCAGGGTTCCGCTGACGGAACCCTGACCCACGGCTCGCTCCTGCGTTAGAAGCCGTCAACGGCCTTCAGCTTCGGTGATGCCTCGGTCTCGGCCGGGGCCTTCACGCCGACGCCGAGCTTTTCCTTGATCAGGCGTTCGAGTTCGGCCGCCAGCTCCGGGTTGTCGCGCAGGAAGCGGCGGGAGTTCTCCATGCCCTGGCCCAGCTGGTCGCCATCGTAGGTGAACCAGGAGCCCGATTTCTTGATCAGGCCGTGCTCGACACCCATGTCGATAATGCCGCCCTCACGGGAAATGCCCTGGCCGTAGATGATGTCGAACTCGGCGATCTTGAAGGGCGGGGCCATCTTGTTCTTGACGATTTTGGCCTTGGTGCGGTTGCCGACGGAATCCGCACCCTCTTTCAGGGTCTGGATCCGGCGAACGTCGATGCGGATGGAGGCGTAGAACTTCAGCGCCTTACCACCGGTGGTGGTTTCCGGCGAGCCGAAGAAGACACCGATCTTTTCGCGCAGCTGGTTGATGAAGATGGCCGTGGTCTTGGTCTGGCTCAGGCGGCCGGTGATCTTACGGAGGGCCTGGCTCATCAGGCGGGCCTGCAGGCCCACGTGGCTGTCGCCCATGTCGCCTTCGATTTCCGCACGGGGAACCAGGGCGGCCACTGAGTCGATGACAATGACGTCAAGGGAACCGGAACCGATGAGCATGTCCATGATTTCCAGTGCCTGCTCGCCCGTGTCCGGCTGGGAGACCAGAAGCGCGTCGGTGTCGACGCCAAGCTTCGCGGCATATTCCGGATCGAGGGCGTGTTCGGCGTCGATGAAGGCAGCGATGCCGCCCAGGCGCTGGGCGTTGGCTACCGCGTGCAGCGCGACCGTGGTCTTACCGGATGATTCCGGACCGTAGATTTCCACGACGCGGCCGCGGGGCAGGCCGCCAATTCCCAGGGCGACGTCCAATGCGATGGAGCCGGTCGGGATGACTTCGATGGGCGCACGGACTTCATCGCCGAGGCGCATGACCGAGCCTTTGCCGAACTGCTTGTCAATCTGGGCAAGCGCTGCGTCGAGCGCCTTCTGGCGATCCGGGGCTGCGGCCATGATTCACACCTCTAATACTTTCTCGCTGTGGAGTGGCCGTGTAGGCCCTTCGTCTGTCATCACTGACGCTACTGGCACCCTCCGACAAAGTTGTCTGGGGAACCACGTATGTGGATAACGCTGCATGTGGATAACGCTGCATGGGAAACGCTCTGAAAAAAGCATATCGCCATCCGAACAGATATTCGAACAAGCGGGCGGCGTGTCAGTCTTCGAGCCCGACGCCAGCGGCGTGTCAGGCGTTAGCGGGGTCCGGTGGTGTCGCGGGGTTTAACGTCCCGGCCCAGGCGGCGCTCCGGCGGGACGTCCTGGACGTCGCACAGGGCAAGCCACACCTGGCGGGGAGGAACGCCGGCGCTGAGGGCCTGGTCCGCTGTGCGTCCCCCGACCCCTGCCAGGACCAGCGAGCTGCTCAGGACGCGGGAGTACCCCGCCCCGAACTCGTCGTCCATAAGCCGCCAAAAGTCACTGATTCGCACGAGTAAAGTCTCTCACGGCCCGGGACTCTAGAATGGTTGCCATGAGCAACCCCACTGAGTCCGCGGGAGAATCCTCTCCCGGAAACGCCGGCACCGACGCCGCCCTGGACGCCGTCGAAAACCAGCTGAGCCTGCTCTGGCGCCGGGGCCGGTCGATTTCCCATCAGCTCTCGCGCCAGGTCCATCCGGACATGGAACCCGCCGCCTACGGGCTGCTCAGCGTGATCCGCAAGCAGGGCCCCATCAGGCTGACTGACCTCGCATCCTGCATCGGCGTCGGCAAGCCTTCGGTGAGCCGGCAGATCGCCTTCCTCGAGGGCTTGGGCCTGATATCCAAGGAGGCGGACCCCCTGGACGGCCGGGCGCAGTCTATCCGGCTGACGCCCGAAGGCGAGGAAAAGATGCACCAGGTCCAGGACGCCCGGCGTGAGGTGTTCCGGGAACGCCTGGCAGAGTGGCCCGCCGAGGATCTGCAGGCTCTTGCCATGTACATGGCGAAGCTCAATGCCACCTACGAACGCGACGGGTTTCCCCGGGACGAGCCCGCCTGACTCCCCTGCGGGAAAAGTCACCCGCGGCGCAGCACGTTAAAGGACCCCCGGCCTGAGCCGGAGGTCCTTTCTTGCGTCTTAGGTGAGTTGGCGTCTAGCGAGCTCCGGAAAGGAGGCCCTTCGCCAGCTCGTCGTTGAGGTCGGAGTTGAGCTCTCGGTCGAGGTCGCGGCCGTAGCGCTGCGCGAACTCCTGCGGGACGGTGTCCGGAACCGCTACACCTTCGGCGACCGCAACGCGGTCGCTGACTTCGCGGAGCATGCTCGAGAGCGGAACATCGAGGGCCGAGCAGATCGAGGACAGCAACTCCGAGGAGGCTTCCTTCTGGCCGCGTTCCACTTCGCTCAGGTAGCCCAGGGAAACTCGGGCACTGTGCGAGACTTCGCGGAGCGTACGGCCTTGGCGCTGGCGGACATCGCGCAGGACATCACCGATTTCGTGACGAAGTACAACCATCTTGCGCTCCTTCTGTTCGCTCTTGGCCTGATCGGCGAGGCCCACATCCTTCCAGCGGACAACGCCGTTTACGGATACGGGCTGCTTTACCATCTGTATCGCCTTGCTCCTCGTACTGTCGAGTCCGCCGGTGGGGGCGGACTCTGCTGATGATTTCATCCTAGGCGCCTCCCTTATTTGGAAGCGACACAATGTAACAACTATTCGGAATCAACTTTTGTTCCCGGCAACTTTACGCCCGGTAGCCTTCGGAAGATAGGGCCTCCAGCAGACGCTCCAGGGCGGCGCCGCACGCGAGTGCGCGGATCTCCGCACGGCTCCCTTCAAAGGAGTAGGGGTACGACGTCGATCCCCCCGCCGTGGCGATGCCGATAAAGACCGTGCCCACCGCCTTGCCGTCGTGCGGTTCGGGCCCGGCCACGCCGGTGGTGGACACGCCGACATCGGCGCCGCAGATGCGGCGCGCACCGTCGGCCATGGCCGCGGCGACCTTGCCGTCCACGGAGCCGACGGCGTCGAGCAGCTCGCCGGGGACGCCCAGGACGTCGGCCTTGACCTTGTTGGCGTAGGACACCACGCCGCCCTGCAGCATCCCGGAGGCGCCGGGCGTGTCGGCCAGCACGGCGGTGACCATCCCGGCGGTGAGGGATTCGGCGGTGGCGGCCGTCATTCCGCGGCCGATGGCGCCGGTGACGGCCTGCTCCGCCAGGCGGTGCAGGTTGGGGTGCAGGGTGGGGTGAGGACTGGGCTCCGGATGGTTCATGGCTTGTTCTCCCTTAGCCGTTCTTTCTCTGCCCTGATGCCGGCGGCCCGCAGCTTGAGGGCCTCAATGACGTATTCGCCGCCGGTCCACAGCGTGATGGCCAGCGCAGCCATCATCACGAGGAACGCCACAACGCCCAGCCACGGGGCAATGGAGGACAGCGGAAGGATGTAAAGGAAGATGGCCACCGTCTGCACCACCGTCTTGAGCTTGCCGCCGCGCGAGGCCGGGATGACGCCGTAGCGGATAACGAAGAACCGCAGTGCGGTGATGCCCCACTCCCGGACCAGGATCAGGATGGTGACCCACCACGGCAGTTCCTGGAGCAGCGAGAGCATGACCAGCGCGGAGCCGATCAGGAGCTTGTCGGCGATCGGGTCCGCAATCTTGCCAAAGTCGGTGACGAGGCCGCGGGACCGGGCGATGTCGCCGTCGAGCTTGTCCGTGTAGATGGCCACCGCGAAGACGAAGGCGGCCGCCCAGCGCCAGACGCCGTTCTGGGCCTGCAGTCCCGGGGCGTCAAGGATGAGGAACCAGACGAAGAACGGCACCAGCACTATCCGCAGCATCGTGAGGATATTCGGCAGGTTCCAGATCCGCGAGGAGGATCCGGCGTTGGCTTCGGCGCTATTCACCTTCTTAGGCTACCGTCTCTGCACGCTACCGTCCGGTGAGCGACCAGGCGTCCTCCGAGCCGTCCTCGTCATTGGAGCCGCTGTCGGCGCCGTCGTGGTAGTCGATCGCCTGGGTGCGGCTTCTCCAGGTCGGTCGCCACGAGGTCCTCCGCGTAACCACCCTGGGCGATGTTCGCGTTGGCGTTATCGCTCAGGGCCGCGGTCTGCGAGTCAGCGGCCACCGGGCCGTCTTGCCCCTTCATCGCGGCCAGCACGGCGGCGAGGTCGTCCGGCTTGACCAGCACGTCGCGCGCCTTGGAACCTTCGGAGGGCCCCACCACTCCCCTGGACTCGAGCAGGTCCATGAGGCGGCCGGCCTTTGCGAAGCCGACACGGAGCTTGCGCTGCAGCATCGACGTGGACCCGAACTGGGTGGTGACCACGAGCTCGGTTGCCTGGAGCAGGACCTCGAGATCGTCCCCGATGTCGTCGTCGATCTGCTTCTTCTGTGCCTCGGGCGCGACGTCGTCGCGGTAGACGGCCTTGAGCTGTCCCTTGACGTGCTCGACCACCTTGTGGATCTCGGACTCGGTGACCCAGGCGCCCTGGACACGCATCGCCTTGGAGGCTCCCATCGGCAGGAACAGGGCATCGCCCTGGCCGATGAGCTTTTCGGCCCCCGGCTGGTCCAGGACCACCCGGGAGTCGGTGACAGAGGAGGTGGCGAAGGCCATGCGGGAGGGCACGTTCGCCTTGATCAGGCCGGTCACGACGTCGACTGACGGGCGCTGGGTGGCGAGGACCAGGTGGATTCCGGCCGCACGGGCCAGCTGGGTGATGCGGACAATCGAGTCTTCGACGTCGCGCGGGGCCACCATCATGAGGTCAGCGAGTTCGTCCACGATCACCAGCAGGTACGGGTACGGCTTGATGACGCGCTTGGAATCGACCGGCGGGTGGACTTTGCCTGCCCGGACGGCCTTGTTGAAATCGTCGATGTGCTTGAAGCCGTAATTGGCGAGGTCGTCATAGCGGGCGTCCATTTCCCGGACCACCCACTGCAGGGCCTCGGCGGCCTTTTTCGGGTTCGTGATGATCGGGGTGATGAGGTGCGGGACGCCCTTCGTAAGCGGTGAGTTCCACGCGCTTGGGGTCCACCATGACCATGCGGACCTCGTCCGGGGTGGCCCGCATCAGGATCGAGGTAATCATCGAGTTCACGAACGAGGACTTGCCGGCTCCGGTGGCACCTGCCACGAGCAAGTGCGGCATCTTGGCCAGGTTGGCCACGACGTACCCGCCCTCGACGTCCTTGCCGACGCCCATGACCATGGGGTGGTCCGTGCGGCGGGCGTTCTGGCTGCGGAGCACGTCGCCCAGGGACACGGTTTCGCGGTCCGTGTTGGGGATTTCGATGCCGATGGCGGACTTGCCCGGGATGGGGCTCAGGATGCGCACATCCGAACTGGCGACGGCATAGGAGATGTTCTTGGACAGGGCGGTGACCCGCTCCACCTTGGTGCCCGGGGACAGCTCGATTTCATAGCGGGTCACGGTGGGGCCACGGCTGAAGCCGGTGACCTGGGCCTCCACGTTGAACTGGTTCAGGGTCTCGGTGAGCGAGGCGACGATGGCGTCGTTGGCCTCGGTGCGTTCCTTGGGGATGGAGCCGGGCGTCAACACGTCCGACGCCGGCAGGGTGTAGGTGACGTCGCCGGCCAGGGAGAGCTGTTCGGTGCGCTGCGGAATCGGGGTGGGCAGCGGTGCCGGCGCCACCGGGTTGGAGGGGACCTTGGCGGCGGCCGCGGCGGCGGTGGGATTGAGCGATCCTGCGGCCACCATCCCTGGAGTGACCAGCGGGATGGCCTCGGTGGCGTTCTCGCCCATGGACCCTGCTGATCCTGCGGTGCCGAGGCCCTGGGCGGCCTTGATCTTTTCGACGGCGATCTCGGCCTGGGTGGGACGGCGGACGCCGGGCGCGACATCGGCCTGGCCCTTGGCGCCCTTCGCACCCTTCGCGCCCTTGGCGGGCGCCCCGTCGGCTGCTTCCTCATCTGCGATGACCGCGCGCTCGAACGCTTCGTCGCCGACGTAGCCCTCCAGGCCGGACTCGTCGTCGTGGTCCTTGCCGAAGAGGCGCCTGCGCTTCTTCTTGGGCGGGGCCGGGGCGTCGTTCTCGTACAGGTAGCTGCGGTCGTGGCGGTCGTCGGCGTCGTCATCGTGCAGGTCGATGCCCATCAGGTGCTCGTACGCGTCCCGGAGGCGGCCGCGGGATGGCGCCGAAGGGGGTCGCGGTGATGATCAGCAGCGAGGTGAAGGCCAGCAGACCGTACACCGCCACGGGGACTGCGGTGTGAAGGGCA
Source organism: uncultured Actinomycetota bacterium (assembly GCA_963722145.1). Taxonomy (GTDB): domain Bacteria; phylum Actinomycetota; class Actinomycetes; order Actinomycetales; family Micrococcaceae; genus Arthrobacter. The sequence goes on along the minus strand of CAVRLW010000033.1, from coordinate 22,255 downwards.
GCGAGCGGGGCGGCAGCGAGATAACCGAGCATGCCGCCGGCCCTGCGCAGCCCGTCGAAGCCGTCGGCGACAGTCGGCTGGCCGCCGATGACGTGGGCCAGGCCGGAACCGGCGAACGTCATGATGAGGAAGCCGATGCCGATCCGGTTGTTGCCGCGGCCGTCGTCGGGCTGGCGGAACAGGCGGAAGGCGCATACGAACAGCATGAGCGGCAGCAGCAGGGCCATCCAGCCGAAAGTGCCGTTGACAATCGCAAAGATGAGGTCGGGGAACCAGCCCCGGAACCCCCACCACGCGAAGGTGGCAACGAAGACTCCCAGGGCCAGGTTGAACAGGGCGGCGCCGTCGCGGCGGTCCTCCGGAGCGAGGTCGCTGACGTCGTGGCCGACCCGCCGGATGCCGGCGCCGATCGACGTGGGCGATGCCGAGCCAGGCGCCGGCCAGCACCCGCACGATCCAGGGCTGGTGCGGCTCAACAACGGCCAGCTGCCGGGTCCGCGCTGTTCCCGTGGTTCCGCCCGTGGTTCCCCGCGGCCGGGCGGTTTTGGATGCGGCGGGACCGGACCCCCGGCCGGGAGAACTGCCTGATTTGCCGCTTGAGTTTCCTCTAGGCGCGGAAGAAGTACGAGTCGCCATACCCGCCACGGTACCGGATGCCGGGCCGAAAACCCCGAATTTCCGGGGCGTCCGGGATCATGTTGCCGCCAGGGCCCTATCGGAAAAACGGCCTCCCCCGCCTCCCGCGGCGCTTATGCTGCGGGTTGGCCGGGAAGGCCGTTCACCAGGCATGTGCCCGGTATGCGTGAGGGACTTACGCCCGGTGAACCAACTGAGGCTTACGCCCGGTGAACCAACTGAGGCTTACGCCCGGTGAACCAACTGAGGCTTACGCCTCAAGGACCACCGGGATGATCATGGGCTTGCGGCGCAGCTTGCGGTTAACCCACGTGCCCACGACCCGGCGGACGACCTGCTGCAGCTGGTGCGTCGTGTGGTCCGTGCGGTTCAGCACGGCCTCTTCGAGGGCCTCGTTGATCTTGGGGATGATCTCGTCGAAGACGGAATCGTCCTCCGCCACGCCGCGGGCGTGGATCTCCGGCCCGGACACCACCTTGCCGGTGGCACGGTGGATGACGGTGATGATGGAGATGAAGCCCTCGTCGCCGAGAGTCTGGCGGTCCTTGAGGTCCGCTTCCGTGACTTCGCCGACGCTGGAGCCGTCGACGTAGACGAACCCAACCTCGACCTGGCCGACGATGTCGGCCTGGTGGTCGCGAAGGTCGATCACGGTGCCGTTGTCCGCGAGCAGGATGCTTTCCTCCGGCACGCCGGATTCGAGGGCGATCTTGCCGTTGGCGATGAGGTGGCGGGTTTCGCCGTGCACCGGCATGGCGTTGAGCGGCTCAAGGATGTTGTAGCAGTACAGCAGCTCGCCGGCGGCAGCGTGGCCGGAGACGTGCACCTTGGCGTTGCCCTTGTGGATGACGTCGGCGCCGAGCTTCAGCAGGCCGTTGATGATGCGGAACACGGCGTTTTCGTTGCCCGGGATAAGGCTCGACGCGAGGATGACGGTGTCGCCGTCGCCGACGACGACGCGGTGGTCGCCGTTGGCCATGCGGGACAGGGCGGCCATGGGCTCACCCTGGGAGCCGGTGGACATCAGCACAACCCGGTTGTCCGGCAGGTTGTCGATGTTCTTGATGTCGACCAGGATCCCGGCCGGAACCTCCAGGTAGCCCAGCTTCGCAGCGATGGCCATGTTCCGGACCATGGAGCGGCCCACAAAGGCAACCTTGCGGTTGTGGTTGGCGGCAGCGTCGAGGACCTGCTGGACGCGGTGCACGTGGGAGGAGAAGGAGGCGACGATGATGCGCTTGGAGGCCTGCCCGAACAACCGGTCCAGGGTGGGTCCGATTTCCTTCTCGGCGGTGGTGAAGCCCGGGACGTCGGCATTGGTCGAATCCGACATGAACAAGTCCACGCCCTCTTCGCCCAGCTTGGCGAAGTGCCGGAGGTCGGTGATGCGGCCGTCCAGCGGCAGCTGGTCCATCTTGAAGTCACCGGTGTGCAGGACGGTGCCACCCGCGGTGCGGATGAACACGGCCAGGGCGTCCGGGATGGAGTGGTTAACGGCGACGAACTCGCATTCGAAGGGCCCGAACTTCTCGACCTCGCCTTCGACGACGGTCTTCGTGTTCGGCTTGATCCGGTGTTCCTGCAGCTTGGCCTCGATGAGGGCCAGCGTGAGCTGTGAACCGACAATGGGGATGTCGGCGCGCAGGCGCAGCAGGTAGGGGACGGCGCCGATGTGGTCTTCGTGACCGTGGGTCAGGACGACGGCGACGATGTCCTGGACACGGTTCTCGATGTAGGAGAAGTCCGGCAGGATGAGGTCGACGCCGGGCTGGGTCTCCTCGGGGAAGAGCACGCCGCAGTCAACGATGAGGAGCTTGCCATCGATCTCGAAAACGGTCATGTTGCGGCCGATTTCCCCGAGTCCGCCGAGCGGCACGATCCGCAGGGTGTTCTTCGGGAGGCGGGGTGGCGTGACAAGGCCGGGAAGGGCGGTTTGGGTCATAGTGCACTACTTTCCAGGCGGAGGCCGGGCTGGTTCTTAACGATCAGGAATGTCTCCCGATCAGGAAAAGACCATCCCCGCTTCCGCCAAATCCTCGCGGATGGTTGCGATCTCGGCCTCGCCCGGCTCCACGAGGGGCAAACGGACAACCGAGTTGGGCAGGACTCCCTGCCACTTAAGAACCTGCTTGGCAGCGACAGCACCCTGAATGTGGGTCATCACTGCGCGGACCACGGGGTCCAGTTCGAAATGTAAGGTGCGGGCGGTAGCAAAATCGCCTGCAATTGCGGCATCAATCAGCGCACGGAATTGCCGCGTCGCGACGTGCGCGGAGACGCTGACCAGACCGACGGCACCGGCGGCCATCCACGGCAGCGTGAGGCCGTCATCGCCGGAGTAGACATCAAGATCGGTGTTGGCCAGAACGCGCGTGATGGCGGCGAAATCGGCCTTCGCATCCTTGAGGGCAACGATCTTGGGGTGGTCCGCCAGCCGGATCATGGTCTCGGGCAGGATGGGCACGCCGGCGCGGCCGGGGATGTCGTACACCATGACGGGGAGGTCGGCGGCGTCGGCCACGGCCTCGACGTGGGCCTGGATGCCGGCCTGGCTCGGCTTGTTGTAATACGGCGTGACGATCAGCTGGCCGTGCGCTCCGGCCTTGGCGGCGCGCTTAGCCATCTCGATCGAGTGCGAGGTGTGGTTGGTTCCGGTTCCGGCGATGACTTTGGCGCGGTCGCCCACGGCCTCGACGATGACGCGGAAGAGCTTCTCTTTTTCGTCGTCTTCAAGGGTGGAGGTCTCCCCCGTGGTGCCGGAGATGACGAGGGCATCGTTGCCGTCGTCGACGAGCTTGCTCGCCAGCTCCGCAGAGCCCTGGTAGTCGACCTCACCGTCCGATGTGAAAGGCGTGACCATGGCAGTCACGAGGGTCCCGAACGTGTAAGAGCGAATATCAGAGTCAGCCATATGAAAAACGTTACCTTGTCCGCGGCATGTTAGGACAATGGCGGCGGTGTGACGAACGTCAAACTCGCCGGTCCACACGTCACGTTTAGGCCCTCCGGCCCGGACTCAGGGCCGCCGAAACCGCGCCAGGACGCTGTACTGGAGGCTCGCGGTCAACACCTCGGTGCCGATGCCGGCCGCCTGCCGGAACGGAAGCCCGTCGGGGCCCCAGAAGCCGCTCAGCCCGCAGGAGGCTCCGAGCGGCGTGGCGCCTGCCAGGTTTGCCAGGACGGAGAACATCCGGTTGTCCATGGCCCGGGCGCCAAGGTGCAGCCCCAGCCGATGGTCCTCCCCGGCAGTGTAGAGCGCCGAGACGGCATAGATGTCCGCGCCAGCTTCGGCGGCCCATTCCGCGTGACCGGGGCGGGCTGCGTCGAAGCAGATTGCCAGTGCGACCTTCCAGCCGTCGATCTCAAGGACGGCGGGGTGGCTGCCGGCCACGAAGAGACCTTGCTCCGAACCGTGCAGGTGCGTCTTGAAGCTGGTCTCGATGACGCCTGCAGGGTGGACTGCGAGGGAGGCCAGACGCGGAGTGCCGTCCTCCTCCTTGAACGCAGCTCCGACCACGGCGGTTATTCCGGTGCGCCGGCAGATTTCCCGGATGCCGTCCAGCCGCGCCGTCAGCCGCGCTCAGCCACTCCCCCGGACCCTCCAGCAGCTCCAGCCGGTACCCCGTCAGTGAGAGCTCGGGAAAGATGACCAGCCGGGCTCCGTGCGACTCGGCGTCTTCGATCAGCCGGATGTGTTCGGGCACATTGGCGGCAACGCCGCCATCCAGGGCCTCGTATTGGACGGCGGACAGCGTCAGCGCAGTGATCGATCCAGTGATTGAGCCGGTGATTGAGCCAGCGTTTGAGCCATTAGTCACTCTGCCATCCTAAGCACCTCCTCTTTCGATGATCAGCCTTTACGCGTCAGGTCCCACCGAGGGTGCCGAGCAGTAGCGCCCGACAGCGGTTTCGCGAAGGGCCTCCGCCCAGGCGGCTAGGCGCTGGGTGGCCCGCACGTAGTGGAACAACTCCGTTGGAGTGAGGGCGTCCAGGTCCGTCTCGGCCAGCCGCCGGGCCAGCTCCGCTCCCGGCGGCTGCAGAGCCAGCGCCGTGCCTTCCTTGCCCCACTGGACGTCCTCAGGCGGTTCGCCGGCGACCAAGCGCCGGAAGAGGAAGTCCACCACGCCCGGGCTCATGGCTTTGAGGACCCCGGCCCCCGACTCACCACCATCCACCCGTCCGCCGGGCGGGGTGCTGGCCCGATCCGGGCCTGAAGGATCCGGGCCCGGAAATTGCCGGCGCGCGAATTCCGGTCCTGTGAGGTTCGGTCCTGTGAGTTTCGGGCCTGCGAATTCCGGTCCTGTGAATTCCGGATTCAGGAAAGCGGGCTCTGAGGCGTTGTTCATGCGCTCATCGTATTCGAACATATATTCGAATACAAGGCTTGCTTGTAGTAATGAATGGAGCTGTGGCCCGGCCGAACATGAGACGATCAGATGATGACCGCGCGCGGCACGACCACTGCTTCCCGGACCGCCAAGGGCAGCTCCTCCGGCGCCCGGCTGGCCGGCATTGACGCCGCGCGCGGGCTGGCGTTGCTGGCCATGATGGCTACGCACGTGCTCGCGACCTTTGAGTCGGACCCGCAGCTCACGCCCACCTGGATCGGGCTGACCTTTTCCGGACGGGCAGCCGCGCTGTTCGCCGTACTGGCCGGAGTCGGCCTCGCCTTGTCCACGGGGAAGCAGCAGCCGCTTCAGGGCCCCGAACTCTCGGCGGCGCGCCGGGGCATCGCCCTACGAGCGCTCGTGATCGGCGCCGTCGGACTCTCCTTGGGCGGCTTGGAAGTCAACATCGCCATAATTCTGGTCCACTACGCCCTCCTGTTCCTGTGCGTGCTGCCCTTTATCGGACTCGGGGTGAAACGCCTGATCGCACTCACGGTCCTCTGGATCCTGGCAGCTCCTGCCCTGGCCTTCCTATTGCGGCCTTGGCTGCTGTCCGCCGATCCGCCCCTGCGGTTGGGACATAACCCAAGCTGGGAGGACCTGGCCACACCGGCAAGACTGCTTGGCGACCTCTTCCTTACGGGCTACTACCCCGTCCTGCAGTGGATCGCGTATCTCCTCGTGGGGCTGGTGATCGGCCGGATGGCGCTGTCCAAAGCAGCCGTGCCGTTCCTGCTGCTGGCCGCCGGTACAGTGCTGGCTGTCATTTCCAAGTGGCTGGGGATAGTCATGATGGAGGACTGGGGAGGCCGGCAGGCGCTGGAGGCGCAGATCGGCGATCCGGCCTACCCGCTGGCGAGCCTTCTGCAGGTCAACCTTTCCGGCGTCGAACAGTCAGGCTCAGTGTGGTGGCTGGCCACCAGTGCACCGCACGCAGGCACCACACTGGATCTGCTTCACACGTCGGGGACTGCTGCTGCCGTGATCGGCGTATGCCTCCTGCTCGGCCGGCTGGGCAATTGGCTGGAACTTGATCTGCTGCTCCCGCTGCGCGGAGCCGGGGCCATGACGTTGAGCATTTACACGGCTCATCTATGCATCATGGCGGCCCTGCACGATCAGCCGCTGCTGCCCGGATGGACCGTGGAGGGCGTGTACTGGGCGCAGGCCATCGCGGTGCTGGTGACTGGCGCGGTCTTCGCGGCGCTGGCGTGGCGCGGACCGCTGGAATGGGTGACCCATGCGGCCAACCAGGTGGGCAGCTACCAGCCGGCGCAAGTCCGCCAGCCTTCCCGCTTCCGCTAGCCTTCACTGGCCCCAGTTGCCGCGAGGCGTGCCGCAGCCCACCCCGGCCGGCCCCTCCCCGCCCGGCCAGCGCCAGCGGCAGACGGGGTCCCGCTAAGGCTTCTGCGCCCCGGCGCGGAACATCCGCACGGCGTCGCGCATCGAGGCGCGGGCCCGCTTGCGGTCTCCGGCGGCGTCGTAGGCACAGCTGAGCCGGAACCAGGAACGCCAGTCCTCGGGTGCGGCTTCCGTCTCGGCGCGGTACTTCTCAAATTCGAGGTCGGCGGCTTCGCGGATGATCCTGCCGGCGGGCGTGCGCGGCAGCGTGTCCTCCGGCAGGCCCCCCTCTGCCTCGAGGATCTTCGCCAACTGCTCGGTGCGGGCGCCGAACAGCAGCTCCCGGATCAGGGCCCAGGCACCGATGACCGGCAGAACGAGGTAAGCGACGCCGATCGCCTTTGCCACGAGGTTGGGATCGGACATCAGGAGCACGGAACGTTGAAGGGACACCACCAGGTAAAACACGAGCAGCAGGGTGACGGCCCCTACCCAGATCTTGGTGCGGTTGGCTTTGAGGGCTGTCAGGGCAGCGGACATCGGATTCAGAGTCCCAGGTCCAGGTAGCCGTCGAGTCCCACGGTGAGACCGGGGTGCGCGGCGACGCTGCGGATCCCCAGCAGCACTCCGGGCATGAAGGAGGCCCGGTCGAAGGAGTCGTGGCGGATGGTCAGCTGCTCCCCGGGCCCGCCCAAGAGGACCTCCTGATGCGCGACGAGGCCGCTGAGCCGGACACTGTGGACGCGGATGCCGTCGACGTCGCTGCCGCGGGCGCCCGCGAGCTCCGTAGTGGTGGCGTCCGGGCTGGAAGGCACGCCAGCGTCGGTGCGCTCGGCAGAGATCAGCTGCGCCGTGCGCACAGCCGTGCCGGAGGGGGCATCGACCTTGTCCGGGTGGTGCAGTTCGATGATTTCAACCGATTCGAAGTACTTGGACGCCTTGGCGGCGAAGGCGGAGGCCAGGACCGAGCCGAGGGCGAAGTTGGGGGCGATGAGGACGCCGACGCCGGGCCGGTCGGCGAGGAGTTCCTGCAGCCCCGCGAGCCGGTCGGCATCCCAGCCGGTGGTGCCGACCACGGCGTGCATGCCGTGCTCGACGGCGAAGCGGACGTTCGCCTCGGTGCTTTCGGGGACGGTCAGGTCCACCACGATCTGTGCGCCGGAGCTGACAAGGGTGTCGAGGGAGTCGTTGCGGCCAAGGGCCGCGACGAGCTTCAGGTCCGCGGCGGCGTCGATGGCCGTCACGGCCTCTGCGCCCATGCGCCCGTTGGCGCCCAGCACGGCGACTGAGAGTTGTTCGGTCATGCCATCAACCCTACCGCCGGGGCCGTTGCGTTCCGGAACCGGCGGCCTTGGGTTACAGGCCAGGCGTCAGCGGCAGCGAGGCTTGATCGCACGGCACTGGCGTCAATCGGCATAGATGCCCAAGGCTTTGAACGCGTCACCATGCCCAGCCGGGGAAAAACCGCTCTTCAGCTAACTGCTGACGGTTCACACTGCGCTTGGTGCGGGGGAACTGGTGTGCCTACTCCCCTGCTCCAACCCATTCCACAGTGCCGTCGGCGAAAAACTGTTCCTTCCAGATCGGCACCTGGGACTTGATCCGGTCCACGAGTTCGGCACAGACCTCGAAGGCCTCGCCGCGGTGTGCTGCGGAGACGGCGCACACCAGGGCAGGGTCGCCGATCTCCAGCATGCCGATCCTGTGGGCCGCCCAGATCCGCACCGGCTGCTGCTGTTCGCCCGCGCCTTCGGCGCCGCCCGCGCCTTCCGCGCCGCCGGCACCCTTATCCGGAGATCCGTCGGACGCCCGGTCGCCGGCCGGAACCGAGTGCTCCGCCACGAGCCCGGCGACGACGTCGGCCATCACCTGGTGCGCCGTCGGGTGGGCGCTGTAGCTGAGCCGGGAAACCTGCTTGCCGCCGTCGTGGTTGCGGACGACGCCGCTGAAGCTGACCACCGCTCCTGCGGTGTCCGACTCGACCGCCGCGATGGCCTGCTCCACGGAAATTGGCTCGGCGCTCAGCACGGCGTGCACAACTTCAAATCCAGTTTCAGTGCCCATGGCTGCCTTCCAGCTGGTCGCAAAGGTGTCCAAGAATGGGATCCAGCACGCTCAGGCCGTCCATCACGCCCTTCGGGGATCCGGGGAGGTTCACGATGAACGTCTGTCCGGCCGCGCCCGCGTGGCCCCGGCTGAGCATGGCCATCGGCGTCTTGGCCGCGCCGGCGGTCCTCATGCCCTCCATGATGCCCGGGATTTCCCGGTCCAGCAGGGGCAGGGTCTGCTCAGGCGTCTCATCGGTGGGGCTCAGTCCTGTGCCGCCGCTGGTGATGATGACGGCCGGCTGCTGGCTCAGCAGGGCGCGGAGCGCGGCCCCCACCGGTGGGCCGTCCGGCACCACCATGGCAGGAAACGGCTCAAAGCCGTGTTCGGTGAGCCAATCGATGATGATAGGACCCGTGAGGTCCTCATAGACACCGGCGGCCGCCCGGGTGGAGGCGATCACGACGCCGGCCTTCCGGCCGGTGGCTTCGCCGTGGCGGTGCGGTTCGGGCATGTTCATAGGGTCCAGTCCCCGCTCTTGCCGCCGCTTTTGGCGAGCACTCTAATGTCGGTCAGGACCGCGTGCTTGTCCACGGCCTTGATCATGTCGTATACGCTCAGTGCCGCGATCGACGCAGCGGTCAGTGCTTCCATCTCGACCCCGGTGACACCGCGGGTCTTGACCGTGGCAAACACCGTCACGGTGTCAGTGTCGAGCTCGAAATCGATGGTGACCTTGGCGATCGGCAACGGGTGGCACAGTGGGATCAGGTCCGGCGTCTTCTTGGCCGCCATGATCCCGGCGATGCGGGCAACGGCCAGGGCGTCGCCCTTAGGGAGCTCGCCGTCGCCGAGGAGGGAAAGGACCTCGGCCGTGCTGCGGACGGTCGCGGTGGCCGTGGCTTCCCGCGTGGACTGCGCCTTGTTGGACACATCCACCATCTGGGCCGTGCCGTCGTGGCGGAGGTGGGTCAGGCGGGTGTTGCCGGCTGTGGGGTTGTCCGCCGGTGCGGCATCCGCTTCAGGGTTTTCTGCTTCATTCACAAGATCCATACTTCCACTTCATCGCCCGCAGCGAGCGCCGCTGTCCCCTCGGGAACGTGGACCAGGGCGTTGGAACGGGCCAGGGCATGGACTAGGTGTGAGCCCGCACCGCCCTCCAACCGGACCGTGCCGTCCGGAGCCAGCGTGCCGCGCCGGACTTGGTGCTTACCTGGCGGGGAGGTCAGTGGTTCGGCGAGGCGCGCGCGGACGGCCGGCCGGAGCGCCGGAGCGCCGAACAGCTCCGTGAGGACCGGGCGCAGGAACATTTCAAAGGACACAAGGCAGCTCACCGGATTACCGGGGAACCCCAGCACGGGGACACCGTCGAAGCTGCCGATCCCCTGCGGGCCGCCCGGCTGCATCGCTACGGCGCCGAACTCGACGTCGTGTCCCGCCATTGCCTGCCGGACCACCTCATAGGCGCCTTTGCTGACGCCGCCGGTTGTGACGATCAGGTCCACGTCGGGACCATGCCGGCGCAGCAACGCGGCGAGCTCATCCGGTTGGTCCGTGGAGACGCCGGTCCGAGTGACTTGGAGCCCGGCCTGGCGCATGGAGGACTCGAGCAGGGTGCCGTTGGAGTCGAAGATCTTGCCCGGTCCCAGCGGGTTGCCCGGTTCCACGACTTCGTCGCCGGTGGTGACCAAGAGGACCCGAAGGGAGGGACGGACGAGCTATCTCCGTGTAGCCCATGGCCGCCAGCAGTCCCAGCTGGCCGGGGCCGAGGAAGGTCCCCGCACCGAGGGCGAGCTCGCCGGAGCGGATGTCGCTGCCGGCGTCGCGCACAAACGTTCCGGCGGCCGCGGCCGGCAGGTGGACCGTGGCGGGCTCCCCGGGCACGGGGAAGGAATCGGGCACCGCCTGTTCAATGGGTACGACGGCGTCGGCCCCGGCCGGCATCATCGCGCCGGTCATGATCGGGGCGGCCGTGCCGGCGGCCAGTTCCGCCGGTGCGGCCCCGGCGGGGACGGGCGCGACGACGCGCAGTTCCGTGCCGCCGTCGGGCACGTCGGCGCTGCGGATCGCGAAGCCGTCCATCTGCGAGTTGGCAAAGGGGGGAAGATCCAGCGGCGCCAGGATGTCGGCGGCGAGTCCCCGGCCCAAGGCTTCGAGCAGCGGGAGCCGTTCCACCCGCGCCTCGGTGCGGAGCGGGGCCAGCAGTGCGCGCACCTTGTCCCGGTGCGCTTCCACGCTGACGTGCCTTGTCTCGGTGCGGTGCATGCGTTTCCTGACCTTTGCTCGGCTCGCTAGGACTTCACGTCAACTCTAACCGTGTGGTAACCGGTGGCTCCGTTGGGCGCGACCGGGGCGGACTCCTCGACCTGCGGCACACCGTCGAGGGCTGTGGCCCGGACTTGGACCTCGTACCGTCCCGGCGTCAGCGGCAGCGCCAGCTTCCACTGGTACCACGTGTCCTTGGAGATGCCAGGGGCCAGCTCGGCCTGGCGCCAATCGCCGCGGTTGACGCGGAGCTCCACCTTGCCGATGCCCGTGTGCTGGGCCCACGCGACACCGCCGAACACCACCGTCCCCGCCGTCACGCTGCGCCCGTCGCGCGGCACGTCAATGCGGGACGATGTCTTGATGGGCCCGCGCTCGCTCCAGCCGCGGGGCGTCCAGTAGGCGACGTCGTCCGCGAAGCGGGTCACTTTCAGCTCGGTGACCCACTTCGTGGCCGAGACGTAGCCGTACAGCCCGGGCACGATCAGCCGGACTGGGAATCCATGTTCCAGCGGAAGCGGTTCCCCGTTCATTCCCACGGCCAGCAGCGCGTCGCGGCTGTCCGTGAGGGCCTCGAGCGGAGTCCCCGCCGTCCAGCCGTCCGTGCTGCGGGACAGCACCATGTCCGCCCCGGCCTTGGGGCCGGCCATGGCGAGCAGTTCGCGCACCGGCCAGCCGAGCCAGCGGGCGTTGCCGATCAGGTCCCCGCCCACCTCGTTGGAGACGCAGGCGATGGTCACGTGGCGTTCCGTCAGGGGTTTGGCCAGCAGGGTGGCGAAGTCGAGCTCGATCTCGCGTTCCACCAGGCCCGTGACCTTCAGCGTCCATTGCTCCGGGTCCACCAGCGGGACGCGCAGGGCAGTGTCGATCCTGTAGAAGTCCTTGTTCGGCGTCACGAGCGGGGCCAGGCCGTCCAGCCTGATCTCCGCTCCCGCCGGTATGGGGGGCGCGGGAGCGGCGGGCACCGGGAGGGCCAGCTTGCTGCGCACGTCACTGACGACGGCGGCCGCTCCCCTGAGGGTGGAGGCGAGCACACCGACCACGGCGGCAACCCCGGCCGTCCCGCCCAGGGCCAGCAGGAAACGGCGCCGCGCGGGGCCGGCTTCACTGGCTGTGGCGTTCGCAGGCTGCGCGGCGGGCGGGGCTTCCGTCGAGGCGGGCTCTGCCGCCGGTGTCCCGCCCGCAGCGGGTTGCCACTCCAGCAGCTTCCCGATGAGCCACCGCAACAGGGCGATTCCGACCAGTGCCACGAGCACCGGGACGGGGATGGCGTTGGCGGTCAGGTCGGCCCGGCTCACAACGGCCACGAGGCCCACAACGCCGAACACGGCGATGAGAATCACCCCGGCGAAACGGCGCCGCACTTCAAGGACACCGGACAAGGCCGCGAATGCGGCGATGACCAGTGCCATGCCGACCAGGAGTGCCACCTTGTCTGCCGTGCCGAACACGGAGATGACCAACTCTTTGACGCCCGACGGGACAACATCGATCACGGCCCCGCCCACGGCCGTCACCGGAGAAACCGTGGGGCTCACCAGGCTGGCCGCGAGCTCCCCGAGCACCACCGCGGTCCCCACGGCCACCACTCCGGCCCCGGCGGCCCACAGGTCCCGCCGTTGCCGGGTCCGGGGTTGCTCGTCCCGCGTTCCCCCGTGCTGCTCCCTACCGGCGAGTGTCCCGTCCATTTCCTTCCCCTGCCCGTCAAAGCCAACGCCGCTGCTCACTGTGTCCGTCCTGCCCGGAGTTTCTTGTCCGCCGCGTCGCCTGGAATCCCGTCCTGTGCTCCCGCAGCAGCCCGCACGCCGGCAGCTGGCTCCTGCTCGGCTGATCCCTGGCCGGGAAGCAGCAGCGAGAACCGGCATCCGCCGTCGACATTTTCCACGGTGACGGTGCCTTGGTGGGCGCTGACGATTCCGGCGACAATGCTCAGGCCGAGCCCGGCGCCGCTGTAGCGCATGGCGCGCCCGGGCTCATCCGGCCCGGGCACCCGGGCGCCGTCCACCCCAGCCCCGTCGTCCGGGGAGGCCCAACGGCCGCTCTGCCTCCGGGCCGGGTCCTTCTGCCAGCCGGTCTCGAACACATGCGGGAGGTCTGCTTCGGGGATCCCGCCGCAGCCGTCGGTGACCGCGACGACGGCCCGGTCCCCTTCCCGGCCGACTTCCACGGTGACGCGGGAACCCGGCGCGCTGTGGACGATCGCGTTGAGCACCACATTCCGGATGGCGCGCCCCATCGAGGGGCCGTCAGCGAGGGCCAGGCTTTCCCGCCGGCCGCCGCCGTCGAGCGTAATGCCGTGCTGTTCCGCCAGCGCGGTGAGATCGGCAATGGCGTCGCTGGCGAGGTCATACAGGTCCAACGGCTCGGCCTTGAGCCGCATTGTTCCGGCGTGGATTTTCGACAGTTCCAGGAGGTCGTTGACCATGCCGGCCATGAGGTCGGTCTGCGCGATGATCTTGCGGTAATAGCCGGGAACGTCCGCCGCCATCCCGTCCTCCAGGGCCTCGGTCATGGCGCGCATGCTCGCCAGCGGCGTCCGGAGGTCGTGGGAGATCCAGCTGACCAGTTCGCTGCGGGCGTTCTCGATGGCGGCCTCACGTTGCCGGGATGCCTCCAACATTCGGCTGCTGGATTCAAGCTCGGCGGCGAGGGCGGCAAGTTCGTGGCTCATCACCGGGGACTGGATTCCGGGGCTCTCGCCGCGGCCGATGCTCCGGGCGGCGTCGGCTAGCGCCTTGGCGTTCCGCGACACCCTTGATCCGAGCACGAGGGCGATCGAAACAGCCACCGCCGAGGCCACGGCCAGGACGTACCACATGACCTCAAGGTCACGTGCCGAGATGAACATGGCGTTGAAGGCGCTGACCATTCCGGCCGTCAGGACCGCCACGGCGGCGAGCACCACCACGCAGATCTGGACCGCGAACGACGCCCTGCGCAGCGATTTCAGGATGAGCAGTGACGCGGCCCCGATCACGACCCCCCACGCCACGGCCCAGCCGATGATGGTCAGGAGTTCAGAGGTCTGCACCGGCGGACTCTTCCTCGTCGCTGGGGTCCAGCCGGTAGCCCACGCCCCAAACCGTTTTCAGCACGGAGGGGCGGGTGGGGTCGTCCTCGATCTTCTCCCGCAGCCGCCGCACGTGGACCGTCACCGTTGACAGGTCCCCGTAGTCCCAGCCCCAGACGGCCTTCATGAGTTCTTCGCGGCTGAAGACCTGCCGGGGACGGCGGAGCATGAAGGCCAGCAGGTCGAACTCCCGGGCCGTCAGCGCTAACGGCTTGCCATGACGGGAGACGGTGCGTGCGGCCGGGCTGAGGTCGAACCCGCCCACTTCGACGGAAGGCTCCGGACTGAATTCGGGAATGCTCCGGCGCAGGACCGAGCGGACCCGCAGTACCAACTCGCGGGGCGAGAACGGCTTGGTGACGTAGTCGTCCGCGCCGGCCTCCAGGCCAAGGATCCGGTCGTCCTCCGTTCCGAGTGCCGTGAGCATGATGACCGGGACACTGTGTGCCGCCCGGAGCCGGCGGCACACTTCCACGCCGTCCAGGCCAGGCAGCATCCGGTCCAGCAGCACCAGGTCCGGACGGCGTTCGGCCGCGAGGCGCAGGGCGGTGAAGCCGTCGGCGGCGAGGACCACCTGGAATCCCGCCTGGACGAGGTAGTCCCGGACCACTCCGGCAATGGTCGGCTCGTCTTCGACGAGGAGGATGCGCCGGTGTTCCGTTGCGTCCAGGGCCGGCTGGGTGTTGTTCACGTTTCCAGCATAGGTTCGCGGCCGCGCCGCGGGCAGGGCTTCGGATCCCCGCAGGACATCCTTCCCGAATACGTAATATCCGGGCCGTCATGCGGCTGTGACGTGGGCCGCGAGGTGGCGTAGCCTGACTCTATGACAGTTCAACTGGGTATGCCCCAGCCCCGCGTGGCAGGCAGTCCCGGAGCGGGGACGCCTCCTGCAGCCGCACTGTCCGGACGCCCGGAGGGCCTGCCTGCCGGGCTCGTGGATCGCTACGGCCGACGCGCCACGGACATGCGCCTCTCACTGACGGACAAGTGCAATCTGCGCTGCACGTATTGCATGCCGGCCGAGGGCCTGGAGTGGCTGTCCAAGCAGGCCGTGATGTCCGCGGAGGAAATCGTGCGGATCGTGCGGATCGGCGTCGACATGCTCGGCGTGCGTGAACTGCGGCTGACCGGCGGCGAGCCCCTGGTGCGCGCGGACCTGCTGGAGATCATCGCCGCGCTCCGCCAGGCCCACCCCGGGCTGCCGATCTCGATGACCACCAACGGCGTCGGCCTGGACAAGAAGGCCGCCGGGCTCAAGGCCGCGGGACTTTCCAGGATCAACGTCTCGCTGGACTCCCTGCACGAGGAAACCTTCGCCAAGCTGACCCGCCGCCCCTTCCTGAACAAGGTCCTCGCCGGCGTCGACGCCGCCTGGGCGGCAGGCCTGGGCCCGGTCAAGCTCAACGCTGTGCTCATGCGCGGGATCAACGACGCCGAGTCCCCGGCCCTGCTGGCCTGGGCACTGGACCGCGGCTATGAACTGCGGTTCATCGAGCAGATGCCGCTGGATGCGGACCACGGCTGGACCCGACGGAATATGATCACCTCCGCGGAGATCCGCGCACTGCTCTCCACCGACTACGTGCTCAGTTCCGACCCGCGGGACCGCGACGGCGCCCCGGCCGAACGGTTCGAAGTCCGGGCCCGCGTTCCCGGCACCGACCAGGCCACCGGCCCTGTACTCGGCACCGTGGGCATCATCGCCTCCGTCACCGAGCCGTTCTGCTCAGACTGCCGCCGGACGCGCATCACCGCCGAGGGCAAGATCATGAGCTGCCTGTTCTCGCGCGAGGAAGTGGATCTGCTGGGGCTGCTGCGCGAGGGCGCAAGCGACGAACAGCTCGCCGAACGCTGGCAGGACGCCATGTGGATCAAGCCCAAGGCCCACGGCATGGACCATGTGGGCCTTGGCGCCCCCGACTTCGTCCAGCCGGACCGCAGCATGAGCGCCATCGGAGGCTGATTTTTTCGTGAACGTACGCTACTTCGCTGCAGCGCGCGCTGCTGCCGGCGTGGATGAAGAACGCTACGACCTGGCCGACGGCGACACCCTCGCCTCGCTGCTTGAGGCGATCCTCGCCGTCGAGCGCCCCGAACCGCCCGCCGGTACGCCGCCGCTGGCCCGCATCCTGTCCCGCTCCAGCTTCCTGCTCAACGAAGTTGCCGTACGCGACCACGCCGCAGCGCTCAAGCCGGCCGACGTCGTCGACGTGCTGCCGCCGTTCGCCGGCGGGTAACCCGAGCACGCCCGGCGGCGTGAAGCGGTCCAGGAATCCTGGGGTATCGCGTTTACCTGACCGGATCTAGAGTGTGGAATATCCGCCGCGGCGGGCAACAAACACCAATGAGGAGGGCAGCATGTTCACCTTGCAGATCGAGCATAGGATCAAGGATTTCGCCATGTGGAAGGCGGCGTTCGACCGTGATCCGGTGAACCGCGCGGCGTCCGGCGTCACCGCGTACCGAATCAACCAACCCGTGGACGACCCGCACTCTGTGGTCGTTGAGTTGGATTTCGAGCAGCGCGAGCAGGCGGAGGCCTTGTTGGCCAATCTCCAGGCGAAGGTCTGGAACTCCGCCGAGGTTGCCCCCGCCCTTGAGGGAACTCCGAAGACCCGGATCCTGCAGGCCGCATCCTGAGACTCTAGGCCGGGACGGCGGTGCTCTCAGCGACGCGACGGCACACCGTGGTCATGAAGGGGGTGAAGTCGCTCGCCTTGCCCAGGCGGAGACCGGCGGCGTGGGTCAGTTCGCCGTCGTCCACCCGGAAGGTGTGCCGTGCGGTGCCGCGGTCGCTGCGCCGTTCCACGGTCAAGGTGCCACCTTCCATGCTGGCACGCGCTGGTCCCTCGGGCGGGAGTCCCAGGCTGTTGACGTGGTACCAGAGGGTGTCGGGGTGGTCGGGGTCCGTCGTGAAGACACCGTGGCCTTCGGAGCGGGTCCCGTCCGCATCCGTATGCCGGTAGCTCTGGGTGACGGCAAGCCCAGCGGCGGCCCGGGAAAAGAAGATCTCGGTGTCCGCGCTGCGCGCCGGACCCCACGCAGTTGCCTCCCAGTGCGTGGTCCCCGTCCAATGACCCAGGAACGCCTCTAGCGCCTCGCCTGCACTGCCTGGCAGTGGCCGGTCCACAGTTCCTCCCATACGGAGTTCCTCCCGAGTGACCCCGCCACCATCATGACGCCGTGGCCGCTGTGGTGTAAAGACCGGCCACAAGCCGGCCGGCCCTGCCCAGCCGGGTTACGAAGGGCCCACGGTGCATAAATCGGCCTTGGTATTACCTAGAGCCCAAACGTCTCGGTTTCCTCGAACGGGCCGACCACCGTGACGGTCCGCGGGGCGGCCGCGAGCTCACGGGCGAGCTCCTGGACCTCCGCTGCCGTGACGGCCTTGATCTGGCGGAGGGTTTCGTCGATGTCCTGGTACTCGCCGGACACGAGCTCCGCGCGGCCCAGCCGGGACATCCGGGAACCGGTGTCCTCCAGCGCCAGCACGATTCCACCGCACAGCTGCCCCACGGCCTTGCGGAGCTCCTCGTCGGAGATGCCGTCCGCGGCCAGCTTGTCCAGTTCGGCGCCGAGCAGCTCTATGACCTGCCGGACCTTCGACGGCGTGCAACCGGCGTACATGCCGAAATAGCCGGCGTCGGCGTAGGAGGAGGCGAAAGAGTAGGTCGAGTACACGAGACCGCGCTTTTCCCGGACCTCCTGGAAGAGCCGGGAGGACATGCCGCCGCCGAGGACGGCGTTGAGCACGCTCATGACAAAGCGGCGGCCGTCGGTGGCGACCAGCGAGGGGCAGCCCATGATGATGTTGGCCTGCTCCACCGGGCGCTTGACCACATGCAGGCCGGCCGTGCCGGTGATCGCAGCACGCTCGGTGGACCGGCGCTGCACGGGCGCGGCAGCGGGCTCAAGGCTCCAGCCGGCAGAGTGCAGGGCGTCCACCACAAGGCCGCAGACGACGTCGTGGTCCAGCCCGCCGGCCGCGGTGACCACGAGCTCGTCGGGACGGTAATAGCGGCGGTAGTGGTCCCACACCGAGTCGCGCGCCACGGCCCGGATGGCTGCCGGGGTGCCGCCGATAGGGCGGCCCAGCGGGTGCGTTCCCAGCACGGCGGCGACGAAGTTCTCGTGCGCGACGTCGGTGGGGTCGTCGCTGTCCATGGCGATTTCCTCGAGGATGACGTCCCGCTCCTGCTCCATCTCCTGCGGGTCCAGGACGGCGCCGGTGATCATGTCCGCGATGACGTCGATCGCCATGGGAAGGTCGGTGTCCAGCACGCGGGCGAAGTAGCAGGTGCTTTCCTTCGCGGTGGCGGCGTTTGATTCCCCGCCGACCTCGTCGAAGGCCGAGGCGATCTCCAGCGCGGTGCGGCGCTTGGTGCCCTTGAAGAGCAGGTGCTCCAGAAAGTGCGTGGAGCCGTGCTGGCCGGGGGCCTCGTCGCGGGAGCCGACCCCGACCCAGAAACCGATCGTGGCAGAGCGCTGGCCGGGCATCGCTTCGGTCAGCACGCGGACGCCGCCGGGCAGGACCGAGCGGCGCACCTCGGAACCGCCGTCGGCTCCGTGGATCAGGGTGTCAGCATGCTGGTTCTGCTCTAGCGGCAGGGGGACGACAGTCATCAAGGCCTTTCATTGAACACGTGCCAAATCTGCCTGCAATCCTACCTGAACAAAAGGCGGGGCCGGTGGTTGATCCACCGGCCCCGCTCTTTGATGCAGGAGAGACTACTCTGCGGACTCCTCGGAGACCTCAGCGTTGTCTGCGTCCTCGGAGCCTGCACCCTCAGCCACTACGGGCGAGAGGGAGAGCTTGCCGCGGTCGTCGATCTTGGTGATTTCCACCTGGATCTTCTGGCCCACGGAGACGACGTCGTCGACGTTGTCCACGCGCTTGCCGCCGGCGATCTTGCGCAGCTCGGAGATGTGCAGGAGGCCGTCCTTGCCCGGGGTCAGGGAAACGAAGGCGCCGAAGGTGGTGGTCTTGACGACCGTGCCCAGGTAGCGCTCGCCGATTTCCGGGATCTGCGGGTTGGCGATGGCGTTGATCGCGGACCGTGCTGCGTCGGCAGACGGGCCGTTGGTGGCGCCGATGTAGACAGTTCCGTCGTCCTCGATCGAGATGTCGGCTCCGGTGTCTTCCTGGATCTGGTTGATCATCTTGCCCTTCGGGCCGATGACCTCGCCGATCTTGTCTACCGGGATCTTGACCGCGATGACGCGCGGCGCGAACTCGGAGAGCTCGTCCGGGGTGTCGATCGCGGAGTTCAGGACGTCCAGGATGTGCAGGCGCGCTTCGCGGGCCTGCTTCAGGGCGGCGGCCAGGACCGAGGCCGGGATGCCGTCGAGCTTGGTGTCCAGCTGGATGGCCGTGACGAACTCGGAGGTACCGGCAACCTTGAAGTCCATGTCGCCGAAGGCATCTTCGGCGCCGAGGATATCGGTCAGGGCGGCGTAGCGGGTCTGGCCGTCAACCTGGTCGGAGACCAGGCCCATGGCGATACCGGCAACGGCGGCCTTCAGCGGCACGCCTGCGTTGAGCAGGGACAGCGTGGAGGCGCAGACGGAACCCATCGACGTCGAACCGTTGGAGCTGAGAGCCTCAGACACCTGGCGGATGGCGTAGGGGAATTCCTCGCGGGAGGGCAGCACCGGCATGATGGCGCGCTCTGCGAGGGCACCGTGGCCGATTTCGCGGCGCTTCGGGGAACCGACGCGGCCGGTCTCGCCGGTGGAGTACGGCGGGAAGTTGTAGTTGTGCATGTAGCGCTTGCGCGTCACGGGAGACAGCGAGTCGATCTGCTGTTCCATCTTGAGCATGTTCAGCGTGGTGACACCCATGATCTGGGTCTCGCCGCGTTCGAAGATGGCCGAGCCGTGGACGCGGGGCAGAACCTCAACCTCGGCGGTGAGCTGGCGGATGTCCGTCAGGCCGCGGCCGTCGATGCGGATCTGGTCCTTGAGGATGCGCTGGCGCACAACCTGCTTGGTGACGGAGCGGAAGGCTGCGGACAGCTCCTTCTCGCGGCCTTCGAACTGGCCGGTAAGGGAAGAGGTGACCTCGTCCTTGAGCTCGTCGGAGGCGGTGTCGCGCTCCTGCTTGTCGGCGATCTGGAAGACAGCGGCCAGCTTCTCGACGGCAGCGGACTCCACAGCGGCGTAGACGTCGTCTTGGTAGTCCAGGAAGACCGGGAACTCGACGGTCGGCTTGGCGGCGCGGGCTGCCAGGTCGGACTGTGCTTCGCAGAGGGCCTTGATGAACGGCTTGGCAGCCTCGAGGCCTTCGGAAACAACCTCTTCGGTCGGGGCGGTGGCGCCCTGTTCCTTGATGAGGTTCCAGGAGTTGTCGGTGGCTTCGGCTTCAACCATCATGATGGCGACGTCGTCTCCGTCGGCATCCGACACAACCCGGCCGGCAACGACCATGTTGAAGACAGCGTTCTCGAGCTGTGAGTGCTTCGGGAACGCAACCCACTGCGAGCCGTTCTCGTCGGCAACGAGGGCAACGCGGACGCCGCCGATCGGGCCGGAGAAGGGCAGGCCGGAGAGCTGGGTGGACATCGAGGACGCGTTGATCGCGACGACGTCGTAGAGCTCGTCCGGGTTGATGGACAGCACGGTGACGACGATCTGGACCTCGTTGCGAAGGCCCTTGACGAACGCGGGGCGCAGCGGGCGGTCCATGAGGCGGCAGGCCAGGATGGCTTCCGTGGAGGGACGGCCTTCGCGGCGGAAGAACGAGCCCGGGATGCGGCCGGCGGCGTACATGCGCTCTTCGACGTCGACGGTCAGCGGGAAGAAGTCGAAACCTTCACGCGGGTGCTTGCCGGCGGTGGTTGCGGACAGCAGCGCGGTCTCTTCATCGATGTAGACCATCGCTGCGCCCGCTGCCTGCTTGGCAAGGCGGCCGGTTTCAAAGCGGATTACACGCTTGCCGAAGCGGCCATTGTCAATGACTGCTTCTGAGAACTGGATTTCGGGACCCTCCATAGAGAGTCACCTCCGTTTCATGGTTCACGGAGCCCAGCCGCATCAACCCAGCCCAGCATCTGTCTACTGGCCTGCACTGCACCCGGTCATCGATCGAGACCCACGGGCCGGGCCTCATTCCTTGAGGCCGTTCCCGGGGATCACTACCGAGGACCGCGAATGCGTGATGCGGTTGATCCTCCTGTTTAGTTTTTTCCTGAAGAAGGCGGCCCTTTCCGGTCCGGAAGGGGCCGCCCCTTAAAGCTGACTAGCGACGCAGGCCGAGGCGCTCGATGAGCTTACGGTAGCGGGTGATGTCAGTGTTCTTGAGGTAGGTGAGCATGCGCTTGCGACGACCAACCATGGCCAGCAGACCGCGCTGGGTGTGGTAATCGTGCTTGTGCTCCTTCATGTGCTCAGTGAGATCCTTGATCCGCTGAGTCAGGACTGCAACCTGGACCTCCGGCGAACCGGTGTCGCCCTCGGACGTTGCGAAATCCTTGATGATGGACTGCTTTACAGCGGCTTCAAGTGCCACAATAACTCCTAGAGATGTGCCGTGAGGCCCGAATCAGTAATTCACTGCCGGGGGTGCCGTCCCGGAATCCCCCGCCGAAGCCGGGTATGCCCGTACACAACAGGAACCAGCCGCCACGGACTGCAGCCGGATCCAACGTTTAGTTTAGTGGCACGTCCGCGGTCTTGTCGAAACCGCCGGCCGCCCCGCGGCCGCCCCGGCGAGCGGCGCGGCTTCCGCCTTCCGGGCCGGAAAGCAGCTCGCGGATGGCGGCGACGCCGCGGTACACCTCCGCAAAGGAGGTGCTCAGCGGCGACAGCCCGATCCTGATGCCCTGCGGGGCACGGAAATCGGGAATCACATCCTGGTCCCACAACGCGGCCGTCATTTCGCGGAAGGCAGGGTGGTCGATCGTCACGTGGCTGCCGCGCAGTGCCGGGTCCCGCGGGGTGGACAGCTGCACGCCGGCCGGGGCCAGCCAGGCGTCGAAGAGTTCGAGGGCAAAGGCCGTGAGCAGCTGTGACTTCTCCCGGAGGGCGGCCATCCCCACTTCCTCGATCAGGTCCAGGGTGCCGCGCATGGCGAGCATCCCGAAGATGGCAGGGGTTCCGCTGAGGAAGCCCCGGATGCCGGGAGCGGCCTCGTAGCCGGGACCCATTTCGAACGCGTCCTTGCGTCCCATCCAGCCCCAGATCGGCTGCTGCAATCCGGCCAGGTGCCGGGTGTTGACGTAGGCGAACGCGGGCGAGCCCGGTCCCCCGTTCAGGTACTTGTACGTGCAGCCCGCCGCGAAATCGACGTCGGCGTCATCCAAGGCGATCTCCACCGACCCGGCGGAGTGGCAAAGA
Source organism: uncultured Actinomycetota bacterium (assembly GCA_963722145.1). Classification (GTDB taxonomy): domain Bacteria; phylum Actinomycetota; class Actinomycetes; order Actinomycetales; family Micrococcaceae; genus Arthrobacter. The sequence goes on along the minus strand of CAVRLW010000033.1, from coordinate 175 downwards.
TCCCACACCACCAGGGCGCCGGCGTCGTGGACTGCCGCGGTGATGGCCGGCAGGTCCGCGAGGAAGCCGGAACGGTAGGCGATCTGGCTCAGGACCACGACGGCGGTGGCCGGGCCCGTGGCGGCCCGCACCTGCTCGACCGTGACACCGGAGGCGGGATCGGCGTCGATCCAGC
>CAVRLW010000032.1:0-18079 GCA_963722145.1 uncultured Actinomycetota bacterium | reverse complement strand
CCCAGATGATCGGCGGTGATCCGGGTAGTGCCGGTGGGGTCCGGAATCATCGGCGCCGGAGCAACCGGCAGTTGGAAGCCCCGGGCAGTGTGACTTCCGTCGCATTCACTGGAATTGCGTGCCGCGGGGGTCTAGGTAAGACTTTCCGCCAGTGAACGTTTCGTTTAAGAAGTGCTCCCGCACCGGCTTCCGGACGTCCAGAAGCTCCGTTCAGAAACTAGAAGTCGCCGCGGCTCGCATCCTCGGGAGGCAGGACGGGCCAGTCGCCTTCGATCACGGCGGCCGGCTTCGTCTTGCGCAGGTAGCTCTGGAAATCCGCGGCCTTGGACGAGGCCCATTCGACCTGGAGTTGGTGCAGGTTGCTCGCCGGCATCCTGAGCTTGGGAAATTTTCCGGCCATGGCATCGAGCATGCGCAGGGTTGCCAGGGCGTCGGCGGCCGAGGTGTGGGCGTTATCCAGGCTGACGCCGTACTCCTCACACAGCGCGGTGAGCGTGCGCTTGCCCTTCTCTGCGGTACCGGTCCACCTGCTTGTTCATGATGTAGGGGTCCAGGACGGGGAAACGGGTCAACTGCGGGACGCCGTAGCGGGCCGATTCGGCCGCGAGCACGGTGAAGTCGTAGCTGGCGTTGAAGGCGATGACGGGCACGCCGGTGTCGAACAACTCCTGCAGTACGGCGGCGAGTTCCCGCGTCACCTCGGCGGCGGGGCGGCCCTCGCGGCGGGCCTGCTCGGTGGTGATGCCGTGGATATCGCTGGCCTCTGTGGGAATCTCAACGCCGGGGTCGGCGAGCCACTCGTGTTCGTTGATCACCCCGCCGGCAGAGTCCACCACCGTGACCGATGCCGTGACGATCCGCGCCGAGCGGGAGTCGCGGCCCGTAGTTTCGAGGTCGAAGGCCGCGCGGGGAAGGCTGTTCCAAGTGCTCATGCGTCAACGCTACCTGCTGCCTCCGACAGTTCTTGACCGCCGTGACGGCGTCCGTCCGGGCACGGCGCCGGAGTCCGGAACGGCTAGGCTGGACCGATGCGGACGGAGTATGTGGAGGCGGTGCTGGAGCTCGTGGCGTTGATCCCGGCCGGCACGGCGGTGGCCTATGGCGACGTCGCCGAACTCCTCGGCGCCGGCGGCCCGCGCCAGGTCGGTTCGGTCATGAGCCACCATGGCAGCAGCGTGCCCTGGTGGCGTGTCCTGAAGTCCAGCGGGGACGCGCCGCCTGGCCTCGAGCACGAGGCACTGGCGCTCTATCTGCAGGAGGGGACCCCGCTGCTGGGCCGCTATGACGACTTCCTCCGGACCGGCGAGGGGCGCTGGCGCGTTGACCTGGCCTCGGGCCGGTGGGCGCCCACCGACGCCGACTTCGACCGGATCGACGCCATCGCTGAGCGGCTCGAACGGGAGTCGCATAAATTGTCGGTACCGGATGATGAAATGACCGTGTGAGTACCCCCAGCCACGGCCAGAGTCTTGAACAGGCACCGCCTAAACTGACACAGTTTCAGCAGGCAGAGCCAGAGCAGGCACAGTCTAACGTGACAAAGTCTCCGTCTGCAGGGCTGCGCCTGTTGCCGCCCCGGACCCACCACAGCGCGGTCCCGGTGCTGTCGCCGGACCAGCTCGGCGCCGTCGAGGTCCCGCCCGGTTCCGGCCCCGTCCTGGTGCCAGGGGCACCCGGCACCGGTAAGTCGACGGTCCTCGTCGAGGCCGCCGTCCGCCGCACCCTGCGGGACGGCCTGGACCCGGAGCGGATGCTCATCCTGGCTCCCGGAAGGCTCGCCGCGGATACGCTCCGCGACCGCTTCACAGCGCGCTTGGACCGGAGCCTGAGCACGACGCCGGCGCGGACCTGGGCGTCATATGCCTTCGATCTGATCCGGCGCGCCAAGGCGGAAGGCCTCCTCCCGCTGCCGCGCCAGCCGAAGCTGCTCTCCGGTCCGGAACAGGACCTGATTATCAAGGAACTGCTGGAGGGCCATGCGCTGCCCGGCCTCGAACTGCCGTGGCCTGAAGACCTGGACGCCGCCCTGCAGACCCGCGGATTCCGGCAGGAGGTGCGCCAGCTCTTTGACCGAATCATCGAATCCGGGCGGACTGCCGAGGATCTGGTGGCGCTGGCCCGGCAGTGCAACCGGCCCGACTGGATTCCGGCGGCCGCACTGTACTCCGAGTACCGCGACGTCCTGGACCTGCGCATGCCCGAGGCCTTTGACCCCGCCGGCATCATCACTGCCGCCCGCCAGATCTTCCAGGACTCACCGGATTTCCTCGCCGCCGAGCGCGACCGCCTGCAACTGATTCTCGTGGACGACATCCAGGAGGCGAACCCCGCGGTCGTCGAATTGCTGGCAGACATCGCCGCCGGCAAAGACGCCATCATCACTGCCTCACCGGACACCGTGGTTCAGGGTTTCCGCGGGGCACGCCCCGACCTCGTGGCGGAACTGCCCCGTCTCCTTGCACCTGACGGAGTGATCCTGGAACGTCCGCTGTGGACCGCGCATCGGCACGCCCCGGCCGTGGCAGAGGCCTGGCTGTCGGTGGCCGGGCGCATCTCCCGCAGGTCCGGCGGACAGTCCGCCCGCCGGCTCGAACAGCCTGAACCGGGTCCGACGCCGGGAGCTGCGGACCCGACGCCGGACGGCCGCCCTGGGACGGTCGAGGCCCACCTGCTGCCGTCCCCGGTCCACGAGTTGCGGTACGTGGCGCAGCGGATCCTCGAGGCGCAGCTGAACGATGCCCGCGAACTCGGGGACATTGCCGTGATCGTGCGCAACGGCGGCCAGCTCAGCCAGCTGCAGCGTTATCTGGCCGGCCAGGGGATTCCGGTCCGCATTCCCGTCGCCGAATCCGCTGTCCGCGACGAGGTCGCGGTCCGTCCCCTGCTGGATGCCTATGCGGTGGCCCTTGACCCCGCCGTGCTCACGCCCGAGTCAGCCGTGTCCTTGCTGACGTCCCGGATAGGCGGTGCCACGTCGATTGAACTGCGGAGGCTGCGGCAGTCGCTGCGCCGGGAGGAACTCCTGGGCGGCGGCGGGCGCACCAGCGACGCCCTCCTGGTCGAAGCTCTGCTGGAGCCCGGGGCGTTGGCAACGCTGGGCATCGAGGGTCACTCGGCCCGCCGGATCGCACGGATGATCCGGGCGGGGCGGGACGCCGCCGAGGCGCCCGGGGGTAACGCCGAGACGGTGCTCTGGGCGCTGTGGCATTCCACCGGCCTTGCCTCCCGCTGGACCGAGGCCGCCCTCGCCGGAGGGTCGGCCGGTGCCCGGGCCGACCGTGACCTCGATGCCATGATGGCGCTGTTCCATACCGCGGAACGCTTTGTCGACCAGTTGCCGGGCTCCGGCCCGGAGCAGTTCCTTGAATACCTGCTGAGCCAGGAACTTCCCATGGACACCCTGGCCGCCAGGGCGCAGCTGGAAGACGCGGTGGAGCTCATGACACCAGCCAGCGCCGCCGGCCGGGAGTGGCCGGTGGTGATCGTGCCGGGACTGCAGGAAGGCGTGTGGCCCAACACCCGGCTGCGCGGCGAGCTGCTCGGCAGCACGTTGTTCGCCGACGCCGTCGAACACGGCGTGGAGTATGCCCTGCGACTGGATCCGCAGAGCCGGTTGCGCGAGATCCGCTATGACGAGCTCCGAAGCTTTTCCACCGCGGTGTCCCGCGCCCGGGAGGTGCTGATCTGCACAGCCGTGTCCTCGGAGGATGAGCAGCCGTCCTCGTTCCTGGACTATGTGGCGCCGCTGCGGCCGGGGCAGGACCGCCGGGGCTTTACCCCGGTCGAGCGTCCGCTGACCCTCCGGGCGCTGGTGGCGGAATTGCGCCAGTACGCCCAACTCGATGTCAAGGCTGCCGAATCGGCCGAAGCCGCGGCCGTGCTGGGCGTCCTGGCCACGGCTCAGCCGCCGGTTCCGGGCGCACACCCCGCGAGCTGGTGGGGGCTGGCCGAGTTGTCCTCGGAGGAGGCGGTTGTTCCTCCGGGCGGTACCGTTTTCGTGTCGCCTTCGAAGGTCGAAACCGTGCAGAAGTCGCCGCTGGACTGGTTCGTCCAGGCCGCCGGCGGAGAAGCGGCGACGGATTTTGCCCGCAGCCTGGGGACGCTGGTCCACGCCATCGCACAGGACCTCCCGGATGCCTCGGGAAGCGAATACGTCGCGGAACTCGTCCTGCGCTGGCCCACCCTGGGGATGAAGGACAACTGGGAAGGCAAGCTGGACTTCCAGCGTGCCGAGTCCATGGTCCGCAAGCTCGCCCAGTATGTTCTCGTGATGCGCAGCGAGGGCCGGAGCCTGGTCGGCGTCGAACAGGACTTTGAGGTCAAGCTGCCGGACGTTCCGGCGGAGGCGGTCGCCTCCACGGTGCCCGCGGGGCCTGCCGGATCCGAGCCCGGCGACGGCGGCAGCCTCGGGCCGGCGCGGCCTGCCGTGCTCAGGGGCCAGGTCGACAGGCTTGAGATCGACGCCGAGGGCCGGCTGGTGATCATCGACCTCAAGACCGGCAAACGCCAGCCCGGTAAAGCGGATCTGGACCGCCACCCGCAACTCGGCGCCTATCAGGCCGCCGTGCTGGCCGGGGGATTTGCGGGTCCCGACGACGGGCCCCCGCCGTTGCCGGGCGGGGCCGTCCTGGCCCAGTTGGGCACCACAACCAAGAGCCCAGGCATCCAAGCCCAAGCCCCACTGGACCCGCAGGACAACTGGGCGCTGGAGATGGTTGGCGACGCCGCCCGCGTGATGTCCGGAAGTGTTTTCCAGGCCCGCCACGATCCGTCCAAGGGAGGCCACGGCGGCCATGGCTGCCGGCTGCCCGAAGTGTGCCCGCTGTGCGTGCGGGGAAAGCAGGTTACTGAATGACCCCCGAGGCGCCGGCGACCGGCCTGACTGACCCGCATCCGGCACCGATTCCCCTTCTCGAGCCGCGGTTTAGCCCGGAGGAGCTGTCCGCACTGCTGGGGGAGGGGAACAGCCCCACTGCCGAACAGTCCCTGATCATTTCCTCGCCGCTCACGCCGCGGCTCGTGATTGCCGGGGCGGGCTCCGGGAAAACTGCGACCATGGCGGACCGGGTGGTATGGCTCGTTGCCAACGGCTGGGTCCGGCCGGAGGAGGTCCTCGGCGTCACGTTCACGCGTAAGGCGGCCGGTGAACTCGCCTCGCGGATCAGGGCCAAGCTGGCTGCGCTGGCGCGCATCGCGGCGGCCGACACCGGGAACACCGTCTTTCCTGCCGGGCTGCTGAGCCCGGATGCGCTCGAACCCAAGGTCTCCACCTACCACTCGTACGCGAGCGGCATTGTGTCCGACTATGGCCTCCGCCTCGGCGTCGAACGCGACGTCGTGCTGCTCGGCGGTGCCCAGTCGTTCCAGCTCGCCAGCGAGGTGGTGGAAGCCTTTGACGGGGACTACGAACACTTCCGGTCCGCCAAATCGACCCTCGTCAAGGCCGTGATCCAACTGGCAGGAGAATGCGCGGAGCACCTGCAGGACCCGGCCCAGGTCCGTGGCTGGCTGCTGGAACGGATCGCCGCGTTCGAGTCGCTCCCGTACGTCGCGGAGGCCAAGAAGAACCCCACCCAGGCTGCTGGCGAGCTCAGCGCGATGCTGCGCACCCGGGCCAGCGTCGCGGAGATGGTGGGCCGCTACTCCGAGGCGAAGCGCGCCCGCGGCGCCCTGGATTTTGGCGATCTCGTGGCCCTGGCGGCGCGGGTGGCCAACGAGATTCCGGTCGCCGCCCAAACGGAACGCCAACGCTACAAGGTGGTGCTGCTCGATGAGTTCCAGGACACCTCGCACGCCCAGTTGGTTCTGTTCTCCCGGCTCTTCGGCGACGGCCATGCCGTCACCGCGGTGGGGGACCCTAACCAGTCCATCTATGGATTCCGGGGAGCGTCCGCCGGGCAGCTCTTCCACTTCGTCCGCGAATTCCCCACCCTCGTCAGCGGGGAAGGCGCCGCCCACCCCACAAGTGGGGACCAAGGAAGCGGCCGGGACCCGGGAAGCGGTCCGGCCCGGCGCTTCGCCGTGGCGCCGACCTCGTATTTGACCACCGCGTGGCGCAACGGGCGCAACATCCTGGCCACGGCCAACCTCATTTCGGCGCCGCTGAGCAAAGCGGCGGCGAACCTTGGGGCCGCCGGGGCCAGGGAAACCGCCGATGCCGTCGAGGTCCCGCCATTGCAGCCCAGCCCGGCCGCCGTCGAGGGCAGGGTTGTGATGGGCCGGTTCGCCACGGACGAAGCCGAGGCCGCGGCGATTGCCGGAGACGTGCTGAAATTCCGCGTGACGGACTTCGACGCCCAGCATGCCGCCGAGCCTGTTCCGCCGGCCATGGCCGTCCTTTGCCGGCGACGGGCACAGATGGAATGCATTCGCCGCGAATTCGAAGTCCGGGGCATTCCCTACGAAATCGTCGGGCTCGGCGGGCTGCTGGACACGCCGGAAATCATCGATCTTGTCGCCACGCTCCGCGTCCTGGCCGACCCCGGCCGCTCGGACTCCCTCATGCGGCTGCTGGCCGGCGCGCGGTGGCGGATCGGCCCGGCGGACCTGATGGCCCTGCGGGACTGGTCCAGTTTCCTGGCCCGCCGTCGGGGCCGCCCCGGCGGCCTGGACGCCGACGACGACGGGCGTGCCGCCGAAGATACGGGCGACGACGCCGTGATTGAAGGCGACATCACGGATTCCGCCAGCCTGGTCGAGGCCCTGGACTGGCTGCCCCGCGACGGCTGGACCTCGGCGCACGGCCGCAGGCTGAGCCCGGAGGCCCGCGGCCGGCTGCAGCGGCTCTCGGACGAGCTCCGGCAGTTGCGCAGCTACATGGGGGACGACCTCACCACCTTGCTGGGCGAGGTCGAACGGGCGATGCTCCTGGACATCGAAGTTGCCGCGCGGCCCGGGATCAGCATCCATCAGGCCCGCCGCAACCTGGACGCCTTCCAGGACGCAGCGGCCGGGTTCCTGCACACCTCCCAGCGGGTCGACGTCCTGGCGTTCCTCGCCTGGCTGGAAGCCGCCGCGGCCGAGGAAAACGGCCTCGATGCCGCAGCGCCGGAGGTGAACCACGAGGCCGTCCAGCTCCTGACCGTGCATGCCTCCAAGGGGCTGGAATGGGATGTCGTGTTCGTTCCCGGGCTCAATGCCGGGGCGTTCCCCAGCAGCAGGGACTCGCGGTGGAGCAGCGGGAGCGCGGCATTGCCGTGGCCGCTGCGCGGCGACCGCGCCGACCTGCCCCAATGGGACCTGGACCAGCCGGACCAGAAAGGCTGGCTGGACGCCGAGAAGCAGTTCAAGTCTGCCGTCCAGGCGCACGGCGAGGCCGAGGAACGGCGCCTGGCCTATGTGGCCTACACCCGCGCCAAACACGTGCTCTGGATATCAAGTGCCGCGTGGGTAGGATCCCGGGCCGGTTTGGCTGAGATGTCTCCCTTTCTTTCCGGGCTTGAGGGCCTCACCGCGGAAGGCGCAGCCGAAATCCATCCGCTGTCCGTCAGCGAGGACGCTCTGCCGGCCGAAAGCCCCCTGACCTCTGAACTCGAAGTCGCCGTCTGGCCCTATGATCCCCTGGAGGGGCCGCATGACCCCCGGACGGGGAAACGGCTACGGCTCGTCCCGGGCCGGCGCGCGGCCATGGAATCCGCCGCGGCCCGCGTCCTGCAGGCAATGGACACCGGCCCGGACGGTCTCTTGGACGCTAACTTGGACAGTGACCCGGACGGCGGCGCGGCTGCGGCCCTGGCGCCCGTCGGCGTGGACGACGGACGGCGGCCCGTCCTGCGCGGTCCTGCGGCCGGATGGGCAAACGAGGCGGCCACCCTGCTGGAACGCCGTTCCCGGCGTTCGGTGGTCCAGGAGGTGCATCTGCCGGGCCATATTTCGGCGTCCACTCTCGTGGACCTGGAGGATGACGCAGGCTCCGTCGTGGCCCGCCTGCGCAGGCCTGTCCCGCGCGAACCGGGGATGTCGGCCCGCAAGGGCACGGCCTTCCACGCCTGGGTGGAGGAATACTTCGGCGCCGCCGGGATGCTGGATCTGGGGGAGGCCGCCGGCGCTGACGACCACATCGACGAGGCCTACGGCCTGGATTCCATGGTGGAAACTTTCCGCCAGTCCGAGTGGGCGCACCGCGCCCCCGCCCACGTCGAGGTCCCGGTCGAGACACGGATCGGCGACGTCGTGGTCCGGGGCAGGATCGATGCCGTGTTCCGCGACGCCGACGGCGGCTGGGACCTTGTGGACTGGAAGACCGGTCGCCGCCCCTCGGCAGCGCAGCTGAAGGTGAAGGCAGTGCAGCTCGCCGTCTACCGCCTGGCCTGGGCCCGGCTCAAAGGGGTCCCACTGGAGGACGTCCGGGCCGCGTTCTACTACGTGGCCGACAACCAGGTGGTCCGTCCGCACGACCTCGGATCAGCGGACAGGCTTGAGGAAATTGTGGCGGCCGCGCTGGGGAGGACACCGGCGGCGAGGGGCGTCTAGGCGGAATTCTCCCTGTCGGAACGCCCAGCCGGAAGAAAATCTGCCGGCCGGAATGCTCCTGCCGGAAGAAAATCTGCCGGCCGGAATGCTCCTGCCGGAACGCGCCGGCAGGAACCTGCCGTGAGCCGGGGCCCTAGCGGGACGTGGTGTCGACCACCGTGATGGCGGCGGTTGACGTGTTGTCACCCGCGCCGGGCTCCGCGGCGGAATTCGGCGGCACTGTGGAACTCTCCTGCACTGTGGAATCCGGCTGCACTGTGGAATCTTGCTGCACTGTGGAATCTTGCTGCACTACGGCGATCGATTGCGTCGACGTGTCGACAGCGGCTGGAACCGCAGCCTCAGCGTCGCTGTCCCCGGCGTTTTCGGCGTCGGAGTCTGACGCCTCTGTCTGCGGGACATCGTGCTGCGTGTGATCAGCCTCGGGGACCTGGGGAGCGATGGGGGCCGCTGGGGCGTCGGCGGTGGATCCGGCATCCGCCTTGGCATCCGGAGCGGCGTCGGCGTCCGCGACTGTGTCCGTGTCTGTGTCCATGACTGCGACCGGCTGCGCGGCAGCCGTCGGTGCGTCAGCCTCCGTCTCCCGGGGGATGGGCGTGACGTGCACAGCGGGCATGGCACTGATTTCGGCAGCGGCAGCGGCATCCGCAACCGGAGCGGTATCGGGTACCGGCTCCATGGGCAACAGCGTGACCTTGCTGACAGCGGGCGCCGTCCCATTGACCTGAGAGGACAGAGCACCAGGAACGGCGGGGACCGCGGGCGTCGCCGTCGGCGTAGCAGCATCGGGACCGGCATCGGCTCCGGCAGTGGCTTGTTCTGCGCCGGATTCGGGTGCCGCGACAGGCTGCGGCAGCGGTTCCACACTGATGGGCTGGCCGCCGTGTTCCGCGACGTCGTCGGCCAGTGTGGCAAGCATGGACTCGGCCTCGTCGATCATGTCCTGGTTGCCGGCGGCCATGCCCTTGACCAGATACTGCGCCAGGGCGAATTCGGCGGACAGCGCCGCCCGCCGCAGCAGGTGGGCATCGGGAACGTCGCGCCGGCTGGAGGTGTAGTGATCCAGGACCGCGTCCACAAAGTCCTGTTCGTTCGAGGCGACCAGCCAGGCCATGTCATCCGCCGGATCACCGATGCGCAGGTCGGTCCAGCCCGTCACGGCGGTCACCCGGTCGCCGTCGACCAGCAGGTTGTCCTCGTGGAGGTCGCCGTGAACGACGCAGGGATTGAAGCGCCAGAGGGAGACGTCTTCCATGGCGTGTTCCCAGCGACGCAGTAGCAGCGGCGGGATCTTTCCGGTCGTGGCGGCCTGGTCCAGTTCATTGAGGCGCCGCTGGCGAAATTCGTTGGGCGTGTAGCTGGGCAGATCGGCATTGCTCACAATGGACCGCGGGAGGTCATGGATGGCAGCCAACGCCGCCCCGATTTCGCGGGCAACGGCGGGGGATCCGCTGCTGAGGTCGTCCAGGGAGCGGGTGCCGCCGGCCAGGTGCGAGTAGACGAACGTGCTGAGCTGGCCTTGCCTGACAGTTCCCGCCACCGTGGGCATGAGGAACGGCAGCTCGGCCCGGATGCCGGGAGCGAAAGCCCGCAGAACCAGGAATTCGGTTTCCAGCCGGGCGCTGGCTTCGGCGTGCCGGGGGGAGCGGACACGCCAACGCTTGCCCTCGGAGTCCAGCAGGAGGGCTGCGTCGAAGTCCGCCGGATCGTCGGGCGCAGAGCTGACGGCGGTCGGGGTCAGGCCGGGTACCGCCGCTGTTGCTACAGCTGCCAGTTCGATAGGTTTCCTTCTCACCCTTCCACGGTAGATTGAGCGGCGCCCAAGACGGCGATGCACTCCGGCGAGTCTTGAGATCGGGCGCAAATCAGGGACAATTCGGCGCTAAATCCGTCGCAAACAGCCCATCCAGCCCGCGCCTTGGAGCGCGCGGCGGCGTGGGCGGCAAATGTCAATTGTCTGCCCGAGTCAGTACGGTGGGTACATGAGTCTTGCGGAGTCACCGGCATCGTCAAAAGGACCGTCAAAAGGACCGTCAAAAGGACCGTCAAAAGGACCGTCACAAGCATCAGGGCAAACCCCCTCCGAATCCTCGGCACACGAAGGTGCGGCATCGCCAGTGCAGCTTCTGCCGGCAAACCACCTGATGGAGACGGTCCTTCCCGTGCGCCCGGCCCTGATCGACCGCGGTTCCATGACCCGGGTGAAACCCGGAATGCTGGCGGAGCTGGTCGCTTCAGGCTCGGCCCAGGCCGTAGTGCTCTCTGGCCGGCAGGCCCTCGTCAGCGACAGCAGCCTCGTACTCCTGAACGCGGCCGAGCTCTCCGGGCACCTGGCGAACACCCCGTACGCTCCGGAACACGTGATCTACCTCGGTTCGGCCCTGGCAGGTTCGGACCTCGACGCCGGCACCGAGCTTGTCCTCTTCGTCCTGCCGCTTCAGTTCGAAGTCCGGGCCGAGGAGTTCGAGGCCCACGTGGCTGGCATCCCCAGCGATGCGCAGTGGGCGGGTTTCCGTGAAGTCGCGGCACGCTTGAACGCCACGGACACGGCGCTGTTCATCGAAGCCAGCGCCATCGCCAACTGGCACGCCACCCACACGCATTGCCCGCGCTGCGGCACTCCGACGCAGCCTGAGGCCGGCGGCTGGGTCCGGCGCTGCCCGGCCGATAACTCCGAGCACTTTCCCCGGACGGATCCGGCCATCATCGTGACCGTGGTGGGTCCCGACGGGAGGCTGCTGCTGGGCGGAGGCGGCCCACTCGACGCCCGGAACTATTCGACCCTCGCCGGCTTCGTCGAGCCGGGGGAGTCGTTGGAACAGGCGGTGCAGCGGGAGATCGGCGAGGAAGTCGGCGTCCGCGTCACGGCCTCCCAGTACCTCGGATCGCAGGCCTGGCCGTTCCCCGCCTCGCTGATGCTCGGTTTCACGGCCACCACGCCGGACACGGAAGCCCGGCCCGACGGCGTCGAGGTCACCAGGGCGCGCTGGTTCAGCCGGAGTGAGCTGCAGGACGCCGTCCTCAGCGGCGAGATCGTCATTTCCAGCAGGCTCTCCATCGCCCGGTCCCTTATTGAACACTGGTACGGCGGAATCATTCAGGACGCCGCGGACAGCGCCTGACCAGGCCTGCCCCCATCCGCAGGACACCGACTACCGACTGAGCAGCAAAGTGACCACAGAGAAATTGAACTTCAGCACTATCACCGACGGCGAGCCCTCCGACGGTGCCACGTCCCGTGGCGCCACATCCGGCGAAGCCCCCGAACCGGACGCCCGCTCACTGGAGGAACGGATCCTCGGCGGCCTCGACGCCGAGCAACGGGAGGTCGCCAGCACCCTGCAGGGGCCCATGTGCGTGCTGGCCGGTGCCGGCACCGGCAAAACCCGTGCCATCACGCACCGGATCGCCTACGGCGTGCACTCAGGGGTGTACAGCCCGCAGCGGCTCCTGGCCGTAACGTTCACGGCCCGGGCTGCCGCAGAGATGCGCAGCCGGCTCCGTGACCTCGGTGTCGGCAACGTTCAGGCCCGCACCTTTCACGCGGCGGCGCTGCGCCAGTTGCAGTTCTTCTGGCCGCAGGCGGTCGGCGGCACCTTGCCCAACCTGCTGGACCACAAGGCACAGATGATTGCCGAGGCCGCGCGGCGGCTCCGGCTCAGCACGGACCGCGCCTCCATCCGCGACCTCGCCTCCGAAATCGAGTGGGCCAAGGTATCCATGCTGACCCCGGCGAACTATCTGGAAAACGCCCAGGGCCGCGGCAATCCGGGCGGCTTCGACCTGACAGCCGTGGCGCGGGTATTCCAGTCCTATGAGGACGTCAAGACCGACCGCAACGTCATCGACTTCGAGGACGTGCTGTTGATCACCGTAGGCATCCTGCAGGAGGACCCGAAGGTGGCGGCGACCGTCCGGGAACAGTACCGGCACTTCGTCGTCGACGAGTATCAGGACGTCTCGCCGCTGCAGCAGCGGCTCCTGGAACTGTGGCTCGGCGGACGTGACGAGCTCTGCGTCGTGGGCGACGCCAGCCAGACGATTTACTCCTTCACCGGCGCCTCCCCGAAGCACCTGCTCGGCTTCAAAGCCATGTATCCCGAGGCCCACGTCGTCAAGCTGATCCGGGACTACCGGTCCACGCCCCAGGTTGTCAGGCTCGCCAACGACCTGCTCGGCGGCCGGCGCAGCGGTGGCCCAGTGGCGGACGCCGCCTGGGCCACGCCGCTGCAGCTCGTGGCGCAGCGTCCGGCAGGTCCGGTGCCGCGGTTCACCGAATGCTCGGATGACGAGGCGGAGGCCGCCACGGTCGCCGCGCGGATCCGCGAGCTCCTCGACGCCGGAACTCCGGCGAGCCAGGTCGCCGTGCTCTTCCGCACCAACGGACAGTCTGAAGCCTACGAACAGGCGCTGGCCTCGGCAGGGATCGGGTACCAGTTGCGCGGCGGTGAGCGGTTCTTCGCGCGCAAGGAGGTCCGGGACGCCATCCTGCAGCTCCGGGCCGCCACCCGGGCGGTGGCCGAAACCGCCACGCCTGAGCCGCTAGGGCAGCTTGTCCGCGACATCGTCGCCTCCCTGGGCTACACGGACGCGGCGCCGCACAGCGGGGGCGCGACCCGGGAGCGCTGGGAATCGCTGGCTGCCCTCGTGGCGCTGGCCGACGAACTCGTGATCAGCAGGGGACCGCAATTCGCACTCCCGGACTTCGTCAACGAGCTCCAGGAAAGGTCTCTGGCCCAGCATGCGCCGACCGTCCAGGGCGTCACCCTGGCATCACTGCACGCCGCCAAGGGCCTGGAATGGGACGCCGTATTCCTGGTCGGGCTGAGCGAGGGACTTGTGCCGATCTCGTTTGCGGACAGTCCGGAAGCGGTGGACGAGGAACGCCGGCTCCTGTACGTGGGCATCACCCGCGCCCGCGAACACCTGTTCCTGTCCTGGTCCACTGCCCGGACACCGGGCGGGCGGGCCAACCGCAAGCCCTCGCGCTTCCTTGACGGCCTGCGTCCAGACTCGGTGGCCAGCTCCCAGCTCCGGGGCAAGGGGCCGGCGCCGCGCCGGAAGGCGGCCGTCCCGGCCTCGTGCCGGGTCTGCGGCAGCATGCTCTCCAGCGGCGCCGAGCGGAAAGTGGGGCGCTGCAACCAGTGCCCGCCCAGTTACGAGGAACAGACGTTCGACGCGCTAAGGCAATGGCGGAAGGACGTGGCCCTCGAGGCGGACGTCCCGGCTTTTGTCGTGTTCACCGACGCCACCCTGACCGCCATCGCCGAGGCTCGCCCCGAATCGCTGGAACAGTTGGCCCAACTCGCCGGCGTGGGTCCGTCCAAACTGGAGAGGTACGGCGAGGCCGTCCTGACGGTCCTGGCCGAAAGCACGGCGCTGTAATGTCCGGTGCAGTGATGCCCGGCGCCGGGAGCGGCCGCGCCAAGAAGACCGGAAGCGTCCGCGCAGGCGACTCAGGCGCCGTTCCTGCGGCCACACCGCTGACCACCGCCGACGGCGCCCCTGTGCTGGTGCGCCGGTCCGCCCGCCGACGCCGCACGGTCGCCGCGTTCTGGGAAGACGGCACGGCCGTCGTCGCCATCCCTGCCTCCTTCAGCAGGGCCCAGGAACGGGAATGGGTCCACCGCATGCTTGAAAAACTCCGGCTCCAAGGGACCCGGGGCGCGCGTGGTTCCGGCCGGCGGCGTCCCCGCAGCGATGCCGACCTTGCCTCCCACGCCACCGAACTGTCGGCGAAGTACCTCGGCGGCAGGGCGGCGCCCTCCTCGGTCCGCTGGGTCACCAACCAGAATTCGCGCTGGGGTTCAGCGACACCGTCCGAGGGAACCATCCGGCTCTCGGCGAAGCTACAGCCCATGCCGCAGTGGGTAATCGACTATGTCCTGCTCCACGAACTCGCGCACCTCCTGGTGGCAGGCCACGATGCCGCCTTCTGGCGGCTGCTGGAGGCGTACCCGGAGACGGAGCGGGCCAAGGCCTTCCTGGACGGGGTCTCGTTCGCGACCTCGCGCGGCCTGGCGCCGGGCGGCGGGTACGACGAAGCCCCGGACGGAATCGAAATCCCGGCCGGGGCCCTCTAGCGTTCGACTAGGCGTTCGGTTTGCCGCCGTTTTCCGGACGGTCCTCGTCGTTGGCCGGACGGTCGTCGTCGTTGCCCTCCGCGTCCTGGCCGGACGCGCCGGACTCCGCAGTGTCCTCTGACTTTGCCGTGTCCCCTGACTTTGCCGTGCCCTCGGTGTCCGTGGCGTCGGTGTCAGCGGGTTCGTCGAAACCTCCGTTGAGCAGCTTCTGCAGGGCGTCATCGACTTCGCTGTCGCTGGCTTCGGCCAGTTTCCGGCGTTCGCTGAAGCCCTGCGGATCGTCCAGGTCCTCTGCCGTGGGCAGCAGGTCCGGGTGCTGCCAGACGGCGTCGCGGCCCTCCACCCCACGTTCTGCCTTGAGCAAGGCCCACAGCGTGGCGGCCTCGCGGAGCCGGCGCGGACGCAGTTCGAGGCCCACCAAGGAGGAGAAAGCGTGCTCCGCCGGGCCGCCTGTGGCGCGGCGCCGCCGGACGGTTTCGCGCAACGCAGCGGCGGACGGCAGCAGCTTCTCGGTCGCTCCCCAGGTGAGTTCATCCACCCAGCCCTCCACCAGTGCAAGGGCCGTCTCCAGCTTTTCGAGGGCCTGCTCCTGGGCAGGCGTGCGCTGCGGCATGAAGACACCCTGCGAGAGCGCCTCCTGGATGCCCTCCGGGTTGCTGGGATCGATCTCCCGGGCGAGTTCTTCGATCTTGGACGTGTCGATGTGGATACCGCGGGCGTAGGCCTCGATCGCGCCGAGCAGGTGCCCGCGCAGCCAAGGGACCTGGACGAAGAGGCGGGCGTGCGCGGCCTCGCGGACGGCGAGGAACAGGCGGATATCGTTCTCCGGCAGGCTGAGGCCCTCACCGAACTTCGCCACGTTGGACGGCAGGAGCGCCATTTCGAGGTCTGCCAGGGGCACACCGATGTCCGTCGAGCTGACCACCTCGGCCGAGAGCGCGCCGATCGCCTGGCCAAGCTGCATGCCGAAGATCGCCCCGCCCATGTTCTGGATCATCGAGGAAGCGCCGCCCATCATGGACTTCATTTCCTCGGGCATCTGCTCGGTCATGGCGGCGGAGAGCGCGTTGGCAATGCTGTTGGCCACGGGCTCGGTCAACCGTTTCCACGTCCCGAGGGTTTCCTCGACCCACTCGGCACGGGACCACGCCCGGCCGATCAGTCCGGTGGCCGGAAGCCCAGTGACCTGGTCGAGCCAGAGTTCAGCCAGCCGAAGGGCCTCATCGACCTCCCGCGACTGGTGGGCGGTGACCGAGGGATCGGATCCGCTGGCGGCCACCCGCCGGGCATTCTCATGCGCCAGCTGCCAGTTCACGGGCCCCTCCGAAGGGGCGCTCATCATCGCCTGCACTTGGGAGAACATCTGGGCCAGGAGATTGGGATCGTCCGGGAGGCCGGCGGCCTTGGCGAGTTCGGCGGGGTCGATATTGCCCATGCCCTGGCCGCCCATCAGGTTCTTGAGCATTTCGGCCAAGGGATCCTTGGGTTCCTCGTCGCCATTGGACGGATTGAGTGGGTTGGAGGTCATGATCCCGCCGATCGTCGGTGTGGCTGCTTCTCAACTTCACGGTACCCCTCGGCGAGAGGGGCTGTCTGCCGAAACCGCGCCACGTTCGCTGTAGGCAAAGAGCGGTCCGGGGTGCTAAGCGCGTAGGCTTGGAAGTTGGAATATTTGCACGCGGCAGCCTCGGGTTAGGCTGCGGCCCTGGTGCGTGGTCGCGGGGTCCTGTCAGGCTTGTCCTGTCGGGGCCGCCGCCCCTCGAGCCGGCACGGAGAGGTCGTTCAATGACAGTCACCCAAGGTGAGCAGCCCGCCAGCGACCCAGCGGCCGGCCCTGTCCGGGGCAGAAGGGTGCGGCTGGCAGGCGCGGGCGTGCGGCGCAAGCGCAACACCCGGTCATCGGCCATGCTGGTCTCGGGGCTGCTTGCCGCGGCCCTGGGCATCACTGCGGTGAGCCTGCCGGTGCCCTACGTGATCGAGTCTCCCGGACCCACCTTCAACACAATCGGCCAGGACAACGGCAAACCGGTCATCAGCGTTAGCGGCCATGAGTCGTTTCCCGCCAAGGGCAGCCTGGATCTCACCACTGTCTATGTCGACGGCGGCCCCAACGGTCCCGTCAGCGTCTTGGAGGCGTTTTCGGCTTGGCTGAATGGGACCAAGGCCGTCTACCCCCAGGAGCTGCTGTTCCCGACCGGCGTCACCAAGGAGCAGTCCCAGCAGGAGAGCGCCATGGCGATGACCACCTCCCAGGAGAACGCCGTCGCATCGGCCTTGAAGGAGCTGAATATTCCGTTCGGACAGAAAATGCAGGTGGCAGGCCTCCCGGACGACTCCGCCTCGAAGGGATTGCTGCAGGCAGAGGACGTTCTGGTCTCCATCAATGACAAGCCCATCACAGCCCTCGGCGTCGTCCAGGCGGAGCTGGCCGCCGGCAACGGCAAACCCGTCAAGGTCATCGTGGAACGTGCCGGGGCCGGGTGCCCGTCACTATCACTCCGGCCAAGAACAGCGCGGGCCGTTACATCCTCGGCGTCTTGTTGCAGTACAAGTTCACCTTCCCGTTTGACGTCACCATCTCGCTCGATAAAGTCGGCGGCCCCAGCGCGGGCATGATGTTCGCGCTGGGTATCATTGACACCGTCACCCCAGGCGACCTGACCGGCGGCAAGCACGTCGCGGGGACCGGGACCATCACCCCGGACGGTGCCGTGGGACCCATCGGCGGGATCGCCCAGAAAATGCATGGGGCGCGGTCCGGCGGGGCCACGTTGTTCCTGGCCCCGGCAGCCAACTGCGACGACGTCCTGGGCCACATCCCCGACGGGCTGCAAGTGGTCCGGGTGGAGAACCTCACCGAGGCCCGCAAAGCTGTTGAACTGGCCGCGTCAGGCGGCGACACATCGGGCCTCCCGGTCTGCACCAGCAACTAGACTGGCCGCGGAACTAAGCGCCGGCCCCACTCGTGGCACTAATGACGGCCGCCGCCGTCCCGAGGACCCTGCTGCAGGGCCCTGACGGAAAGGCAGCGGTGGCCGTTAGAATGCATCAACCCTGCAATACCGGCACTTAGTCGCCCGACTGAGTCACAGCAGCGACTAATAACTAAAAACCAGCAGTAGACGACCAGCTATGAGGTACCGAGTTTGTCCCGTCCCGCCAGCACTGTCCCGCCCGGAAGACCCCAGACACGACGCGGCGCCCTGACGCCGACGCTGATCATCGTGGCCCTGATTGTGGTCGGATTCATCTTCTTCGCCAATGTCTGGACGGATGTCCTCTGGTACCAGCAGCTGGGCTTCTTCGAAGTGTTCGTGACCGAGAACCTGGCCAGGATCGGGATCTTCATGACAGGTTTCGCCGTCATGTTTACCGCCGTGTTCTTCGCCATCCGGATTGCCTACCATGCGCGGCCGGTGTATGCCCCCGACTCGGAAATCCGGGACAACCTGAACCGCTACCAGGCCCAGCTCGAGCCCGTCCGACGCGTCGTGATGGTGGGACTTCCCATCCTCTTTGGCCTG
>CAVRLW010000031.1:0-62588 GCA_963722145.1 uncultured Actinomycetota bacterium | reverse complement strand
TCGCTGCCGAGGTCGTAGTCATCCAGCGGGATGGCGTGGAACTCGGGAGCTCCGTCGCCGCCCAGCGTGTCGTAGGAGAAGTCACTGAATGCGCTGGGGCCGGTGAACAGGTTGGCCTTTGCTTCTTCAGTGGGCTCCACGGTGACCTCGGTGTAGCGCGGGAGACCCGTGCCGGCCGGGATGAGCTTACCGATGATGACGTTTTCCTTGAGGCCGAGCAGCGGATCGCTCTTGCCTTCCATGGCCGCCTGCGTCAGGACGCGGGTGGTTTCCTGGAAGGAAGCTGCGGACAGCCAGGACTCGGTCGCCAGGGACGCCTTGGTGATGCCCATGAGCTCGGGACGGCCGGATGCCGGCGTCTTGCCCTCGGACACAACGCGGCGGTTGGCCTCTTCGAAGCGGCTGCGCTCGGCGAGCTCGCCGGGCAGCAGGTCCGATTCGCCGGACTCGATGACCGTGACGCGGCGCAGCATCTGGCGGACGATAACCTCGACGTGCTTGTCGTGGATACCGATGCCCTGGCTGCGGTACACGCCCTGGACCTCGTCCACCAGGAACTTCTGCGCGGCACGGGGGCCCATGATGCGCAGCACCTGCTTGGGGTCGACCGGACCGTTGATGAGCTTCTGGCCGACGCTGACGTGATCGCCGTCTTCGATGAGCAGACGTGAACGGCGCAGCACCGGGTAGGCGATCTCTTCAGATCCGTCATCCGGGGTGATGACCAGGCGCATCTGGCGCTCGGACTCTTCGATGGTGATGCGGCCGGCTGCTTCAGCAATCGGTGCGACACCCTTCGGAGTACGGGCTTCGAAGAGCTCCTGGATACGGGGCAGACCCTGGGTGATGTCGTCGCCGCCGCTGGCGGAAACAGCACCACCGGTGTGGAACGTACGCATGGTCAGCTGGGTGCCCGGCTCACCGATGGACTGCGCGGCGATGATGCCCACGGCCTCACCGATGTCGACGGTCTTGCCAGTGGCCAGCGAACGGCCGTAGCACAGGGCGCAGGTACCGACGCTGGACTCACAGGTGAGTACGGAGCGGACCTTGACCTCGGTGATGCCGGCTGCGAACAGTTCGGCAATGACGACGTCGCCGCAGTCGGTGCCGGCCGCGGCCAGGACCTTGCCCTTGGAGTCAACGACATCCACGGCCAGGGTACGGGCGTAGGCGCTGTTCTCGACGTTCTCGTCCAGGACGAGCACGCCGTTGGCGTCGGCCACTGCGATGGCGGTCATCAGGCCGCGCTCGGTACCGCAGTCCTCTTCGCGGACAATGACGTCCTGCGAAACGTCCACCAGACGACGGGTCAGGTAACCCGAGTTGGCGGTACGCAGGGCGGTGTCAGCCAGACCCTTACGGGCACCGTGCGTGGCGATGAAGTATTCCAGCACCGACAGGCCCTCACGGTAGGAGGACTTGATCGGACGCGGGATGATTTCACCCTTAGGGTTGGCCACCAGGCCACGGATACCCGCGATCTGACGGACCTGCATCCAGTTACCACGTGCACCGGAGGACACCATGCGGTTGATGGTGTTCATCGGGGACAGGCTGTCACGCATCGCCTGGGCGATCTCGTTGGTTGCCTTGTTCCAGATCTCGATCAGTTCCTGGCGACGCTCGTCGTCGTCGATCAGGCCCTTGTCGTACTGGCCCTGGATCTTGGCGGCCATGGTCTCGTAACCGGCGAGGATCCGCGGCTTGTCCGTGGGCACCTCGATGTCGGAGATGGCAACCGTGACGCCGGACCGGGTGGCCCAGTAGAAACCGGCATCCTTCAGGTTGTCCAGCGTTGCCGCCGTGATCACCTTCGGGTAACGCTCGGCGAGGTCGTTGACGATCCGGGACAGCTCGCCCTTGTCGGCAACATCCTCAACCCACGGGTAGTCCGCGGGCAGCGTCTGGTTGAAGATGACCTGGCCGAGGGAGGTCTCGACCAGTGCGGTCTGACCGGGCTCCCAGCCCTCCGGGGCTTCCCAGCCGGCGTAGGGCACGAAGTCCTCGAGGCGGATCTTGACCTTGGAGTTCAGGTGCAGCTCGTGGAGGTCGTAGGCCATGATGGCTTCCGCGACCGAGGAGAAGATCCGGCCCTCGCCAGCTGAACCGACACGCTTGGTGGTCAGGTGGTAAAGACCGATGATCATATCCTGCGACGGCAGGGTCACCGGGCGGCCGTCGGACGGCTTCAGGATGTTGTTCGAGGACAGCATCAGGATGCGGGCCTCAGCCTGGGCTTCGGGGCTCAGCGGCAGGTGAACTGCCATCTGGTCGCCGTCGAAGTCGGCGTTGAAGGCGCCACAAACCAGCGGGTGCAGCTGGATTGCCTTGCCTTCAACGAGCTGCGGCTCGAACGCCTGGATGCCGAGACGGTGCAGGGTAGGTGCACGGTTCAGCAGCACGGGGTGCTCGGTGATGATCTCTTCGAGGACGTCCCAGACCTGCGGACGGTAACGCTCCACCATGCGCTTGGCCGACTTGATGTTCTGGGCGTGGTTGAGGTCAACCAGGCGCTTCATCACGAACGGCTTGAAGAGCTCCAGGGCCATCTGCTTGGGCAGACCACACTGGTGCAGCTTCAGCTGCGGGCCGACGACGATGACCGAACGGCCGGAGTAGTCGACGCGCTTGCCGAGGAGGTTCTGGCGGAAACGGCCCTGCTTGCCCTTGAGCATGTCGCTCAGGGACTTCAGCGGACGGTTGCCCGGTCCGGTGACCGGACGGCCGCGGCGGCCGTTGTCGAAGAGGCTGTCAACGGCTTCCTGAAGCATGCGCTTCTCGTTGTTGACGATGATCTCCGGAGCACCGAGGTCAAGCAGGCGCTTGAGGCGGTTGTTGCGGTTGATCACGCGGCGGTAGAGGTCGTTGAGGTCGGAGGTCGCGAAGCGGCCACCGTCCAGCTGGACCATCGGGCGCAGTTCCGGCGGGATCACCGGGACGGCGTCCAGCACCATGCCGAGCGGGCTGTTGTTGGTGGTCAGGAACGCGTTGACCACCTTGAGCCGCTTCAGGGCGCGGGTCTTGCGCTGGCCCTTGCCGTTGGCGATGATGTCGCGCAGCATGTCCGACTCGGCCTGCATGTCGAAGTTCTCAAGACGCTTCTTGATGGCCTCGGCACCCATGGAGCCTTCGAAGTACATGCCGTAGCGGTCGCGCAGTTCGCGGTACAGGCCTTCGTCACCTTCGAGGTCAGCGACCTTGAGGTTCTTGAAGCGGTCCCAGACCTGCTCGAGGCGCTCGATTTCGGCGTCGGCGCGCTTGCGGACGTTCGCCATCTGGCGGTCAGCGGAGTCGCGGGCCTTCTTCTTGTCGGCAGCCTTGGCGCCTTCGCCTTCGAGACGGGCGAGCTCGTTCTCGAGGTCGCGGGCGATCGTGGCGATGTCGGAGTCGCGGTTGTCGATCAGCTGCTTCTTCTCGATGTCGTGCTCAACCTGGAGGTTGGGCAGTTCTTCGTGGCGGCTGTCGGCGTCGACGCTCGTGATCATGTAGGCGGCGAAGTAGATGACCTTTTCGAGGTCCTTCGGTGCCAGGTCAAGGAGGTAGCCCAGACGGGAGGGAACGCCCTTGAAGTACCAGATGTGCGTGACCGGTGCGGCGAGCTCGATGTGGCCCATGCGCTCACGGCGGACCTTGGCACGGGTGACCTCAACGCCACACCGCTCGCAGATGATGCCCTTGAAGCGCACGCGCTTGTACTTACCGCAGTAGCATTCCCAGTCGCGGGACGGGCCGAAGATCTTCTCGCAGAAGAGGCCGTCCTTCTCGGGCTTGAGCGTGCGGTAGTTGATGGTTTCCGGCTTCTTAACCTCGCCGTACGACCAGCCACGGATGTCTTCCGCGGTGGCGAGGCCGATCTGCATGAGGCCGAAGGAGGATTCGCTGGACATATGGTCCCTGTTCTCTCTTGTTCTCTAAATTCTGAAGTCTTGGGTTACGGGAAGAGGGAGGTGGCTACCGGGAAAAGTCAACGCGGCGGGGCCGCTTGCTTTTCCCGGTAACCAGCCTGCTAAACCTCTTCTACGGAACTGGGCTCTGCACGAGACAGATCGATGCCCAGTTCTTCCGCAGCCGTGAAGACTGCGTCATCAGAGTCACGCATTTCAATTGTGGTTCCGTCCGTGGAAAGCACTTCCACGTTCAGGCACAGCGACTGCATTTCCTTGATCAAGACCTTGAAGGACTCAGGAACGCCCGGCTCGGGGATGTTCTCGCCCTTGACGATGGCTTCGTAGACCTTCACACGACCGTGGATATCATCCGACTTGATCGTCAGAAGTTCCTGGAGCGTGTAAGCGGCGCCGTAAGCTTCGAGCGCCCACACTTCCATTTCACCGAAGCGCTGGCCACCGAACTGTGCCTTACCACCCAGCGGCTGCTGCGTGATCATGGAGTACGGGCCGGTGGAGCGGGCGTGGATCTTGTCGTCCACCAGGTGGTGGAGCTTCAGGATGTACATGTAGCCGACCGAGATCGGATCCGGGAACGGCTCGCCGGAGCGGCCGTCGAACAGACGGGTCTTGCCGGAGGAGTTGATCAGGCGGTCGCCGTCGCGGGTGACGTTGGTGGAATCGAGCAGGCCCGTGATTTCCTCTTCACGCGCACCGTCGAAGACCGGCGTCGCCACAGTGGTCTGGCCACTCTCGCGCGGCAGGTTCGGCAGCTGCTTGACCCACTCGGGCTCGCCCTCGATCTTCCAGCCGGTCTTGGCAACCCAGCCGAGGTGCGTTTCCAGCACCTGGCCGACGTTCATACGGCCCGGAACACCCAGCGGGTTCAGGACGATATCAACGGGGGTACCGTCGGCAAGGAAGGGCATGTCCTCGATCGGGAGGATCTTGGAGATAACACCCTTGTTGCCGTGACGGCCGGCGAGCTTGTCGCCGTCGGTGATCTTGCGCTTGGCAGCCACGTACACGCGCACCAGCTGGTTGACGCCCGGGGGCAGCTCGTCGTCGTTGTCGCGATCGAAGACGCGGACACCGATCACGGTGCCGGACTCGCCGTGCGGCACCTTCAGGGAGGTGTCGCGCACTTCGCGGGACTTCTCACCAAAGATGGCGCGCAGCAGGCGCTCTTCCGGGGTCAGCTCGGTCTCGCCCTTGGGGGTGACCTTACCGACCAGGATGTCGCCGGCCTCAACCTCGGCACCGATGTGGATGATGCCGCGCTCGTCCAGGCCTGCCAGGACTTCCTCAGACACGTTGGGGATGTCACGGGTGATTTCCTCGGCACCAAGCTTGGTGTCGCGGGCATCGATCTCGTGCTCCTCGATGTGGATGGAGGACAGGACGTCCTCGGCCACGATGCGCTGGGAAAGGATGATGGCATCTTCGAAGTTGTGGCCTTCCCATGACATGAATGCCACGAGCAGGTTCTTACCGAGGGCGAGTTCGCCCTGGTCCGTTGCCGGGCCGTCAGCGATGATGCCGCCGACCTCCAGGCGCTGGCCTTCGTTCACCAGGACACGGTTGTTGTAGCAGTTGCCCTGGTTGGAGCGGGCAAACTTGTTGATCCGGTAGTTGGTTTCCGTACCGTCGTCGTTGAGCATGATGACCAGCTCAGCGGAGACCTCCGTGACCACACCGGCCTTCTTGGCGATGGTGACGTCACCGGCGTCGACAGCAGCGGCGCGTTCCATGCCGGTACCGACAAACGGCGCCTCGGAACGGACCAGCGGCACGGCCTGGCGCTGCATGTTGGCACCCATAAGTGCACGGTTGGCATCGTCATGCTCGAGGAACGGGATCAGGGCGGTAGCCACGGACACCATCTGGCGCGGGGAAACGTCCATGAACTCGACGTCGGCGGCGGGAACCAGCACGGGCTCGCCTCCACCACCGCGGGCACGGACCAGGACGGTCTCTTCGGCGAACTTCTTGTTCGCATCGAGCGGGGCGTTGGCCTGAGCGATCAGGACCTCGGCTTCGTCGTCGGCGGTGAGGTACTTGACCTCATCGGAGACGACACCCTCGGCGACAAGGCGGTACGGGGTCTCGATGAAACCGAACGGGTTGATGCGTCCGTAGGAAGCCAGCGAACCGATCAGACCAATGTTCGGGCCTTCAGGAGTTTCGATGGGGCACATACGTCCGTAGTGGGACGGGTGCACGTCACGAACTTCCATGCCGGCACGGTCACGGGACAGACCACCCGGGCCAAGCGCGGACAGGCGGCGCTTGTGGGTCAGACCCGAGAGCGGGTTGTTCTGGTCCATGAACTGGGACAGCTGGGAAGTTCCGAAGAACTCCTTGATGGCTGCCACAACGGGACGGATGTTGATCAGGGTCTGCGGCGTGATGGCCTCGACGTCCTGGGTCGTCATGCGTTCGCGGACAACGCGCTCCATGCGGGACAGGCCGGTGCGGACCTGGTTCTCGATGAGCTCGCCGACGGCGCGGATGCGACGGTTGCCGAAGTGGTCGATGTCATCGATCTCGACGCGGAGCTCGTGGTCCTGGCCGTCGCGCTTGCCCGTGAGGGTCTTCTCGCCGGCGTGCAGTGCAACCAGGAACTTGATCATGGCCACGATGTCTTCAACGTGCAGGACCGAAGCTTCCTTGTCGCCAAGGGAGCGGTCGATGCCAAGCTTGCGGTTGATCTTGTAACGGCCGACCTTGGCCAGATCGTAGCGCTTGGAGTTGAAGTACAGGTTGTCCAGCAGGGACTGGGCAGCCTCAACCGTGGGCGGCTCGCCCGGTCGCAGCTTCCGGTAGATGTCCAGCAACGCGTCTTCGCGGGTCTCGGTGGCGTCCTTCTCCAGCGTTGCGCGCATGGAGTCGTACTGGCCGAATTCCTCGAGGATCTGGCCTTCGGTCCAGCCGAGGGCCTTCAGCAGCACGGTGACGGACTGCTTGCGCTTGCGGTCAAGACGGACGCCGACCTGGTCGCGCTTGTCGATTTCGAGTTCGAACCAGGCGCCGCGGGACGGGATGATCTTCGCGGTGAAGATGTCCTTGTCGCTGGTCTTGTCGGCGGTGCGCTCAAAGTAGGCGCCCGGCGAGCGGACCAGCTGGGAGACGACGACACGCTCGGTGCCGTTGACGACGAAGGTGCCCTTCTCGGTCATCAGCGGGAAGTCACCCATGAACACGGTCTGCTGCTTGATTTCGCCCGTGTTGTTGTTCATGAACTCGGCCTTGACGTACAGCGGAGCCGAGTACGTTGCGTCCCGGTCCTTGCACTCGGCCATGGTGTATTTGGGGTCAGCGAACTCCGGCTCGGAGAAGCTCAGGGACATGGTGCCCTGGAAGTCTTCGATCGGGGAGATCTCTTCGAAGATGTCGGACAGACCCGAGGAGGTGGCGACGCTGAGGTCGCCTTCTTCGACGGCCTTCGCAACGCGCGCCTGCCAGCGTTCGTTACCGACCAGCCAGTCAAAGCTGTCGGTTTGCAGGGCGAGCAGATTCGGAACATCAAGAGGTTCGTGAATCTTTGCGAATGAGAGCCGGCGGGTTGCACCGTCGGTGCTGTCGGCATTGATAGCGGTAGCGTTGTTTACATTAGAGGTGCTCGAGGCGACCAAGAGGGATCCTTCCACAGACCTTCAGGCGTTGTCAGATCTCCCCCGTTATGCACTCTGCAGAATGACTCCGCAGCGCTACCAATCCGGTTCCGCTATATGACCCGGGACCCGCGCTGTCCATGCTGGTGCACGTTGTAGACGGCACATTGATGGAACAGCTGTCAGGCTAAGCCCACCGCTATATGAAGGCTGAAGGTAAACAGGGAAGACGCAAATATCTACGATACGGCAAAGCAACCTACTTGTCTACCCCACTTCCGGCGGGATTGCAAGCACGAAGTTCTGGCTGAGTTTCTGGTTGAGTTTTGCTGGAGTTGTGCTGGAGTTGCACTGGAGTCCCGCCGGAGTTCTGGCGGACTCCCGCGGGGCGGCGGCCGAGACAGCGGCTGGGACGGTGACTGAGACCGTGACTGAGACCGTGACTGAGACCGGCCGAATGGATAGGTGACGGGGCTCACGATAACGTAGACATAAGTCGTCGTAGATCGGAAGAAAACACCATGAGCAATCCCGCAGACAACAACGATGTTGTCATCCTCGCAGCCGCCCGCACCCCCCAGGGGCGCCTGAACGGACAGCTGGCCAGCTTCACCGCCGTCGAGCTCGGCACCCACGCCATCCGGGCGGCCCTTGCCGCCAGCGGCGTCAAGGCCGACCAGGTGGACAGCGTGATCATGGGCCAGGTCCTGCAGGCCGGAGCGGGCCAGAACCCGGCGCGCCAGAGCGCTATCGGCGCCGGCATCGGCTGGAACGTCCCCACTGTGACCATCAACAAGGTCTGCCTCTCCGGCCTCACGGCAGTTATCGATGCTGCGCGGATGATCCGCAGCGGCGACGCCACGGTGGTGGTCGCCGGCGGCCAGGAGTCCATGACCCGCGCACCGCACGTGCTGCCCGGTTCCAGGCAGGGCTGGTCATACGGCACGGTCCAGGCCCTCGACGTCGCCGCGCACGACGGCCTGACCGACGCCTTCGACGGGCAGTCCATGGGGCTGTCGACCGAGACCAAGAACCTGACCCTCGGCATCGACCGGGCCTCCCAGGACGAGGTGGCGGCCCAGTCGCACCAGCGTGCCGCCCGGGCCGCCAAGGACGGCGTCTTCGACGGCGAGATCGCCGCGATGAGCGTCAAGCAGCGCAAGGGCGATCCGATCGCCGTCACCTCCGACGAGGGCATCCGGCCGGACACGACAGTCGAATCGCTGGCGGGCCTGCGGGCGGCGTTTGTCACGGACGGAACCATCACCGCGGGCAACTCCTCTCCCCTGTCCGACGGCGCCGCCGCACTGGTGCTGACCAGCCGGAAGTTTGCCGAGGACAACGGCCTCGAATACCTCGCGGTGGTCGGCAAGCCGGGCCAGGTCGCCGGGCCGGACAACTCCCTGCACTCCCAGCCGTCCAACGCCATCAAGAACGCCCTGGACAAGGCCGGCTGGTCCGCCGCGGACCTGGACTTCATCGAAATCAACGAGGCTTTCGGCTCCGTCGCCGTGCAGTCCCTGAAGGACCTCGACTATCCGCTGGAGCAGTGCAACATCCATGGCGGGGCCATCGCCCTGGGCCACCCGATCGGGGCCTCCGGCGCCCGGCTGGCCCTGCACGCGGCCCACGAGCTCAAACGCCGGGGCACCGGCAAGGCGGCCGTGTCCCTGTGCGGCGGCGGCGGACAGGGCGAGGCACTGCTGCTCTACCGCGACTGAACCGGCGACCGGGAGACCGGGCGACCCCGAGCGCGTGGAACAGCCAAGAAGAGCCAGGAAAGGTTTGACCGGGATGGCAGAGCAGAAGACGGGCAGCGGCGGCCGCGAGCGGTTCCTGGCCGACGCCGCCGCCCGCGGCCTGGACGTCGAGATCGTGGAGCGCCTCGCCGCCCGCAGCCTTGAGGAGGCGGCCGGCATTCTCGGGATCCGGCCCGCGGATATCGTGAAGTCGCTCGTGGTCAAGCACAAGGACGGCAGTTTCCTGTTCGCCCTGGTCCCGGGCGACCGGCAGATCTCCTGGCCCAAGCTGCGGGCGCTGCTGGGCGTCAACAAGCTCTCGCTGCCGGCGGCGGAGACCGCCTTCGAGGCCACCGGGTACGAGCGCGGAACCATCACCCCGCTCGGCAGCAGCCGCCCCTGGCCCGTCTACGCCGACCGGACCATCACGGGCCGGCGGATCTCCATGGGGGCCGGGGAACATGGCTACAGCGCGTTCGTGGACGCGGACGCCCTGACGGCGGCGCTGGGCGCCGTCGTCGCCGACATCACCGAACCGAACTAGCCCGCCCGGGTTAAAAGGGAACAATTCCAAAGTCTAGGGTCGCGCCAACAAGTGCGACAGGGGTATCAGAAAAACTTTGCCGAATCCTTGGGTACAGTTCACCGGCGCCCGCGGGAATTCGGCTTCCGGCCCAGGGAGGCGCTAGGAACGCAGGAAACCCCGCCCACCTGAGTGGACGGGGTTTCCTTCGAGCAGTGCGGAACGCGATGGATCCGGACGGCGAGAGTTACTTGAGGGTAACGCGGGCGCCAGCTTCTTCGAGCTGAGCCTTTGCCTTCTCGGCAGCTTCCTTGGTGGCGCCTTCGAGAACAGCCTTGGGAGCGCTGTCAACCAGGTCCTTGGCTTCCTTGAGGCCCAGGGAGGTGATGGCGCGAACTTCCTTGATCACTGCGATCTTCTTGTCGCCAGCAGCTTCGAGGATGACGTCGAAGTCAGTCTTCTCTTCAGCTTCTTCAGCAGCAGCCGGCGGGGCCGGCAACGGCAACAGCAGCAGCGGTAACTTCGAAGGTCTCTTCGAAGAGCTTGACGAACTCGGAGAGCTCGATGATGGTCAGTTCCTTGAAAGCTTCAATGAGCTCTTCGTTGGTGAGCTTCGCCATGGTGTGGCGTCCTTCCTATAGTGGTGCGCGGCGGCCCTGAGGCTCGCTGTCGCACCGGAGTCTTATGGAGAAGAGGACTAGTTCTCTTCGGGGGCTGCGGCTTCGGCCGGTGCTTCGGCCTCGGCTGCTGCATCTGCTGCGGGAGCTTCTTCAGCGGCGGGTGCTTCGGCTGCTGCCGGGGCACCGTTCTCTTCTTCAAGCTTGAGGCGCAGAGCGTCGATGATGCGTACAGCAGCGGCAGCAGGAGCCTTGAGGATACCTGCAACCTTAGCGAGCTGCAGCTCACGGGACTCGAGTGCTGCCAGGGCAGCAACTTCGGTGGCGTTCAGTGCCTTGCCCTCGAAGTAACCGGTCTTGATGACCAGCTGCTTGTTAGCCTTGGCAAAATCCGTCAGGCTCTTGGCAGCGGCAACTGCGTCACCCTTGATGAACGCGATTGCAGTGGGGCCGGCGAGCTGACCGTCGAATGCTTCGACACCAGCTTCCTTGGCTGCAATAGCGGTCAGGGTGTTCTTGACGACCGAGAACTTGGTTTCCTGGCCGAGAGAAACACGCAGCTGCTTGAGCTGTGCAACGGTGAGCCCACGGTATTCGGTCAGGACAGCGGCGTTCGATTCCTTGAAATCGTTAGTGATCTCAGCTACTGCTGAAACCTTGCTAGGCGTTGCCATAACCCTCCTTCCGGGGATAGTGCCGGTGTGTCCGGGTCCCCGCTCAAAAGAGCTAAAACTAAAAAACGCCCCGCGCAGATGCACGGGGCTTGTCTCGACGCGGTCCATGACCGCGGAGCTTTGCTTCGTTCACCTGCGCCGGCCGCCCTATGTTCAGGGTCCTTCGTCCGGAAATCCACTGGGCTCTCCCGGCGCGACTGCAGAAGTGAGTCTTGCTTGGGAGAGTGGATTTCCAACAACCGACGGTCTTTGGTCCCCCAAGCTTACGGAGACGCGGCGCGCGTGTTCCAAATCGGGCCCAGCAGGCAGCCTAAGGCGAACAGCCATCAGCTGACCGCCGGGCCGAAGTCGGGGAGTTCCTTCTGCCAGAGGCCCGTCACGCCCGCTGTGGTGAATCCGAGCTGCTGGTTGACCTTCAGGAGGTAGCGGTTCTCCGGGGCGTTCCAGGTGTACAGGACCCGGGCGTCCGGGAACTGTTCGCTCAGCCGCTCCATGTTGGCGACCTTGATCAGCAGGCCGAGCTTGTTGCCGCGGTGTTCCTGCAGCACCACGGTGTCGTCCTGGAAGACGACGTCAGGGCGCAGCGCCAGGACACTGATGGTGGTCAGGCCCACGAGCGTTCCGCTGGCGATGTGCTCGACGGCGGTGACCACCGTCCGGCGGCCCTGGGCGATGGTGACCTCCTCCGCCTCCCGGAGGATGCCGCCGTCGAACACCATTTCCTGGGCATCCGGTCCCGGCACTTCGTCCTCGCCCGCCTGGTTCTCCAAGGCGGC
Source organism: uncultured Actinomycetota bacterium (assembly GCA_963722145.1). Taxonomy (GTDB): domain Bacteria; phylum Actinomycetota; class Actinomycetes; order Actinomycetales; family Micrococcaceae; genus Arthrobacter. The sequence goes on along the minus strand of CAVRLW010000031.1, from coordinate 50,755 downwards.
AACGGCCTCGAGCCACTGGTCGGGGCACCGGTCCGTCCAGTGGTGCAGACGGTAGCGTCCGGCGTTGGCTTCCTCGGCCTCGGCCTCAAGTTCGGCGACGAGTTTGGTGTCCAGCGGCAGCGCGCAGGAACTGAACTGTTCGATGTGCTGCAGGGTGTAGCCGGTGTGGCGGGCAAATTCCACGTCGCGGCTTCCCAGCGGAACAAACCCGACGCCGCTGCCGGGCACCAGCTGTTCGGCGTCCGGGTCCGTCAGCGTCGATCCCGGATGGTTGGTGTCGATCAGGATCGTGTGGCGGCCCTCGTCCCGGGCGAAATGCTCAGCGGCCTCCAGCAGCTGCCTGCCCACGCCCTGGCGCCGGAATTCCGGAAGGATGTCGAGTGTGAATTCGGCGAGGTCGAGGTTGTCCATGAGCGGCAGTGCGATGTCCACCGTCCCGACGATCACGCCGTCGATCTTGGCCACGAGGATCACCTGGCGTTCGTAGGGGTCCGCCATCTCCAGAAGCTTCTCCTGCGGAGCGTAGGCGAGGTCATCGGTGCCCCAGGTCTGCATCCGGACCCGTCGCCCCACTTCGATGGCGGCGAGAAAGTCGGCGGCATCGGGCGCGTCAAGGGAATCGGGGATCCACAGCTGCTCAATCCGTACATCGTTTGCCATAGAGGGCATCATCCCAGCCGTTGTGCCACCCACCATCGGTCCGGCCCGGCTCAAACCGGGCTTTCAACCGCCAGCATATGCTGGTTTGGGCCCCTGTTCCATTGGTGACGCCCGGCAGTTTTCCGCGGCATTCGGCGCCCGGCAGTGTCTGCCCCATTCGGCGCCCGGTCATTCCGGGTGTCAGTACCCGGTGGCTGCGCCCGCGGCGGCAGCGATCCTCTGCCACTCGCCGTCGTAGCCCGCCGGCTCGAACCCCAGCGCGATGTTGATGCTGAGCATGTGATCGTTTTCGGCAGCGTTGATAGGTGAGAACGCGCCGCACCGCGGGGTAACCCTCACGCAGCAGCCGCAGGTTGTGGATCTTGATGAGCATGCCGAGCCGGTGGCCGCGGTGGCCCGCCGCGACGAGGGTGTCGTCCTGGTCGGCCAGCCATGGTTTGTCGGCTGTGGTCTGGAGGACGGTATAGGCGGCCAGTTCACCGGTGGCCCGGTGCCGTGCCGCCACCACGAGGGAGGACTGGCCCGCCCGCCGCCAGGTGTCCTCGACGTGGCGGACCCGGGCGACGTCCCAGATTTCCGGCTCGTAGCTCAGCGCGCCGGTGGGGGCGTCGGTACTCATGCGCGACATCAGCACCGCGAGCTGGTCTGCATGTTCCTCCGGGCATGAATCGGTCCAGTGCAGCAGTTCGTAGTCTCCCGCGCTGGCCAGGGCGTCCCGCTCCAGGGTGTCGAGGTCCGCAGCGGGCGGGATGTCGAGCGAACTAAACCGTTCCACCTGCTCCAGGCGGTAGCCGGCCTGTTCGGCGAACCGGACGCCGGGCGCGCCGGCCGGCAGCGCTCCGGTCCCCGTGGCGGGCCTGATGACGTTGGGGCCATCGACGTCGAAATCGGCCGGGTGCTCCGTGAAGGTCTGCAGGATGGTCCGCCCGTCGGCGGCGGCCAGCGCTTCGGCGTGCTCGAGCAGTGCCCGGCCGATCCCCGTGCCGGCGAAGGCATCCAGGACGTTCACGTGCAGCAGCGCGCTGCTGAGATTCTCCTGCAATTCGCAGCGGACCCAGGATCTGGCCGCCATGCGCCCGCCGACACGGACGAAGAAGAGCCGCGTGCTGGGTGTAGGCAGTGTCCCGCCAGTACTGAAGGCGCGCCGCTGGGGACATTGACCGGTCAAGGTTGCCCCAGGTCTGCAGCACGAGCTCATCGCTGAGTTCCATGAATTCAAGGAACTCCGCCGCGTCGGAGCATCAAGATCAGCGGCATCAAGGCTTGCGGGGAGGACCAGTTGCTCAATGAGGTACGACGGCGTAGTCACCGGGACAGCCTAACCGGCAAGCACGGCGGCTCCAAGGGTTCGGGACGTCGGTGGTTCCAGACGCCAGCGATGTCAGGCGCAGAAACGGCGAAAGGCCGCCCCGCGGTTGCGGGACGGCCTTTCGCTGGAATCTGGTGGCGCCCGTGAAGGCGACGCCGTGGATCCGGTGAGGACTAGACCTCGGTCAGGACCTTGGTGACGTTGGGGTCAACCGAGATGCCCGGGCCAAACGTGGTGGCGACGGTGGCCTTCTGGATGTAGCGGCCCTTGGAAGCGGACGGCTTGAGGCGAAGAACCTCTTCCAGTGCTGCTGCGTAGTTCTCGGCCAGCTTCATGGCGTCGAAGGAAACCTTGCCGATGATGAAGTGCAGGTTCGAGTGCTTGTCGACGCGGAAGTCGATCTTGCCGCCCTTGATGTCGTTGACAGCCTTGGCGACGTCAGCGGTCACGGTGCCGGTCTTCGGGTTCGGCATCAGGTTACGCGGACCGAGGACCTTACCGAGGCGGCCAACCTTGCCCATGAGGTCAGGGGTGGCGACGGCGGCGTCGAAGTCGGTCCAGCCGCCTGCGATCTTTTCGATCAGGTCATCGGAACCAACGAAGTCGGCGCCGGCTGCGATTGCAGCCTCGGCCTTGTCGCCCGTTGCGAAGACGAGGACGCGGGCGGTCTTACCGGTGCCGTGCGGCAGGATAACGGTGCCGCGGACCATCTGGTCGGCCTTGCGAGGGTCAACACCCAGGCGGAAAGCGACCTCAACGGTGGCGTCGAACTTGGACGGGTTGGTGTCCTTGGCGAGCGTCACTGCCTCGAACGGCGCGTAGAACTTCTCCGCGTCGATCTTGGCCGCGGCTGCCTCATATGCTTTGCTGCGCTTTGCCATGCTGCTTATTTCTCCTTGTGCAGTTGTGGTCTGCGGACCGCGCTGGGCCCTGCCACAGGCGGCATTCCGGCTGGTATATACGTTCCGGATTCCCGACTCTTCATTTGTTTAGGTGGTGCCGGCTGGCCGGCGGTGCTGACCGGCGTCGTGATCGGTTTCCCGAACCCGGCGCTTCAGCGGTGGGGAATTAACCCTCGACGGTGATACCCATGGAGCGGGCGGTGCCGGCGATGATCTTCGCTGCGCCTTCGAGGCTCGTGGCGTTGAGGTCTTCCATCTTGGTGGTGGCGATCTCGTTGACCTGAGCCTGGGTCAGCTTGGCAACCTTGACGGTGTGCGGGGTAGCCGAACCCTTGGCGACGCCTGCAGCCTTCTTGATGAGCTCTGCAGCCGGCGGGGTCTTGGTGATGAACGTGAAGGAACGGTCTTCGTAGACCGTGATCTCCACGGGAATAACGTTGCCGCGCTGGGCTTCCGTCGCAGCGTTGTACGCCTTGCAGAATTCCATGATGTTGACACCGTGCTGGCCAAGCGCAGGACCGATCGGCGGGGCCGGGTTAGCGGCACCTGCCTGGATCTGCAGCTTGATGAGGCCGGTGACCTTCTTCTTGGGAGCCAATGTAGGTCCTTCTCTCAAATACGTCCTGGGACACAGGAGCGTGCCTCAGGTTGGTGGCCGCCATGGCAAGGCGGCCGGCCGCTCCGTGGCTGCTAAGCGGGCAGCCCGGGGCGAATTCTTGGGGAAAGCTAGATCTTGCTGACCTGGTTGAACGCCAGGGTGACCGGAGTCTCGCGTTCGAAGATGGACACCAGCACCACGAGGGTCTGGGAATCGATCTTGATCTCGGAGATCGTGGCGGGGAGGGTCTCGAACGGGCCTTCCTTGACGATGACCGACTCGCCAACCTCGAAGTCGACGTCGACCTGGGCGGCGGCGTGCTTGACCGGCTTGCCCTTCTCGGCCTGCTCTTCTTCGAAGACCGGGGCGAGCATGGAGAAGACCTCGTCGAGGCGCAGCGGGACCGGGTTGTGGGCGTTGCCCACGAAGCCGGTGACGCCGGGGGTGTGGCGGACGGCGCCCCAGGAAGCGTCCGTCAGGTCCATGCGGACCAGGACGTACCCGGGGATGCGGACGCGGTTGATGACCTTGCGCTGAGCGTTCTTGATCTCAACGACTTCCTCCATCGGAACCTGGATTTCGAAGATGTAATCTTCCATGTCCAGGGTCTGGATGCGGGTCTCAAGGTTGGCCTTGACGCGGTTCTCGTAGCCTGCGTAGGAGTGGATGACGTACCAGTCACCTTCCTGGCGGCGCAGCTTGGCCTTGAACTCGTCGGCGGGGTCGACGTCGGCCTTGGCGGCCGCCGCTGCCAGCGCGTCGGCGTCTTCGGCGTCGGATTCTTCAGCGTCGCCGGCTTCGGCAACTGCTGCCTCTGCGTCTTCTTCCGTCGGCTACTTCATCCGTGGCTACGGCCTCGTCAGTGACGTCGGATTCGGGCGCAGCAGACACAGCCTCGGACTCTTCCGCGGCTTCCACCGCGGCGTCCTGGCTCTTATCCAGCTCAGTCTCAGTTACCTCGAGCTCCTGCTCAGACACTTGGTCTCCTGCTTCCTCATTGCCTAACATGCCTATTTAAATGACTCAATTCCGCACACCCCGCGGAACCTCCGGTTTCCCGGGGCATCCACGCAGTCTGCGGACCGGTCGCCTTAGCTGTCCGTGGGGCCGCTGCCGCCGAAGACCCAGCTGACCGCGGTCCCGAAGGCCAGATCCAGCAGGGTGACGATCACCATCATGATGACCACGAACACCAGCACCACGAGTGTGTAGTTGATCAGTTCTTTGCGGGTCGGTGCGACGACCTTCTTCAGTTCGCCAATGACCTGGCGGATGAAGATCGCGATACGAGCGAAGAAGCCGGGCTTGGCGGCATTCTTGGCGGGGCGGCCTTTGGAGCTGCTGGCAGCTGTTTCGGTCACCTGGTCCTCACTCATCCTCGCAATGATCGGATACCCGGCTCTGAACTGAACCATGGTTGCTGCGCTTGTTCCGGATGATCCGGAACAGCATGCGCAGGGCAGACAGGACTCGAACCTGCAACCTGCGGTTTTGGAGACCGCTGCGCTACCAATTGCGCCACTACCCTTCGGGGCGAAAATTCGCTCCGGCCGACGCGTCCACAGGCTTCCCTGAGGCGCAGGCCATCATCGTGTTTTCAACACCGGAGAACCAGTCTACGCAACAACTGCGCCTACGTCGAACCGGCCCTCTTCCGGACCCCTGCGTGTCTGCGCAAACCAACTGACAGCCGTCAGTCACATTCGCGTTCAGGCACCCCGGGGGATCCGCTGAACAGCATAGAGTAGATTTCGTCGAATCCCATATCCAGCCTTCCAGCTGCAAGCGAAGAACGGACCCGCCCATGTCTGCTGCCCGCATTTCCCAGCGCATTTCCGCCATAGCCGAATCCGCCACTCTGGCCGTCGATGCCAAGGCGAAGGCGCTGAAGGCAGCCGGCCGGCCGGTCATCGGCTTCGGCGCCGGCGAACCCGATTTCCCGACCCCCGGCTACATTGTGCAGGCCGCCATCGAGGCCGCCAGCCAGCCGAAGTACCACCGCTACTCCCCCGCCGGCGGGCTGCCCGAGCTGAAGCAGGCCATCGCGGACAAGACCTTCCGGGATTCCGGCTACAAGGCCGAAGCATCCCAGGTGCTGGTGACCAACGGCGGCAAGCAGGCCGTCTACAACACCTTCGCCACCCTGCTGGATCCGGGCGACGAGGTCATTGTTCCCACCCCGTTCTGGACCACGTACCCCGAGGCCATCCGGCTGGCCGGCGGCGTGCCGGTGGAGGTCTTCGCCGGCCCGGAGCAGGGCTACCTGGTCACCGTGGACCAGCTGGAAGCCGCCCTCACGGACCGCACCAAGATCCTCCTCTTCGTCTCCCCCTCCAACCCCACCGGTGCCGTGTACTCGCCGGAGCAGGTCGAGGAGATCGGCCAGTGGGCTGCGTCCAAGGGCCTGTGGGTTGTCACCGACGAGATCTACGAACACCTGACCTACGACGGCGTGCCGTTCACGTCGATCGCCACCGCAGTTCCCGAGCTGGGCGACAAGGTGGTCATCCTCAACGGCGTCGCCAAGACCTACGCCATGACCGGCTGGCGGGTGGGCTGGATGATCGGCCCGGCGGACGTCATCAAGGCCGCCACCAACCTGCAGTCCCACGCGACGTCGAACGTCTCCAACATCCCCCAGGTCGCGGCCCTCGCGGCCGTGTCCGGGCCGCTGACCGCCGTCGATGAGATGAAGGTGGCATTTGACCGCCGCCGCAAGGCGATCGTCGCGGGCCTGAACGCGATTGACGGCGTTGACTGCCCGACGCCGAAGGGCGCGTTCTACGTCTACGCGGACGTCCGCGCGCTGCTGGGCAAGGAGTTCCCGTCGGCGAACGGACCGGTCCGGCCGGCCACCTCTGCCGAGCTCGCGGCGCTGATCCTGGACGAGGTCGAGGTGGCTGTGGTTCCCGGCGAGGCCTTCGGCCCGTCCGGCTACCTGCGCCTGTCCTATGCCCTGGGCGACGACGACCTCGCCACCGGCGTCGGCCGCCTGCAGGACTTCCTCGGCAAGGCCAAGTAGGCAGGCCCAACCCTCGATGCGCTATCACTTTGGGGCCTTATTGCCGCGGCAAAAGGCCCCAAAGTGATAGCGCATCATTTGGTTTAGAGGAGGCGGCGTTCTGCGGCCCAGCGGGTCAGCTCGTGGCGGCTGGAGAGCTGGAGCTTGCGCAGCACCGCTGAGACGTGGGTTTCGACCGTCTTGATCGAGATGAACAATTCCTTGGCCACCTCCTTGTAGCTGTAACCGCGGGCGATAAGGCGCATCACTTCGAGCTCCCGGGCCGAGAGCTTGTCCAGTTCGTCGTCGGCGATGTCCGCCGGAGCCGTGCCGAACGCGTCCAGGACAAAGCCCGCCAGCCGGGGCGAGAAGACGGCGTCGCCGCCGGCCACCCGGCGGACGGCGCCGCTGATCTCCGCCCCGGAAATCGTCTTGGTGACATAGCCGCGCGCGCCGGCCCGGATCACGGACACCACGTCTTCCGCCGCGTCGGAGACGCTCAGCGCCAGGAACCTTGTGGTGCCCAGCAGCGCCGCCGAGCCGGCGCAGCACCTCGCGTCCGCCGCCGCCCCGGCCGCCGGGGAGGTGGACGTCCAGCAGCACGACGTCGGGACGCCGGGCAGCGATGACGGCGATTGCCTCTTCCACGGTGCCGGCCTCCCCCTCGACGGCGATGTCCGGGTCCAGGTCCGCCTTCAGCCCGGAGCGGAAGATGGCGTGGTCGTCCACGATGACCACCCGGATCCGGGCCGGATTTCCTTGAACTCGCTGTCCTGGTGCGGGTTGTCCTGGTGCTGGGCTGGTCACGGTTTGGCCTCTTCGTCGGTGTTGTTGGCGGCAGCCGCGGCAGTTCCGGCAGATGCGGCGGCGAGGGGCAGCCGGAGCCGGACTTCGGTGCCGTCCGGGCTGCTGATGATGGCGGCGGTGCCGCCGTGGCGGGTCATCCGACCGATGATCGATTCCCGCACGCCGAGCCGGTCCGGGGGAACCGAATCCGGGTCGAAGCCGGGACCGCGGTCCTTGACGAAAACCTCCGCGGCGGCGTCGGTGACTTCCAGGTAGACGGACACGGCGCCGCCTCCGTGCCGGGCGGCGTTCAGCATGGCTTCGCGGGCCGCCTGGACGAGGGCCTCGTGTCGCGGGGTCATGGCGCAGTCCCCCACGCTGACCACTTCGACGGCGTGCCCCAGTGCGTCTTCGACCTCGGCGGCGGCGGCCTTGATGCCTTCGGACAGCTGGCCGGATTCCTTGCCGGCGTCCCGGTACAGCCATCCCCGCAGCTCGCGCTCCTGGGCGCGGGCCAACCGGATGACGTCGTGCTCGTTGGCGGCACGGCGCTGGATGAGGGCGAGGGTCTGGAGGACGGAGTCATGGAGGTGGGCGGCGATCTCGGCACGCTCGGTGGCGCGCACACGCCCCGCCCGCTCGGCTTCCAGGTCCCGCCAGAACTTCAGCCCCCACGGCAGCAGCACCAGGGCCACTCCGCCGAGGACCGCCACCGAGGCCAGGAGCGCGAGCCACGTCTGTTCCCAGGAGCCCGAGCCGGACACCATCACCAGCACGCCGGCCACCACGAGGGCGAGCCCGGCCGCGAGGCGGGCCCAGCCGCCGGCCTGGTCCGCCTTGGTCTTGTCCACGAGGCCGGCCCGGCGGGTCTCGTCCAGTTGCATCCAGGCGATCGCGGCGCCGCCCAGGATCGCCGCGACCGGGATCAGGGTGCCCAGCGGCACGTCAACGCCGAGGAGCCGGGCGATCAGGATCCCCGCGGCCAGCAACAGGCCGGCGCCCAGCAGGATTTCCTTGCCGAACGGCATACCCGGAACCCTGGACCGCCACAACGCCTGCGTCGGGGTCCCTCCCGCACCCGGGGTTCCGGCGGCGCCTCGGGTTCCGGGGGCCACCGGCGCACCGGGGAATCCGGGCGTGCCGAGGGCCGCAGGATCTGCCCGGGGCGTCGAGGGCGCTGACTGCCGGGGCGATCGGGGACGCCGGGCGTCGGGCGTTCCGCCGGGCGCTTTCATCTGCTGTGGGGACCATGATCCATAGCCACGCGTAGAACGCCACGCCGGCGCCGCCGGCGAGCGCAGCCACTGCCATGCCGATTCTGACCATGTGCACCGGCCAACCCAGGTGGTTGGCGAGGCCTGCGCACACGCCGGCAATCACGCGGTCGCTGCTGCGGACCAGCGGCGGGCGGACGGGCGCGGTTGTCATGCCTCAATCCAAGCACGGATCCGGGTTCCCCGGACGCGTTTGGAGGCCCAACCAGGGACCGCTCAGGGACCGTTCAGGGTGTTCCCCAGTAGAGCCCGGCGCCGCGTACGGGAAGGATCGAAGTATGAACCCGCACACTCCACACCCAGATGAAGACCGGTCCTCCGCAGACCTGCCGTCCACGGACCGACCCGGCACAGAACTTCCAGCTGAGGGCCAGGCCGACGCCGCTCCGGCCGGCTCTGCTCAGGCCGACGCCTCCAGCCGACGGGCAGCCGCCGCGGCTGTACCAGCCCGGCGACCCGGACGGCCCCTACTCCGCCGCGCCGAACGATGGTGCAGCACCGCCCCGGGGCGTGCCAGGCCAGGGCGTGCCGGGGCCGGACGGGCAGTTGCCCGCCCGCCAGCCCGCAGAATTTCTTCGACTGGATCCGCGGGCAGGGCATCTACCGCGGACGCGACCGCTGGATCGGCGGCGTGGCCAGCGGCATAGCCCAAAGGCTCGGCGTCGACCCCCTGATCATTCGCGGTGTCCTGATTGTCCTGACCATTTTCGCCGGAGTTGGCGTGCTCGTCTACGGCATCGCCTGGGCGCTGCTGCCGGAACCTGACGGCCGCATTCACGTCCAGGAGGCCGCCGCGGGCCGGTGGACTTCGGGCATGACCGGAGCCCTCATTACCTCGGTTATCGGTTTCCCCAGCCTGGGCACCGGCGTCTGGGGCTGGGACCGCTACGGCCTTGGCGCGTTCATCTGGACTGTCTTCTGGGTGGGCGGGGCCATATACCTCATCTACTACCTGACCCAACGCAACAAGACCCGGAACGGAACGATTCCCATGCCATCGCGTTACGACTCCAGCAGCCCGGCCGGCACCGCAGCCTTTGCGGCCACCGCACCCGCCGGCGCCGGGAAGCAGTCCCCCGAGGACTTCCCGCAGGAGGGCCCGGCCTACGGCCAGCCCGTCAACGGCTCCGGCGTCTTCGGCGCCGGCCCGGCCTGGGGTCCGCCCCCGCCGTCCGGCCCCAGTGCCGCCCGGTCCGGTTCCCCCGGGCGGATATGGCCCGGGCCCCGGAGACACTCCGCCTCCTGCAGCCGCGCCGCGCAACCCCGGCCCGGGCACTCCGGCCGTCGCCATTACGGTCGGCTCCGCCCTCCTGGTGGGCGGCGGCATCAAAGCCCTTGACGCCGCCAACGTGATCGACCTCGGCGACGCCGGCAACGCGCTGGTCTGGGCGATTGCCGCCGCCATCCTGGGTCTTGGAATCCTGCTGGCAGGGCTGCGGGGCCGGACCTCGGGGATCCTCGGTTTCTTCGCCGTCGTGGCGCTTCTGATCGGCGGAATCTTCAGCGTGGTCCCTCAGGGCGACAGGTTCCGGTTCCAAAATGCGGACTGGACACCCGCCAGCATTGAACAGGCACGCGGCGGCTTCGAGATCACCGGCGGCCAAGGAACGGTGGACCTGACCAAGCTGCCGCTGAATCCGCCGCTGAGCACCGACGTCGTGGTTCCGATCGACGCGACGGCCAGCAACGTGACCGTCGTAATCCCGAACACCGTCCCCGTGCAAATCCAGGCCGACATGACCATGGGGAACCTCCATGAACGCAACCAGGACCGTGGCGGCATGATGAACCAGCAGAGCGACTACAACACCTCCAAACCCGGCGCCCGGCTGGTCCTGCAGATCTCCGGCACCGTCAGCAACGTGACCATCAAGGAAGGCAACTGACATGAGCAGCTTTGACGACTCCCGGGCCGCCGCCGATCAGGACCTGGAACCGACGGGTTCTCCCGCCCGGGTGGGCACAGTGGTCTGGGGGCTGACGGTGGTGGCGCTGGCCGCGCTGATCATCGTTTCCCGGCTCGGCTTCGTGGCCCTCAACGGCACCTATGTCCTGATCGGCCTGATGATCGGGGCGGGGGCCGCGCTGATTGTCGGCGGGCTGCTCTCGGCTCGCCGGCGTGACAAAGAACCTTCGAGAGGGAAGTCTTGAACCATGGAAAAGTTCTTCAGCACCGTCAGGGGTTTTGACCTGAAACGTGGTCCGCAGCGCTGGCTTGGCGGCGTCTGCGGCGGGATCGCCGCGAAACTGAACGTGGATGTGGCCTATGTCCGGATCGCCTACCTGCTCCTGAGCCTGCTGCCCGGACCGGCGTTCGTGCTCTACATCGCGGCGTGGCTGCTCCTTCCGGACCAGCGCAACGTCATCATCCTGGAAAGCTTCCTCTCGAAGCGGTCCTCCCGGCCCTGACGTCCGCACCGCAGCGCGAAGTGCCCCCGCCTACACGGCGGGGGCACGCTTGTGTAACCGTTTGTGTCCTGCCCCACACTCGCCACTAGACTCTAGGTTGAGCTCAGCGTGGCGCTCTGCCTGTACCCCTTCAAACCAGGATTTGAGCCAGCATATGAAAATTGGAATCCTCACCAGCGGCGGAGACTGCCCCGGACTGAACGCGGTCATCCGTGGCGCCGTCCTCAAGGGGATCGCGGTCCACGGCCAGCAGTTCGTAGGATTCCGGGACGGCTGGCGCGGCGTTGTCGAGGGCGACATCGTGGAGATTCCCCGCACCATGGTCCGAGGCATCGCCAAACAGGGCGGCACCATCCTCGGCACCTCCCGCACCAACCCGTTTGAGAACGGCGGCGGACCCGAGGTCATCAAGGCCAACATGGACCGGCTCGGGATCGACGCCATTATCGCCATCGGCGGCGAAGGCACCCTGGCCGCCGCCAAGCGGCTCACCGACGCCGGCCTCAAGATCGTGGGCGTGCCCAAGACGGTGGACAACGATCTTGACGCCACGGACTACACCTTCGGCTTCGACACTGCCGTGGAAATCGCCACCGAGGCAATCGACCGGCTGCGCACCACCGGAGAGTCCCACCACCGCTGCATGATCGCCGAGGTCATGGGCCGCCACGTGGGCTGGATCGCCCTGCACGCCGGCATGGCCTCAGGCGCCCACGCCATCCTGATCCCGGAGCAAAAGGCCTCCATGGAACAGATCGCCGAGTGGGTGGTCTCCGCCCACGACCGCGGCCGCGCGCCACTGCTTGTGGTCGCCGAGGGCTTCGTGCCCGAAGGCCAGGAATCCCCGCACTCGGAGCGCGGCCTGGACACCTTCGGCCGCCCCCGCCTCGGCGGCATCGCCGAAATGCTGGCGCCCGAGCTCGAGGCTCGCACCGGCATCGAGACCCGTGCCACGGTCCTTGGCCACATTCAGCGCGGCGGCGTCCCCACGGCCTTCGACCGTGTCCTGGCCACCCGTCTGGGCATGGCGGCCATCGATTCGGTGGTGGACCAGCGCTGGGGCACCATGGTCTCGCTGCACGGCACGGACATCGTGCACGTCGGCTTCGACGCCGCGCTCGGGAACCTCAAGTCCGTACCGCAGAGCCGCTACGACGAGGCCGCCGTCCTCTTCGGCTAAGCGCCCTCCTCGGCCAAGCCGCCTCTCCGGCTAAGCCGCCGGCTGGGCGGACTCCTCGGCTGGGAGGCGTGCAGCCGGGCCCGGCGCGGGCGGAACCTCCGGCCCGCGGTGGGTAGGGTTGGTTCATGACTCTTGAGCCCGGTTCCGCTGAAATTGTCCAGTTAGCGTGGGCACGCCGTTTGGGGTTCGACGACGGCGCTTTCGCCGCCGCCGCGGGTGTGCGGCTCACCCGGGCCGACGATGCAGCCCGGTCCGTGGAGTTCGTCCGCCTGTTCGGCAATTCCGCCCTGGTGGGCCCGCAATGGGCGCTGGACGCCGCCGTCGGCCTCTCCGACGAGGAACTTGCCCAGCACGTGACGTTGCTGACCATCTCCCGCGCGCACGGCGGCCACGGGCTGGGCGCCGCAGCACTTTTCTTCGCCGACGACCTGCCCCTGCAGCAGCCCTCGGAAGAGCTGACCGTCTCGCACGGGAACCCGGAAGCGATCGAACTCGAGTCGTTCTGCCCGCCCGATGACGTCAACGAGGTGGGCCTCGGGGACCTTGAACACCGCTTCACGGTCATGCATCTGGAAGACGGCCGGCGGACGCCTGTGGCCTGCGGGGCGTACACCGAATGGGAAGGGCTCCTCGCCCATCTGGGCGTGCTGGTCGCGCCGGAGTGGCGGCGCCGCGGGCTGGGCAAACTGGCCGGTTCGATAGCCGCCCACGAGGCGCTCGCCGCCGGACTGACGCTGCAGTGGCGCTCCGAGGTCAGCAACAAGGGGTCACTGGCGTTGGCCAGGAGCCTGGGTTTCTCCGCGGGCGGCATCCAGACCAGCGTGCTGCTGGGCTGATCCGGATGCCCCCTGGCTAGCGCTGGCCGCGCTCTGCGGCCGCTCTGTCGGTGTCCGCGCCGGTACCCGCAGCGGAAGTAGCGGCGCTTCTTTCCGCAACAGCATCTGAAGCCGTGACCCCGGCGGCTGGCACGGGCGCACCCCAGCCTTGGACGGCTTTGGGCTTGGCGAAGAAGAGCGCCACGGCAGCGCCGAGCAGGATGACCGCCGCCGGCAGCAGGATGGACTGGCCCATCGCCGTCGAGAATCCCGCATGGAGCGCCTCGGGGAGCGCCCCGCCGAAGCCCATGGGGCTGGCGTCCGCGTTCGCCCCGGGCTGGGCCGGGAGTTCGGCCGCCAGCCGGGCCTGGATGAGGACGGCGATGGCGGCGCTGCCGAGTACGGCACCGATCTGTCGCGTCGTGTTGTAGACCCCCGAACCGGCTCCGGCCTGCCGCGGCGGCAGGTTGCGCGTGGCGGTGGAGCTCAGCGGCGCCCAGATGCCTGCATTCGCGAAGCCCAGCACGGCGCTCGGAAGCAGGAACAGCCAGAGGGGGGTGTCGGGGTGCATGAGCAGGGCGTTCCAGAACAGCGCCACGGACATCAGCACCAGGCCCGTCGCGGCGATGAATTTCGGGTTGACCCTGTCGATGATCCGGCCGACGACGGGGGCGAGGCCGCCGGAGATGATCGCCATCGGCACCATCATGAGCGCCGACTGGGTGGGGGTCAGGCCGCGGACAATCTGGTAATAGAAGATCAGCGGCAGGCCGAACGCCGTGACGGTGAAGCCCACCGTCGTGATCGCAATGTTGGCGAGCGAGAAGTTCCGGTCCTTGAACAGGGACAGCGGCAGCAGGGGTTCGCCCTTGTTGAACCGCTGCCACAGGACAAAGACAACCAGCACGGCGATGCCGCTGATGATCAGGCCCCAGACGGTGATGGGGCCGGCGATGGTGCCCCAGTCGTACGTCTCGCCCTCCTGGATGCCGAAGACCAGGAGGAAAAGGCCGACGGCGCTGAGCAGCACGCCGGGGATGTCGAACTTGTGCGGGTGCGTGCTCAGCGAAGGGACGAAACGCTGGGCAAGGATGAAGCCGGCAATCCCGACGGGGACGTTGATGAAGAAGATCCACTCCCAGCCGAGGCCGTCCACCAGCAGGCCGCCGAGAATCGGACCGACCAGGGTGGCGAGTCCGGCCGTGGCACCCCAGATGCCCATGGCCGCTCCGCGCCGGTCCGGGGGGAAGATCCGCGTAATCACGGCCATGGTCTGGGGCGTCATCATGGCAGCGCCGAGGCCCTGGACCACGCGGGCCGCAATAAGGGTCTGGACGTCGCCGGAGAGGCCGCACCACAGCGATGCCATGGTGAAGACGACAAGCCCGGACAGGTAGAGCTTCTTCGGCCCGAAGCGGTCCCCGAGCCGGCCAGTGATCAGCAGCGGCACGGCATAGGCGAGCAGGTAGGCGCTGGTCACCCAGATGACCGAGTTGATGTCGGTGTTGAGGCCCTCCATGATGCTGGGGTTGGCCACCGAGACGATGGTGGTGTCGATCAGGATCATGAAGAAGCCGATCACCAGGGACCAGAGTGCCGGCCATGGCCGGGCTACGTTTTCCATGCGGTTCCTTAGGGGCTGTGCTGAATTCTGGATGCTGAAAGCTGGATGGTCGATGTTGCGGCGGCCGGGCTTAGGACCGGGGGTTTACCGGGTCCCGCGAAGGCTTTACCACGGCAGTTCGCCGGACCGGAGCTGGTCCTGAAGGCCGCGGATCCAGGCGATCTGGGCCTGCAGCATGCTCTGCTGGTACTGGACATCGATCCAGTACTTGCGCTCCACGCCCTTCTTCTTAAGCAGTTCCTCCCCGGAGGCCAGGAAGTCGAGTTGCTGCTGCAGCTCCTGGAGGCGGCGGTCGAGGAGTTCGACGACGACGCCGGCCGGCAGGTTGTAGGCCTCGGAGACGGCCAGCGGGAACGACGGGTATTCGTTGACCGGGGTGGCGAGCATGTCCTGTAGCCACTGGGTGAACGCTTCACGTCCCGCTGCCGAGATGGTGTATGTGGTGCGTTCCGGACGGTTGCCGCCCCGGTCCGTTCCGGTCGCCGCGACGAGGCCCTGCTCTTCGAGCCGCCCGACGGCGTGGTAAAGAGTTCCCGGCCGGACCTTGACCAGCCGGTCCTCGTGCCGGGCGATCAGGAGCTGGTACATCTCGTACGGATGCATCGGTTCCTCCACGAGCAGGGAGAGTGCGGCGACACCCAGCGGTGTCAGTGCGGTTGCCCGGGCCATGATGCGGTGTCCTCTTCGGTCTTAGAGGGGATTACTCCACGGAGGATTATTCCACGTGGAGTATTTGGGCGCAATTGACCCGTCCAGTCCCCCGGCCATCCTATATGGGCCGGCCGCGCCGCAGCCGCGCCGGCGGGCCTCACCTGGGCCCGGACCGGTTTGGTCAGCCCAGCAGGGCCAGGATCTCCGTGCGGGCGAACATCTGAGCCGCGGCGCGCGCGGAGGGGGTACCGGCGTCGGGGTCGGCCCCTGCCTCCACCAGCACCCGCACCACATCCGTGTAGCCCTTGAAGACAGCGCCGGCAAGCGGCGTCTGGCCGCGGTCATTGGGCGTGTTGGCGTCGCCGCCGTGGTCCAGGATCAGCCGGACGGTGCCGGCATGACCGTGATAGGCCGCCAGCATGACGAGTGAGTCGCCGGAGGAATTGGTCAGCGTGGCCGGGGCGCCTGCGGCCAGGTAGCTGCCCAGCAGCGCGGAGTTGCCCTCCCGGGCGGCGTCGAACAGCTTGTGGGCCAGCGCCAGCGTCTCGTCGTCGGACCCGTGGGCGCCGCGCTGTCCGAGGCGACACGGAGGAAACCCTCGGGCCAGCGGAACCGTTCATGGGAGACTCGCCGCTCATCGGGTGCCCCGCAGGAAGCCGGTCTGGCGGCCGACCACTTGGCCGGCGTCGGGAGCCACAATGAGTTCCTGGGCCGCGGCGTAAGGCTCGTCACCGTCGACAACGGTCAGGATCTCGTCGGGGGCGACCGAGCGCTTGATGACGGCCAGCGCCACGGGGCCCATTTCGTAGTGCTGCGCCACGGAAGTCACGGCGCCCACCTTCCGGTCGCCGACGCGCACCTCGCTGCCCGCCGCGGGCAGGGTGTGCTGCGAGCCGTCGAGCTGGAGGAACACGAGCCGCCGCGGCGGGTGTCCTAGGTTGTGGACGCGGGCGACCGTTTCCTGGCCCTTGTAGCAGCCCTTGGCCAGATGCACGGCCGTGCGGAGGAGGTCGAGCTCGTGCGGGATGGTCTTGTCGTCGGTTTCCGCGCCCCACCGGGGACGCCATGCGGCGATCCGCAGCGCTTCGGCACGCCATGGTGCCGGCGAGGGCCTGCTCCCCCACCGTCTCGAGCAGATCAGTCGGCGGGCACGAGGTACTCGAACCACGGCCGCTCCAGTCCGGGGTGGGCGTCCTCTCCCACTACGGCGTACGAGTAGCCTGCCGGCACCGACATGGGGCCAGGGATCTTCCCAGACGCTGCAGCGCCGACCACTCCGGGATGCGTCGGGTAGAACCGAGCACGGCCCAGTCCGCGGAGACATCGGCGATCTCGACCCGGAGCATGAATTTCATCCTGTTCAGCCATTCGGCGAGCGGGCCGGCCTCGGCTCCTTCGACGATCAGCCAGGTGGTTTCGCCGTCGTCCACCACCCGGGCGTCAAACTCGATCCTGCCCTGGACGCTCAGCAGCAGCAGTTCAGTGGACTGGCCGGGCGCCAGGGAGGTGAGTTGCTGGGAGGAAAGCGTGTTGAGCCAGCTCAGGCGGTCCGGTCCGCTGACAGTCACCACGCCGCGGCTGTGAGAGATCGACGACGGCGGCGCCGGCGGCCAGCGCCCGCTGCTCCCGGAGCGGCTCGCCGTAGTGGGCGGCGACGCCGGCGTCGGCACCGCTGGCCTCAACCGCGGCGGGGCGCGACAACAGGGGGCTCTTGATAGTCATATTGAAGGAACGTCCTTCAGCTCTGCGCGTATTCCGGCCCGGCCCGGACCGTCGGGGCTGACCGGGGCTTTGTCGGACTGTGGGGCCGGCCGGCCCTAGCGGTATTCCGGATTTTCAAAATCGAAGCGGGTGCCGGCTTTCCAGGCTTCGGGGAGGTTCCCGTAGGCGGGAATGCCGCCGGCGTCCTTGAGTGTCCGGGCCAGGTGCAGCAGGTTCCAGGCCATGAACGTGGTGTTGCGGTTGGTGAAATCGCTCTCCGGGCCCCCGGACCCCTCGTCCAGATAGCTCGGTCCTGGCCCGACGGGGCCGATCCATCCGGCGTCGGCCTGCGGAGGGATCGTGAAGCCGATGTGCTGGAGGCTGTACAGGACGTTCATGGCGCAATGCTTGATCCCGTCCTCATTGCCGGTGATGAGGCAGCCGCCCACCTTCGGGTAAAAGGCCCACTGGCCCTTCGCGTTGAGCTGCCCGGAGTGGGCGTAGAGCCGTTCGATGAGTTTCTTGGTCTGCGAGGAGTTGTCCCCCAGCCAGATAGGCCCGGCGACGACGACGATGTCCGCTTCCAGGACGGCCGGGTACAGCTCCGGCCATTCATCCGTGGCCCAGCCGTGTTCGCGCATGTCCGGGTAGACGCCGCTGGCGATGTCATGGTCCACCGTGCGGATCACCCGGGTGGTGACGCCCTGCTTCTCCATGATCCGGCGGCTGACGTCGATCAGGCCCTGGGTGTTGGACACGTCCGGGGACTTCTTGAGGGTGCCGTTGAAGTACACGGCCTTGAGGTCGGCGTAGCTGGTGTTACCGGCGTCGGCGCTGGTGACGGTACTGGTGACTTCGTCGTTCACGGCATTTCTCCTGGGTCGAAGCTGACAACGGAAAAATCAGTGAGACCGCGCCTTTAGCGTACTTTGGCGAGGATGGCCGATGCGTGGGCCTCCAGGCCGCCGCCCGACGTCGAACCCTTGCCGGTGGCCACGTCCCAGCGCCACAGCAGGTTCCCTTCAACGAGTCCGAAGATCCGGGTGGCTGCCGTGTACTCCTTGGAGTGGCTGCCGCGCATCACCATGTCGGTGCTGAGCTGGATCTGGGGTCCCTTGATCTGACCGTAGTACAGCTCCGAGATCCCGCCGGGGTGGGCGATGGAGACCGAGATGTCGAAGCCGCCGTCGCTGTTGCGCAGGGCCTCGACCTCGTCGGCGCTCCTGAGCACGGGGACGATGTCCGCCGGGATCAGCCCGGGGCCGCCGTCCTCCTCGCGCTGCTTACGCTCGAGGGCCCAGAAGCCGGTCTCGACGGTCAGGGGACGCAGCTTGGTGCCCTCGTCGTCGGTCAGCCAGCTCTCGGCGCGGTACTGCAGGTACGGCAGGCCGTTATGCGTAAACGAGACGTGTTGCAGGAAGTGCTCGGAGTCTTCGTCCCCGGCCCCCAGCCGGCCGCGGCCCTCCCACTCACCAATGAGCCAGGACAGCGGGACGATTTCGGGGGTCAGATCAGTAGGGATTTCAATCGGCACAGCGTCTACCTCTGGAAGCTACGGGGTCTGGGACGTGTTACTTCTGGCCTTTGAAGAGGCGGTACACGACAAAGCCGGCAAACCACGCCATGGACAGGCTGGCCACGCCAAGCAGGACAAGGAAAAAGATCTCATATGCAAGTACGGACATGATGCCATCCTAACCCTTAGTAGATGAGTAGTTTGTCTATGAAGTAGGCCAGGGAACCGACCGCCGCCACCGGCCCCAGCCCCATGCCCACGGCCGCCAAAACGTTCAAGCTCTCACCGCTGAGGATGACGAGGCGGCGGAAACTCACCAGCACAGCGCCCACCACGACGCCGGCGAGGGCGGCCGGAAGCACGGCAATGTCGGAGAAGACCAGGCCGGCCAGCGGCCCGGCGAGGCCCGCGCTCACGATGCCCAGCGGCGCCACGATCCGGTCAGGCCAGCGGATCAGCCCCGCCATCAGGGCGATGGCCGCGCTGACGGCGGCCACGAGGATCATTTCGCGGACTCCGTTGAAGCGCGAGCTCGCAATCCAGCCGGCGCCGAGGCAGGACAGCAGGACACCCGAGCACGACCCCAGGGTTGATTCGAGGCGCTGGGCCTGCCCGGTGCCCCGGATCAGCTGCATGACGAAGATTGCCATGACCCCCACCGCCATGAACGACGGCGTCCAGTCCAGGAAGCCGGGAGCCGGAAGATAGGTCGCAGCCACCGCCGACCCCACGCCGGGCAGGCCAATCAAGGCCGCGAGGGTCTTCTTTGCGGGGATGCCGAGAAAGTAGGGCCAGCCGATACCGATGCCGGCGGCGACGAGGGCCGCGACGGCCAGGAGGACCTCAGGCGAGGAATAGGCGCCGGCCACAATGGCCGCGAGACCGGCCAGGCCGATGATCCCGACGCTCCACGGCTTCACTGTCTACTCGCCATCGGCAGACCCACCCTGGTTCGTACCTTCGCTCACTGCGGACCCCAATTCGACTCGGCTCAATTTCAACGGGCCGCGGGCCCTGACGGTTCAATCCTGCCTTATATGAACGATATGTGTCGCAAAAGCAGTGGCCGGAGGTGACGGGACCATGGCCGGAATGGGGCCTTTAGGTATACTCGGGATCAGCAACAAGACGCCCAACGATGCGCGGACACCCCTTGGAGGAACAATGTCGCACATCCTGCTATTGACGAACAGCACCGGAACATCCGTGGACGTCCTGCCTGCTCTGGAACTGCTGAACCACCGGGTGCACATCCTTCCGGCCGAGCCCACTGCCCTGCTCGAGACCGACCCCTGCGACATCGTCCTGCTGGATGCCCGCAAGGATCTGGTCGGCGCACGTTCCCTCACCCAGCTGCTCAAGGCCACCGGCCTCAGCGCCCCGCTGATGCTTATTCTCACCGAGGGCGGCATGGCTGCCGTCTCCTCGGCGTGGGCCGTGGACGACATCATCCTGGAATCCGCGGGCCCCGCAGAAGTCGAAGCCAGGATCCGTCTCGGCGTCGCGCGCGCCGTTCCGGAGAAGGATGACGTGCCGACCGAAATCCGGGCCGCCGGCGTCGTGATTGACGAGGCCAGCTACACCGCACGGGTCAACGGCGCCGCGCTCAACCTGACCTTCAAGGAATTTGAACTGCTGAAATACCTGGCCCAGCACCCAGGCAGGGTGTTCACCCGCCAGCAGCTGCTCACCGAAGTCTGGGGCTACGACTACTATGGCGGCACCCGCACCGTGGACGTCCACGTCCGGCGGCTGCGGGCCAAACTGGGCGCCGACCACGAGAACCTGATCAGCACCGTCCGCAACGTCGGCTACCGCCTGACCCTGGTCCGCCAGACCGAGGACGAACTCACCGAGGCCTGAGCGCACCACGGCCGCCCGAACGCAGAAGCAGTGAAACAGAAGCACTGAACGCAGAAGGCCCCGGACTCTGGATTCCAGAGTCCGGGGCCTTCGTCGTACACCGATTCATCGGCGCAAAATCTTCTCAATAACTGTTCTCAGTGGAGGACATACGGGTCGAACGTATCGAGGCCACCCCAGTGGTGGATCCCCCTCGCATCTGGCTCAACGCCGGACGAGATAATGACTATACGCCGCCGTTCTGAGTTCAACAAAATCGGCCGCTGACAGCGATGCACCCGATAACCTTGCCTCATGAGCCCTGCGCACCCGGAAAACTGGCCCGTACTTGCCGTCAAAGGAAAGGCGGACGGCAGGCTGCTGCGGGACGTCGCCGCCCTGGTCGGCGCGGCGGAGGAGTCTGACGGCAATCCGCCGCTGTCCGAACAAACCCTTGTCACGCTGCGCGCCGCCGACGCGGGCGAGCATTCGGTATTGGCCCTGGCCCTCTACGCCCCTGACGATAAGTTGGATCCCGCGTCGGCGCAGGACCTCGCCGGCGTCGCCGTCGTCATCGAGGAGCCCGACGGCACCGGGGTCCTTGAGATCGCCGTCCACCCCAGCTACCGCAACCAGGGCGTGGGCGGCCGCCTGGTGGGCGAACTGAAAAGCGTCCGCGGCTTCGCCGGCCTGAAAGCCTGGTCCCACGGAAACCACGAGGCCGCGGCGGACCTAGCGGCCCGCTACGGCTACGGTGCCGTCCGCGAGCTGTGGAAAATGCGGCTGATGACGGCAGCGGCGGCCTTGCCGGAGCTCCAGCTCCCGGCGGGCGTACAGCTCCGCACCTTCGTGCCCGGCCGGGACGAGGACGCCTGGCTGGCCGCAAACAAGGCCGCCTTCGCCCACCACCCGGAGCAGGGCAACATGACGCGCGCCGATCTCGACGCCCGGATGGCCGAACCCTGGTTTGATCCCGCAGGCTTCCTGCTGGCCGTGGACGCGGCGGACCGGTTCCTGGGGTTCCACTGGACCAAGGTGCACCCCCGGCACGGCGATCACCCCGCGATCGGCGAGGTCTATGTCGTGGGCGTGACCCCGGATGCCCAGGGCTCCGGACTGGGCAAAGCCCTCACCGTCGCCGGCATCAGGCATCTGCAGGACCTCGGGCTCCGGGCGGTCATGCTCTACGTCGACGCCGACAACGCGCCCGCCGTCGCCCTCTACCGCCGGCTCGGATTCACCCGCTGGGATGTCGACGTCATGTACGCGCCGCTGCCGCAGCAGCAGTCACCGGCCGCCACCCCCGCGCCGGACGGCGTTAGTCAAATCGGCGGATGACCGCTCCGACCAGGCCGAAATCTGGGGTCATCTGGCCATGATTGCTTGTAAGGTTGAAGCTACATCGCGCCAGCATTGAGGAGACCCCATGCCACGGGATACCGCCCGGACATCCACGTCTGAACCAGCAACGCCGGAATTGCGGGCGCGTCCCGTACGTGCGCGCTTTGGCTCCTCCGAAGTGCCGGCTTCACGCGCCACCCAGGACCGGATCGACATTCCGGAGTTCGCGCCGAACCTGGAGCCGGAAGGCGACATCCGCCCCGACCGGTTCCTGGACCGGGAGCTGAGCTGGCTCGCCTTCAACGCCCGGGTCCTGGAACTGGCAGAGGACCCCAACCTGTACCTGCTGGAGCGGGTCAGCTTCCTGTCCATCTTTGCCTCCAACCTGGACGAGTTCTTCATGGTCCGGGTGGCCGGGCTGAAGCGACGGATCGCCACGGGCCTCGCGGTCCCCTCTCCTGCCGGGCTGAGCCCCATGCAGGTTTTGGAGCAGATCGGCGAGGAGGCCCACCGGCTGCAGCAGCGCCACGCCCGGGTCTACGCCGAACAGATCCGTCCAGCCCTTGCGTACGAGCACATCCACCTCATGCACTGGGATGAGCTCGACTCGCAGGCCAAGGATCAGCTCAGCGCCATGTTCGCGGAAAAGGTCTTCCCGATCCTGACCCCGCTGGCCGTGGACCCGGCGCACCCGTTCCCCTACATCTCCGGGCTGTCCCTGAACCTCGCCGTGGTGGTCCGCAACCCGGTCAGCGACAAGGAGCTCTTCGCCCGTGTCAAGGTCCCTGACCAGCTCCCGCGCCTGATCTCCATCGACGGCGCCCGCGCCGGCTCCGTCCCCGGGCGGGTGGCACGGTTCATCGCGCTTGAAGAAGTGATCGCCGTGCACCTGGACCAGCTGTTCGCCGGCATGGAGGTCCTGGAGCACCACATCTTCCGCGTGACCCGCAACGAGGACGTCGAGGTCGAAGAGGACGACGCCGAGAACCTCCTGCAGGCATTGGAGAAGGAACTCCTGCGCCGCCGGTTCGGCCCGCCCGTCCGGCTCGAGGTCACCAATGACATCAACCCGAACATCCGTGCCCTGCTGATCCGCGAGCTCGGCGTCGAGGAATCCGAGGTCTACTCCGTCCCGGCACCGCTGGACCTGCGCGGGCTCTCGGTGATTGCCGGGATCGACCGGGCGGACCTGCACTACCCCAAGCACGTCCCGCACACCTCGCGGTACCTCAACGAATCGGAAACCTCCAAGGCGGCCAACGTCTTTGCCGCCATGCGGCGCCGGGACATCCTCCTGCACCACCCGTACGATTCGTTCTCCACGTCCGTCCAGGCGTTCCTGGAACAGGCGGCCGCGGATCCGAAGGTCCAGGCCATCAAGCAGACCCTGTACCGCACCTCCGGGGACTCCCCGATTGTCGATGCACTGATTGACGCCGCCGAGGCCGGCAAGCAGGTCCTGGCCCTCGTGGAGATCAAGGCCCGCTTCGATGAGCAGGCCAACATCTCCTGGGCCCGGAAACTGGAACAGGCCGGCGTCCATGTGGTGTACGGCATCGTGGGCCTCAAGACCCACTGCAAGCTCTCCCTCGTGGTCCGCCAGGAAGTGGACGGCCTGCGCCGCTACTGCCACATCGGCACCGGCAACTACCACCCGCGCACGGCCCGCTACTACGAGGACCTGGGCCTGCTGACGGCGAACGAACAGGTCGGCGAAGACCTTTCGAAGCTGTTCAACCAGCTCTCCGGCTACGCGCCGAAGTCCACGTTCAAGAGGCTGCTGGTGGCGCCGCGCTCGGTGCGGTCCGGGCTGATCGACAGGATCGAGACCGAGATCAGGAACGCCCGCGCCGGCATCGCCGCCCGTGTCCAGATCAAGGTCAATTCGATGGTGGACGAGGCCATCATCGACTCCCTGTACCGCGCGTCCCAGGCCGGGGTGCAGGTGGACGTCATTGTCCGCGGCATCTGCTCCCTGCGGCCCGGCGTTCCCGGCCTGAGCGAGAACATCACGGTCCGCTCCGTGCTGGGCCGCTTCCTGGAGCACTCCCGCGTCTTCGCCTTCGCCAATGCCGGCGACCCGGTGGTCTACATCGGCTCGGCCGACATGATGCACCGCAACCTCGACCGCCGGGTGGAGGCCCTCGTGCAGCTGACGAGCGGCGACGACACGAGCTATGTCCTGGATTTGCTCAACCGCTACACGGTGCCCGAAACCGCCAGCTGGCATTTGGACAAGCAGGGAGAATGGACCCGCCACCATCTGGCAGAAGACGGCCAGAACCTTCAGGACGTCCAGTCCTGGCTGCTCGCTTCCCGCTCGCGCCAGCGCTCGACCAGCCTGCGGTAGGGATCGTGAGTGTGAGCAGCGATGCACTGGTTGAGGACCAGGCTGACCATCCCGGCGAAGAGGTTGCCGTCACGGCGGCAGGAGCCATCCCGTGGCGCCTCAATTCGGCCACCAAGGACCAGCTCGAAGTCCTGCTGATTCACCGCCCGCGGTATGACGACTGGTCTTGGCCGAAGGGCAAGATCGACCCCGGCGAGACCATCCCTGAGTGCGCCGTCCGCGAGGTGGAGGAGGAGATCGGGCTCATCGCGCCCCTGGGGATCCCGCTTCCGCCCATCCACTACCACGTGCCTGCCGGGCTGAAGGTGGTCCACTACTGGGCGGTCGACGTCGACGGCGCTGCCTTGCTGCCGGACGGCACTGAAGTCGACAGCGTCATGTGGTGCCCGCCCGAGAAGGCCGCCCGGCTCCTGAGCAACCCGAGCGACATCGAGCCGCTGCAGCACCTTGTGAACGCGCACGACCGCGGGGAACTGGAGACCTGGCCGCTGCTGATCGTGCGCCACGCGAAGGCGAAGCCCCGCTCTTCGTGGTCCAAGGCCGAGGGGGAGCGCCCGCTGGCCGCTACCGGCATGCGGCAGGCACAGGCGGTGGGGCGGCTCCTGCAGGCGTGGAAGCCCGCGCGGATCGTTTCAAGCCCGTGGCTGCGGTGCGTGGCCACCATCGCACCGTACGCCAAGGCGGCCGACGCTAAGGTGAAGCTTAACGAGGCCCTCACCGAGCACCGGCACGGCCGCAGCCCGCAGAAGACGGCCGCCGTCGTCGAGGCGCTGTTCGACAAGCAGCGGGCCGTGGCCGTGTGTACGCACCGCCCGGCCCTGCCGACGGTCCTGAAGCAACTCGCCAAGCACATGAACTCCCGGCTGCGGGATCTGCTGCCGTCCTCGGACCCGTTCCTGGCACCGGGCGAGATCGTGGTTTGCCATGTGGCGCGCGGCAGCAAGCATAAAGTGGTTGCGGTGGAGCGGTTCAAGCCGTTCGACGACTGAGGTCCCAGAGGGCTGAGGCCATCCTCCGCGGTCCCTTCACACTGCGAAGCCCTTTGACGGTACCTCTGGAACGGACCTCTAGACTGGAACCGTGAGCATTCCTACGCCCTATGAAGACCTCCTGCGCGACGTCCTTGAGCACGGCACGCACAAATCGGACCGCACCGGAACCGGCACCCTCAGCGTTTTTGGTCGCCAGCTCCGCTTTGACCTGAGCAAGAGCTTCCCGCTCATCACCACCAAGCGGGTGCACTTCAAGTCCGTGGCAGTGGAGCTGCTCTGGTTCCTCCGCGGCGACACGAACGTCAAATGGATGCAGGACCAGGGCGTCACCATCTGGGACGAATGGGCCGACGCCGACGGCGAGCTCGGTCCCGTCTACGGCGTCCAGTGGCGCTCCTGGCCCACGCCCGACGGCGGCCACATCGACCAGATCGCCGAACTGATCGAGAACCTGAAGTCCAACCCGGACTCGCGCCGGCACATCGTCTCGGCCTGGAACGTCTCCGAGCTCAAGGACATGGCGCTGCCCCCGTGCCACGCGTTCTTCCAGTTCTACGTGGCCGACGGCAAGCTCTCCTGCCAGCTGTACCAGCGCTCGGCGGACACCTTCCTGGGCGTGCCGTTCAACATCGCGTCCTACGCCCTGCTGACGCGCATGATCGCGCAGCAGACCGGCCTGGAACCGGGCGAATTCGTCTGGACCGGCGGGGATGTCCACATTTATGACAACCACATGGACCAGGTCCTCAAGCAGCTCGCCCGCGAGCCCTACGACTACCCCCAGCTGAACATCACCCGCAAGCCGGACTCCATCTTCGACTACACCCTCGAGGACTTCGAGGTGGTCGGCTACCAGCACCACCCGACGATTAAGGCGCCGATAGCCGTATGAGCAAAGACACCCCGGGCGTGCAGCCCGGCGATTTCACTGAGCAACTCCGCGCGTCCACCACCGGCCTGGGGCTGGTCTGGGCCCAGACCAGCGCCGGGGTCATCGGCCAGGCCGGGGCCATGCCGTGGCACCTGCCCGAGGACATGTTGCACTTCAGCACCCTCACCTCCGGCCATCCGGTCATCATGGGACGCAAGACCTGGGAGTCATTCCCGGACAAGTACCGCCCGCTGCCCGGCCGGACGAACATCGTCATCACCCGCCAGGCCGCCTGGCGGGACACCCCCGGCGCGGAAGGCGCCGTCGCGGTCGCCTCGCTCGACGACGCCTTGCTCGAATCCCAGTTCGTGCCCGGCCACGAGATGGTCTGGATCATTGGCGGCGGAAGCATCTACGCGCAGGCCCTGGACCTTGCCGACGTCGCCGTCGTCACCACCATCGACACCACTGCCGAAGGGGACACCTTCGCTCCCGAACTCGGCTACGACTGGACTGCCTCAGCCAGCCTCCCCGCCAACGGCTGGCTGACCTCGGCCAACGGCACCCGCTACCGGATCACGCTGTGGCGCCGGACGGAGGCCAAGTAATGCTGCGAAAACCCGAGACCCTCTTTGTCCTGGGGTACATGCTCCTGCCACTGCTCGCGTTGCTCTCGGCCATCGTGGGGCTGACCATGATCCTGGGCGGCAACAAGATCCTGGGCGCGATCGTGCTGGTGGTGGTGACCCAGGTCTTCACGTTCGGAGCGGTCTTTGCACTGCGCCGGCGAAAGGCGGCACTGCTGGAAGAGCCGCGCGGCGAATAAATCCCGTGACGTAACCGACTGCGCCGGGCGGGCTGTGAAGTCTAAACTGGGCCCATGACTACAGCAGCTACCCCGTCCGTCGGCCTGGTCGGTTGGCGTGGCATGGTCGGTTCCGTCCTGATGCAGCGCATGCAGGACGAGGGCGACTTCGCCACCATCAACCCGGTTTTCTTCTCCACCTCGAACGCGGGCGGTGCCGCCCCGGCCATAGCCGGCGCTGCCGCAGGCGCGGCCGGCAAGCTCGAGGACGCGTTCGACGTCGACGCGCTGGCGAAGCTGCCCATTATTGTCACCGCCCAGGGCGGCGACTACACCAAGCAGGTCCACGGCGAGCTCCGCAGCCGCGGCTGGGACGGCCTCTGGATCGATGCCGCCTCCACGCTGCGCATGAATGAGGACTCCATCATCGTGTTGGACCCCATTAACCGGGACGTCATCGACGCCGGCCTCTCCGGCGGGGTGAAGGACTTCATCGGCGGCAACTGCACCGTGTCCTGCATGCTGATGGGGCTGGGCGGGCTGTTCAAGAACGACCTCGTCGAGTGGGGCACGTCCATGACATACCAAGCGGCGTCCGGCGGCGGGGCGCGCCACATGCGTGAGCTGCTGAACCAGTTCGGCAGCCTCAACGCCGAGGTGAGCTCCGAACTGGACGACCCGGCGTCGGCGATCCTGGAGATCGACCGGAAGGTCCTGGCGCACCAGCGCTCCGGCATCGACGCCACACAGTTCGGCGTCCCGCTGGCCGGTTCCTTGATCCCTTGGATCGACGCGGACCTCGGCAACGGCCAGTCCAAAGAGGAATGGAAGGCCGGGGTGGAGACCAACAAGATCCTTGGCACCTCCGCCGGGAACCGGGTCATCATGGACGGCCTGTGCATCCGGATCGGTGCGATGCGCTCGCACTCGCAGGCCCTCACGCTGAAGCTGCGCGAGGACCTCTCGGTGGCCGAGATCGAGAAGCTCGTGGACGCGGACAACCAGTGGGCCCGCGTGGTGCCGAACACCAAGGAAGCCTCGATGGCCGAGCTCACGCCGGTGGCGGCGTCCGGCACCCTGGACATTCCGGTGGGCCGCATCCGCAAGCTGGAGATGGGCCCGGAGTACATCAGCGCGTTCACGGTGGGCGACCAGCTGCTCTGGGGCGCCGCCGAGCCGCTGCGGCGCATGCTCCGCATCGCCACCGGAAACCTCTAGGGGATTTCGGGCACCTGTTCAGGGCCCCTTCAGGCACCTGTTCAGGCACCAACGAATCTGCGGTATTTCGCGGCCTGCAGCTCAAAGGACTTTTGAGCGGCAGGCCGCAGCCCGTTAACAGCATCGAACGGTTCGGGCACGACGCCGTCGCCCCGGCCGCCAGGCGCCCGCGCCCAGGTGCCGATCACCGTGCCGCCCGCCACGATGGTCTTCTTGAACATGCCGTTGCCGCCGGGAACGATCTTTTCAGCGTGCTCCGGCGCCAGCACGACGGACCGGTCCGCATAGCCCAGCAGGAATTCATCGAACCCCGGCAGCGCCAGCACGGTGCGTTGCCCGGGTACGCCGTCGTCCAGCAGCGCGGCCGTTGCCGGCGAGAGCCAGTAGCTGGTCCCCGCGAACTCCAGCTCCACCAGATGGTCCTTGACCCGGGCCAGGGCCGCCCGGGTTTCCGTCAGCGGAATGCCGGACCACCAGGAAAAATCACGTACTGTGGCGGGGCCGTGGCTGCGACAGGTAGCGCAGCAGCCACTCGGCGATGCCGTCCGGGCGGTCCAGGGTCCGCGACTCGGTGATCCAGTCGTCGAAGGCCACAACCAGCTGCTGGTTGCCTGCCAGCGGACCCTGCACCAGCAGACCCCGCTGGCACAGGATCCCCAGCAGATGGATGCCGCGCTGGCCCGCCGTGGACTGGCCAGCCCGTTCGAAGGCTTGGAACAGTTCCGCCCGGCTGGCTGCTCCCGCGGTGACCAGCTGCAGCGCGGACCCCGCTGCGGCGTCCACGTCCGTGTCATTGATGCCGAGGTCCCGGTGGCGCCCGGCCATGCCACGGATCAGCCGTTCCGAGGTGATGGCCAGCATCCATTTCAAATCCTCGGGTGCCAGCACGTGCAAGGTGCCGCGCATGGGCCAGGAACGGACGATCTCCGCCCGGTCCAGCGCCCCGCGGACGTCATCGACGCGGGAACCCGGGACCCGCTGGCCGACAGCCCAGAGCACGGCCTGCAGGTCTTGGGCCTGCATCGCCGTCATTCCGCGGACGGCTTCCGGGACGGATTGAAACCCTGGTCCCAGCAATCCCTGGGCGGCCTGCCGCAGCCTGCCTATGATCCCGGGGCTAAGCCGTTGGATGCCCGTCACTGCTGCCATGGGTCCATGGTAAGCCGCCCCTGCCGGCTGTCGGGCTGTTGCCCGGCTCTTCCCAGCCGCCTTCCAGCAGACCTCTTTAGCCTTGATGCATGACTATGAGTGAGGTGTGGCCGCTGCTGCGGCCCCTGTGCCGGAAGCTGGCCCTGCTGGGCTGGGCCTCCAGCGCCGCCGGCATGGCCGCCGGGCTCGCCGTCGCGATTGCCAGCGGTACACGGCTTTCGCCCATGATGAGTACCCTGCAGTTGGTGGCCGGTCTGTGCATGGCAGTGTCCGTGGGCAGCTTCGTGACGGCCGCTGCCCTGCAGCCGCGGGCACGGTCTCAGGCACGGTCGCAGGCACGGACGCAGGCGGGCGTGCAGCGCGGCAGCATGGCCCCGCGGGGCCATGAGCTCCAGTTCGACTACGCCGGCGAATTTCCGGCCACCGTACAGGCCTTCCTGCTCGGCTCCCTGGCGTTTCTCGCCGGCGCCGTGGCGTTTGCGTGCGCCGGACTGGTGTTGCAAAGCGGGCCCAGCGTTCAGTCCGTGGCGTTCTGCCAGGTCTTCCTGCTCGGGGCCGCGGCCTCCGGCTTCACCTTCATGCTTTTCAGCAAGGTGACCCCCCGCCACACGGACCGGTAGGCGGGGCGGCGTTCCGAGACATCATTCTTTCCTAGAGTGCGACGCCGATCAGCAGCGGTTCCGGGTGCAGTTCAATGCCGAACCGTTCGACGACGCCGTGGCGCACCTCGCGCGCAACGGCCAGCATGTCCGCTGCACTCGCCCCTCCCCGGTTGGTGATGGCGAGCGTGTGCTTCGTGGAAAGCGAGGCCCGGCCGCCCGATACGCTGTCCGGGTCCAGCCCGAACCCCTTGGCGAACCCTGACTGGTCGATCAGCCAGGCCGCCGAGAGCTTGGTCAGCCCATCCGCACCGGCGGGGTAACGCGGGGCCTCCTGCGGCAGCCGTGCCGCGACGTCTTCGGACACGATCGGGTTCGTGAAAAAGGATCCCGTGGAGTAGGTGTCACGGTCGTTCGCATCCCAGACCATGCCCTTGGACGCCCGGAGCCGCAGCACTTCGCGCCGGACATCGTTGGAGTACGCCCGCCTGCCCTGCTCGACGCCGAGCGCCCGGGCGAGTTCGGCGTAGCGGACAGGGGCGCTCATCCGGCCGAGCGGGAGCTGGAATTCCACGGTGAGCACCACATAACGCGGTGAGCCGTTGACGGTGGTCCGCTTCAGGATGGAGTCCCGGTAGCCGAACTTGAGTTCGGAATTCGTGAAGGTCTTCACCGCGTTGCGTTCCCGATCCCACGTGCGCACCGCGGCGATCGTCTGCGAGACGTCGGACCCGTAGGCCCCGACGTTCTGCACGGGAGTAGCGCCCGATGCGCCCGGGATGCCGGAGAGCGCCTCGACGCCGGACCAGGCATGCTTCACGGCGTGGTCAACGAAGGCGTCCCAGTTGTGGCCGGCCTGGACCACCACCGCCACGCCGCCGCAGGAGTCCTCGGCGTTGACGGTGAACCCTTCGGAGGCGATCTTCAGCACCGTGCCGGGGAACCCGTCGTCGGACACCAGCAGGTTGGAGCCGCCGCCGATGATCAGCAAGGGCTCGCCGGCGGCGTCCGCCGTGCGCACGGCGTCGATGATCCCGGCCTCGCTGCGGGCCTCGATGTAGCTGCCGGCGGGGCCGCCGACAGCGGAGGTGGTCAGGGCGGAGAGCTGGATCTGGGTCACCTGACCAGCCTAGCCGGGATCATCCGGCTCGCCTAAGCCGGTGCTAACTGTACTCAGCTAGCTGTATTGTCCCGGCCCGGGCGGGCACGGGGAGTTTGCGCGCCACCGGGGAGAGCAGGAAGCTGACGATCAGCATCACCATGACGGCAAGCAACGAGTGGAGAATCCCGACGTGCTCGGCCAGCAGACCCAGCAGCGGCGGCCCGCACAGGAACGCTCCGTAGCCGATCGTGGACACCACGGACACCCGGGCAGCGGCCTTGACGGGATCGTCGGCTGCGGCGGACATGCCCACCGGGAAGCCGAGCGAGGCGCCGAGTCCCCAGATGGCCAAGGCCACGTAGGCCAGCCACGGCACCGGGGCGAAGACGAACAAGCCGAGGCCCAGGACCGCCAGCGCGGCGCACCAGCGCATCACCGGGACCCGGCCGAACCGGTCAAGGACCAGGGTCCCGGCGAACCGGCCGATGGTCATGAAGGTGACGAACAGCCCGTACCCCGCAGCCCCGGCGGCGTCGGTCTGGCCGTGGCCGTCGGCCAGTGCCAGAGCCACCCAGTCCCCTGCCGCCCCTTCGGCGAGGGCAAGCCCCAGGACCAGCACGCCCAGGAGCAGTGTGCGCCTGTCACGCCAGGCCTGCGCGATCTGGCGTTTGTTGTCCAGCGGCTGCTCGGGACCGCGTCCGTCTGCCGGACGATCGGGATGGGCCCGGTGGAGGGATCCTCGAAAGTATCTGTCCCGGATGCCTTGAAGGGGCGCTCCCCCTCGATCGGCGTGATGTCCGCCCGGAACCACGCCGCAGCGGTGGTCACCGAGCCGGCCACCAGCAGGCCCACCGCGGCGAGGTGCCAGAAGACGGGGATCCCGGCGGCGGCTGCCCAGGCACCCAGCCCGGCCCCAGCCACTGTGCCCAGGCTGAAGGAGCCGTGCAGCCGGGGCATGATGTGCCGCCGGACCGCGCGTTCCACCGCCGCGCCTTCGACGTTCGACGCGGTGTTCCAGCTGGCGGTGCCCAGCCCGATGATTGCCAGTCCCGAGGCGACCGCCACCGGGTTGGCGAGCACGGACGTGCCGAAGCCTGCCAGCATCAGCCCGAAGCCGACCATGATGCTGCCGATCCGGATGGTGAGCTTGGAGCCGAGCCGAAGGACGATCAGGCCCGACGCGGACACGGACAGGAAGGACCCCGCCGTCATGCAGAGCAGGAGCAGC
This sequence comes from uncultured Actinomycetota bacterium, assembly GCA_963722145.1. GTDB lineage: Bacteria > Actinomycetota > Actinomycetes > Actinomycetales > Micrococcaceae > Arthrobacter. The sequence continues at coordinate 18,832 of CAVRLW010000031.1, read as the reverse complement.
CCGATGGTACCGGGGGTCAGGTCCAGGCCGTCGCGGATGGCCGGCAGCCGGGACACCCACGTGGAAAACGCGATCGCCGCTCGCGCCGTAGGCCACCACCACGGCGTTCCGCCAGTGCGTGATCTCGGCGGCCGGGACGAAGACATCCTGTGTGTCACTGCAGCGCCATGGGCTAGGCCAGCCTGACGACGGCCTGGGCCTTGACGAGGACCTTCTGGGCGGACGAGAGGACCGTGAGGTCGACGCGCGCGGTCCCGGCGTCGGCGTCGAGCGCTCCGATGGCTCCGCTGACCTCGATCACGGCACCGGCCTCCGGCGTTCCCGTGGTGTCAGCCACGGGCACCGGCTTGGTGAAGCGGGTCTGGAAGTCGACGACGGCGGCGGGGTCGCCGGCCCAGTCGGTGACGAGCTGGACGGCCGCACCCATGGTGAACATGCCGTGGGCGATCACGCCCGGCAGGCCGACGCCCGTGGCGAAGGCCTCGTTCCAGTGGATCGGGTTGAAGTCACCGGAGGCGCCTGCGTACTTGACGAGGTCGGTGCGGGTGACGTCGATGCTGCGGCTGCCGATGTCCTGGCCGACCGTGAGTTCTGCGATTTGCATGGATGCGCGCTCATGGTTACTGTCCCTCTCCGCGGACCAGGATGGACGAGGTGGCGGTGGCGACCGGCACGCGGACGCCGCGGCTCAGTGGCATCGCCGGGGGCAAGCGCGAAGATTTCCGAGCGGGTGGTGATCATGGCTCCCGCCGCCCATGGCGCGTACGCCGTCGACGTGGAGTTCGGCGACCAGCCGGTCGCCCGCGACGATCGGGCGGTGGTGGGTGAAGCGCTGGTCGGCGTGGACCACGCGGGAGAAGTCGATTCCTGAGTCCGGATCCTCGATCAGCTGCGCGTCGGCTCGCTGCGCGACGATGATTGCGAAGGTCGGCGGGGCCACGAGGTCGCTGTGGCCCAGCGCCGTGGCGGCGGCGACATCGAAGTGGGCGGGGTGGGTGGCCTTGACCGCGCGCGCGAACTCGCGAATCTTCTCGCGGCCGACGTCATACACCTCTGCGGCAGGGTAGCTGCGCCCCTGCAGGTCCGGATTGATAGTCATGGTTCCAAGCCTATCGCCACGCCCGGGGCCGTCCGGCTTCGTGACAACGTGCGCGCCGGGATCGGACCGGCACTGACGAACGCTCCGGCGGGGCTTGACCGACGCGATATGATGAAAACATCAATTCATCAATCCGATATGCCGACAGCCCCGCCGACAGACCGGCCGACAGGCCGCGAACGGATGCGAGAAAGTGTTTTCCTGCCATGATCTCCGCCGCGCAGACCCCCCTGTACGAAATCAAGGCCAACCTGTTCAAGGCCCTGGCCCACCCTGCCCGAATCCGGATCCTCGAGCTTCTGGCAGCGGCACCGGACACTGCGGCGCCGGTCAGTTACCTGCTCGCCGAGACGGGGCTGGAGCCCTCGCATCTGTCCCAGCATCTGGGGACGCTGCGCCGGCACGGCGTGGTGACGTCGGTCCGAACGGCGAATGTGGTGACCTACCGGCTGGCTCATCCCAAGATCAAGGAGCTGCTCGCGATCGCCCGGGTCTTCCTGCTGGACACCCTGGCCGGTTCCAGCGAACAGCTCCGGATAGCGCGGGAGCTTCCCGCCGGCCACCTCGACCGTGCGGGCGACGTCGACAGCACCGGCCACCTCGACAGTGCAGCGCCGTGAGCGCGGCCCAGGCAGCAAACCCGGCCACAACATCTGGCACGGCACCGGGACGCTTCGCCCGGTTTGTGCCGTCCCGCCGCGACTACGAGCTCCTGAGGTCTGCCTGGAAGACGGATCTGTTCGCCGGCATCACGGTGGGCATCGTGGCGCTCCCCCTGGCGCTGGCCTTCGGGGTGAGTTCCGGGGTCGGGGCGGAGGCCGGACTCATCACCGCGGTGGTGGCAGGACTTGTCGCTGCCGTCATGGGCGGATCCAACGTCCAGGTCTCCGGCCCGACCGGCGCCATGGTGGTGGTCCTGGCCCCGGTTGTCGCCGCCCACGGCGTCGGCAGCATTGCCTTGGTCTCGGTCCTGGCCGGGCTGCTAGTCGTGGTCCTGGGAGCCAGCGGGCTGGGCCGGGCCGTTGCGTTCATCCCGTGGCCGGTCGTGGAGGGTTTCACGCTCGGCATCGCCGCCATCATTTTCCTCCAGCAGGTTCCCCTGGCCACGGGCACCGAGGGAACGCCGGGCCACAACACCCTCCTGGCCGCCGTCGAGAGCGCGTCGCAGGCGTCGGTGCCGACCGTGCTGCAGACGCTCGCTGTGGTGGCGTGCGTCGCGACCGTGATGTACCTGCTGCCCAGGCTCAATAAGTCCCTGCCCGCCAGCCTGATAGCGGTGTTGCTCACCACCGCGGCGTCGGAGATGCTGGCGCTGGATATACCTCGGATCGGCGCGCTTCCTCACTCCCTGCCGGTACCCTCGATGCCTTCTGTCGATCCGGCCGCACTGGGCGGCCTGCTGATGCCTGCCGTGTCCATTGCGACGCTCGCCGCCATCGAATCCCTGCTCTCGGCCCGGGTGGCCGCCGGCATGGTCGGCCCCGATGGCCGTCCATCCGGCGCGTACAGCCCCGACCGGGAGCTCACCGGGCAGGGGCTGGCCTCGATCGCTGCCGGATTCTTCGGCGGCATGCCCGCCACCGGCGCGATCGCCCGGACCGCCGTGAATGTCCGTTCCGGGGCCAAGACCCGGCTCTCCGCGGTGGTGCACGCCCTGGTGCTGCTGGCCATCATCTACCTGGCGGCGGGGCTCGTCGGCAGGATCCCGGTGGCAGCGCTGGCCGGCATCCTCATGGTCACGGTCACCCGCATGGTCTCGCGGCGCACCGTAACGGCGATCCTGCGGTCTACCCGTGCCGACGCGGCGGTGTTCTTGATCACAGCCCTCATTACGGTCGCCTTCGACCTCATCGTGGCCATCCAGATCGGACTCGCCGCGGCGGCCGTGTTCACGCTGCGGACGTTCGCCTCCCTGAGCGGGGTCCGGCGCGATGAGATTCAGGGGCCGCCGGTTCCGGGAGACGAGCACATCGCCATCTTCCGGCTGGACGGCGCCATGTTCTTCGGCGCCGCGGAGCGGGTCCTGCAGGAGATCAGCCAGGTCAGGGACATCCAGGTTGCCGTCATTCGGCTGTCCCAGCTGCGGATGCTGGACGCCACGGGCGCCCACATGCTCGTTGAGGTGGTCTCCGCGCTGGAGCTTCGCGGGGTCACGGTCCTGCTGAAAGGGGTCCAGCCGCAGCATCTGGAGCTCGTGACCAATGTGGGGGTTATCCGCTCATTGCGGCATCACAAGCACCTGTTCACATCCCTTGCGGACGCGGTGGAGCATGCCCGGAGCCACGTAGCGCGGAACGCGGCCGTCAGCGCTTGAGGTTTTTCCGGACGGCCTGGCCGCGGACCACAATCCCTGCGAGGTGCAGGATCAGGCCCAGCCCGATCACCACGAGCGAGGCCAGCGCCAGGGCCTGGTTGCCCGTGTTGTTGCCCACAAGGTTGAGGATGATGCCGACGGCGATCAGGCCCATGGCGCCGAAGACGAGCACCTTGTACGTGGTTGAGGCGGTGGCCCAGAATTCATTCAGCACCGTGCCAGTCTACCGGGCGCACCGGGGGACGCCGTGATGCGCTAAATGCCTGGCGACACTCAAATGACCGGACGACGCGGGAATACGGGGGGCGCCAGGTATTTTGCGCGTCGCGGGGCAAGTTCAGCGTCAGAACAGGGATTCCTGCACCGCGGGGACGTCGGAGCCGTACTCCCCCAGCTCGATCGTCTTCGCCTTTAGCAGACCCAGGTTCACGATGAATTCCAGGTCCGTGCCGTCGAGTCCCGCGAGGGCGCAGCTGCCGCTCAGCGAGGCGATCTCGAAGCCGTGTTCGCCCGAGCCGAGCTCATGCGGGTACGGGTGTCTGGCGGTCGGTGCGCAGGCGGGTTCCGCCAGGCCGGGCCGCACCCACTGCTCGTCGACGGTCTCGAAACCGTCAGCGGGGAGTCGCGACAGCAGTTCCCGGGCCTCCCCAGCCAGCCGTCGGTTCAGCGCGTCGAGGTCGACGGCGGCTGCCGGAGCCACGAGCGCCGCCGCTTTGGCGGCCGCACGGACCTGCTGCGGCACCCCGGCGTCGCGCGTGATCATGTCCTCAAGAATCCGGACCACGCGGCCGTCCCCGGCGCGTGCGATGTAACGGGCCACGACGGCGCCCTGCTCGGCCAGCCGGTTCCATTTGCGCGGATGGGACGCGGTTCCCACCTTGCTGGCTCCGCCGGCGAACGTGGCGATGTAGAGCCAGTGCGGCTGCATCAGATAGGCGCGCAGGCCCGAGGGGACCCGGCCGCCGCGGTGGAAGTCGTGAATAGCCGGGAATCGTCGAGCACGAAGCACCGTTCGCACTGGCTGCCCTTCACGGCCGGCCCCCGCTCCGGGCACAGGATGTGGTCGCGGTCAGCGGGCCCGTGTACCAAGTGGCGCCCGAGGCAGGACTTCCCCCCGGCGGCCAGCTTGAAACCCAGCCGGGTTCCGGCGTCGAGCGTTATGTCGGTGAAATTGCCGTCAGGGTCCTGAAGGCGCAGCACCGGGAGGCCGCCGTCGGGCTGTCCGGATCCCGGCGCGCGGCGGGCGGGACCATCCCAAAAGACCCCGTGAACCAGATAGCGGGTATCGGTCACGGGGTCTCCTCAAATGGCGGGGCGGCTACAGGGCCGGCTGCACGCCAAAGGCTACCGCGAGCTTCATGATCTTTTCGGCGCGGCCAAGGCGCGGCAGGTCGGAGCCGTCCCGGATGACGCGGCCGCTGGCCTCGAAGTCGGCCATGAAGTCCGTGGCCCAGGCGACGTCGGACGGCGTGGGGCTGATGACTTCATTGATGACCGGGGTCTGATCGATCGCGAGGCAGAGCTTGCCGGTCATGCCCATCATCACGGTGATGCCGGTCTGTTCGCGCAGGATCGGGTGGTTCGTGCCGACGGTGGGTCCGTCGATGGGGCCCGGCAGTCCGCCGACTCGGCTGGCCACTACCAGCTTGGCGCGCGGGTAGGCCATGGCTTCCGGGGTGGCCGCCATGCCGGTGTCGCGGCGGAAGTCGCCCGAGCCGAAGGCCAGGCGGAAGGCACCCTGGGCCTTGGCGATGTTGTTGGCTTCCTCGATGCCGACGGCGGACTCGACCAGGGGGATGACCGGCGTCTTGCCGTCCATCCGGTGGAAGCTCTCCGTGACCTGGTCGGCCGACTCGGTCTTGGCCAGCATGATGCCCAGCAGGCCGGGGGTGCCGCGCAGGCCGGCGAGGTCGTCGGCCCAGAACGGGCTGGTGGCGTCGTTGATCCGGACCCATGCGCTGCCGCCGGCGGACAGCCAGTCCACGACGTTGGCGCGGGCGTTGTCCTTCTGCGACGGGTCCACCGCGTCTTCGATGTCGAGGATGATCGCATCGGCCCGGGAGACGGCGGACTGGTCGAAGAGTTCTGTCTTCATTGCGTTGACCAGCAGCCAGGAGCGGGCGATGTCGGCCGGGATGTTGCGCTGGGGCCGAAGTGATTCGGCGGTGGTGAGAGAGGTCATGCATCTACGCTAGCCGCCCGGAGGCACTTGCCGCTAAGCGATCCGGCCCTCAGGGGTGACCATTACGACCAAAATCACGTCCCGGCCCAACTAGCTAGCAGCTGAGGCCGTTCTGGACGTCCAAAACGGCCCCTGCTGCGAGCTAGTTGGGTGGGGCGGGGCGGGTGGGGCTAGGGGATGTTGCTTCCCCGCGCCGCCACCCAGAGGCCGTACCACTCGGCACGGGTCATGGCTGCGGCCACCTCGGCGGCACCGGCGCAGGCCAGGATCCGGTCCGGGTTGGCCGTGCCGATCACCGGCGAAATCCCGGCCGGGTGCTTCATCAGCCAGCCGAGCACGATCGCCTCGCCCGTGGTCCCCTTCGCGGCGGCCAGGGCGGCCACGAGGGCCGTGGTGGCCTCCTCTGCTGGCGTCGCCACGTCCGCCGGCGCCCCGGTGTACAGCCCGCGGGCCAGCGACCCGTACGCCTGCAGCCGGATGCCCTTGCGGACGCAGTGCTCCACGGTGCCGTGCGGGAAGCTGTAGTCCGTACCCTCGGCGTGGTTGACCAGCACCGTGCTTTCGAGCCAGGCCCGCTTCAGCAGGCTCATCTCGAGCTGGTTGGCCACCACGGGCACCTCGAGCCGGTCCTGCAGCATCTCGATCTGAGCGCCCGACATGTTGGACACGCCCACGGCCCGCACCTTGCCTTCGGCCATGAGCTGCCCGACGGCGGAGGCCACCTCCGCCGGGTCCATCAGGGGATCCGGGCGGTGCAGCATGAGTACGTCGACGTAGTCCGTGCGGAGCCGGGCCAGGCTTTCGTTGACCCGCTCCAGGATGCTGTCCCGGCTGAGGTCGTAGTACGTCTGAAGGCCCTGCTCGCCCAGCCGGATGCCGCACTTGGTCTGCAGCCGGATCTGCTCCCGCAGCCCGGGCGTCCGGGCCAGGACCTCGCCGAAGACGGCCTCGGCGTTGCCGTGGCGGTAGATGTCGGCGTGGTCGAAAAGCGTGATCCCGGCGCCCAAGGCTGCCTCGATGGCGGCGGCCGCCTCGTCCACATCCGCGGACGAGTACGGTTCCGCCGACCAGCTGCCGCCCAGGCCCATGCAGCCATAAATGAGCTCGGAGGCAACCGTCACTTCACGGGCAGGCGTGCCGGACGCAGTCTTCGCTGCGGGACTCACCGCAGCCAGGCAGTGGTGTTGGCCGGCAGCCGTCCGCCCTCGAGCGGGCTGCTGCTGACCAGGACTTCGCCGGCAGGCAGGTCAACGGGTGCGTCGCCGAAGTTGGTCACCGTCTGCCAGCCGCCGGGACGGCTGAAGTGCAGGACATCGGCGCTGCCGGATTCCTGCCACTGCAGTTCCTCCGAGGTCTGCAGTTCGCGGCGCAGCTTCAGTGCGGTGCGGTAGAGCTCCAGGGTGGAGCCTTCCACGCCGTCCTGGACTGCCACGGCGTAGCGGTCGAACCAGGCCGGCTGCGGCAGGTGCGCCCCGCCGGCGCCGAAGCCGAACGAGGTGCCCTCCGGGGCCCACGGCAGCGGCACGCGGCAGCCGTCGCGGCCGATCTCCACGCCCTTGTTCCGGAAGAAGGTGGGGTCCTGGCGCTCGGCGTCGGGGATCTCCGTGACTTCCTGCAGACCGAGTTCCTCGCCCTGGTAAATGTAGGCGGATCCCGGCAGGGCCAGCATCAGGAGCGTTGCGGCGCGCGCCCGGCGCAGGCCGAGTTCGACGTCGAGCTCTCCGGCGGGGGCGCCGGCCAGCAGCCAGCCCTTGCCGTCCTGGCCCTGGGCGTGCTTGCCGCCGCCCTGGGGCAGGCCGTAGCGGGTGGCGTGGCGGACGACGTCGTGGTTGGAGAACACCCAGGTGGAGGACGCGCCGGACTCGGTGGCCTCGGCGAGGTTCCGGGTGATGATTTCGCGGAACTCGGCGGCGTCGAAGTCGGCCTGCAGGAGGTCGAAGTTGAACGCCTGGCCCAGTCCCTGCGGGCTGGCGTAGCGGGCGCGGCGGCTGGCGTGCACCCAGGCTTCGGCGACGGCGGTGCGCGGCGGGTTGTATTCGTTGAAGACCTCGCGCCACTCGGCGTAGATCTCGTGGACTTCGTCGCGGTCCCAGAACGGGTGCGAACCGTCAATGTGGCCGTCCGCGCCGGAGCCTGTCGGGTTGAGCTCCACCTTGGAGATGAGAGGCTCGGTGAGGTCCTTGGTCAGCGCGTGCGCGACGTCGACGCGGAAGCCGTCCACGCCGCGGTCGGACCAGAAACGGAGCGTCTTGATGAAGTCGTCGCGGATTTCGCGGTTGGCCCAGTTCAGGTCCGGCTGTTCCTTGGCGAAAATGTGCATGTACCACTGGCCGGGCGTGCCGTCGGGCTCGGTGATGCGCTCCCAGGCGGGGCCGCCGAAGACTGATTCCCAGTCCGCGGGCGGCAGTTCGCCGTTTTCGCCCAGGCCGTCGCGGAAGATGTAGCGATCGCGGGCGGCGGATCCCTTCGGAGCGGCGAGGGCTTCCCTGAACCATTCGTGCCGGTTGGAGGAGTGGTTGGGAACGATGTCCGCGATGAGCTTGATGCCGGCATCGTGCAGTGCGGCGGACATCTCCGCGAAGTCAGCCAGGGTGCCCAGTTTCGGGTCCACGTCGCGGTAGTCGTCGACGTCGTAGCCGCCGTCGGCCAGCGCCGACGGGTAGAACGGGGAGAGCCAGACGGCGTCGATCCCGAGTCCCTTCAGGTACGGGACCTTGGCGGTGATGCCCTTGATGTCGCCCAGGCCGTCACCGTTCGAATCGGAGAAGCTCCGCGGGTAGATCTGGTACACCGATGCCTGGCGCCACCAGTTGGGGTCGGCGGCGAGGTCGGATCCGGACAGGGTGGCCAGAGTGGCGGTGTTGGACAAAGGAGATTCCTTCGGGCTGAGAGGGCTTCTGGTATTTTAGATACAAGCTAAATATATTGCCTGAAACAATTATGGGTCCGGGAACAGAAGAGGTCAAGAAGTGATGTCGCACGCACCGCCGCCACGCCGCAGCTGCTGCGCCGCGTCAACGCCCAGGCCGTGCTGCGACACATCCGGGACGCCGACGTCGCCACCGGGACCGAGCTGATGGCCCTGACCGGACTGACCCGGGCCTCGGTGATCGCCGTCTGCGAGGACCTGATCGGCCGGGGCTGGATCGTGGAGCTGGACCAGCCCCGTACCAGCCCGGGCAGCGCAGCCCCGAACGTCACCGCATCGTCGTCCGCAGCGCCCTTCCCCACCGCGCCGGCGCTACAAAAGAGGCTGTCCCCGCCATTCCACGGAAGGGCCGCCCGGCCAGGCGCTTTGCCTTCAACCGGGAGGCGGGCTTCGTGCTGGGCCTCGACATCGGTGCCGCGACCACCACCGCCGCCGTGGCCGACCTCAGCGGCACGGTCATCGGCCGGTCCAGCCAAAGCTTCCGCGCGGAGGACATCCCCGCGCAGGAGCGGATCGGCGTCGTTGATCTCGCCTGCCGCCAGGCGCTGGAAGCGGCGGGAGCAGACCCGGCAAGGGTCCTGGCCGTCGGCGCCGGGATCGCGGCACCGGTGGACCGGGACGGCAACGTCCTGGTGACCCAGCGGTTTTGGAGCCTGTTCGACGTCGGGCTCCGCTCCGCGCTGAAGGAGCTGCACGGCTGGACGGTGCTGCTGGAAAACGACGCCAACCTGGCCGCCCTCGGCGAGCGCTGGCGCGGTTCCGGGGTGGGCGTGGACGATCTCGTGGTGCTCCTGGCGGGCGAACGCCTGGGCGCCGGGGTGATGGAATCCGGGCGGCCTGCTCCACGGCCGCGGCGGGGCCGCCGGCGAGATGGGCTATCTGGACATGGTGGAGGGCGTTGGCTCCAGTGACGGCATCGCGGCCCTGGTGCGCCAGTGGTCCGCGGCAGGCGGTGGGCCCTCTACCGGCGGTCCGGCCAGCGCGCGGCGGGTCTTCGCGGACGCGGCCGCAGGGGACGCGGCGGCGTTGGCAATCCTGGACCGGATTTCGGAGCGCATGGCGCGCGTCATCGCCTCGATCGCGAGCCTGATCAACCCCGAGCAGGTAGTGATCGGCGGCGCCGTCGCCGAATCCGCCGGCGCGCTCCTGCCGGGCATCACAGCGCTGCTCCCCCGCTTCACCGCGACTCCGCCGCGGGTGACGGTGTCGCCCCTGGGCGACGCGATCGTCACGGTGGGCGCGGTCCGGCACGCGCTGGACTACGTCGAGGCGAATGCCCTGGAGCTGACGCTGCCCGCCCCGGCTAATCCCTGCCCGGCATAACCCCGGCTTGATCCCTACCCCGGCCTGGCCCTACGCCGGCACGCTCCCTACTCCGGCATGATCATGGTGCGCAGGTCCAGCTGCCGCAGCACCCGGTCCGCGACTTCCGGGTCCATGCCCGGCTCGTTCCGGGCCGCCACCACCTCCTGGCGGGCCGCGTCGAGGGCGATGGTCTGCACGGCGATGGCCAGTTCGCGGCCGCGCTTTCGCTTCTCCGCCAGCGCTTTCGTTCCTCAGGCTCCCGTCCAGCAGCTCCGCGTGCAGCCGGGTCATCTTCTCCTTCACCAGCGCCACCTTCTCCGCCGGCAGCTCCTTCATCAGCTCGTTGTCCTTGAGCGCGGCCACGGCCGCCTGCCTGCGCGCGGCTGGCCAGCACGCCGGGCGGCGTCGCGCTCCTCCGAGCCGTCCTCGGAGGCCTTCAGGACCCGCATCAGCCACGGCAGCGTGAGCCCGGGCAGCACCAGCGTGGCCAGCAGCACCGCGCAGGCGATCACCAGCAGCTCGTCCCGGGCCGGGAACGGCGTGCCGTCCGCGAGGGTCAGCGGGAGGCCAGCGCCAGCGCCAGTGTGGCCAGGCCGCGCATGCCGCACCAGGTCAGGATCAGCACCTCCTTGGCCGACGTGGGCCGCAGCACGTCCTTCCGCTTGCGGCCGGACAGCCGGCCATCATGGCCAGCCAGCCGAAGCGCACAGCGAAAACGAGCACGCAGACCACCGCCGCGGTTCCCATCATGCCGAAGATCGCGGTGCCTTCCTCGTGGATGACCTCCCGGACCTCCAGCCCCACCAGCCCGAAGGCCAGGCCCGGTGACCAGCAGCTCCACCACATCCCAGAAGGCCGTCCGGGTGACCCGCTCGGCGGCATCCTGCGGGCCGGGAATGGCGCTGCATCTCCAGCGCGGTGACGACGACGGCGATCACCCCGGACGCGTGCACCTCCTCGGCCAGGATGTAGGCGGCGAACGGCACCACGAGGGTGACGGCGCTGCGCGCCACCATGGACTGTCACCAGCCGGGTGATCAGCGCTCGTCAGCCAGCCCATGGCGATGCCGACCACGCACCGCGATCGCGGCACCCAGCGACGAAACTGAAGACGACGTCGGGCGCCGATCCTGGTGCCGGCTACGGCAGCGGCCACGGCGGCCTGGAAGATAACGATGGCGGCGGCGTCGTTGAAGAGGCCCTCGCTCTGGAGCACGTTGATGAGCCGCCGCGGCATGTGGACCCGGCCGGCGATCGAGTCCACGGCCACGGGATCCGGCGGAGCCACCATGGCCCCCAGCGCGATCGCGGCGGGGATGCCGATGCCCGGGATCATGAGCCAGGCCGCGCCCGGCCACCACCGCGGTGGAGACCACCACGAGGGCCGACGGCGAGCATGATGCAAGGTGCGCCAGCGGACCCGGAAAACGGCCCACGAACTGCGCTGCGCCGTGGCGAACAGCAGCGGCGGCAGGAAGATGGGCAGGATCAGTTCGGGCGCGATCTCGATTTCCGGGAAACCGGGGATGAACGTCAGGGCCGCGGCCAGGATGCAGCATCAGCACGGGATAGGGCAGTCTCAGCCGGTCACCCAGGCCCACGGCCCCCACGGTGGCCAGCAGGAGTCCGACGATGAGTGCCAACTGGTCCATGTGCCTCGCTTTCCCCGGAGTGCGGCCGCGGGGCATCCCGGGTGGATGCGCGGACCGCCCCCACTACCCTATCTAGCCCAGCGGTGCTGGGCTTACGGTGCTGGCTTACGTCCTGGGCTTACAGTGCCGGCCTACGGTTCCAGGGCTGCCGCGAGCGGGAGGGTGCCGTCCCGGAACTCGATGGTGCGCCTGATCGTGACCGGCAGCCCCAGGACGGCGGCCGCCACCAGGGCCACGTTGGCGCGGGCGGTTGCGGTGCCGTCGGACGTGTCGGCGGGGTCGACGTCGATCATCCCGTTGCCGGGCCCAGCGGTCAGCGTGCCGGGGCCCAGAATGGTCCAGTCAAGGCCGGAGCCGCGCAGGTAGGCATCCGCCGCGGCCTTGGCCTCGGCGTAGGCGAAGAAGCCGTTGTCCGCGGGGACGCCGTGGTCCGGCCCGGCGCCGAAGTAGGAGACCATGACGTACCTGCTGACGCCTGCTTCTGCCGCGGCGTCCATGGATCGGATGGCCGCGTCCCGGTCCACGGCGTAGGTCCGCTCGGGGTTGCCGCCGCCGGCCCCGGCGGACCACACCACGGCGTCGTGGTTCCGCAGGGCATCGGCGATCTGCGCCGTCGTCGCGTTCTCCACGTCCAGAAGCGACGGCGTGGCCCCGGTGGCCGCGACGTCGGCCGCGTGGTCCGGGTTGCGGATGAAGGAGGTGACCTCCTGCCCGTCCGCCGCGAGGATCCTGGACAGTTCCAAAGCCACCTTGCCGTGGCCGCCGATGATTGCGATTCGCGTCATGGACCCATTCTGTCCCACCTCACGACGAACTGCTGCCCCATGGTCCAGAGGTTGGTGGTGGTCCAGTAGATCAGGACGCCGATGGGGAACACGATGCCGCCCACTCCGAAGACGATCGGCAGGCTGTAGAGAAACACCTTCTGCTGGGCCATGACCGGAGTCGCCACAGCCTCGTCGGACACGGTCCTGTCCATGATCTGCTTCTGCGTGATGAACTGCGAGGCCGTCATGGTCAGGATCATCAGAATGGAGAGGATCCACACCGAGAGCTGTTGCCGCCGACGCCGTGCAGCAGGGTGCCGAAAGCGGGGCACCGAAAATGGTGGACTGGTCGAACTGCATGACCTGCGCGGCGCTCATGGCCCCGACGCCTTCGTCCCTGCCGGCCGCGGTGCTGATGCCGGAGAGCACTGTGAAGAGGGCGAAGAAGAAGGGCACCTGGATCAGCATGGGCAGGCAGGCCGAGAACGGGTTGGTGCCATGCTTCTTGTACAGGGCCATCTGCTCCTGCGCCATGGCCTGGCGGGAGAGCGGATCGGTCTTGCCCTTGTACTTCTCCTGCAGCTTCTTCAGATCAGGCTGCAGGAGCCTCATGCGCTGCTGGGCGTTGACCTGCTTGAGAAACACCGGGATCAGGGCGGCACGGATGACCAGCACCAGCCCGATGATGGACAGCGTCCACGTCCAGCCACTGGCGGCCGGCATGCCGAGGGCGCTGAGTCCGTCATGGAAGCCCGCCAACATGGCTGAGACCAGCCATCTGAACGGGGCCATGATGGTGCCGAAGAAGTCCACTGATATCCCCAACTGTCAGGTGCTGCAAAGCTACGGTGAAACCAGCCGCTTGTCATGGCACGCCCCGCCCCCATACCCGTTGAGCTATCACGTATAGCGGCTCCGAGGCCGGCAAAGGGACTCCAAGTGATAGCTCAACCGGGTTAGCTGATCTTGATCGTCGAGGCGACGCTGGGAACCCCGTTGACGTCCAATGCGAACAGCATGTAGTTGCCCGGCACCAGCACGCCGCGATCCGCCGGCAACTTCAGCGACGCGGTGTTGCCCGACACCGCAGTTGCGGTCACCGGGATCCGCCGCTGGTCGGTATTCACGGTATGGGTCACCGTGCTCATCCGCATCAGGGAAAACTTCGTGACCGGCGCTCCGGTGGTTACCTTGATCGTTGCTGCCGGCTGTGGCAGTGGCCGGTGCGGTCACAATCTTGGGCCTGGTGCGCGCACTGCCGTCTGGGTTCAGCAGGTAGGGCGGCGTGAAAATCTGTCCATCCAGATGGTTGGTCGTGCAGTCGCTGCACAGCCCACCGCCGCCGACAAAAACCCGGCTATCAGGGAGCAGCAGGGCGACGCTGTGATACGTCCGGGGTATGGCCATCGGGGCCAGCTTGGTCCACTTTCCGGTCGCCGGACTCCAGATTTCCGGGGCCATCCTGGCGGCGGTGTCGGTGAAGATAAGGGGGGTGGCCTGACCGCCGACCACGAACACCTGGCCATCGGGCAGCGCGACGCCGTTCGCGAACGACCGGGTGAGGGCCATGTCTGCGGTCCGGGCAGACTTTGACCCCGTTATTGATGTCGATCGTATACGCCCGCGCCGTGGCCGGGGTCCTGTCGTAGGCGGTCGACCCGCCCACGGTTAGGATCTTTCCGACGTCGTACATCACGGCGTCGCCGTTCATCGCGTCCGGGCTATCGGAACGCAGGCCGGCCGACGTGATGCTGCCGTTGCCACTGGTGGAGATCCAGTTCATCTGGCGACTCGGCCCCGCGTGGAACACCCGGCCACCGGGGGCGGCAAACAACCAGCTGTGATTGTCGGAACGGTAGGGGCCGCGGGGATCGTCGGTCAGAATGTTGTCGACCAGCACGTTCGGCAGCGTTCGCCAGCCACCGGCGGCGGACCACACCTCGCCGTGCCTGCTGGTGCCGGCACGGCCCGAATACGACCCGCCGATGGTGAACACCTCACCGGTGGACGTGGTCACGTTGGACTGGTAGCCGCGGGCGATCTTCATGTCCGGCCCCGAAGTCCAGGCGTTCGTCGCAGGGTTGTACAGGGTGGTTTTCGAGCTGTTGTTGCCGCCGCTGATCAGGATCTTTCCGTCCGGCAGCATCGAGGTCCCGGGGCAGAACATGTCGTGTCCGGTGTTGGACACCAGGGACTGGGTCACCTTGCCGGTGGTGAGGTTCAGGATGGACGTCTCGGTCTTGCCCCTGGTGCCGCCAAGAGAGATGGGGGAATTTGAAGACCAGGTCAGCAGCCGGTTGCCAGGCAATAGGGCCGCAGCGACCGGGACGAGCGGGAAGTTGATCGTCGGCCCCCACGATCCCAGCGACTGGGCCGAGGAGGTTGATCTCGGCGGCGCTGCTCCACGGACCGCGGTTGCCGGCCTCGGTGATCGCAGTCAGCCGGACGTACCGGGCGCGGACCTCGGTGAACGTTACCGTCTTCTCCGTACCGGTGTCCGGCCACGTGCCGGTTTTGACCACGCTCCAGGTGGTTCCGTTGGAGCTGACTCCGACCGAGTATTTGCCTATCCGCCCTTTCGGGATGTCAGAACGCGGGAGATAGCGCAAACCCGAGATGCTTCGCGTCGCCTTGGTGTCGATCGTGATGGTGTGCGGCAGCGGTGCCTTCGGCGCCGGGGACCACACGCTGTGCCAGATCGTGGTAGCGCTGCCGTCGAGCACATTGCTGGCCCGGCCGTTCATGCCGGTGACCTCTTGATCGCTGGCGCTCGCCACCCAGCCGGTGCGGGGCAGCACACCCGTTGCAGCCGGTGCAGGTGTGGTCCCGGCCATCAGGTTTATCTCGGGGCCGTTTGCGGCCGGTGCAGGTGTGGTCCCGGCGATCAGGTTTATCTCGGCGGCACTGCTCCACGGGCCACGGTTGCCGGCCTCAGTGGTCGCGGTCAGCCGGACGTACCGGGCGGGGACGGCCGTGAAGGTCGCGGACTTTTCTGCACTGGTGTCCGGCCAGGTCCCATGAGCCACCGGGGTACTCCAGGTGGTGCCGTCGGTGCTCACCCGGATCTCGAAGCTGCCGACCCTCCCGTCCGGTAGGTCAGGGCGCGGGAGATAGCGGAAACCCGCGATGCTTCGCGTCTCCTTGGTGTCGATCGTGATGGTGTGCGGCAGCGGTGCCCCCGGCGCTGGGGACGACTCGCTGTGCCAGATCGTGGCCACATTGCCGTCGAGCACATTGCCGGCCCGGCCGTTCTGACCGGTGACTTCTTCATCGCTGGCCGAAGCCGTCCACCCGGTCCGTGGCATTGCAGCCGGAGCCGCCTCCATCGCGGCGGCCGGCAGCGTCTGAAAGTGATCGTGCGGTCCGGCCGCGCCGGCGGAGCCGAACTGAGCGGTCTCCATCGCGGCGGCCGGCAGTCCGTGAACGTGCGATCTGAACGCCGCGCCCGGGGAGCCGTACGGGGCCACCACCACGACGCCGGTGATCAGCAGGCATCCGACCAGCACTGCCGCCACGCCGCCACGGCGGGACTTCCGGGCCGGGTGCCGGTTGCTGGATAAGGCTCGGCGTGTCACCCAACGATCCATCTGTGCCTCCCCGGCGGCCCCTAGTCCCCCATGACAAGACAGAGACTAGCGAGGGCAGCATGGGAATACCTTGGGTGCCAGGCGTGGATGGCTCGGAGGCCGGGGAAGGCGGCTCGCTGGGCGCATTCTGCAATGTGTCGCTGGCGCCTGCGCTCTTTTCGTCGAGAGGCGGGGCAACGCTAAGGGCCCCGGAACCGTTGTTCTGGTCCGGGGCCCTGCGCGTTCAGCTATCTTGTTCTAGGTTCGGTTCATCCGCAGGAGGCATCCCACGCGTCGCCGGCCTGTGTCACTGCGCGATTGTCACTGCACGATTGTCACTGTACGGTGCGCGCCGCGCTGGTCCGGGAGACGGTCGTGTAGCCGAACTTGGAGCCCGTGACGCGGACGGTGAGCTTGGTGCCCTTGTCGGCGGTCCGGACCTTGTAGGTCGAGGCCGTGGCTTCGGAGATCGGGACGCCGTTGCGCAGCCAGCGGTACGTGAAGGCAGTGCCCCAGGTCCAGGTGCCCCGCTGCACGGTCAGGACGTTCCCGGCCTTGAGAGTGCCGGCAATCGTCGGTGTGGCCGAGACCAGGGGCAGACCCGCCACCCTCGCCGAAGCGGTGAGCGTCTGGCCATGGCCGCCCGATACAGTCGGGTTCACGTTGACCGAGAGCTTCGTGCCGGCGTCGGCCTTCGTCAGGACGTAGCTCCAGCCGTAGGCTCCGGCGATCTGGACACCGTCGCGCAGCCAGTGTACGTCCGAGGTGATCCCCGACCTGTCATACCAGGGGTCGCGGGTCAAGGTCACCTTCGACCCTACGGTGAGGGTCCCGCTAATGGCCCGCGTCGACTCACGCACGGTCACGGGCTTGGATGTGGTGACTTTTACCCAGGCGGTGGTGTAGCCGGGGGCGGAGGCGGTCACGAGGACGGTGAGGGTCTTGCCAACTTGGGGCGTGTCCGGGGTGAAAGTCGGGCCGCTGACCGTTTCCGACCCGTCCAGCCAGTTGTAGGTGAACTTCAGCTTGTCGGCCGGCACGGACCAGGTCCCGGCCGACACCTTCATCACAGAACCGGTAACGGCGTCCCCGGACACGACCGGCTTGGTGACGTTCGTCAGCTGCTTCAGCTCCCCGGCCGCCGGCACGGCGACCGCGTTGGAGTAGATGTGGGTGTCGTACCAAGTGCCGGACTCCAGGACCAGGGTGTGGCCCTGGTCCTTGGCGGTGATCTTGTAGGTCAGCGCGGTGGCTCCGGTAATCGCGACGCCGTCGCGCAGCCACTTGTAGGTGCGCTCGCCCCGCCAGGCAGTCCAGGGAACATCATCAGCGGCGGTGAGGACGTCCCCCAGGCCGGTGCCGCCGGTGACCACGGCGCCGGGGGCCGGGTCAAAGTCAGAAACCTTTCGCTGCTGAGAGGTCACGGTGGCCGGCTTGAACCCGGGAGCGTGGCCGGTGATCCTGACGCTGAACAGCCCCGTTGAACGGCAGCCCCTCGGGTCGAACATGCGCGCGGTGGCACCCGGGATGAGCTTGCCGTCGCAGAGCCACTGGAACTGTTCGTGGATGACCGGAGCGCCCTTAAAAGTCGCCCCGCCGTACACGAGGCGGCTGGGCCTATCCGGGTGGGTGTTATATGAACCGATACCAACGTACCCCGCATACACGACAGACGGGACGGTGCCGCCGGCGTTCGCGACGGGGGCGGTCTTGGTGGACTGCAGGGTCGTCTTTGCATAGCTCGGGGCTGCCGCCGTGGTCTTGACCCGGATGCCCTTGCCGAGGTCCGCCGCGGTGAGCAGGTAGGTGGGGCCGGTGGCGCCCAGGACCGGCACATCGTTGCGCAGCCACTGATGCGTGAGCTTCGCGTCCGCGGGGTCCCAGTCACCGTCAACAACGGTCAGGGTGCTGCCGACCTGGAGGGCCCCGCTGATGCCGGGCCGCGGGCCGGCGACGGCGCCGCCGTTGACCAGCATCGGGTACGGATGCCCGTCCGGCGCCGTGCAGAACCTGACTGAGTCGACCACCGGGCCGCAGGAGTCGGCGTTCGGAGTGGCCCACATTTCCTCATCGGCCTGCGCCGGAACGGCGAGGCCCGCAAGCGAGAGCGCGGCGAGTGCCCCGGCGATGCCGAGGCGGATGGTCTTCTTTTTCAATTTTTCCCCCAGTCTTTGAGCCGACTGCCGGCTCCCCCGTCGCCGAGCATAGTGCCCAGACACCGCTTAGGCAATGATTGCGCAGGTCAGGGGCAGGGATGATGTCGCCGCTCATCCCGCCTCAAAACGGAGAGACAGAAAAACCCCCGGAATCTCAAGGATTCCGGGGGTCTTGCCTGTAGCGGTGGGGAGGCTCGATCTCCCGACCTCACGATTATGAGTCGTGCGCTCTAACCAACTGAGCTACACCGCCATAAATGAGGAAAACCTGCGCTAAGCCGGTCAAAACCGCCTTGACACAGGCCCTCATTCAGAGCCCCCCACCGGAATCGATCCGGTGACCTCGTTCTTACCAAGAACGCGCTCTACCACTGAGCTAGGGGGGCAACGAGTAAATACTCTACCGGAAGATTCGCCCACCAACAAATCGGCGCCCGGACGACGCCGGACCCGCCGAAAACAGCACAAATCCGGGCTCCCAGCACGGTCCCGGGAGCCAAATAGGCTCCCTGGACCGGCCAGCCGCCGCGGCTGTGACGAAGTGAACACGGGGGCGAAATGATTAAGCAAGAACGGGCCGGCTCAAGGAGCCGGCCCGTTCTCAGACAGTGCTAGTGGTTACCACTTGTTGCGGGGCTTGAAGCCGCCTTCGGTGCGGGGCTTGCGGGTTTCGGCGCCGAAGGTGCGCTGCTCGGAGCGCTCGCTGAAGGAGCGGCCGCCACGGTCAGCGGAGGACCGCTCGCCGTCGCCCTTGCGGAATTCGCGCTTGAAGCCGCCGTTGCCCTTGAAGTTGCCGCTGCCACCGGAGTAGCCGCCACGGTCCCCGCCGCGGTCGCCGCCGCGGTTGCCCTGGTAGGAGCCG
>CAVRLW010000030.1:0-16026 GCA_963722145.1 uncultured Actinomycetota bacterium | reverse complement strand
CCCTTTCCTCCCAGCAACTCACTTCCCTGGCCCCCGGCCAGTCCACCGAACTGCTGTTGCTCAGCGTCCAGGGCCGGATCGAGTTTGACGCCCGGGTGGTGGACGACGGCGAAACCACCTGGCTGATCGTCGAAGGAGCCGAGGCCGGCCCGCTCGCCGAATGGCTCAACAGGATGAAATTCATGCTCCGGGTCGAGATCGCCGATGTCTCCGCGGACTGGGCCGTGCTCGGTTCCACCCAGCGCATCCCGGAGTGGTCGGCGCTGCGCGTCTGGGAAGACCCCTGGCCCCATGTCGGTGCCGGCGGGTACTCCTACGCGGTAGTGGGCGAGGACGCCCACCCCGGACTGGAACGGCCGTGGTTCGAGTACCTCGTCCCCGCGACTGAGCTGCTCGCGACGGTGGGGGAGCGTGCCCTCGCCGGCACCATGGCGTCCGAAGCGCTGCGGATCGCCGCGTGGCGGCCCCGGTGGGGCGCGGAAACCGACGACAAGACCATCCCGCACGAGCTCGACCTTCTCCGCACTGCCGTGCACCTGGCCAAGGGCTGCTACAAGGGCCAGGAGACGATCGCCCGGGTCCACAATCTAGGCCACCCGCCGCGGCGGCTCGTGTTCCTCCAGCTCGACGGCTCGCAGCACACCCTGCCCGCGGCCGGCAGCGAAGTGCGTGCCGGAGACCGCAAGGTGGGCACCGTGACCTCCGTGGCGCAGCACTACGAAATGGGCCCCGTGGCCCTCGCCGTGATCAAGCGCTCGGTCGCGGCGGGCGAGGTCCTGACCGTTGTGGACGGTGACGAACCCTATTCCGCGGCCCAGGAAGTCATTGTGGCTCCCGACGCCGGCCAGGTGGTGGGCCGCCAGACCGGCTTCCTGCGGGGCACCCGATGAGCGGCGAGTCCCCCCAGAACGGCTCTCCGCTGGACTCTTCGCCGTTGGACTCTCCTCCGTTGGACTCTTCGCCTCAGGACAGCGGTGGCGCCGCACCCGACGACGAGACGCTGGCGCTGGCCCACGCGCTCTTCGACGCCGCCCGCGAGGGCAACTCCGCGCTGCTGGGCGGCTACCTGGCCGCCGGCGCCCCGGCCACGCTGACCACTTCCTCCGGCGACTCGCTCGTCATGCTGGCGGCCTACCACGGTCACGCCGGCACCGTCCGGCTGATCCTGGACCACGGCGGCGACGCCAACGCGCCCAATGACCGCGGCCAGACGCCGCTGGCCGGCGCTGTCTTCAAGGGCTACACGGACGTCGCCCGGGAGCTGTTGGATGCCGGGGCCGACCCCGACGCCGGCACCCCCACCGCGCGGGCCGCCGCGCAAATGTTCGCCCGCACGGAGATCCTGGCCCTTCTGGGCTGACGAAACCGGTCCGGGCCCAGGTTGAGGCCCGCCGGCGCGGATGAGGCACGGCCGGCCCGGATCCTGGGAAAATTGCTCCCAAATACTCCACGTGGAATAATCCTGAGTGGAGTAATGGCAGTTTAGACCGAAGAGGACAGCACCATGGCCCGGGCAACCGCATTGACACCGCTGGGTGTCGCCGCACTCTCCCTGCTCGTGGAAGAGCCGATGCATCCCTACGAGATGTACCAGCTCCTGATGGCAAGGCACGAGGACCGCCTGGTCAAAGTCCGGCCAGGCACTCTCTATCACGCCGTCGGGCGGCTCGAAGAGCAGGGTCTGGTCGCAGCGACGGGGACGGACCGGGGAGGCAACCGTCCGGAGCGCACCACGTACACGATCTCGGCCGCCGGGCGCGAAGCGTTCACGAAGTGGCTGCAGGACATGCTCGCCGCCCCGGCCAACGAATACCCGTCCTTCCCGCTGGCCATCTCCGAGGCCTACAACCTGCCCGCCGGCGTCGTCGTCGAACTCCTCGACCGGCGGCTCCTTGCCCTGCAGGAGCAGCTCGACTTCCTGGTCTCCGGCGAGGAACTGCTCAAGAAGAAGGGCGTGGAGCGCAAGTACTGGATCGATGTCCAGTACCAGCAGCGCACGCTGCAGGCCGATATCGCGTGGATCCGGAGTCTTCAGGACCAGCTCCGCTCCGGCGAACTGCCGTGGTGAAGCCTTTTAGGCCCCCCGGCCGGGATCAGGCCGCCCCCAACATAGCCCGTCCAACGTTCACACCAGTCCTTAAGGAACCCCATGGAAAACGTAGCCCGGCCATGGCCGGCACTCTGGTCCCTGGTGATCGGCTTCTTCATGATCCTGATCGACACCACCATCGTCTCGGTGGCCAACCCGAGCATCATGGAGGGCCTCAACACTGACATCAACTCGGTTATCTGGGTGACCAGCGCCTACCTGCTCGCCTTTGCCGTGCCGCTGCTCATCACGGGCCGGCTTGGCGACCGGTTCGGACCGAAGAAGCTCTATCTCTCCGGACTCGTCGTCTTCACCATGGCATCGCTGTGGTGCGGCCTCTCCGGCGACGTCCAGACCCTCATTGCGGCCCGCGTGGTCCAGGGCCTCGGCGCGGCCATGATGACGCCGCAGACCATGGCCGTCATCACCCGGATCTTCCCCCCGGACCGCCGTGGGGCGGCCATGGGCATCTGGGGTGCCACGGCCGGCGTCGCCACCCTGGTCGGCCCGATCCTCGGAGGCGTGCTGGTGGACGGCCTCGGCTGGGAATGGATCTTCTTCATCAACGTCCCGGTCGGGATTGCCGGCCTCATCCTTGCCCAGCGTTTCGTCCCCTCGCTGACAACCCACCCGCACAAGTTCGATATTCCCGGCGTGCTGCTCAGCGCCATCGGCCTCTTCCTTCTGGTCTTCGGTATCCAGGAGGGCGAGACGTACGACTGGGGCACCATTGCCGGCCCCATCACTGTCTGGGGCCTGATCATCAGCGGTATCGCCGTGCTGGTTGTCTTTATCCTGTGGCAGCGGTTCAACAAGGGTGAACCGCTGCTGCCCCTGTCGCTTTTCAAGGACCGGAATTTCTCGCTCGCAAACGTTGCGATCACCACGGTGGGCTTCACCGTCACGGCGTTCAGCCTGCCGCTGATCTTCTACTACCAGATCGTCCGCGGCCTGACGCCCACCGAGTCGGCGCTGATGATGGTGCCGATGGCGCTGATCTCGGGCGGCCTCGCACCCGTGGTCGGCCGGATCATCGACAAGGTCAACCCGAAGTTCATCACCGCAACCGGCCTGGTGCTGATGTCCGTGGCGCTGTTCTGGAACGCCCTGCTCATGCACCCGAACACCCCGATCTGGCTGTTCCTGCTGCCGAGCGCAGTGCTGGGCTTCGCCAATGCGGGCATTTGGGCGCCGTTGAGCTCCACCGTCACGCGGAACCTGCCGCCGCGGCAGGCCGGAGCCGGCTCGGGCGTCTACAACACGACCCGCCAGATCGGCGCCGTGCTCGGCAGCGCCGCCATCGCCGTCCTCATCCAGGCGCGGCTGGCGGCCGAGCTCCCCGCCGGGCCGGGAGCCGGCGCAGACGCCAGCCCGATGAGCTTCGGCGGCGCCCTGCCCGAGGCACTCCATGAGGGGTTCTCGACGGCGATGGGCCAATCCATCCTGCTGCCGGCGGCGGTCATCCTGCTCGGTGCCGCCGCGGCGCTCTTCTTCGCCAAGCCCAAGCCGGTCCATGGCTGGGGCGAGCCTGGTACTGCCGCGGCGTCCGGCGCGGACGCGGACGCGGACAAGGCCGCCGCGGAGCGCGGCTAGCCTGGCGGCATCCGGATCAGCCCAGCAGCACGCTGGTCTGGATGCCACCCGCGGAGAAGCCCAGGCTCCGGGCCAGCGCCAGCGACCCCTTGTTGCTGACCTCGGAGCGCCACTGCAGCGTCAGCCCGGCGGCGAGGGCCTCGTGGGCGGCTATCGAGGCGGCCAGCTTGCCCAGGCCGCGGCGCCGCCACTCGGGCGCAACCAGCACGCCCAGATGGGCCAGGAGCCCTTCCCATTCGGTGTAGGCCCCGCAGGCCACGGGCGTCCGGCGCCCGTCTTCCACATGCAGGACAGTGAAGCGGTGTTCGAGGTCGGCGAGGCCTACCTCATTGACGTCATCGGGCGGGCAGAACGTCTCCAGTTCGATCGCTTCCGGGTTCCCGTGCGAGACGGTCAGCTCCTCGGAAGGCTGCTGCATGGGGAGGTCGTCGGCGAAGAAGAGTGCGGCGGCGCCCCGCCCGTGGCCGCCGTGCCCCCGGGTGATGGTCAGCAGCGTCACGTGCTGGGCCAGTTCCTCGTCGGAGAGAGCGACGGCGGCGTCCAGCGCCCACTGCGGGCCCACCAGGGCGGAGTTGCCGAACAGGCGGACGAACTGCACGGCCCGGGCGCTCTCGTCGGCCCGGGTGAGCCGCACACCGGCGGCGGCCGCGAAGGCGCCGTCGTCGAACCCCAAGCGACGCGCCCATGCAAGCTGGACAATTTCAGCGGAACCGGGCTCAAGAGTCATGAATCAACCCTACCCACCGCGGCCGGGCTTCCGGCCGCATAGCGCAGTCGGCGCGATCCGCCGCCGGCCAGACCCGGACCCGGCCTGCGGCCGCGAGTGATCCGGACCCGGCCCACGGGCCGCCTAGCCGAAGAGGGCTCCTAGCCGAACAGTACAGCGGCCTCGTCATAGCGGCTCTGCGGTACGGACTTGAGGTTGCCGAGCGCGGCGTCGAAACCGACGTGCACAATATCCGTGCCGTGCAGCGAGACCATCGTGCCCCAGCGCTTCTCCACCACCGAATCGATGGCCGCCATGCCCAGGCGGGTGGCCAGGACGCGGTCGAACGCCGTCGGGACGCCGCCGCGCTGGATGTGGCCAAGGACCGTCGCACGCGTCTCGATCCCGGTGCGTGCCTCGAGCTCGGGCGCCAGCATTTCGGCGATGCCGCCGAGGCGGGGGCGGCCAAAGGTGTCGAGGCCGCGCTCGGAGTGCGGGGACTCCTGGCCTTCGGGCACGAACCCCTCGGCGACGACAAGCAGCGGGGCGCGGCCACGGTCGTGGGCCGAGATGACCCACTCGGCGATCTGTTCCATGGAGGCCTTCTGCTCCGGGATCAGGATGGCGTGGGCGCCCGAGGCCATGCCGGCGTGCAGGGCGATCCAGCCCACATGCCGTCCCATGACCTCCGCAATCATGCAGCGGTGGTGGGACTCTCCGGTGGTGCGCAGCCGGTCGATTGCCTCGGTGGCGATTTCCACGGCGGTGTCGAAGCCGAAGGTGTAGTCCGTGGCGTCGAGGTCGTTGTCGACCGTCTTGGGCACGCCCACGATCTTGAGGCCGGCGTCGGTGAGCCGCTTGGCTGCGGCCAGGGTGCCCTCGCCGCCGATGGCGATGATGGCGTCGATCCCGAGCCGGTCCATGTTGGCTTTGATGACCTCGGGGCCGCCGCCGTTCTCAAACGGGTTGGTGCGGGACGTGCCGAGGATCGTGCCGCCCTGCTTGGCGATGCCGCGGACCATGGTGCGGGGAATCTCCACGATGTCGCCCTCGACAACGCCGCGCCAGCCATCCTTGAATCCTACGAACTGCTGGCCGTGGACCGCGATTCCCTTGAGGACGGCGCCGCGGATGACGGCGTTCAGGCCGGGGCAGTCTCCGCCGCTGGTGAGGATTCCAATTTTCATGTCTTGGCTCAAATCCTGGTTTGAAGGGGTACAGGCAGAGCGCCACGCTGAGCTCACCTAGAGTCTAGTGGCGGGTGTGGGGCAGGACACAAACGGTTACAAAAAGTGCCCCCGCAGTGGAGGCGGGGGCACGTTTTCGCGGTGCGGCGCAGTCAATGGGCGCCGGATGCCGCGGGGCCGGGACGGCCTGTAATCGCAGCCGGTGGCGGAGGTCAGGGCCGGGAGGAACGCTTCGAGAGGAAGCTTTCGAGGACGATTGCGTTCCGCTGATCCGGGAGGAGCAGCCACGCCGCGACGTAGAACACAAACGCCGGCCCGGGGAGCAGGCTCAGGAGCAGGTAGGCGATCCGGACATAGGCCACATCAACATTCAGTTTGGCGGCAATTCCGCCGCAGACGCCGCCAAGCCAGCGCTGCGGACCACGTTTCAGGCCGAGGCCCCGGATGGTGTCGAAGAATTTATCCATGGTTCAAGACTTCCCTGTCGTTGGCTTATTGTCACGCCTGCGCGCCGAGACCAGTCCGCCCACTATCAGGGCGGCCCCGGCTCCGATCATCAAGCCGATCAGGACATAGGTGCCGTTGAGGGCCACGAGGCCCAGCCGGGAAATGATGATCAGTGCTGCCAGGGCTACCACTGTCAGCCCCCAAACCACTGTGCCCACCCGGGCGGGGGAACCCGCTTCCAGGTCCTGCCCGGCGGCCGGCTGCGAGTCGTCATAGCTGCTCATGTCAGTTGCCTTCCTTGATGGTCACGTTGCTGACGGTGCCGGAGATCTGGAGGACCAGCCGGGCGCCCGGTATCGAGGTGTTGTAGTCGCTTTGCTGTTTCGTGATGCCGCCGCGGTCCTGGTTGCCGTCGTGGAGGTTTCCCATGGTCATGTCCGCCCGGACCTGTACCGGGACGGTGGTGGGGATGACGACGGTGAGGTTGCTGGCCGTCGCGTCGATCGGAACAACGACGTCGGAGCCCAGGGGCGGATTTAGCGCCAGCTTGGTCAGGTCCACGGTTCCGGCGCCACCGGTGATCTCGAAGCCGCCGCGGGCCTGTTCAATGCTCGACGGCGTCCAATCGGCGTCCTGGAAACGGAACCGGTCCCCGTGCGGGACCACGCTGAAGATTGCGCCGATCAGCAGGGCTACGACCGCGAAGAAGCCCAGGATTCCGGAGGTCCGGCCCCGCAATCCTGCGAACAGGATCCCGAGGCCCAGGATGGCCGCCCCGATGGCCCAGACCAGCGCGTTGCCGGCGTCGCCGAGCTCGATCACATTGGCGGCGTCAAGGGCCTTGATGCCGCCGCCCACCAGGAGGGCGGAGCCGACGGTAACGAGGACGGCCGGAGTGCCGGGGCCAGGGTTGCGGGGCGCGGCGGGAGGCGGCGGGGTGGCGCCGGACCCCGGGCCATAGCCGCCGGGGGGAACGGGACCGGGCGGGATGGGGCCGGACGGCGGGGGCGGACCCCAGGCCGGGCCGGCGCCGGAGACTGCGGAGCCGTCGACCGGGTGGCCATAGGCCGGGCCGCCGCCTGACGGGAAGACCGCGGCGGATTGCTGCCAGGCGCCGGTGCGGGAGCTACCCGCAAAAGTCGCGGCGCCGGCCGGGCTGCTGGACTCGTAACGCCATGGCATGGCAGTGGCTCCGTTCCGGATCTTATTGCGTTGGGTCAGGTAGTAGACGAGGTAAATGGCGCCGCCCACCCAGAAGACGGTCCAGACGAAGGCGCCGAAGCCGAAGCGGTCCCAGCCCCAGACGCCGCTGCCCAGGCTGGGGAAACCGATAACCGAGGTGATGAGGGCGCCGGTCATGCCGGCCGTCCACCGCCCGGCGGCGGCCTCCTGGACATGAATGCGGCCGTCAGGTTCGGGCAGCAGGGCCCAGGCCAGACCGTAGGCGAGAACGCCAATTCCGGCGAAGACGGTCAGGACGATCAGGACGCCGCGAATGATCAGCGGGTCGACGCCGAGCCGGTGGGCTATGCCGCTGGCCACGCCGCCGATCCAGCGGTCGCGTCCGCGGTAGATGCCCTGGCTGCGGATCCAGTCGAAGAAATTCTGCTCCTGCCGGCCGGGCAGCGGTCCATGCGGGTCGCCGGGCTCGTAAAGCGGCGGCGGCTCCGTCGGCGGCGGGCCAACCGGCCCGGAGCCGGCCGGAGGGGTGGCGGGCTGGTCTGTGTCTGGAAGTTCTGAGTCTGGACGTTCAGCGTCTGGACGTTCTGTGTCTGGACGTTCTGTGTCTGGACGTTCAGCGTCTGGACGTTCTGCGTGGGGTCGGTCCGTGGCCGGCCGGTCTGCGGAGGCCTGGCCTTCATCGGGGTGGGGAGTGTGCGGGTTCATACTTCGATCCTTCCCGTTCCCGGCGCCGGGCTCTACTGGGGAACACCCTGAACGGTCCCTGAGTGGCCCCCGGTTAGGCCCCTCAAACGCGTCCGGGGAACCCCGATCCATGCTTGGATTGATGCATGACAACCCCGCCCGTCCGCCCGCCGCTGGTCCGCAGCAGCGATCGCGTGATTGCCGGCGTTTGCGCAGGCCTCGCCAACCATCTGGGCTGGCCGGTGCGTATGGTCAGGATCGGCATGGCGGTGGCCGCGCTCGCGGGCGGCGCCGGGGTGGCCTTTTACGCCTGGCTCTGGATCATGGTCCCCACGGCGGATGAAAGCGCCCGGCGCAACGGCCGCCGCCCGGCGTCGCCCATCGCTCCGGCAGTCAGCTCCCCGGACGCCCTCGGAGTCCCCGGCGCCGCCGCAGCCCCAGGCACCCCAGGAGTTCCCGGAACCCTTGGCACGCCCGGGACCCCGCCGCAGGGGTCATGGTGGTCCAAGGTGCCGGGCATGCCCTTCGGCAAGGAGATCCTGCTGGGCGCAGGCCTGTTACTGGCCGCGGGGATCCTGATCGCCCGGCTACTCGGCGTCGACGTGCCGCTGGGCACCCTGATCCCGGTTGCGGCGATCCTGGGCGGCGCCGCGATCGCCTGGATGCAACTGGACGAGACCCGCCGTGCAGGGCTGGTGGACAAGACCAAGGCGGACCAGGCCGGGGGCTGGGCCCGCCTCGCTGCCGGGCTCGCCCTCGTCGTGGCCGGCGTGCTGGTCATGGTGTCCGGCTCGGGGTCCTGGGAACAGACCTGGCTGGCGCTCCTGGCCTCGGTGGCGGTGCTCGGCGGCGTGGCCCTGGTGCTGCTGCCCTGGGGGCTGAAGTTCTGGCGCGACCTGGAAACCGAGCGCGCGGGGCGGGTGCGCGCCACCGAGCGTGCCGAGATCGCCGCCCACCTCCATGACTCCGTGCTGCAGACCCTCGCCCTGATCCAGCGCCGTGCCGGCAACGAGCACGACGTCATCCGGCTGGCCCGCGCGCAGGAACGCGAACTGCGGGGCTGGCTGTACCGGGACGCCGACAAGGAATCCGGCCAGCTGTCCGAAGGCATCAAGGCCGCCGCCGCAGAGGTGGAAGACTCCCTGGGGCACGCGGTCGATGTGGTCAGCGTGGGGGACTGCGTCATGACCCAACGCCACGAGGCCCTGGTCCAGGCAGCCCGCGAGGCCATGCTGAACGCCGCCCGGCACGGCGGCGGTGCCGTGTCCGTGTACCTGGAAGTCACCGACGCCGCCGCGGAAGTTTTCGTCAAGGATCGGGGACCGGGCTTCGACGCTGATTCGGTTCCCCCGGACCGGCTCGGCGTCCGGGAATCGATCATCGGCCGGATGAACCGCCACGGCGGCACCGCCGCCATCATCAGCAGCCCGGACGGCACCGAAGTGCGGCTCCGGCTGCCCGTCACCGCCGCACCATCTGCCGGAACTGCCGCGGCTGCCACCAACAACGCCAACGGAGAGGCCAAGCCGTGACCAGCCCAGCATCAGGAAACCCAGCACCAGGAAGCTCTACCCCAGGAAACCCAACACTGACCCGCGTAGTGATCGTGGACGACCACGCCATCTTCCGCTCCGGGTTGAAGGCGGACCTTGATCCGGACATCGTCGTCGCGGGGGAAGCCGGAACCGTGGAGGAGGCAATCGCCGTCATCGCGGCCCAGCGCCCCGACGTCGTCCTGCTTGACGTCCACCTCCCGGGCGGCCGGGGTGGCGGCGGACGCGAGGTCCTGGTCGGCTCGGCGCCGCTGCTGGGCACCACGCGGTTCCTGGCGCTGAGCGTCTCCGACGCGGCGGAAGATGTGGTGTCCGTGATCCGGGCGGGCGCGCGCGGTTATGTGACCAAGACGATTTCCGGCGCGGAGATCAGCGGCGCCGTCCGCCGTGTGGCCGGCGGCGACGCCGTCTTCTCGCCCCGGCTGGCGGGCTTCGTTCTGGACGCGTTCGGCACGGCCCCCGCGGACATCGCCGACGACGAGCTGGACAAGCTCTCGGCGCGGGAGCTCGAAGTGATGCGCCTGATCGCCCGCGGCTACAGCTACAAGGAGGTGGCCAAGGAACTGTTCATCTCGATCAAGACAGTTGAAACCCACGTCTCGGCGGTGCTGCGCAAGCTCCAGCTCTCCAGCCGCCACGAGCTGACCCGCTGGGCCGCCGAACGCCGCCTCCTCTGACCCCGAAATATCAGGACGCTCCCGCACATCAGCTGCCTTAAATCCGGACGCTCCCTCACCACACTTGGGTTCTAGGGGTCGTTGCAACACCCGGAATTTTTGGGAGTTGGGATGGACAAGGGAATCCCGGCACACCCAGCCACGCACCGGTGGCCTGCTGCTGGTCAAACACTTGCAGCCACTGGTCAAAACCATTGCCGCGAACGGTCAATCCGCATTGGCGTCTCCGGTCAGCTTAGAGTTGCCGCTAACACAAATAAGAGGACTCCCGGGAACCCCTGGCGGTTTTCTAGGCTCGTCCATCCGCGGGCAGTGACCGCGCGCACCGGAAGCCGATATGCGAGGTCGCCGTGTCCTCGGCCTGCGGGGAACGCGCCGCGGGGCGGTAGCGCAGGCAGTACTCGGGCGCGCACAGGTGCGATCCCCCCTTAAGCACCCGGCGGGGGGTGGTGGAACCCTGTTCCGCGCTGTCGGCGGCGGCGTTGTCCCGGTGGGGAGCGCAGGTGCAGCCACCCGCCGGGTGGTGGCTGCCCGCCCGAGCGTCGTGGCGGGGCGAATAATATGTGCCGGTCCATTCCCACACATTTCCGATCATGTCGAAGAGCCCGTACCCGTTCGCGGGAAACGTCCCGACCGGGGAAGTGCCCCTCCACCCGTCCGCGCCGGTATTCAGATAGGGGAACCGCCCCTGCCAGGTATTGGCCATCAGCACCCCGCCGGGGCGGGCCTCGTTTCCCCAGGCATAGGTGAAGCGGTCCGGCAATCCTCCCCGGGCCGCGAACTCCCATTCGGCTTCGTCCGGAAGACGCTTCCCGGCCCACGCGGCGTAGGCGCCGGCGTCCGCAAAGGAGATCTGGACGGCCGGGTGGTTTTCCCTGCCCTCGATGGAGGATCCGGGGCCCAGCGGACGCCGCCAGCACGCGCCGGGGGCCCATCGCCACCACTGCCTCCAGTCGCTCAGATCCACCGGTCCGGATGACGGGGTGAAGACCAGACCGCCGGGACTCAAGTCCTGGGGTGGAAGGTCGGGGAAGTCCTCCCGGTCCAGTGGATGCTCGGCCACCGTCAGGTAACCCGTCGCCGCAACGAACTCCGCGAAATCGGCCTTGGTGACGGGGTGCTCATCCAGCTCGAAGGCCTGCACCTGGACCCGATGCGGCGGTCCCTCGTCGGAATAGAAGTCGTCCGAGCCCATCAGGAACTCACCGGCCGGAATCCGGACCATGGACGTGGCGATATGCATACGGGCTGTATCCTCCCGTCGGGCATCCTGGCGGGAGCCGGGGTGCCGCATGTCTTGAGGCGATGCTACTCGCCATAGCGGGGCTGTTCCAGAAGGTGCCGCTACGTCCGGTAGATGGTGTTTTCAGCGGCCAACTGTATCTGTGATGGAACGGGAGCTCGTTGGTGGACGGCACATTGACCCCGCGGACCTGTCGCCGCTGAGACGAGCGGTGGTATTATGCCGTCGTCAGCGATCTGGCATTTCCGAGACGCTGAAATTAGGCGGGAACCCCGCCACACACCCGTATATTCACAAAGCGGTATTCCCGCAACACGCATGTCACGCGTCAGCAGCGGCACTGATGATCCTGCGACATTGCGCAGCGGTCATATTCAGCCCGATGGCAGGCTCCGAAAGGGCCACTCTGGAGCCACGCCCGACAGAGGTGGCACATGAATCCGCAGGAAAACCTTCCCTTCCCCCCGACTCCCAGCGCGAGTATCGCCGGCCGGACCCTGCAGGAGTCGGTCTACGCACAACGGCAGCACCCGAAGCGGCTGCCGGATGACGCGCCGAACATCCTGATCGTCATCATCGACGACGTCGGCCCGGGCCTTCCGACCACCTATGGCGGCGAGGTCCGCACCGATACGCTGTCCCGCATCCACAACGAAGGCATCGGCTACAACCGGTTCCATACGACGGCGATGTGCTCGCCCACCCGGTCATCGCTCCTCACCGGCCGCAACCACCACCGCATCGGCAACGGGCAGATATCGGAGGCGTCGAACGACTGGGACGGATACGCGGGCGAAATCCCGAGGAGCAGCGCCCTTTGCGCGGAGGTGCTGAAGGACTACGGCTACTCGACCGCCGCGTTCGGCAAGTGGCACAATACCCCGGCGATCGAAACAGGTCCGACCGGGCCGTTCGAGAACTGGCCGACCGGCCTCGGGTTCGAGTATTTTTACGGGTTCCTGGCCGGCGAAGCATCACACTACGAACCGAACCTCGTCCGCAATACCACCGGCGTCTTTCCACCGCGGACACCCGAGGAGGGGTACCACCTCAGCGAGGACCTGGCCGAGGACGCGATCGGCTGGCTCCGGAACCACAAGGCGCTGCAACCGGACAAGCCGTTCTTCATGTACTGGGCGAGTGGCTGCATGCACGGGCCCCACCACATCATGAAGGAATGGGCCGACAAGTACGCCGGCAAGTTCGATGACGGCTGGGACGCTTACCGGGAACGGGCGTACATCGGGGCCAAGGAAGCAGGCTGGATCCCCCAGGACGCCGAGCTGACACCCCGGGACCCAACTTTGCCGGCCTGGGAGGATATTCCCGAGGACCAGCGGCCGTTCCAGCGGCGGCTGATGGAGGTCGCGGCGGGGTTCGCCGAACACGTTGATGTGCAGGTCGGGCGCCTCGTCGACGAACTCGACGATCTTGGATACGCCGACAACACTCTGGTGTTCTACATCTGGGGCGATAACGGCTCATCCGGGGAAGGCCAGAACGGCACCATCAGCGAGCTGCTGGCCCAGAACAACATACCCACGACCATCGACATGCACCTCAAAGCCCTGGATGAGCTGGGCGGACTGGACGTGCTCGGTTCCCCTAAGGTCGACAACCAGTACCATGCCGGATGGGCGTGGGCCGGCAGCAGCCCCTACAAGGGCATGAAGCTCCTGGCCTCGCACCTGGGCGGCACACGCAACCCGCTGGCCGTCCGATGGCCCGCCAGGATCGCTCCCGACGCGGCGGTACGCAGCCAGTTCCAACACTGCATCGACATCGTTCCGACCATCTATGACCTCATCGGCATCACCCCGCCGCGGGCCGTGAACGGGGTGACCCAGGATCCCATAGACGGTGTCAGCTTTGCCCGCACCTTCGAGGACCCGGCGGCCAAGGGCACGCACCTGACCCAGTACTTCGAGGTCATGGGCAGCCGGGCGATCTACCACGACGGGTGGATGGCCTCGGCCTTCGGGCCCCGCATTCCCTGGGTCCCCGGAGCTCCTCCCGGAATCCGGGACTGGACCCCAGATCAGGACGTCTGGGAACTCTACAACCTGGATAAGGACTGGTCCCAGGCGCACGACCTTGCCGCGGACATGCCGGAGAAACTGGCCCAGATGAAGGAAACCTTCACCATGGAAGCGGCCAGGAACAGCGTCTACCCCGTGGGCGGCGGACTCTGGGTCGCCGTTTTCCATCCAGAACTGAGGGTCGCCACCCCCTACCGGGAATGGAACTTCTCCGGAAACATCACCCGGGTGCCCGAAATCTGTGCCCCCAGCCTGGGAATGCGCGCCAATCGGGTCACGATCGACGCCGACATCCCGGCGCAGGCAAACGGGGTGCTGTACAGCCTGGGCGGCTCAGGCGGAGGCCTCACCTGCTACGTCGAGGACGGGTACCTCTGTTACGAGTACAACCTGTTCATCGTGCAGCGGACCAAAATCCGCTCGGAAAAACCGCTCCCCGAAGGCCCCGTCAAAATCGAAATCGAAACCACCTACGCCGAGCAAAAGCCGGCGGGACCCCTGAACATCGTCCTGACAGTCAACGGCCACAACGCCGCAAAGGGTCTGGTCCCGGTCAGCGCGCCGCTGATTTTCACCGGAAATGACTGCCTCGACATCGGCAAATCACTCGGCGCACCGGTGTCCCTCGACTACCGCGACAAAGCGCCCTACCCGTTCAACGGCACGATCAGGAACGTCAACGTCCGATACACGTCATGACAGAACTTCTCAGCCCAGTACCCGCAGCGCATAGAAGATAGTTGCCCCCGCTAGAAGACAGACCATCGAACCGAAAAGAACCGCGTTCCCCAGGCGCCGGTATCCACGGATCACCTTCGCTTTGGCCTCTTCACCGACCGCAGCTTCCTCCGCCGCCACGACGGCGGCCTGAAACATCGGATTCAACGACTGCATCCCCACAAACCAGGCAAACAGAAAAACATAAAACATCACCATGACAAAAACCGGGAACGCGGGCGTGGCGGTGGCCAGCACAATCAAGGTCAGCGACTCGGCGGCGACGAAGCCGGTGACCACGAAGGCTAGCGCGAGGACGCCAGACCGGCCCGACAACAGAAAGAACTGAATCCGAAGGTTCCGCCTGCTGCCCGGATCCAGGAGATGGCTGTTGAGGGCAAAGGCAACAAAAATCGACGGCAGCACCGTGGCGGCGGCCTGAAAAAACAGCAGTTTGACCTCAAGATTCATCAGGACCCCCGAAGCCGAGCAGCCGGGTCTTGGCGCAAAATGGCGTGCAAGGCTGAGTCCGGATCCCTCCCGAAATCATGCAGGCTTCGCACGGGTATCTGCTGTTCGGGAAGCCCTTCGCACGCAAGGGCACAGCCATTCTGCGGGGTTGCTCTGACAGGCTGCTCATCGGTGGTCGTCCTTCCCGATCACAGGGACCGGCCGCTTCGCCACCGGCGCTTACTCCCGATGGCAACGGGGTTGCCAAGCGGCGTGGTTTGAGCTCACGGTACTCGCCATCGGTGCCCTTTTCCACATGCCATGGAACCATCGGAGGCCGCGGATACGCTACGGGCAATGCCACGGGAACGCGGTCTCCAAAGTCAATCCACACCCTAAACGCAGGCACCGGAACGCTCTCCCACAAGGCCAGTCAGAGAGCTTGCTGCCACATGGGGGCGTCCAGATCCTGGGAGGCGTGAGGAGTTCCTCCGGTTCCGCAAGGCCGGCTTGAACCGGCAGGAGGCCGCCCGGACCGTGGGTGTGAACATCCGCACGGCCCGGGACTGGGGCAAGGGAATCCGACACTCCGGCAGCCGACGCATGCACGCGGACGGGACGGTGATCGACTACAAACGGGGTGTGATCACCATGACCGCCCCGGCGGGGACGCCAGGAACCGTCCAGGGGCCGCCGGTAGCGCTTTCGGCGCTCGAAAAGCCCATCGACCCGCGCTATCTTTCGGTGCAGGAGCGGGAGACGATCCGGGACATGCAAGCCGCCGGCGCCACGCTGCGGTTGATCGCCGACGAGCTTAACCGCGCCCCGTCCACGATCAGCCGCGAACTCTCCCGCAACACCACCCCGAACCCTGGCTATCAACCCCATGCTGCGCACCGGGCCGCCGCGGCCCGACGGCAGCGGCCGAAGGATGGCAGGCTCAGCGCTGAGGCAATCGCCACCCTGGTCGAACGCATCCGGTACGTGACGCTCGTCCACCTGCCCGGGGACCACACCGCGGAAACCGTCCGCGACGGCCTCATCGCCACGATGTCCGCCCTGCCGGCGCGTCTGCGCGGATCCCTGACCTGGGACAAAGGCGCGGAAATGGCCGGCCACAAATCCTTCAGCATGGCCACGGACATGCAGGTCTACTTCTGTGGCCCGGCCAGCCCCTGGCAGCGCGGCTCCAACGAGATTGCCAACGGGCTGCTGCGCCAGTACTTCCCCAAAGGCACCGACCTGTCCGTCTAGGAACCCGAAGATCTCGAGCACGTCGCCCAGGAACTCAACGGCCGCCCACGCAAAACGCTCGGCTGGGATACCCCAGCCGAGCGCCTGCGTGATCTACTTTTGACTACTTAGCCACCAGCGGTGTTGCAGCGACCCCCAGAATCCGCCCAAGGTGCGGGAGCGACCGGGTTTTTCCTGCGAATGCTGAAGGAGGATCCTACTTCGC
>CAVRLW010000029.1:0-18241 GCA_963722145.1 uncultured Actinomycetota bacterium | reverse complement strand
TTTGCCCGGACCGGCGGCGCGTACACCAAGTCCTCCAACCAGGACATGCTCACCGCCGCGTTGGACGGACTGATCGCCCGCTTCGGCCTTCAGGACGAGCGGATCGGGGAAGTCGCCGCCGGAGCGGTCCTCAAGCACTCCCGCGACTTCAACCTCACCCGGGAAGCCGTGCTCGGCTCCGCCCTCTCTGCCGAGACCCCGGCGTACGACCTCCAGCAGGCCTGCGCCACCGGCCTGGAAACGGTGCTCGGCCTGGCGAACAAGATCAAACTGGGCCAGATCGATTCCGCGATCGCCGGCGGCGTCGATTCCGCCTCTGACGCCCCCATCGCCGTCAGCGAGGGACTCCGCGAGGTGCTCCTGGACCTCAACCGCGCCAAGACCGTCTCCCGGAAGTTGCAGGTCCTCAGCCGGCTCCGGCCCAAGGATCTGGCCCCCGATGCACCGAACACGGGGGAGCCGCGCACCGGACTGTCGATGGGCGAGCACCAGGCGCTGACCACCGCGCAGTGGAAGATCACCCGCGAGGCCCAGGATGAGCTCGCCTTTAACAGCCACCGTAATCTTGCCGCCGCCTACGACGCCGGATTCTTCGACGACCTCCTGACCCCTTACCGGGGCCTGAGCCGCGACTCCAACCTCCGCGCCGATACGAGCCTCGAGAAGCTAGCCACGCTCAAGCCCGTTTTCGGCAAGAACCTGGGCGCCGAAGCGACCATGACGGCCGGCAATTCCACGCCGCTGACCGATGGCGCCTCCACCGTGCTGCTCGCGTCCGAGGAATGGGCCGACGCCCACGACCTCCCCAAGCTCGCCACGGTGGTCGACGGCGAGGCTGCCGCCGTCGACTTTGTCCACGGCAAAGACGGGCTGCTCATGGCGCCGGCATTCGCGGTGCCCCGGCTGCTCGCACGCCACAATCTCACCCTCGCGGACATCGATTTCTTCGAGATCCACGAGGCATTCGCCGGCACGGTGCTGAGCACCCTTGCCGCGTGGGAGGACGAGGAATTCGGCCGCACCCGCCTTGGCCTGGACGGCGCCTTCGGGAGCATCAACCGGACCAAACTGAACGTCAACGGCTCATCGCTTGCCGCCGGTCACCCGTTTGCTGCCACCGGCGGACGGATTGTCGCGTCGCTGGCCAAGATGCTGCACGACCAAGGCCAGGTCAACGGGCGTCCGGCCCGCGGGCTTGTGTCCATCTGCGCCGCCGGCGGCCAGGGCGTCGTCGCAATCCTCGAAGCACTCTAAGGAGAACCGGATGAGCGACAAGTACACCCAGTTCGTCAGCCACGGACTCGGCAAGGACATCGCCAAGCGGCTGGGACTCCCGCAGCCGGTGGCCCTCCGTCGGTACCAGCCCGGCCGCCCCCTCATCGACGGACCGGTCCTGGTCCAGGGGTCAACCGGCGGCGCCGACGACCTCGCCGCCACCCTCCTGGCCTGGAATCTTGACGTCCGCCGCCACGCGATACCCAAGGAGAAGCTCGGCGCCATCATCCTGGTGCTGGACGAACTGGCCCATCCCGGCGACCTCGAGAAACCGGTCCTCACCGCCGCCACCTCGCTGCGCGATCTCGCCCCGAACGGTCGCGTCATCACCGTGTCCCGCGCGGCTGGCTCCGCGACGGAGCCCGCTACGGCGGCGGCCCGGCAGGGCGTCGATGGCCTCCTGCGGTCCTTGGCGAAGGAACTCCGCGCCGGCGCCACTGGCAACGGCATCCTGCTTGCGGACGGCGCAGGGCCCACCAGCCCGGCAACGCTGGGGGCGATGAGGTTCTTCCTGTCAGGCCGCTCGGCGTTCGTGGACGGGCAGTTCCTGACCGTCAGCTCCGGCGCCGGGCAGCTGCCTGACGACGTCGAGAAGCCGCTGGCCGGCAAGGTGGCCGTGGTGACCGGCGCCGCCCGCGGAATCGGGGCCGCGATCGCCCGCACCCTGTACCGCGACGGCGCCACGCTCATCCTCGTCGACATCCCGGCAGCCGGGGACCATCTTGCGCAGGTGGCCAACGAGGTCCACGGGACTGCCCTGCAGCTGGACATCAGTCGCAACGACGCCGGCCAACGGATCATCGACCACGCCGCGGCACGGCACGGCCGGCTGGACATCGTGATCCACAACGCCGGGATCACCCGGGACAAGCTCCTGGCCAACATGGACGCCGGCCGCTGGAACTCCGTGATCGCCGTCAACATCGCCGCGCAACTGCGGATCAATGAGGCCCTCCTGGCCTCGGAGCACTTCCGTGAATCCCCCCGGATCGTGTCCGTGGCCTCCACCAGCGGCATCGCCGGAAACCGCGGCCAGACCAACTATGCCGCGTCCAAGGCCGGCGTGATCGGCATGGTGCGCGCCACTGCGGCGCTGATCGGCGAGCGCGGCGGCTCCATCAACGCCGTCGCTCCGGGCTTCATCGAAACGGAGATGACCGCCCGGATCCCCTTCGCCACCCGCGAAGTGGCGCGCCGGCTCAATTCCCTGCAGCAGGGCGGCCAGCCCGGCGACGTCGCCGAGGCCATCGCGTTCCTGGCCAGCGACGCCGCGGGCGGGATTTCCGGCGAGGTGCTGCGCGTCTGCGGGCAGAACCTGGTGGGCGCATGAGCGGTTCGCAGACCGTCATCCTGGGCGAGATGCCGGCTCTGTCCAAGCTCTACGTCAACGCGGCGGCCGCGGCAGCGCGGCGCCGGGTCCTGGGCACTCACGGCGGCACCGAACTGCCGGCCTACACCCACGAGGTCCGTGGCGTGAAGGCCGACGTCGCCAACCTGACGGCCTACCAGCACCTGATCGGTGAGAGCGCGAGCGATGTCCTCCCCGCCGGCTTTATCCATGCCCTGGCGTTTCCGCTGGCCATGAGCGTGATGAACCGGGACGACTTTCCGTTGCCCCTGCTGGGCATGATCCACCTGAGCAACAAGGTGGTGCAGTCCGCGCCGGTCCTGTTCAGCCAGGCCCTGGATGTGCGGGCCCGGGTGGAGAACCTGCGCGGGCACCGGGCCGGTACGCAGCTCGATGTCGTGGCGGAGGTTCGTGCCGCCGGGCAAGACGCCGCAGGGCAAGAAGCAGTCCGCTGGCGTGGGGTCTCGACCTACCTAACCAAGGGGGTGTTCCTGCCCGGGATCGATAAGACCTCGGTGCCAGTGACGGCGCCGCCGTTCTCGGTGCCGGATCCCACTGCCCTGTGGCAGCTGGGCGTCGACACCGGGCGGGCTTACGCCGCCGTGTCCGGCGACTTCAACCCCATCCACCTGAGCGTCCTGACCGCCAAGGCTCTGGGCATGCGCCGGTCCCTTGCCCACGGCATGTACCTGGCGTCGCGGGCGCTGGCCGACGTCGGCGCCGTCAGGGGGGACTCGTTCAGCTGGGATGTGGCCTTCGAGGCGCCCGTATTCCTGCCGGCCCGTGTGGCGCTGGACATCAGCACGGTGCAGGCCGACGGCGGCGCGTGGCAGCGTTCCGACTACGTGGCGTGGAACCCGCTGTCCGGGCGCCGGCACTTCAGCGGTTCTGTCGCGGCGCTGCCGTAGCGGCTTTTGCTGGAGCCCCGGCCGGAGTCTTTGTCGTCGGGATACTCCGGACTCGCGTCCCGTGCCCGCCTAGGCGGCGGATCCGGCGTCGGAAGCGGACGCCTGGCGTGCCTCGGGGCCTGGCTTAGCCAGCCGCAGCATGCGGTGGAGGCTCACGAGGATGGATTCGACCGCGCTGGGAGCGTCCGTGCTGCGGTGCTGGGCGGCCAGTTCGTTCGTTAGCTGATTGATCGCCGCACCGGCGGAGTCGACCAGCTCAGCCTGGCGTTCCGGCTGTTCCTCCTCCATGGCACGCAGCACGTCGCCGACGGAAGCCATGGCGTCGCCGAGGGGTGCGGCGTCCGCGTCGGGGATCACGAACGGGTTGTCTCCGGCCCAGATGACATCCGAGAGCACCTGGGTCACATCCTGGACGTGGAAGGTCAGCCGTTCGAGGTCCCGCAGGTTGCGGTAGTCCAGGTCCATGTCGCGCGGATGCAGGCGGCGTCGGGGATTGGCCTGGCGGCTGGCATCGGCCTTTTCGACGGCGAGGCGCACGGAGCGGGCGTGCGCTGCGAGCGCGTCCGAGCGGCGGGACCAGTCCTGGTGTTCCGGCGGCCAGCTCTCCTTGAGGGCCTTGCCCATGTCCCAGAGCTGTTGGGCGAGTGCCTGGCGCAGCTCCGCGATGCTCAGGGCCGCGGCCCGGAAGTGCAGCGGCGGGAAGACCAGCAGGTTCACGGCGATGCCCACCGTGACGCCGACGCCCATTTGGAAGAGATACCCGAAGGAGAACGTGTCCGGATTATGGCCGCCGACTAGCAGCACCAGGAGCGCCGCCGTCGGGATCCAGTCCCGGCCGGAGCCGATCTTCGGCAGCCCGGCCAGGATAACGCCCAGGCCCATGACCACTGCGACGGTCAGCGGGGTCGGCGAGCCGAGGCTGAACAGCATGAACGCCAGCCCGACGCCGATTGCCAGCCCTACGAGTGTCTGGAGGCCCTGGCGCATGGATCCGGCCACGTTCTCGTACATGGCCACCAGGGCGCCCAGGGGCGCGTAGTACGGATACTCGGCGGCGGAGCCCGGCATGTAGGGAGCGATCCCGAAGGCGATGCCCGCGGCCAGCGCCGCTTTCAGGGCCAGCTGGAGCCGGGGCCACAGCAGCGTAGCGGAGACGGCACGGGACACATTCCGGGCCCATCTGTGCGGCGGTGAGGGCAGGCTGTCTGCTGTTTTTTCGGGAGTGACCATCCCGCCTCACCCTAGGCCCGGGAGGTTGCTGCGACAAGTGGACGAATCCCGCAGCGGCGCCGACGGACCCGATTCGGAACCGGTCAGGACGTGGCGTGGGCGGCCCGCCGCACCGCCGCGGACAGCCGCTGGGCCCGGCCCCCGGTCCTGCCCTCTTCGCTGCGGCGGGGCACATAGCCGAACCCGAGGCCGTAGCCGGGATCCGCGAAGCCGAGGGCAGCGTTGGCGCCCTCGTGTCCAAACGCCAGATGGCTGCCGAAGTTCCGTCCCGGCTGGGGTTTCATGAACACCACGGCAAACGCGTTGTCCGAGCCGGAGCAACGATCCAGCCCCCAGACCTGCTCCGCGGCCATGAGATCGATGGTGGCTGGTCTCAGGAATCCGGGCCTGCCGTCCACCCCCGTTGTGGCGGCGGCATAGAGCCTGGCCAGCCCTTCGGCTGACCCCACGCCGCCGGCGCCGCTCATTCCCGAGGCGCGCACGGCTCGGTGGTTGGGCAGCTCCATGATGGTGCTGACGGGCGCGTTGCTGCCCAGCCCGTTGAGGCTGAGCGGATCCAGCCAGGGCTGGGCCGGGTCCGGGTCGTAAAGCACTTCGCGGTATCGCGGTTCCTGGTCCTCCGGCAGGCCCAGGAAGAAGTCGACGCCCCACGGGCGGCGGATGCGCTTATCGTAGAGCCCCTGGAGCGGCATCCCCGAGGCGCGGCGGCAGAGTTCCTCCATCAGGATCCCCATGGTCAGGGCGTGGTAGCCGAACGCCGTGCCCGGGCGCCACAGTGGTGCCGAGGCCGCGAGACGCCGTGCCGCGGCGGGCGTCGTGAATTCCGCCAGGGGGAAACCGCCGACGACGCCGGGCAGCCCCGCCTGATGGGAAAGGGCCTGCCGCACTGTGAGCCGGTCCTTGCCCTGGACGCCGAACTCGGGCCAGTAGGACGCGACGGTCCGGTCGAGGTCGAGTCGGCCGTCCTGGACGAGGAGGGCGATGACGAACGCGGCGACTCCCTTGGAACAGGAATAGGTGCCCGTGATGTCGCCGGGCGCGAAGCCCGGGCCGCCGTAAAGGTCCACCACCTTGGCACCGCAGTGGTAAACGGACAGTTGCGCGCTGTAGCCCGGGTCCTCGGAGAGGAAGGAGTCGAAGAGCTCACGTACTCCCGTGAATTCGGCGGTGGCAAAGCCAGCCGAGAGGGACTGCGCTGATGTGTCCATGGACCCGGTTTCCACGGACGTGGCTGCCGTGCCCCACCCCGGCGCCGCGCCGGCCGCTGCCGGCATCAGGCTGCCCCGTGTCCCGCGGCGACCTCTTCGCCGGCGCGGACCGGACCGGGGGGCGTGCCGTCGCCGAAGGGCCGGCCGCCCAGCGCTTCGCGGCCGTGCTCTGAGAGCCAGTTGCCCAATTCCGGTCCGCGCGGGACCACTCCGGTGGGATTGATGTCCTCATGAACGATGTAGTAGTGCTGCTTGATCTGCACAAAGTCGGTGGTGTCGCCGAACCCGGGCGTCTGGAACAAGTCGCGCGCGTAGGCCCACAGGACCGGCATCTCGCTCAGCTTTTGCCGGTTGCACTTGAAGTGGCCGTGGTAGACGGCGTCGAAGCGGGCCAGGGTGGTGAACAGGCGGACATCTGCCTCCGTGATGGTGTCGCCCACCAGGTAGCGTTGGCCGGCCAGGCGGTCTTCGAGCCAGTCCAGGGCTGTCCAGAGCCGATCATAGGCGGCGTTGTATGCCTCCTGGGAGCCGGCAAAGCCGCACCGGTAGACGCCGTTGTTCACCTCGGTGAAGACGCGCTTGTTGATGGCGTCGATTTCTGCCCTCAGGTGCGCCGGGTACAACTCCGGCGCACCGGCCCGGTGATACTGCGTCCACTCGGTGGAAAAGTCGAGCGTGATCTGGGGGAAGTTGTTGGTGACCACCTGCCCGCTGGGGACGTCCACGATCGCCGGGACGGTAATTCCGCGGGGGTAGCCGGGGAAGCGGCGGAAGTAGGCGTCCTGGATGCGCTCAATCCCGAGGACGGGATCCCTGCCGTCCGGGTCG
Source organism: uncultured Actinomycetota bacterium (assembly GCA_963722145.1). Taxonomy (GTDB): domain Bacteria; phylum Actinomycetota; class Actinomycetes; order Actinomycetales; family Micrococcaceae; genus Arthrobacter. The sequence goes on along the minus strand of CAVRLW010000029.1, from coordinate 11,444 downwards.
AGGTCGAACGTCCAGGACCGGGCGTCGTGGGTGGGACCGGGCTGGCCGAGGGAGATGACTTCCTCCAGGCCGAGCAGCCGGCGCACGATCACCGTGCGGTTGGCCCACGGGCAGGCACGCGCCGCGATGAGGCGGTAGCGGCCAGGTTCCACGGGCCAGCCGGGCTCGCCGTTGCTGCCCGTGCTGCCGTCCCGGGTGATCCGGTCCTCAATGTAGTTGGTATCCCGGGTGAATTCCTCGCCGCCGGTTACATAGGCGCCCTTGGTGCTGAATCCCGGATCGTGGGAGTGGGTAGTCTGGCTCATGGTCCCAGCCTAAGGCCGGGCATTGAACGGTCCGAACGCTGTTGTGAACTACAGTGCCGTGAACACCGGCGCCATCGGCTGCCAGGCAAACCACCAGGCGCCGGCCACTACCGCGGCGAAAAGCGCAATCCACACCGCGGCGGGGACGGAGGTGGCCCGGGCCAACAGGTAGGCGTCCGACGTCGGGAGCCTGTCGCGGTGCCGCAGATGGACGTTTACCAGTTTGCCGAGGTCCCTGACAGCCGCGACCAGGAGGGCCAGGCCCAGCACGATCATCACGTGCCCGTTGAACACCGGCGGCACAAAGAGCACCACGAGTGCCGAGGCTAGCACTGCGGCGGCGGTGATGAGGAGGCCGATGCCGTTGCGGAGGAACAGGAATGACGCCAGGAGGACCAGCGTGCCCACCGACATCGCGGCCGGACCCCAGCCGTTGAAACCGCACCAGACCATCACTGCCCCAACAACGGCGGGCACGGGGTAACCCCAGAAGGTGGACCAGGCGGCGGAGAGCCGGCTGCTGCTGTACGTCGTGGTGGTGCCGGAGTGATCCAGGGCCAGCCGGATGCCGCCGAGCCGCTGGCCGGTGGTGAGGGCGGCGAACGCGTGGCCGAGTTCGTGGGTCACGGTGGCGAGCAGGCCAAAATAGCGCCAGGTCAGGCGGGGCAGGGACACTGCGACAGCCAGCAGGATGACCGCCACGAGCTCGATACTGGTCACCTGCGGGCTGGGGGCATGAGTGAATCCGGCAACGATCCGCTCCCACCACGTCAGGGCAAGGTTCGGATCCATCGGCAGGCCGGGCCGGGTCATGCCCTGCCCGAGGCATGCTCGATGCAGTACGCGGTCCAGGGCCTGGCCTCCAGCCGTCCCTCGGGGATCGGTGCGCCGCACACTGCGCAGATCCCGTAGTTGCCTTCTTCCATCCGGGCGAGGGCGGCATCGATCTGCACCAGGCCGGCCGTGCTCTGTTCCAAGAGCGCGGACGCCTGGGATAGTTCGAAGGCGATCGTTGTGCCCTCCGGGTCGTGTTCGTCGTCGACATTGGAGTCCCGGCGAGCGGCATTGACCGAAGTGATGTCTGCGCGGAGTGCGGGCAGGAGGGCAAGTTTCCGGTGACGTTCCTCGTGCAGCAGGATCCGGAACCGTTCGACGTCAACCATAGAGTGCAAGGCTAGCGCGGACGCTGTGGCGGCGTCTAAACGGGCCGAAAGACCCGTCCGCGCCGGGGGCTGTGTCCGTAACGTGGGAATCGACCATCAGTCCTGCACAGCCACAACAGTCACCATGGAGAGTCACCATGGACAATCCCGACGCTACACGGCCGGGGGATGCGCCGCCCGGGGCCGCCGACGATGAGGCCCGCGCTCTTGAGGCGGTGGTACACCACCACACGGCGATGCTCAAGCGGCTGGATGCTTTGACCGGTTCGCTCATCCACGCGGTGAAGGCAGGTAACGCCGTGGACGAACACAACACTCACGGGGTCCTGGTGGAATGGTGCGAAACGGACCTCGTCCCCCATGCGCTCGCCGAGGAAAACGCACTGTACGTGGGAGCAGGCCGCACAACGGAGGGCAGGCTCCTAGTGGAGACTCTGCTGGCCGAGCACCAGCGGATTGTCGGTGTGATCGAGGAATTGCGCGTTTCCGGTGGCGTCGATGCCGCCGTCGCGGCCGGCACCCTGCGCGGCCTGTTCGCGCTGCACCAACAGATCGAGAACCGGGTCCTGCTGCCGTTCCTTGCGGGGAACCCTGTCCTGTCGCTTGCGGTCGCCGTGGAGGGGCTCGAAGAACTAGTAGGTGAATCCCACATCCACGGAGAGGGCGCGGAGCGCGGAGACAGCGTCTAGAGTGGGCGGATGGCGGACCAGACGCACCCCGAGAACACCGTAAACCCCGCAAACCCCGAGACCCCTGCAAACGCCGATAACCCCGAATACGCCACGGCACCCCGAAGTCCCGGGCGCCCCGGGAACCCCGGGGATACTGACGCGGCCGACGCACTCCTGCGCGAACTCGCCGCGGCCTATGGCGTCGACACGAGCTACTGGGGCTGGGACGGAGTGCAGCGCTCCGTGGCCGCCGCAACACTCCGGGACGTCCTTGCGGCCCTCGGGGTACCCGCTCACGGGCTCCAGGAGCAGCAACGCTCTCTGGCGGAGTCGCGGCTGGCACCGTGGCGGCGCATCCTCCCCCCGGTGCTTGTGGTGAGGGAGGGACGGGAGACCCCCGTGGATGTCCACGTCCCGCACGGCAGCGATGTCCGCGTCTGGATCGACGCCGAGGACGGCAGCAGGCACGAGGCCGTCCAGCGGGAGAACTGGGACCGGCCGGTTGACGTCGACGGCGTACTCACAGGGCGTGCCACGTTCGCCATTCCCGGCGACCTCGGCCTCGGCTGGCACAACCTGAAAGCCGACGCCGAAGGCACCATGGCGCAGTGCCCGCTGGTTGTAACGCCCGACCAGCTCCGGGCCCCTGCCGTGCTCACGGAAGGCCGCACCTGGGGGCTGACGGCCCAGCTGTACTCCGTGCGGTCCTCCCGGTCCTGGGGGATTGGCGACTTCTCAGATCTCAGCGACCTCGCCGCGGTTGCCGGTGAGCAGGGGGCCGGCTTTGTGTTGGTCAATCCGCTGCATGCCGCCGAACCGGTGCCGCCAGTCGAAGACTCCCCGTACCTGCCCGCCACACGGCGCTTTTTCAACCCGCTTTACCTGCGGGTGGAGGAAATCCCGGAATACGGTTACCTGGACGCTGCTGGCCGGTCCGAGGTGGCACGACTGGCCGAAAGTCTGCAGGCGGCCAACCGGTCCCGGGACCTCCTGGACCGCAACGCCAGCTACGCGGCGAAGCTCACCGCCCTGGAACGCGTCTTTGCCGTCCGCCGCGGACCGGCCCGCACCCGGCAGTTCGCGGACTTCCGCGCCGAGCAGGGGCAGGGGCTCGAGGACTTTGCGCTGTGGTGTGCGCTCGCCGAACAGCTGCCGCCGTCGGCACCGGAATGGGCGGATGCGGCGGCATCCCCGGCGTCACCGTACTGTGTCGAGCAGCGGCCGAGGCTCGCAGCCCGGATCGAATTCCACTGCTGGCTCCAGTGGCTCTGCGACCAGCAGCTCGAACTGGCGCAGCGTTCGGCGCGCCAGGCGGGGATGGGGATCGGCGTCGTCCATGACCTCGCCGTTGGCGTGAAACCCGGCGGTGCCGACGCCTGGACGCTGACCGGCGTTCTTGCCCGGGGCGTCAGCGTGGGCGCACCTCCGGACATGTTCAACCAGCTGGGCCAGAACTGGTCCCAGCCGCCGTGGCATCCGGGCCGGCTCGCCGAATCCGGCTATGCCGCCTACCGGGACATGCTCCGGACCGTGCTGCGGCATGCCGGCGGCATCCGCGTGGACCATATCCTCGGCTTGTTCCGATTGTGGTGGATCCCTGAGGGCGCAGGCCCGGAGAACGGCACGTACGTGCATTACGACTACGAGGCGCTCATCGGCATCCTGGCCCTTGAGGCGCAGCGGGCCGGGGCGATCGTGATCGGCGAAGACCTCGGCGTGTTCGAGCCGTGGGTCCGCGGCTACCTGGCCGAACGGGGGATCTTCGGCACATCGATTCTTTGGTTCGAACACGACGCCGACGGCCCGATCCCGCCGGAGCACTACCGCCGGCAATGCCTGACCAGCGTCAACACCCACGATCTGCCCCCGACGGCGGGGTACCTTGCCGGTGAACACGTCACTTTGCGGGAATCGCTCGGGCTATTGCGGCGCCCCGTGGCTGAAGAACGAGCCGAGGCCTTCGCCGAGCAGGAGGCCGTGCTGGCCCAGGTCCGGGCACGCGGCCTGCTGACGGACACCGGCGGTACAGACGTCCGGCCCACGGTGGAGGCGCTGTACGCCTACACGGCGCTGGCCCCGTCCTCGTTGCTGGGCGTGGCCCTCGTCGACGCCGTGGGGGAGACCCGGACCCAGAACCAACCGGGCACCAGTATCCAGTATCCGAACTGGCGCATCCCGCTGGCCGATCCCGAGGGCGTGGTGCTGATCGATGACCTTCCAGGCAATGAGCGGTTCCTGTCCCTGCTGGGCACCGTCCGGGCTGCGCTCCATCCCGGGGCGTGTGCCGGACCTGAGCTGGACCTGAGACCGAGCCCTGCGGACAGCGTTGGCCGCGCCGAGATCGGACGCTAGCATGGTCCGATGACGCGGATCGGCCGACGCTCTCTGGCCGGCGGTTGGGCGCTGGCGATGTTGCTGGTGGGGTGCACCCCGGTGCAGCCCCAGGCCGGCCCGCCAGCGCCTCCGCAATCGACGCCTGCTGAGTCGGCGCCCGGGCCGTCCGGCCAGGGAACGCCTCCCGCCGCGGCCCCTCCACCATCCCCGTACTTCGCACAACCGGTACCGCCCCCGGCGCCAGGGCGGCAGGGCAGCGGCGGAATCCAGCACATTGTAGTCATCGTCCAGGAAAACAAGGCGGCCTCGCAGATCATGGGCGCCAGCGAGGCGGGCTACTTCAACAAGCTGGCGGCGGAATTCTCACTGGCCGCCAACTACCGGGCCATCACGCACCCGAGCCTCCCCAACTACCTCGCCCTGACCAGCGGCACCGACGCTGGGATCACCAGCGACTGCAAACCGAAATCCTGCACGGCCGATGTGCGCTCCATCGCCGATGAGATCACGCAATCCGGACGGACCTGGAAAATGTACGCCGAGGGCATGCCCGCGCCCTGCACCGCGCAGGACTCCCGGCGGTATGCGGTGAAGCACAATCCGTTCATGTACTACCCCGCCGTGACGGACGACTTGGCCTCATGCTCGGACCACGTTGTACCGTACAGCAGGCTGGAACAGGACCTGCAGTCGGCGTCGGCCCTGCCGGACTACTCCTTCATCAGCCCAGACATGTGCAACGACACCCACGACTGTCCCATCAGCACCGGAGACGACTGGCTCTCCCGCGAGGTGCCGAGGATCCTTGGGTCACCGGCCTTCACGACGCAGAACTCCCTGCTGGTGCTCACGTGGGACGAGGGGAGCAAAGACGACAACCGGGTGGCCACAGTTTTTGCTGGCCCGGCCGCGCGGAAGGGCTTCACCTCCCATGCCTCCTACTCTCACTACTCCCTACTGCACACCATCGAGGACGTGTGGGGTCTAACGCCCCTGACCGACAACGTCCGCAATGCGCCGCTCATGGACGAATTGCTCAACCAGTAGCTGAGGACCGTCTCTCCCTGCCAACACACAGGAAGCACTGCCCATAATGGTGCCGAAGCTCCGGTCAACCGCTATTTGACCGGAGCTTCGCCACGTTCACCCTGGCCGGTAAACCGCAGCGCCGGCTTCCGCGGATAGAGGGCTTTGGGCACGGGCGGGCGGGCATGCCGGTTCCTAGAATGGAGTATGGCCGGTTCCGAAGTCACAGAGGTGGAACACAAGTACAGCCCTTCGGAATCCGACGCCTTTCCGCAACTTGGATCAATCCAAGGGGTGGATCGCGTAGGCGAACCAACAAATGACCAACTGGACGCCGTCTACTTTGATACCGAGGCACTGGCGCTGGCCGCGCGCCGGATCACCCTGCGCCGCCGGTCCGGCGGTCCGGATGCAGGCTGGCACCTCAAACTCCCAGTCACCGCGGGGGAGCGGCGGGAGATAGGGGAGCCGCTTGCAGGCGATCAGGATGCCGTGCCGGAGCGTTTGCGCCAGTTGGTGCTCGTGCACACCCGCAGCCACGTGCTGGTGCCCGTGGCACGCGTCAAGACCAGCCGGAGTTCGACTGCTTTGTACGCCTCCGATGGCGCAGTCCTGGCCCAGTTCAGCGACGACCGCGTCGAGGCGCAATCCCTGATCACCCCGGCGGAACCGTCGCGGTGGCGGGAATGGGAACTTGAACTCGCCGGCGGCCCCAGACGGCTGCTCCAGGACGCCGACGCACTGCTCGCAGCCGAGGGAATCGCCGTGTCCTCCCTGCCGTCCAAGCTGGCAAGGGCGCTCGGATCCAACTATCCGGGGGACCCCAATGCGGTTCCAAAGCCGAGCCGGCACGGGCCGGCGTCGGACGTCGCGCTGTCCTACATCTTCCAACAGGTACGCGCCCTGAAGTTGCAGGACCCCGGGGTCAGAGTCGATGCGCCGGATTCTGTGCATCAGCTTCGGGTGGCCGCGCGCCGGCTAAGGTCAGCCTTGGCGACCTTCCGGAAGCTCACAGATACGACGTCGACCAAGTTTCTGCGGGCCGAACTCCAGTGGCTCGCCGGCACGGTGGGCCGGGCCCGGGACACCGAGGTCATCCGCGCCAGGCTGAAGGACATGATCGACGCCGAACCGCCGGAGCTGTTGCTCGGTCCAGTTGCGCAGCAAATCGAAGAGCACCTCGGCACCGTCCAGCAACAGGGCCGTGCCGCAGGCTTGGCGGCACTGGACAGCGACCGCTACTTCCGTCTCCTCGATTCCCTCGATGCGTTCCTTGCGGCACCTCCACTCAGCGCCAAAGCGTCGAAGGATGCGCTGCGGACGGTTGGCCGGCTCGTCTCAGGGGAACGAAAACGCCTGAAGGCAGCGGTCCGCGCCGTCGACAGCGCCACCGGACGGGGGCCGCAGGATGCCGCACTGCACGAAATTCGGAAGAGCGCCAAGCGGCTCCGCTATGCCGCAGAAGCGGCTTCCCCAATTTTCGGTCAACAAGCAACTGCCCTGGCCCGGGCCGCGGAGGGCATCCAGGAAATACTCGGAGACTTCCAGGACAGCGTCGTCACCAGGGAAACCCTGCTCACACTCGCCGCACAGACCGCGGCCGAAGGAGCCAACGGATTCAGCTACGGGCGCCTGCATGCCCTGGAAGAGCAGCGCGGCAACGAGGCCCGCCTGCGGTTCTACGATGTGTGGCAACAGTCCAGGCCGAAACCCCTGAACTGGAAGTAGTCGCGACACCTCAGCGCTGCGAAAGAGAGAGCCATATGACCGAACCCCGCACCGGAATTGCGGCCATATGGTCGGACGGACTCGGCCGCGCCAGCATCCGTTCCGTTCAGGCCCTCACGGTGGCCGCCCTCGCATGGGCGATCATCTGGGCACTGACCCGCGTCCCGCTGGTCATCATCCCGGTCCTGATTGCCGTCATCCTGGCCGCCGCGATCTCCCCGCTGGTCCGCTGGCTCACAGGGCGCTCGTGGCCGCGCAGCCTCGCCGTCGTTGCCTCCTTCGTGGCCATCCTCGCCGTCGTCGGCGGCGTCATCACCGGTATCGTGACCCTGGTCTCCCGGCAGTGGGCTGAGCTCTCAGCCCACGCCGCTGCCGGGGTTGACCAGCTGCACTCCTTCCTCAACACCGGACCTGTCCCCGTCAGCGATCAACAGATCACCGCCGCCATCGACTCGGTGCGGGAGTTCTTCACCTCCAGCTCCTTCGGTGCAGAAGCTCTCACCGGGGTCCGCACCGTGGGGGAAATCTTCGCCGGCTCGGTTTTGATGGTGGTGACGCTGTTCTTCTTCCTCAAGGACGGGCCCGAGATCCGGACCTTTCTCATCGGTTTCCTCCCCCCTGACCAGCGGGCCAAGGCACGACTGGCGGCAGACCGAAGCACCGTAGTCCTGGGCGGGTACGTCCGCGGCACCGCCATTGTCGCTGCGATCGACGGTCTCGTCGTGGGGATCACGCTCGCCATCATGGGAGTACCCTTGGCCCTCCCGCTGGGCGTGTTTGTCTTCATGGGCGGCTTCATCCCGATCGTCGGCGCCACCGTCGCAGGCACCCTGGCGATCGCCGTCGCCCTGATCTCCAACGGACCAATCCAAGCACTCATCGTCCTCGCGGTCGTGATTGGGGTGAACCAGCTCGAACACCACTTCCTGCAGCCCGTCCTGATGGGCAAAGTGCTCAACATCCACGGGCTGGCCATCCTGCTGGTCCTGGCCGCCGGCACGTTGCTCGCCGGCATCGTTGGAGCACTCCTGGCCGTGCCGATCACCGCTGTGGCCTGGACCATCCTCAAGACGTGGTCCGGCCGCGATCCGCTGCCCGAACTCGAGCTGCCGGCTGGCGAACCTGTCGAGTAACCTGCACGGGCCTGCCCCCGAACGGATTGTTTGTGGTTGAACTCACACTCCGGATGCCGGGGGAGTCCTCAACCTTGGCGCGGGCCTCATATGGGTGGAGACAGAAAAAAACCCCTAGAATCCTTGGATTCTAGGGGTTTTCCCTTGTGCGCGGAGGGGGACTTGAACCCCCACCCCCTTTCGAGGACTAGCACCTCAAGCTAGCGCGTCTGCCATTCCGCCACCCGCGCAGGTGGTAATTCCGTGAAGTTTTCGCCTCTCAGCGTTTTGCTTTTCTCGGAAGCAGCGAGAAAGACTCTAGCACGACTTTTCCGGAAACAAATAATCGGGGCATTGCGGGGGCGTGTGGGTAGGCTGAAGCCAGCAATTGAGCCACCCGCCAAGAGGAGCCGCAATGACTGAAAACCGGACCCAACCCAGGCCCGAGGACGAGGTCGTCAGGATCTGCCAGGAGCTGATCCGCATCGACACATCCAACTACGGTGACGGCTCCGGCCCCGGTGAACGCGCGGCCGCCGAATACACCGCAGGTCTCATGGCGGAAGTCGGGCTGGAGGCCGAAATCTTCGAGGCCGCCCCCGGCCGCGCCAGCGTGGTGACCCGGCTGGCCGGGGAGGACCCCTCGGCCAGCGCCCTGGTGGTTCACGGCCACTTGGACGTCGTCCCGGCCCTCCGCGAACAGTGGTCGGTGGACCCCTTCGGCGCCGAGCTGAAAGACGGCCTGATCTGGGGCCGCGGCGCGGTGGACATGAAGGACATGGACGCCATGATCCTGTCCGTGCTGCGCAACTTCGCCCGCACGGGCCGCAAACCCAAGCGGGACCTCATCTTCGCGTTCTTCGCCGACGAGGAAGCCGGCGGCACCTACGGCGCCCGCTACGCCGTCGACAAGCGGCCCGAGCTCTTTGAGGGCGCCACGGAAGCGATCTCCGAGGTCGGCGGCTTTTCCGCCACCATCGGCGGGCAGCGCACCTATCTGCTCCAGACGGCGGAAAAGGGCCTCTCCTGGCTCCGCCTTGTGGCCCACGGCCGCGCAGGCCACGGCTCCCAGATCAACACCGACAACGCGGTGACCAGGCTCGCCGGTGCGGTCTCCCGGATTGGTGCGTACAACTGGCCGATCGAGCTCACGCCGACCACCCGGCAGTTCCTCGACGGGGTTACCGAACTCACCGGGGTCGAATTCGATCCCGACGATCCGGACAAGATCCTTAAGGAGCTCGGCACGGTGGCCCGCTTTGTCGGCGCCACACTGCAGAACACCACCAATCCCACCCTGCTCAAGGGCGGCTACAAGCACAACGTCATTCCGGAATCGGCCGAGGCCCTCATCGACTGCCGGACCCTGCCCGGGCAGGAAGAGCAGGTCCTGGAAATCGTGCGTGAACTCGCCGGCACCGGAGTGGACATTAGTTACGTTCACAACGATGTCTCGTTGGAGGTGCCGTTCGCCGGCAACCTCGTCGATTCGATGATTGATGCCCTGCATTCTGAGGACCCGGGTGCCAAGGTGTTGCCGTACACGCTGTCCGGCGGGACCGACAACAAGTCCCTGAGCCGGCTGGGCATCACCGGCTATGGCTTCGCCCCGTTGATGCTTCCGGACGAACTCGACTTCACCGGTATGTTCCACGGCGTCGACGAACGCGTCCCGGTGGATTCCCTGAAATTCGGTGCGCGGGTGCTGGACACTCTGCTCACCAACTACTGAGCGAAAACCCGTGACGCCCGAGGACATCCTTAGCGGTCCGCTGCTGGAGCGGATCCGGGGTCGCGCCGCCGGCTACGACCGCGACAACGTCTTCTTCCACGAGGACCTTGCGGACCTTCAGGCGGCCGGCTACCTGAAGATCTTTGTCCCCGCGGCCGACGGCGGCCTGGGACTCGGGCTGTCAGAAGCGGCGCAGCTCCAGCGCCTGCTAGCCACGGCGGCTCCGGCCACTGCCCTGGCCGTCAACATGCACCTGGTATGGACCGGCGTCGCGCAGGTCCTGGCCGCACGGGGTGACCCCTCACTGGATTTCATCCTCCAGGAGGCCGCACAGGGGGAGATCTTTGCGTTCGGCAATTCGGAGGCCGGCAACGACTCCGTGCTGTTCGATTCCCGCACCGAGGCCGTCCCCCTGCCCGACGGCGGCTACAGCTTCACCGGCCGCAAGATCTTCACGAGCCTGTCGCCCGCGTGGACCCGGCTGGGGATTTTCGGAAAGGACTCCTCCGGTGGGGACGGCGCCGGGGAACTGGTCCACGGGTTCATCACCCGGGAAACGCCCGGCTACGAGATCCTGCCCGACTGGGACACGCTGGGCATGCGGGCCTCCCAGTCCAACACGACCCTCCTGGCCGGTGCCGTCGTGCCCGCGGAGCGGATCTTCCGGAAACTGCCGGTGGGCCCGAATGCCGACCCACTGATCTTCGCGATCTTTGCCTGCTTCGAGACCCTGCTTGCCGCCGTGTACACGGGAATCGGCGAACGGGCCCTCACGCTCGGGGTGGAAGCGGTGAGGCGCCGGACATCGTTCAAGAACGGCGGCCGCAGCTACGCCCAGGACCCTGACATCCGCTGGAAGGTGGCGGAGGCGGCGATGGCAATGGATGCGCTCTATCCGCAGCTGTCCCGCGTGGCGGCCGACGTCGACGAACTTGTAGACCACGGCGGCCAGTGGTTCCCCCGGCTGGTGGGCCTCAAGGTCCGGGCCACGGAAACGGCGCGCGTAGTAGTGGATCTCGCGATCCGGGTATCGGGAGGATCCAGCTACTTCCGAGGTTCCGAGCTGGAGCGGTTGTACCGGGACGTGCTGGCCGGCATGTTCCACCCGTCAGACGACGAGTCGGCGCACAATACCGTGGCGAACGCCTGGCTGGGCCCGCTGGAGACACCCTAAGGCCGCCCCGGACTCCGCGGCGTTCGTTGCCCCCGCTCCGGTCCGCAAGGTTGTGTCAACAGTGCGCGGGAGTCCTAGACGGTGCGCTGGACCTGGATGACCTTCCGGCGCAACCAGAAACGCCGCCCGCCGCCCACGTAGAGGCGGCTGCGTTCCAGTTCCCATTTGCCGTATTCGGAATGCTCCACGAGCCGGCGGC
>CAVRLW010000028.1:0-276303 GCA_963722145.1 uncultured Actinomycetota bacterium | reverse complement strand
CTACTCGGCATGTGCTTGCCTGCACCGCAGATCTCTCACCGAACCTCTTTCGAGGTTCACCGATGACTTCCGTACTGGACACCCGGTCGGTTCCCCCGGCCGAGCGCCGCGAATACTGGTCCGCCGGGATCGCCGAGCGCTTCTTCCCCATGGAGGTCGAATCGGTCGGGGCCCCCTCCTTCGAGGCCCGCTTGGCCGGTGGCCAGATCGGACCGGTCGGGGTCCAGTCCATCCAAGGACTTGCACACCGGGTGGCGCGGACGCAGCGGATGATCGCCATCGCCGATCCCGAGTGCATCCTGCTCTATCTGATGACCAGAGGCGCGATCCATATCGAACAGGACGAACGCAGCTGCGCCCTGCGCCCCGGCGACATTGCCTGCCAGGATACGTCGCGGCCTTCCACATTTGAGGGCCGGGAGGGTTTCGAGGTGCTCGTCTTCAGCATTCCCAAATGGTTCATCGGGGCGCAGGCCGACGGCATCGCCCGGCGTTCGGCGACGCTGGTGGATTCGGGCCAGGGTCGGCTCGCCGGGCCGGCAATTCCGTTCCTCGCGCAGCTCGCCCGAACCACGACGAGCGGCGGCGGGTTCTCGGGCCGTGACGGGGAAGGCGCGGCAGAAATGATGCTGCCCCTTGCTTCGCAGCATGTACGGCGCGCAGGAGATTTCCGATCCGCGCTCCCGCCCCGAGGCACTGCTCGCGCGGATGCAGCGGTACGTGATGGACCACCTGCACGACCCGGAACTCGGACCCGAGTCGATCGCCCAGGCCCACTTCGTGTCCACGCGCTACGTGCACAAGATCTTTGCCTCCTCCGGCACCGGGGTGTCGTCCTGGATCCGCGAACGCCGGTTCGAGGGTGCCGTGGGCGAATTGCGGCGGTCCCCGGAAACGACGATCGCGACGGTCGCGACGAGGTGGGGATACCGCCATCCGGCGAGCTTCAGCAGGGCCTTCCGCGAGGTCCACGGATGTGCCCCGCGCGACGCCAGGCAGCTGCCGGAGCCGGTGGGTAAGACCCCGCCCCTTTCTCAGGGCGGGGGCCCCCCCGGGGATGGGCCCTCAGGCCTGGGGGAAGCCGGCCTCCCGCAGGCGGGTGCCCCAGATCCCGGATTTGCCCGGGGCGATGATCCCGTTCGGGTCCAGCGTGTCCTTGATCGTCTCGTTGAAGCGCCGCAGCGCGTGGTCGTTGAAGCCGAACTGCTCGGCCGCGAGATCCATGAAGGACAGGTGCGCCCGGTATTCGCCGTAGCCGCGCTTGCCGGCCTCGGCGACCATGCGCTTGGCCAGGGCGTAGGCCTTGGCGACCTGCTCCGGGTTCTTGGTGTCGAAGGCGATCACGTTGATGAACGTGGTCGACCGGGCGTTGATCGGGAGCATGCCGCCGAGGAAGTCGAGGCCCACCTCGGCGCACATCTCCTTCATCAGCTTCTGCGCGGCGATCGCGTGCTGGGCGGTGAGCGGGATGACCGGCGAGAAGTCGACGTGGCCGCCTTCCTCGCCGCCCGACCAGCCGGCCATCTTGTACAGGTCCTGGCTCGGCACCCCGATCTGCACCCGCTCGTGCGGGTTGGGCAGCGTCTCCCACGCATCTTCCCCGTGCTTCTGGCCCATAAGGTCCACGCTGGGGATCTGCAGGAAGCGCGCCTCGAGCTTGGCGAAGTTGTGGTCGACCACCGCTTCGTCGCCGTAGAGCGCAAAGCGCATCATCCAGCGGCCCAGGCCCATCTCCTTGGCGATCTTGTCGATGACCTCCTCCGGCATCGGGCCCTCGCCGGTGTACCACTCGGCGCGGGTGGTGAGCATCGAGGCCATGCACAGCGTGTTGGACAGCTGCGGGCGCATGTCGATGGTGCCGTCGAGCATGAGCTCGCGCAGCGCATCGACCACGGCGGGCATCTGTTCCTCGTCCCAGACGCGCAGCCACAGCGGCATGTACACCTCGGGCTTGGGCATCAGCCAGTAGCCCATCTTGGTGACGATGCCGTAGTTGGACTGCATGAACATCTCGGTCGAGGTGGGACCCAGTCCGCGCTTGTACAGCGGCCAGGTCGGGTTGTTGTCCATGGCGCCCGAGCCGGTGCGCATGAGGTCGCCGTTGGGGAGCACCACCTCGAACCCGCAGTGCGAGGCCTGGTCGATCGAGTACGGCATGTAGGTCAGCCCGTGCTCGAGCGTGTTCGAGACGACGCCTCCCCAGCCGATGTCCACGATGGAGGCAACGAGGTTGTGCCCGCCGGCCTTGATCGCATCGTGCAGGTCGTACCAGCTCACGCCCGGCTCCACGATCGCGTAGCCGAGTTCCTCGTTGATCTCCAGGACGCGGTTCATCTCCCGGAAGGAGAGCATCACCGATCCGCGCACCTGGGGCGCGGCGCCCCCGTAGCCGTTGTTCTTGCCGCGGCCGATGGGCCACAACGGCACGCGGTACTTGTTGGCGATCCGCACGATCGCCTGGACGTCCTCGGTGCTCGTGGGCTGACGACGCCGGAGGGAGGTTGGTGGCAGTGCCGGGGACCTGGAAGGGATCCTGGAAGTCTTCCAGGGATTCGGCATCGGTTGCGACGTTCTCGGCGCCGATCGCCTCGGCAAACGCCGCGAATGCGGCCTTTCGAGGTCGTCCTCGGTGACGCCTGGAGGAAGCGGGCGGGTCGATGTCGCGGAAGTGTTGCTCATCTTTTATGGTCTCCTTTGCTGCGGTGTGGGTGTGGTGCGTGACACGTGCTGCTCATGCTGCGCCACTTTGCCGGCGTGGGGTGACCGCGGGCCGATGGTGCAGTTCGTGCACAGAAGTGTGCACGAACTGCACCATCACGCCGCTGCGGCCTCCGGCCCCCTGCCCGCTGTGGTTGCATGGGGCCCACTACATATGACGAAATGAATGGAGAAGGAACCATGGCTGGTGGCCGTCTGGAAGGAAAAGTCGTCCTGTTGACAGGCATCGGGGGCGGCATGGGCCGGGAGACCGCCCGGCTGTTCGCCTCCGAGGGAGCCACGCTCGTCGGCTGCGACCTCGACACCGCCGGGGCCGCGGAGACGGTGAGGCTCATCGAGGCCGAGGGCGGATCGATCGAATCAAGCGCACCGGTGGATCTGGGCAACAGAGAAGAGATCGATCGCTGGGTCGGCGGCGCGATCGAACGCCATGGCCGCATCGACGTGCTCTACAACAACGCCAGCAAGCCGAAATTCGCGCCGTTCGCCCAGATGAGCGGCGAGGATTACCGCTTCACCATCCAGAACGAGCTGGACCTGGTGTGGCATGCCTGCCAGGCGGCATGGCCGCACCTGGCCGCGGTCGGCGGAGCGATCGTGAACATCGGCTCCGTGGCCGGAGTCCAGGGTGCCCGGGCCCTGCCGCAGGCCGCCCATGCCGCCGCGAAAGGGGCCGTCATCGCTCTCACCCGGCAGCTCGCCGCCGAGGGTGTCGCCGTCGGCGTGCGCGTCAATTGCGTAAGCCCCGGGGTCATGGCGACCCCGCCGGTACTCGCGATGTTCGAGGAGTTCGGCGAGAACGCACCTGTCGCCCCGATCCTCGAGCGCACGATCGACGGCAAGCCCGGAGACCCGCTGGCCGTCGCGTATGCCGGCCTCTATCTGGCCTCCGACGAAGCCAAATGGGTCACCGGATCCCACCTCGTCGTGGACGGCGGGGCCAGCGCGGTGATGTAGGTCCGAGCGAGGCCGAAAGGGTCGTCATCGGCCAATCCGCGTTCATGGTTCGATTCCGGAGGCAGGTTTGCGTGCCCGGCGGCGTCGGAAACAACGGTAGGAATGGCAATTTTGCCCCGAAGCTTCTCGAGCTCACGTCTCAGCGCCCTGCCTGCCGCATCGGAGGGGCAGGCACGAAGTTTGACCAGGAGTGTCATTGTGGACGGCACAGTCCACCGGGCCGCAACCTGCAGACAGTCATCGGACTCAGTTGGTAGTGCCGAATGGACGAGCCAACTGCGCACGTCCGCTACTTGAGAAGAGTCATGTAGCCGCAGCCTCACCCTGCCATGAAGAGTCGACAACACAGATCCACCAGCCGACCCAAGGGAGGAGCCGCGCGGCCACAGCACGGCCACCAACAAAAATAGGCCCCCGCAAGGGGCCCATAAGTGAACATTTGTACACACTCAGCGGCCCACAAGCCCCTGAACAGGGAAAACACTGTGCCCGAGGTGGGACTCGAACCCACACACCTTTCGATACCGCATTTTGAGTGCGGCGCGTCTGCCAATTCCGCCACTCGGGCGCGGAGTACACCGGTGTAACAATCAGCTCAACCACAGTGCTGTGAGCAACGCGATCGCTTCCAGTGCGCGAAATTACTCTACATGCAGATAGGCTGAATTCCAGAATCGCGCCAGTGACGCCGCATCGAACCAAACCGGTCCAAGTACATCGGCGGACGAAACCTATGATGGTGTAGTTCCCGCCGTACCTTTCCAAGGAGTTCCCGTGTCAGAACAGACGGAGTCATCCCCCACTTCCCAGCCGGCTCGCCGCGTTGTTGTCGCCGAGGATGAGACTCTCATTCGCCTGGACATCATCGAGATCCTGCGCGGCGAAGGCTACGACGTCGTCGGCGAGGCGGACAACGGCGAAAAGGCCGTGCAGCTCGCCGAGGAACTCAAGCCCGACCTGGTCCTGATGGACGTCAAGATGCCCGTCATGGACGGCATCACGGCCGCAGAAAAGATCGTCAAGGCCCGGATCGCCCCCGTGGTTCTGCTGACGGCGTTCAGCCAGAAGGAACTCGTGGAGCGCGCCCGCGACGCCGGTGCCATGGCGTACGTGGTCAAGCCGTTCACCCCGGCGGACCTCATCCCGGCGCTGGAGATCGCGCTGTCCCGCCACGAGGAAATCAAGGCCCTCGAGAGCGAGGTCACCGACCTGCAAGAGCAGTTCGCCACCCGCAAGCTCGTGGAGCGCGCCAAGAGCCTCCTGACCACCAAGATGGGCCTGACGGAGCCGGAAGCCTTCCGCTGGATCCAGAAGACCTCGATGGACCGCCGCCTCAGCATGCGCGAAGTCGCCGAAACCATCATCAACCAGGTCAACTAGCCGCGATCCGGCCGCACAGCAACAAGGCCGCAAGCACCAAAGCACAAGGCACCAAAAAGGGAGGATCCCCGCCAACCGGCGGGGATCCTCCCTTTTGCGTTCAAGCGTTCAGAACTAGGCCTGGGCCCGGTTCTTCTTCTTCTTTTCCGGCCACGGGCCGAGCTTGTCCTTGGTCACGGCTGCTTCGCCCGGAGTGCCGATGTCGGCGAGGTCGCCCACCTTGTGGACCTTCAGCAGGTTCGTCGAACCGGCCTTTCCAGGAGGCGAACCGGCGGCGATGACCACCAGGTCGCCGTCCTCGACGACGTTCAGCTCCAGCAGGCTGCGGTCAACCTGGGCCGTCATCTCGTCGGTGTGGCCCACCATCGGGACCAGGACCGGCTGGATGCCCCACGTCAGTGCGAGCTGGTTCCAGACGTGCTCCACCGGGGTGAAGGCGAAGACCGGCTTGATGGGGCGCAAGCGCGATAGGCGGCGTGCCGAGTCACCGGACTGGGTGAAGGTACAGATGTACTTCGCTTCCAGCTGGTCGGCAATCTCGACGGCGGCGCGGGTGATGGCGCCGCCGCGGGTCTTGGGCTTGGTGCCCAGCGGGGGGACGCGTTCCAGGCCGTGCTCTTCGGTGGATTCGATGATCCGGGCCATGGTCTTGACGGTCTCGATCGGGTACTTGCCCACGCTGGTCTCGCCGGAGAGCATGACCGCGTCGGCACCGTCGAGCACCGCGTTGGCGCAGTCGGAGGCCTCGGCGCGGGTCGGGCGCGGGTTCTCGATCATGGACTCGAGGACCTGGGTGGCCACGATGACCGGCTTGGCCCAGCGGCGTGCCAGTTCAATGGCGCGCTTCTGCACGATCGGCACTTCCTCGAGCGGAAGCTCCACACCGAGGTCGCCACGGGCCACCATGATGGCGTCGAAAGCGTCGATGATCTCGTGCAGCTGCTCCACGGCCTGCGGCTTCTCGATCTTGGCGATCACCGGCACGCGGCGGCCTTCTTCGTCCATGATCTCGTGGACGCGCTTGATGTCCGAGGCATCCCGGACGAAGGACAGGGCAACCATGTCCACGCCGCGGCGCATGGCCCAGCGCAGATCGTCCTCGTCCTTTTCGCTCAGCGCCGGCACGTTGACCGCAACGCCGGGCAGGTTGATGCCCTTGTTGTTGGAGACGTAGCCCGCCAACAATCACCTGGGCAACTACCTTGACGTCGTCGACGTCGATCGCGCGGAGGGCGACCTTGCCGTCGTCGATCAGCAGGGCATCGCCGGGGTTGACGTCCTCGGTGAGGCTCTTGAGCGTCGTGGAGCAGATCTCCTTGGTGCCGGGAACGTCCTCGGTGGTGATCGTGAACGTGTCACCGACCTCCAGGAGGTGCGGTCCGTCAACGAAGCGTCCCAGGCGGATCTTCGGCCCCTGCAGGTCGGCCATGATGGCTACGGCCTTGCCGAGCTGTCCCGCAGCCTTGCGGACGTTCTCGTAGGTGGTGTCGTGCACGGAGTAATCGCCGTGGCTCATGTTCATGCGGGCCACGTCAACGCCGGCTTCCAGCACCGCAAGCGTGTTGTCAAAGCTTGCGATTGCCGGTCCGAAAGTGGCCACGATTTTAGCGCGTCTCATATACCTACCCTAGTGCTCTGTTGCATGGATTTAGTTGAAGTGAGGATGAATCCCGGGCGACCGGTTGGACTCGACCTGTTGGACTGGCGGTCTGTAGAACTACAGAACAGCCATCGCACGGTCGGTCGGCGCCACGGGTGCCGGCAGAATGGTGCTGCCCATCAGGAACTTGTCCACCGCGGCCGCGCAGGCGCGTCCTTCGGCGATGGCCCAGACGATCAGCGACTGGCCACGCCCGGCGTCGCCGGCGACGAAGATGCCTTCAGTGTTGGTCATGTAGTAGCCGTCCCGGGCCACGTTGCCGCGGCCGTCGAAGTCGGCCTGGACCTGGTCGGTGATCCCGGCCGGCTCGGGGCCGGTGAAGCCCAAAGACAGGAACACGAGGTCCGCGGGGATGATCCGCTCGGTACCGGCCTTCGGGAGGCGCTTGCCGTCGACGAATTCCGTCTCCGCCACCTTGACGCCCGTGAGCTTGCCGTTTTCCCCGACGAACTCCACGGTGGAGGCGAGATAGGTGCGTTCGCCGCCTTCCTCGTGCGCGCTGGCGACCTCGAACAAGGTGGGGAACGTCGGCCACGGCTGGTGGCCGGCTCGCTCGACGGGCGGCTGCTTGCCGATCGCGAGCGTGGTAACGGATGCGGCCTGGTGCCGGTGCGCGGTGCCGAGGCAGTCGGCGCCGGTGTCGCCGCCACCGAGGATGACCACGTGCTTGCCCGCGGCGTTGATCTGGTTCTCCACGGTCTCCCCCGCCACCACCCGGTTGGCCGGCACAAGGTAGTCCATGGCGAAGTGGACGCCCTCGAGCTCGCGGCCCGGGATCGGCAGGTCACGCGGAACGGTGGCGCCGGTGGCGATCACGACGGCGTCGTACCGGCGGCGCAGCTGCTCCCAGGTCACGTCGGTGCCCACGGCCACTCCGGTGCGGAACCGGGTGCCTTCGGCCTTCATCTGCTCAAGCCGGCGGTCCACCTGCTCTTTTTCCATCTTGAAGTCGGGGATCCCGTAGCGCAGGAGTCCGCCGATCTTGTCGTCGCGCTCGTAAACGGCCACGGTGTGGCCCACCCGGGTCAACTGCTGGGCGACGGCGAGCCCGGCGGGACCGGAACCGACGACGGCGACCGTCTTGCCGGTCAGTCGCGCCGGCGGCAGGGGGTTGACCCAGCCGTTCTCGAAGGCTTGGTCCACGATGGATACCTCGACCTGCTTGATGGTCACCGCGGGCTGGTTGATGCCCAGCACGCAGGACGCCTCGCAGGGAGCCGGGCACAACCGGCCCGTGAACTCGGGGAAGTTGTTGGTGGCGTGCAGCCGCTCCATCGCTTCCTCGCCCTTGTCCCGCCAGATGAGGTCATTCCATTCCGGAATGAGGTTACCGAGCGGGCAGCCCTGGTGGCAGAAGGGCACGCCGCAGTCCATGCAGCGGCCGGCCTGGCTCTTCAGGACACCCTTTTCCTGGGCCTCGTAGACCTCTTTCCAGTCCATGATGCGGACCGGAACGGGACGGCGCGGCTGGGTTTCACGCTGACGTACTTTCAGAAATCCGCGTGGATCAGCCACCGGTCACCTCCAGGATTCGAGACCAAACTTCTTCGCCGTCGGGGTCCAGGCCCTCTTCGATGGCGTCAAGACGGGTTTGCAGGACGGCCGCGTAGTCGCGCGGCAGCACTTTGGTTATGCGGGCTGCGGTGTCATCGAAGTTCTCGAGGAGCCGTGCCGCGAGCAGCGATTCGGTTTCCTCGAGGTGCTTGACGAGCAGCCCGTGGACGATGTCGCGGTCCTCGGCGTCGAGCTCGCGCAGTTGCAGCTCGCCGGACTCGAGGGCCTGCTTGTTGACGCGTTCGGTCTGCAGGTCCAGCACATAGGCCGTGCCCCCGGACATGCCGGCGCCGAAGTTGCGGCCGGTGCGGCCGATGATGAGCGTCTGGCCGCCGGTCATGTACTCGCAGCCGTGGTCCCCGATGCCTTCGGCCACCGCGGTGGCGCCGGAGTTGCGGACCAGGAAGCGTTCGCCCACCTGGCCGCGCAGGAACATTTCACCGCTCGTGGCGCCGTAGCCGATCACGTTGCCCGCGATCACATTCCGCTCGGCCGGGAAGACGTTGGTGCGGTCCGGCCGGACGATGATGCGGCCGCCGGATAGTCCCTTGCCGACGTAGTCGTTGGAGTCGCCGTACATGCGCAGCGTGATGCCGGCCGGCAGGAAGGCCCCGAGTGACTGGCCCGCGGTGCCATTGAGCGTGATGTCAATGGTGTCCGTGGCCAGGACGTCGGTGCTGAAGGTCTTCGTGACCACGTGGCCGAGCATGGTGCCGACGGAGCGGTCCGTGTTGATGACGTTCACGGAGATCTTCACCGGTGTGCGGTCGCTGAGGGCTTCCGCTGCCATCGCGATCAGGCGCTGGTCGAAGTGCTTGTCGAGTTCGTGGTTCTGGCCGGTGAGGTTGCGCAGCGGCGCGTCGTCGTCGAACTCGAGGCCGTGCAGGATCGGATCCAGGTCCAGCCCTTCGGCCTTCCAGTGGTTGATCGCGTCGCGGGAGTCGAGCATCTCGGCATGGCCGATCGCCTCCTCGATGCTGCGGAAACCCAGCTCCGAGAGGATTTCGCGGACTTCCTCGGCAAGGAACTCGAAGAAGTTCACCACGAACTCAGGCTTGCCGTTGAACCGGGAGCGCAGCTCGGGGTTCTGGGTCGCGACGCCCACCGGGCAGGTGTCCAGGTGGCAGACGCGCATCATGATGCAGCCGGAGACCACCAGCGGAGCGGTGGCGAAACCAAACTCCTCGCCGCCGAGCAGCGCGGCGATCACGACGTCGCGGCCGGTCTTGAGCTGGCCATCGACCTGCACCACCACGCGGTCGCGCAGGCCGTTGAGCATGAGCGTCTGCTGCGTCTCGGCGAGGCCGAGTTCCCACGGGACACCGGCGTGCTTGAGCGAGTTCAGCGGCGAGGCGCCGGTACCGCCGTCGTGTCCGGAGACCAGGACGACGTCGGCCTTCGCCTTGGTGACGCCGGCCGCCACGGTGCCGATCCCGACCTCGGAGACGAGCTTGACGTGCACCCGGGCCGAGGGGTTGGCGCGCTTGGCGTCGTAGATCAGCTGCGCGAGGTCCTCGATCGAGTAGATGTCGTGGTGCGGGGGCGGCGAAATGAGGCCAACGCCGGGGGTGGAGTGCCGCGTTCGGGCCACCCAGGGGTAGACCTTCTGCGCCATCAGCTGGCCGCCTTCGCCGGGCTTGGCACCCTGCGCCATTTTGATCTGGATGTCGTCCGCGTTGGACAGGTACAGGCTGGTGACGCCGAAGCGGCCGGAGGCGATCTGCTTGACCGCGGAACGGCGGGTGGGATCGAGCAGGCGGTCCACGTCCTCGCCGCCTTCACCGGTGTTGGACTTGCCGCCCAGCCGGTTCATGGCGATCGCGAGGGTTTCGTGGGCTTCCTTGGAGATGGAGCCGTAGCTCATGGCGCCGGTGGAGAACCGCTTGACGATGCTGGAAACCGGTTCCACTTCCTCAAGCGGCACCGCGGGACGCGAGCCGGCCTTGAACTTCAGCAGCCCGCGCAGGGTCATGAGGTTCTCGGACTGGTCGTCAACGCCGCGGGTGTAGGCCTTGAAGATGTCGTAGCGGCGTTCACGCGTGGCGTGCTGGAGCCGGAAGACGGTCTCCGGGTTGAACAGGTGGGGTTCGCCGTCGCGCCGCCACTGGTATTCGCCGCCGCCGAGCAGGGGCTGGTGCGGCAGTTCGATGCCGTTCTCGGGGTAGGCCATGCGGTGCCGGGCCAGGACTTCGGCGGCAATGACATCGAGGCCGACGCCGCCGAGCTGGGAATGCGTGCCGGAGAAGTACTCGTCCACCAGGTCCTGGCCGAGGCCGAGGGCTTCGAAGGTCTGGGCGCCCGTGTAGGAGGCCACGGTGGAGATGCCCATCTTGGACATGATCTTCAGGACGCCCTTGCCGAGGCCCTTGATCAGGTTGTAGACGCCGTCCTGCGGGGTGACCCCCACGACGTCGCCGGAGGCGATGAGCTGCTCCACGGATTCCATGGCCAGGTACGGGTTCACGGCGGAGGCGCCGTAGCCGATGAGTACGGCGACGTGGTGCGTCTCGCGGACGTCGCCGGCCTCCACCACGAGGGCGGTCTTGGTGCGGTTCGCGCTGCGCAGCAAGTGGTGGTGAACGGCGCTGACGAGCAGCAGGGACGGGATCGGCGCCCACTGGGCGTTCGAGTCGCGGTCCGAGAGCACCACGTACTGGACGCCGCGGTTGATCGCGCCGGAGACCTGCTCGCAGATTTCGGTGAGCCGGGCGCGGAGGGCGTTCTCGCCACCTTCCGGGCGGTACAGGCCGCGGACCTTCATGGCGACTCGGTCGCCGTCGGCGCTCTCGATGTTCGCGATCTTGGCGAGCTGGTCATTGTTGATCACCGGGAACGGCAGCGAAACCTGCGGCTGCCGGACCTGCTTGGTGTCCAGCAGGTTCCCGTTCGGGCCGATCGCGCACATCAGGGACGTGACGAGCTCTTCACGGATGGCATCCAGCGGCGGGTTGGTGACCTGCGCGAAGGACTGCACGAAGTAGTCGAAGAGCAGCCGCGGGCGCTTGGACAACACGGCCACGGGCGTGTCGGAGCCCATGGCGCCGAGCGGCTCGGCGCCGGTGCGGGCCATCGGGCCCAGCAGGATCTTTAGTTCCTCGGTGGTGTAGCCGAAGGTCCGCTGGCGGATGTTGACCGAGGCGGCGGTGTGGACGACGTGCTCGCGTTCGGGCAGGTGGTTGAGGTCGATCAGGTTGTCCTTGACCCATTCGGCCCAGGGGTTCGCGGCGGCGACCTCGGCCTTGACCTCGGCGTCGTCGATGATCCGGCCTGCCTCGGTGTCCACCAGGAACATCTTGCCCGGCGAGACGCGGCCCTTCTTGACCACCTTGGAAGGTTCGACGTCGATCACGCCGACCTCGGAGGCGAAGATGATGAGGCCGTCCTCGGTGATCCAGTACCGGCCCGGGCGCAGCCCGTTGCGGTCCAGCGTGGCGCCGACCAGGTTGCCGTCCGTGAAGGAGACGGCCGCCGGGCCGTCCCACGGCTCCATGAGCATCGAGTGGTACTCGTAGAAGGCGCGGCGGGCCGGATCCATGGTGGCGTGGTTTTCCCACGCCTCCGGGATCATCATCATGATCGAGTGCGTGATGGGCCGACCGGAGAGCCAGAGCAGTTCCGCAACCTCATCGAATGAGGCCGAGTCCGAGGCGCCCGGGGTGCAGATCGGGTACAGCTCTTCCGGTGAGTCGCCCAGCAGCGGGCTGGACAGCTGCGACTGGCGTGCGCGCATCCAGTTGCGGTTGCCCTTGACAGTGTTGATTTCGCCGTTGTGCGCGATGGTGCGGAACGGCTGGGCCAGGGGCCAGGAGGGGAAAGTGTTGGTGGAGAAGCGCGAGTGGACGATCGCGAGCTTGGTCTTGAAGCGCTTGTCCGAAAGGTCCGGGTAGAACGGCTCCAGCTGCGCGGTGGTGAGCATGCCCTTGTAGACGATGGTCCGGGAGGACAGCGACGGGAAGTACACGCCGAACTTGTTCTGGGCGCGCTTGCGGATCCGCCAGGCGCGGGAATCGAGCTCGTTGCGCTCGAGTGTTTCGCCGGTGCTGGTGGCGAAGAAGGGTTGCGAGAAGTGCGGCATGCAGGCCCGGGCCATGGCCCCGACCAGGTCGGCGACGATCGGGACTTCGCGCCAGCCAAGGACGGTCAGGCCCTCGTCCGCGGCGAGGCCTTCGATGCCGGCCCGGGCGGCGTCGGATTCGCGCTGCTCGGCGGGCAGGAAGGCGGTTCCCACGATGTACTGGCCGGGGGCCGGAAGTTCGAAGTCCGTGACCGCGCGGAAGAATTCGTCCGGCACCTGCATGAGGAGGCCGGCGCCGTCGCCGGTACCTTCATCGGCGCCCACGGCACCGCGGTGCTCGAGGTTGCGCAGGGCGGTCAGGGCGGCGTCGACAATGTCATAGCCAGGCTCGCCACGGAGCGTGGCGATGATGGCCAGGCCGCAGGCGTCCTTTTCGTTCTCCGGGTTGTAAAGTCCGGCAGCGGCCGGAATCGCCGCGAAACGGCTGAAGGGTGACTCGGCGGCCGACGGCTGGTCCGGATCGGACCAGCTGGGGCTGTGAAGAGTTTGGGTCATTGGAGACGTCCTTCCTCCTGATCGTGCGTATGGGAGGGACAACATTGGCCCCACTCGGCACGCCGGTGTGTGACGGGCGCAACAGAGTGTTTTCTAACTGGAATTGTAGGCCAGCCCGGCCTCCTGTACTAACAGTTACGCAGGTGCTGGCCCGGGCTTGCATGGACAGCGTCTATCTGCTGTCCGCAGCAAGCCCTCTTGCCACGACGCTGTGGAGTCGGGTGCTGCGAGCGGTGGCTCCGCAACCCGAGATACCGGTGCTGAGCTACTTGGTGCCCTCAGCCTCCGGCGCGGTTCCAGTTCCCTGGCGGCCGGGTACTCCGGCTGCCGGAGCTCCGGTGGCGGGCGCTGTGCCGCCGGTGGAGTCCTTGCCCGCATCCTCGGATGCGCGAACTGGTCCGCTTTGGTTATTCCGGAGATTAGCACGGGATTCACTATCTGAGACAGCAGTGTCCGCATGACGGATGGTTGTTGCCTCCGGGGGGACGGTGGCGCGCTCCCCCTCGGCGGCATCATCCGTCTTTGTCTCTGCCGCCTTTTTCTCCGCTGGCTTTGACTCGTCCGTCTTTGTCTCCGCCGCCGTTGCCTCCGCCGGTTCGCGGCCCGGGAGGAACGGGGTGTCCGGCTCGGAGGGCTTGCGCAGTCCGAGGATGATGAAGGCGATCAGTGCTCCGGCAAAGACAATGATGCTGGTCCAGACGTTGAGCCTGGTGGTGATCCCGAAGAGGCTGATCTGCTCGGCGTCGTCGATCCGCATGGCCTCGATCCAGACGCGGCCAAGGGTGTAGTACATGGCGTAGACGCAGAAGAGCCGGCCGCGGCGGAAGTTGAATTTCCGGTCCAGTGCCAGCAGGATCAGCACGCCGGCCAGGTTCCACAGCGACTCGTAGAGGAACGTCGGGTGGAAGAGCGTCTCTGCCGGCATGCCCGCCGGGAAGTTCGGGCTGTTGGGATCGATCTGCAGCCCCCAAGGAAGCGTGGTGGGGCCGCCGAAGAGCTCCTGGTTGAAGTAGTTGCCCCACCGGCCAATCGCCTGGGCCAGCAGCAGCCCCGGGGCCGCCGCGTCCAGGAAGGCGCTCAGCTTCACCCCGGCACGCCGGCACCCGATCCAGGCGCCCACGGCGCCCAGCAGGACGGCGCCCCAAATGCCCAGGCCGCCGCGCTGGATCTGCGGAATCAGGGACAGATCGCCCGTGCCATCGAATCCGGGACCAAAGTAGGCATCCGGGGAGGAGAACACGTGGTAGAGCCGTCCGCCGATGATGCCGAACGGGATGGCCCAGATGGCGATATCCCAGACGCTGCCCTCAGGTGCGCCGCGGCGCGCCCAGCGCACGGAGGTGAGCCACAGGCCGGCGATGATGCCGGCGAGGATGCACAGGGCGTAGGCGTGGATGCGCAGGGCCCCCCACGGCAGCGGGATGTCGAATCCGGACCAGCTGGGGCTCGGAATGCTCGCGGGAATCATCGCCGCCGCGTGGAGGACTGACTGCATTGCTTACGCTTCTTCCTTGGTAAGGCCGGTGCTGAGGTCTTTCGTCAAGGAGGCTACCGCATCCACGCCGCCGTCCCGGATGGCCGCGACCAGGGCGGTGCCCACAATCACGCCGTCGGCATACTCGGCGATCTCGCGGACGTGGCCGGCGTTGGAGACGCCGAGGCCTACGCAGACGCGTTCGGCGCCCGCGGCGTGCGCGGCGGCCACAACACTCTTGGCCGCCGAGCTGACCGAAGTCCGGGCACCGGTGACGCCCATGATGGAGACGGCGTACACGAAGCCGCGGCTCGCGTCGACAGTGCGCTTCATGCGCTCCGGCGAGGACGACGGGGCCACGAGGAACACCCGGTCCAGTCCGTACTTGTCGGAAGCTGCCATCCATTCGGCGGCCTCGTCCGGGATGAGGTCGGGCGTGATCAGCCCGGCTCCCCCGGCCTCGGCCAGGCGGCGGGAGAACTCGTCCACGCCCATCCGGACCACGGGGTTCCAGTAGGTCATGACCAGCACGGCGGCGTCGGTCTTGCTCGTGATGCCGCGGACGACGTCGAAGACCTCCCGGACGCGAAAGCCCTTCGCGAGGGCCTCCGTGGTGGCCGCCTGGATGACCTGGCCGTCCATGACCGGGTCGGAGTAGGGGATGCCGATCTCGATGAGGTCGGCGCCGTTCTCGGCCAGGGCGATGCCGGCGGCAATGGTGTCTTCAACGCTCGGGTAGCCGGCGGGCAGATAGCCGATCAGGGCCGCCCGGCCCTGGGCGCGGGCGCGGTCAATGGCCGCGGCCGACTTGCTGGCGGGCTGCATTGCGTTCTGGTTGCCGTCCTGGCTCGTGCTCACAGCTGTTCCCCCTCTTTGGCGATTTCGGCTTCAGGTGAGTCCTTGTCCAGCAGGTCGAACCATTCCGCGGCGGTGGCCACGTCCTTGTCGCCGCGGCCGGAGAGGTTCACGATCACAATCTTCTCTGATGCCGGGCCTGCGGCGCCGGTGGCGGCCTCCGCGGCGAGCCGCTGCCCCACCTTGATGGCGCCGGCGAGGGCGTGGGCGGATTCGATGGCGGGGATGATGCCCTCGGTGCGGCACAGGAGGCGGAAGGCCTCCATAGCTTCGCTGTCGGTAATGGGCTCGTAGCTGACCCGGCCGATGTCGGCGAGGTAGGAGTGCTCCGGGCCGACCCCGGGGTAGTCCAGGCCCGCCGAGATGGAGTGCGACTCGATGGTCTGGCCGTCGTCGTCCTGCATGAGGTAGGAACGCGCGCCGTGCAGCACACCGGGCTTGCCGAGGGTGATCGTGGCTGCGTGGCGCCCGGTTTCGACGCCCTCGCCGCCGGCTTCGAAGCCGTAGATCTTGACCGAGGGGTCATCGAGGAAGCCGTGGAAGATGCCGATCGCGTTGGAGCCGCCGCCAATGCAGGCACAGACGGCGTCCGGAAGCCGGCCCGTCTGATCCAGGATCTGGGCCCGGGCTTCCTCGCCGATCACTTCGTGGAAGTAGCGGACCAGGGCCGGGAACGGGTGCGCGCCGGCGGCGGTGCCGAGCAGGTAGTGAGTGTTGCCCACGTTCGCTACCCAGTCGCGCAGGGCCTCGTTGATGGCGTCCTTGAGGGTCTGGGATCCGTTGGTCACCGGGATGACCGTGGCGCCGAGGAGCTCCATCCGGGCCACGTTGAGGGACTGCCTGCGGCAGTCCTCGGCGCCCATGTAGACCACGCATTCCAGGCCCAGCAGGGCTGCCGCCGTGGCGCTGGCAACACCGTGCTGACCGGCGCCGGTTTCGGCGATGATGCGGGTTTTGCCCATCCGCTTGGCGAGCAGTGCCTGGCCCAGGACGTTGTTGATCTTGTGCGAGCCGGTGTGGTTGAGGTCTTCGCGCTTGAGGAAGATCCGCACCCCGCCAGCGTGCTCAGCGAAGCGCTTGGCCTCGGTCAACAGTGAGGGCCGGCCCGAGTAGTTCTTGTTCAGGTCTGCGATCTGGGCCGTGAACTCCGGATCGGCCTTGGCCTTCTCGAAGGTGTCCTCGAGCTCGTCCAGGGCCGCGATGAGCGACTCGGGCATCCACCGGCCTCCGTAGTTCCCGAAGTAGGGCCCCGGGGCGTGCCGCAGGGACGGTTCGCCCTGCGCGGGATGTTCCTGGGGGCGGCCGCCCTGAAGGAACGCGTCCACGGCACTTTCGTCAGAGCCGGCTGCTGGCGCATCGACCATCAGTCTCACCATCCTGTTCCACTGCTAGCTTTGCGGATCTGCAGACGAGATCCGCTCATTGTCCGGGCAAATTGCGGGCCCGGTACCGCTTACGGTCCGGACGGAGGCGCCAGGACCGGCCGGTCTCAGGCGCGGGCGGCGATTGCCGTTGCGCCGGCAGCCATGAATTCGGCGATCCGCTCGCGGGGCGTCGCGTCACTGACCAGCGCCTCGCCGACCAGGACCGCGTTGGCGCCGCGGGCCGCGTAGTGCTTGACGTCCTCGACGTCACGCACACCGGATTCGGCGACCACGAGGGCACCGGCGGGAATGCCGCCGGCCAGCTCCGCGAAGACGGAACGGTCGACGTCGAGCGTCTTGAGGTTGCGCACGTTGACGCCGATGATCCGGGCCTCCGCGGCTACCGCGCGCTCGATTTCCTCGGCGGTATGGGTCTCGACCAACACGTTCATGCCGAGCTCGCGGCTGAGGGCCGTGAACTCGCGCAGCTGGGCGTCCGAAAGCGAGGCCACGATCAGCAGGATCAGGTCGGCACCGTGGGCCCGGGCCTCCCAGATCTGGTACTCGTCAACCATGAAGTCCTTGCGCAGCAGCGGGATGTCCACTGCGGCCCGGACGGCGTCGAGGTCCGCCAGCGAGCCGCCGAAGCGGCGCTCCTCGGTCAGGACGCTGATCACGGCGGCCCCGCCGTCGGCATACTGCGCGGCGAGGGATGCGGGATCGGCGATGTCCGCGAGCCGGCCCTTGGACGGGCTGCGACGCTTGACCTCGGCAATGACCTTGAGCTGGTCCCGGGTGCTGGAGGTCCCGCCCAGGGCGGCCCAGGCGTCACGGGCGGGCGCCACGGCGGCGGCGCGCTCCTTCAGTTCCGCAAGCGTGACCAGACGCTGGCGCGCCTGCATATCCTCCCTGACACCGGCATTGATGTCGTCGAGAACGCTCACGCTCAGTGGCCGGAGTTCTTCAGCTTGCTGCCGCCGACGCCGTAGCCGGCCTTGCGCATGGCCCAGCCAGCGAGCAGACCGATCACCATGATCGCCGCACCCGCAACAAAGATTGGGGTGTTGGCGATGACGAAGGCGATGGACGCAATGAGGGCGCCGACCAGCATCACGATCACGCAGGTCCACGCGGCCGGGCTGTTGCCGTGACCCGGCGCTTCGCTGTGATCGACGTCGTCGTAGACGCCCTTCGGCGCAGCGGACGTGGATGCGGAAACAGTGGCTTTGCTCATTGAAATCTCCTCAAGATGAATACTGCTTACATTCTGCCATTTTTTGCCAGTGTTGTTGGCCGCGTTGCTCGCCGCGCCCGCGGCATCGGGTCAGGTTGGGTCGTCACCGCGGGACAACCGGTCCCAGCTGTCGATCTCGTCCGCGGGGGCGGCCGAGGCAGTACCACCAACTGCAGTACCACCAACTGCAGTCCCGCCGGCGGCGGGCCCGGCGGAAGCCGCGTCATATTTGGTGCGGGTCTTCCAGTAACGGCCGGCCGGCACGATCGCCAGGGCGCTGAGTCCCAGCAGGGCGCCGGCGACGACTGCGAGGACGGGGAAGACTGTCACGTCCACCTGCACGCTGCTGCCGCTGATCCCGGTCGCGGCCGCGATGGATCCCTGTGCGGCGGACAGCGGGTCCGCCAGCACGACGGCTGCCGCGGCGACGATGCCCACGGCCGCGAGGAGGATGATCGCCGTGATGACCCAGCGGGCCACGCGGCCAGCGATGGAGGCCGCGAGGCCGCCGGCGAGGGCAACAAGCGCCAGTGCCGTGACAGTGGTCGCAGCCTTGCTGCCCTGGACCTGCAGCCCGTCCTGGCTGGCCACGGCTGCGCCGAGCTGTGTGGGGTCGAGGTGCACGGTGAGCCAGGTCTGGGTGGTGGTCCCGAACACGGCCAGCGCCAGGGCGGCGATCACCAGGACCAGGGTGGACTTGCGGGCCCAGCCGGGGACGGCGGGCCGCGCGGTGGTCTTCACGGTGGCTTCCGGCTGCTCCATCAGTTGCCCGCCCCGGCGTCGGGCGCGGAGTCGGTGATGGCGTCAGCCGAGATGTTGTGCAGCGAACTGGCGGTGTGCACGGCGCGGAGCGGGGCGGCGGCCTTGTTGACGGTTTCCTGGGCCTCTGTGGGGTTGACCGAATCAGCCACGATCCCGCCGCCGGCTTGGACGTAGGCGCGTCCTTCCCGGAGCAGGGCCGAGCGGATCGCGATCGCCATGTCCATGTCCCCGGCGAAGTCCAGGTACCCCACCACGCCGCCGTAGATGCCGCGCCGGTGCGGTTCAAGTTCGTCCAGGAGGCGCAGTGCCCGCGGCTTCGGGGCACCGGAGAGGGTGCCGGCCGGGAACGTGGCCCTGAGGACGTCGTAGGCCTTGGCGGCCGGGGCCAGCTCGCCGACCACCGTGGACACCAGGTGCATGATGTGGCTGAAGCGTTCCACTTCCATGAATTGCGTGACGTCGACGGAACCTGCGACGCAGACCTTGGAGAGGTCGTTGCGGGACAGGTCGACCAGCATCAGGTGCTCCGCGCGTTCCTTCTCGTCCGCCAGCAGTTCCTCGGCCAGTGCCTTGTCCGCCTCCACCGTCTTGCCGCGCGGCCGTGAACCGGCGATGGGGTGGGTGATGACCTCGTCCCCGGTCACGGTGACGAGGGCCTCGGGTGAGGAGCCGACGATCGTGTACTCGCGGCCCGCGGCGTCCTCGAAGCTGAAGAGGTACATGTAGGGGCTGGGGTTGGTGTTCCGCAGGACCCGGTAGACGTCAAGGGGGTCGGCGCCGCACTCCATTTCGAAGCGGCGGGAGATCACCACCTGGAAGACTTCGCCGTCCACGATCGCCTCCTTGCCGCGGTCCAGGGCGGCCAGGTACTCGGATTCGTCCCAGCGTTCCTGCACGCTCGACGCGAAATCCAGGGCGGCGGTTTCCAGCACGGAGACAGGCTGCTCCACGGGGCGGCTGATCTTTTCCAGCAGGGCTTTGACGCGGGCGACGGCGTCGTGCCAGGCGTCGTCGACGCGTTCGGTGCTGTTGTCGAAGTTGATGGCGTTGGCGATCAGCAGGACGGTGCCGTCCATGTTGTCGTGGACCGCCATGTCCGTGACGAGGTTGAGGGCCATTTCCGGCAGTTGGAGGTCGTCCTCCGGCGGGCTGGTCAGCTTCTCCCAGTGCCGGACGGTTTCCCAGCCCAGGAACCCGACCAGGCCGGACGTGAACGGCGGGAGGCCGTCGAAGCGCTCGGTGCGCAGCGCCGCGACGGTGTCGCGGATGGCGTCAACGGGGTTGCCGTCCAACGGCACACCGACGGGGGGCTCGCCCAGCCAGTGCGCGCTGCCGTCCTTGGTGGTCAGGGTGGCCCGGGAGCGGGAGCCGATGAAGGAATAGCGGGACCAGGCGCCGCCGACCGCCGCCGATTCCATCAGGAACGTCCCGGCCTGGCCCTGGGCGAGCTTGCGGTAGAGCCCGATCGGGGTTTCGGCGTCAGCCAGCACCTTGAGCCGGACGGGGATGACGCGGCTGTGGCCTGCGAGTTCACGGAACTCTTCGAGGCCGGGGCTGATGATTCCAAGGTCCTGCATGGCTGTGCTTTCCGCCTGTTCTTTAGGTGGACCAGTCACCGGATCCGGTCATGGGATCCTGCCTGGTCCGGTTCGTGAAGCTGTGGAAGCGCCGGAGCGCTCTGCCTGTGTCCTTTTGCCGGTGTCCTTTGCCTGCGTCTTATTGCGTGCGTCCTATTGCGGGGGCGCTTAGCCTCCGTGGCCGACGACGGCGTCGAGCTCGCGGCCGTCGAAGCAGGTACGGGTTCCGGTGTGGCAAGCCGCGCCGACCTGGTCGACGCGGACCAGCAGGGCATCGCCGTCGCAGTCCATGGCGAGCGACTTGACCCACTGCACGTGCCCGGAGGTGTCACCCTTGCGCCAGTACTCCTGGCGGGACCGCGAATAGAAGGTCACGCGTCCGCTCGTCATGGTGCGGTGCAGCGCCTCGTCGTCCATCCAGCCCAGCATCAGCACCTCGTGGGTATCGAACTGCTGGACGATCGCGGCCACCAGG
This sequence comes from uncultured Actinomycetota bacterium, assembly GCA_963722145.1. GTDB lineage: Bacteria > Actinomycetota > Actinomycetes > Actinomycetales > Micrococcaceae > Arthrobacter. The sequence continues at coordinate 255,723 of CAVRLW010000028.1, read as the reverse complement.
CCGGCGCTGTCGCGTTTGAGGGCGTCCGCCAGTCCGGCCGGAAGGGGGCTTCCGTTGACGGGGCTGCCGTCGACGGAGCTGCCATTGGTGACGGGGCTGGGGGCGGGGGCGGGCTGCTCAGACATCAGATCAAGTCTAGTGCCTCCGGGCAGGCCGCCGGCCTGCGGGTCCGTCCCGCCGCTTAACACTGCGGCGCCAATCGGGCCGCCCGCCGCGGACCCCCGCCAGATGATGCCGCCAGGGACGGTTGCGGCGGCGATTCCTGTGCCCACGCACGGCCGTCTCGTGCTAGTTTCACAAGTGATGCATTTCGTCGAACCGTCCCGAGAAGTCCTGGCCGAAACCCTGCTGGCGGCCGGCCCTGATGCCGCCACGCTCTGCAAGGGTTGGCTCACCCGCGACCTTGCCGCGCACCTGTACCTGCGCGAGCGGAAAATCCGCGTCGGACTGGGCCTGCTGATCAAACGTCTGTCCAAGGCCTCGGACCAGGCGACGGCCCAACTGGCGCGCACGCTGAAGACTCATGAGGACTACGCCAAACTGGTCAACGACTTCCGGGCCGGTCCCCCGGCGTTGTCGCCGCTGCGGATCAAGGCCCTGGACGAGAGTTCCAACCTGATCGAGTACTTTGTGCACACCGAGGACGTCCGCCGCGCCGTGGACCGCTGGGCCCCGCGGGCCCTGGATCAGGTCTACTCGGACGCTTTGTGGGACGAGCTCGTCAAGCGGGCCGCGATCCTGTACCGCGGTGTGGACCTGGGCATTGTGCTGGTGAGCCCCTCCGGTCCGCGGCATGTGGCCAAACGCGCCCCCGTGTCGGTGGCCATCGTCGGAGAGCCGGGCGAGCTCCTCATGCACGCCCACGGCCGCACCCGCCACGCCCTCGTGACCTTCGAGGGCCAGCCGGACGCCGTCGCGCTCCTGCAGTCCGCCGAAGTCGGTCTCTGACCGTCCCTGCCCACCCGCAGAACAAAAGCAAAATAGAACGAAGTAACGCGGGGTCCCTCACTGCCACAATCCCTCAGGGATGGGCGGTCAGTGACCCCGCGTTGCTTTATGCAGGTGGCGGGCGGGACTAGCGGACTTCGAAGCCTGCCTCGCGGATCGCGGCCTTGACCTGCGCGATCATGTCCAGCGGGCCGAAGTGGAAGACCGAGGCCGCCAGGACGGCGTCGGCTCCTGCTGCCACGGCCGGCGGGAAGTGCTCGGGCTTGCCGGCGCCGCCGGAGGCAATCAGCGGAACCTTGACCCCCGCCCGCGCCAGGCGGATAAGTTCCAGGTCGAAGCCGTCCTTGGTGCCGTCGGCGTCGATCGAGTTCAGCAGGATTTCGCCCACCCCGCGGTCGGCCGCCTCCCGTGCCCAGGCGATCGCATCGATCCCGGTCCCCTGCCGTCCGCCGTGCGTGGTGACCTCGAAGCCGGACGCTGTAGGCTCCGAGCCCGGACGGGTCCGCCGCGCGTCGAGGGAAAGCACCAGAACCTGGGAACCAAAGTGCCGGGTGATCTCGTCGATCACGTCCGGCCGGGCCACGGCCGCGGTGTTGATGGCAGCCTTGTCCGCGCCGCAGCGCAGGAGCTTGTCCACCTCAGCCACGCCGCGGACGCCGCCGCCGACCGTCAGCGGGATGAAGACTTCCTCGGCGGTGCGGCGGACGACGTCGAACGTGGTCTCCCGGTTGCCGGAGGACGCCGTGACGTCAAGGAAGGTCAGCTCGTCGGCGCCGCTGTTGTCGTAGCGGTGCGCCAGTTCCACCGGGTCCCCGGCGTCGCGGAGGCCCTCAAAGTTGATGCCCTTGACCACGCGGCCGGCATCGACGTCGAGGCACGGGATGACGCGCACGGCAACAGTCATGACTTCTCCTGATATTTGCGGCAGGGTAATTGCTGCAGGGTGATTGCGGGAGGGTATTCGCTGGCGGGACCCGGCGGATGGGGCGCCTAGATGCGGCAGGCGTGGATGCTGCTGACCAGGATGGCGCGGGCGCCGAGGTCGTAGAGCTCGTCCATGATCCGGTTGGTTTCCCGCTTGGGTACCATCGAGCGGACGGCCACCCAGTCCGAATCGCGCAGCGGCGAGACGGTGGGCGATTCCAGGCCCGGGGTGAGTGCGGCGGCCTGCTCCACGAGTTCCTTGCGGATGTCGTAGTCCATCATCACGTACTGCCGGGCCACGAGGACGCCCTGGAGCCGGCGGATCAGTACCTCCGTGGCCGGGTTCTGCTCGCCCTTGCGGCCGATCAGCACCGACTCGGAATTCAGGATCGGCTCGCCGAAGATCTCCATGCCGGCGGCCTTGAGCGTGGTTGCCGGTCTCGACGACGTCGGCAATCGCGTCCGCGACGCCGAGGCGCACGGAGGATTCCACGGCGCCATCGAGGCGGACCACCTTGGCGTTGATGCCGCGCTCTGCCAAGTAGCCGCGCAGCAGTCCGTCGTAGCTCGTGGCAAGGCGCTTGCCCTCGAGCTGGGCGACGTTGGTGAAGTCGCCCACCGGGCCGGCGAAGCGGAAGGTGGAAGCCGCGAAGCCCAGCGGCAGCAGCTCCTCAGCCTCGACCTCCGCGTCGAGCAGCAGGTCGCGGCCGGTGATGCCGACGTCGAGCGTTCCCTGGCCCACATACACGGCAATGTCGCGGGGGCGCAGGAAGAAGAACTCAATATCGTTGTCCGGGTCCACCATGACAAGCTCGCGGGTATCGCGGCGCTGGCGGTAGCCCGCCTCGGTCAGCATGGCCGCGGCAGCTTCGGACAGGGATCCCTTGTTCGGGACGGCAACTCTAAGCATGGGAAAAGTCTCTCTTGGATTCGGAAGGATCTGTTCGGGCACATCGGCCACGCGGTGCACGGGATCCGCCAGCGAAGTCATGGCGGTTTCCGGTGCGGGCGCGGCTAAAGATGCTTGTAGACGTCTTCCAGGGTGAGTCCTTTGGCGAGCATCAGAACCTGCAGGTGGTACAGCAGCTGCGAAATTTCCTCCGCGGCGGCCTCATCGGATTCATACTCGGCAGCCATCCAAACCTCGGCTGCTTCCTCCACGACCTTCTTGCCGATGCCGTGGACTCCGGAATCCAGTTCGGCGACGGTGCGGGAGCCTTCCGGGCGGACGGCTGCCTTTTCACTCAGTTCTGCGAACAGCGACTCGAAATTCTTCACGCCCCCAAGCCTACTTGCTCCCGGCGCGGGAGCGTCCGCCGGTCCGTTGCATGACGGAGCGGATGTGAGGCAACACACATCCATCACAGCCAACACAGCCGGCACAGCCGGCGCGTGCGCCGTGTGGCGCCCGCGCCCGGCCGCTACTGCAACCTGGGGTGCAGCTTGGGGCTCAGCCGAACTGCTTGAGGGTCACTGCCGTGGCCAGGGCAGCGGTAACCGCCTCGTGCCCCTTGTCCTCGGTGGAACCCGGCAAGCCGGCCCGGTCGATGCCCTGCTGTTCGGTGTCGCAGGTCAGCACGCCGAAGCCCACGGGGACGCCGGTGCGGACGCTGACCTCGGTCAGGCCCAGCGTGGCTGCCTCGCAGACATATTCGAAGTGCGGCGTGCCGCCGCGGATGACGACGCCGAGCGCCACGACGGCGTCGAAGTGCGGTGCCAGCCGGGCCGCCGCGACCGGGAGCTCAAAGGTGCCGGGCACGCGCAGGACCGTCGGCTCATCGATGCCGGCGTCCTTCGCGGCGCGCAGGGCGCCGTCGAGCAGTCCGTCCATGATCTGGGTATGCCAGCTCGCGGCCACGATGGCCAGCTTGAGTCTGCGAAGTTTCCTCCGGCTTGAAGGTGCTGAGGTCGATCTGGGGGGCGCCGTGGCCGCTCATGGGTGTTCCTTTGCTGTTGGGTCTGCTGGTGGATTGGGCTGCTGGGCCGGCTCGCCCTCCCGCCCGTGCCGGGCAGGACGGGCCGGGCGGGTCGGCGTGCCGAAGCCGGTTCGGGCGGCCTCCGGAGGCCGCCCGGTCAGTCGCGGTCGGGCTCGAATCCGGCCAGGCCGGCAGCCGGCGCGGGTTCAACGTCCAGGACCAGGCGGTGGTCCATCCGGTCCTTCTTCGTCTGCAGGTAGCGGATGTTCTGCTCCCGGGAGGGAACCTCCGTGGGGACCATCTCCACCACCCTGACGCCGGCCTGGGCGAGCCGGTCCTGCTTGTCCGGGTTGTTGCTCAGGAGCCGGATCTCGTGAAGTCCCATCTCCGCGAGGATCTGGGCCGCGGCCTTGTAGCAGCGCGCGTCGATCGGGCAGTCCCGAGCTGCTCGTTGGCCTCCACGGTGTCAAACCCGGCCTCCTGCAGGGCGTAGGCCTTCATCTTGTTCGCCAGGCCGATCCCGCGGCCCTCCTGGCCGCGCAGGTAGAGCAGTGTGCCGCCGAGTTCGTTGATCAGCTCAAGGGCATAGGCCAACTGTTCGCCGCAGTCGCAGCGGTAGGAACCGAACACATCGCCTGTGAGGCACTCCGAATGGAGGCGGACCAGCGGGGCCTGGCCATCAGCCGGGGCCAACGGTGAACTGACCGCCAGGTGTTCCGCGCCGGTGGCCAGATCGGTCCAGGCCTGCGCCACGAAATCGCCAAAGGCGGTGGGCAGCTGGACGATGGGCCCTGCGCTGACCGGATGCGGCTGGCGCGCCATGGGCATCTCTTCTCGGGTCTCCGAAGTCGTCACTATTTCTCCTCCATCAGACGGGGTCCGTTGCGTGGCTGCCGTGCTGTCCCGCTTCAAGGTACGCCACCAGATCCGAAATCGAAATCAGGGGGCAGCCATGCTCGATGGCGAAGCCGCGCAATCCGTCCAGCCGCATCATTTCTCCGTTGTCGTACACAAGCTCTGCTATCACTCCCACGGGCTCCAGGCCGGCCAGCCGGCACAGGTCCACGGCCGCCTCGGTGTGGCCGGGACGTTCCCGCACTCCCCCCTTAACGGCGCGGAGCGGAAAAACATGCCCGGGACGGGTCAATGATTTTGGCCGGCTTTGCGGGTCCGCCAGGATCCGGGCCGTCAGGGCGCGGTCTGTGGCGGAGATTCCGGTGCTGATACCCACGGCGGCGTCGCAGGACACGGTGTAGGCGGTGCCTTTGGCGTCTTCGTTGATTGCCACCATCGGCGGCAGCGCGAGGGCGTCGGCCCGCTCGGCGTCGAGCGGTACGCAAATCACTCCGGAGCTGTAGCGGACGGTCCAGCCCATCAGCGCCGGCGTCGCGTGCTCGGCGGCGAAAATGATGTCGCCTTCGTTCTCGCGGTCCTCGTTGTCCACCACCAGGACGGGGCGGCCGGCTGCCATGGCGCTGATGGCGTCCTCGATCGGATCGAGGCCTACCCGGCCGGTGTCGGCAGCCGCGGCGCGGAGCGCCTCTGCCAGGCCGGGTTGGTCTTTGACTCGGTCTTTGATTTGGTCTTTGACTCGGCTCATTTCGCGGCCCCTTCCGTGGGTGCGGATTCTCCGGCAGGACTTTCGGGCGCCCTGTGCGCTGCGGGTGCTGCTCCGCCGGCAAATGACAGCAGGCGCTCGGTGTACTTCGCCAGGACGTCGACCTCAAGGTTTACATGGCCGCCGAGGGGCTTCTGGCCCAGGCCGGTCTCGGCCAGGGTGGTGGGGATCAGCCCCACTTCGAACCAGGGCGCCGGATCGTTGGCCGGGCTGACCGCCGTGACGGTGAGGGAGACGCCGTCGACGGCGATGGATCCCTTTTCGGCGATGTACCGGGCCAGTCCGGCCGGCACTGCGAACCGGAGCCGGTCCCAGTTGCCGAGGCCTTCGCGCTCCAAGAGCTGGCCGACGCCGTCGACGTGTCCCTGGACCACATGGCCGTCCAGCCGTCCCCCGGCGGGCACGCAGCGTTCCAGATTGACCGGATCGCCCGCAGCGAGCTCTCCAATGGTGCTGCGGTCCAGGGTCTCGCCCATGACGTCGACGCTGAAGTCCCTGCCGTCAATCTGCGTGGCGGTGAGGCAGACGCCGTTGACCGCGATGGAACCACCCAGGGCGAGGCCGTCCGTGGTGCCGGGCGCGTGGAGCCGAACGGTGGCGCTGCTGTCCCCGTTGCGCTCAACGGAAAGCACCTTCCCCTGCTCGGCGATAATTCCGGTAAACATCAATTGCCTCCTGCGGCGGTGTCCGCGCCGGTGCGGTGCGGGGTTGTAGCGGATGAAGTAGAGGTGGCGGCCGTGGCAGCCGCGGTAGCCTGGTGCGGCCGGGCGAAGATGCAGCCGGAGGTCACGGCCAAGGACCTGGACGGCGCCCCCGGACGCCGGGTCCCATTCCCAGCTGTTGGGCGTCGGCCAGGGTGGTGATGCCGAGGCCCTCCAGAGCGGCCGTGCCGGAGCCAAGCAGTGTCGGTGCCAGGTAGACGATGAGTTCGTCGACCAGGCCGGCCGCAAGGAACGCGCTCAGGATCCGGGAGCCGCCTTCCACCATGAGGTGACGGACGCCGTTTTCGAACAGCTGGTCCAGCGCCTCGCGCGGATCGCGGGTGGCCAGGTGCAGGACGTTGCCGTCCGCTCCGTGGATGGCGGCGTCGTCGGGAATCCCCCGGTATCCCATGACGGCGCGCAGGGGCTGTTTGCCGGCCGCTTCGCCATCACCGTTCCGGGCGGTAAGCCGGGGGTTGTCGATCAGCACCGTCTGGGTGCCCACCAGGATGGCGTCAATCCTGCCCCGCAGGGCGTGGTTGTCGGCGAGCGATTCCGGGCTGGAAATCCACTGGCTGGTGCCGTCGCTGGCCGCGATGCGGCTGTCGAGGGTCTGCGCGATGTGGAGGGTGACGAAGGGCCGTTTGGCGGCGACCGCGTCGAACCAGCGCCGGTTCAGGTCCAGGGCGGCGTCGGCTGCCAGACCGGAGCGGACGCGGACGCCCGCGGCGCGGAGCGTCCCGGCGCCGCCGGCGGCCGGATCGTGGGGGTCGTCGACGGCGTAGATGACGTCGGTGATGCCGGCGTCGATGATCGCCTGGGCGCAGGGGCCGGTGCGCCCGCAGTGGTTGCAGGGCTCCAGCGTCACCACGATCGCAGCGCCGCGGAGGTCCAGGCCCGCCGCCTTCGCCTGGGCGATGGCGTCCGCTTCGGCGTGGGCTGTCCCGGCTCCGCGGTGGTATCCGGTGGCCAGGAGTCGTTCCGTCGGTCCCGATGACGACGGCGCCCACGAGCGGGTTGGCGCCCCGCGGACCCCTGCGCCGCGGCGGCCAGGGCTGCCTGCATTGCAGCATTTTCGGCTGCGCTGAATCCAGCGTCCAAGCCGTCGTCGAAACCGGCGCTCAAGCCGGCGCTGTTGAGGGCAGCTCACTTGGCCACCAGCTGGTCGGCGAAGGCGGTTTCGACCGTGACCGGCCGGCTGCACCAGCCCTCGAGGCGCGCCACCAGACGAAGAATCCGGCCAGCGTGAAGAAGCCGTAGAAGAGGTACATGAAGGCGCTGGCGTAGTAGCCCGGCGCTGAACAGCAGCGGCACACCCGACGATGTCCACCGCCACCCAGATGAGCCAGAACTCCGTCCAGCCGCGCGCCATCCCGTAGGTGGCGAGCAGTGAGCCCATGAAGGTCCAGGCGTCGGCCCAGACCGGCGGGTAGGAGCCCAGCGAGTCGAAGAGCGGCGTCAGCGCGACGGTGCCGGCCACGAGGCTGAGCGGCCAGGATCAGCCGGGTCTTGTTGCTGGCCCAGTGCGGCGCGATGGCTGCCGCGGCGCCGCTGGCGGACTGCCTGCCCTGCTGCCAGCGGTGCCAGCCGTAGAGGGCGACGCCGATGAACATGACCTGGCGTCCGGCCTGGCCCCACAGCGTAGCCGGCGTGGCGGAGCCGAAGACGTTGCCCAGGAAGACTGTCAGGAGCAGTAAATTGCCGGCGATGCCGACGGGCCATGCCCAGACCCGGCGGCGCATGCCGCCGAAGGCGCTGGCCAGGCCAAAGATGTTGCCAAGCACTTCGCGAAGAATCAGGACAGATCCGCCTACCGGGATCTGCGCTTCGAAGAGCCATCGCAAGAAGTCCATGCGTGTGTCGTTCCTTCCCTCAAGAACCGCGATGGCTCCGGGGGTATACGACAGCACAATTATGCGGCGCCATCTGGGCGCCGCAGTAACAGCTGTACGTGCTTCTCTCATCCAGACTTTAACTGTCGGTACCGGAATTTCACCGATTCAACCGTTTGCCGGCATCCTTTCCGAAGAAAGGCGCTGGCGCGCGGGTCGCGGACTGTCACCGCCGGTTCGGACTTACACCGACCCCGGAGCACGTATGTGTGTTGTTATTCTGACACAACTGCCGGGTCAGCTCGGGCTATTCCCGGGCTACGCACATTACGGTCTGAGTCATCTTTGCGGCAGTTCCCTGCCAGGACCGTCGGCGGTCTCAGCGGCGGCCGGCCGCGCGGAGCCGGTCGATGGCGTCCGCCGGGTCCGCGGCGCCGTAGACGGCCGAGCCGGCGACGAAGACGTTCGCTCCCGCCTCTGCGGCCCGCACGATCGTCTCCTCGGTGATGCCGCCGTCGACCTGCAGCGCCACCTGCACGCCGGAGCCGTCGATGGCCGCGCGGGCCCGTCCGGATCTTCGGCAGCGTCAGGTCCAGGAACGCCTGGCCGCCGAACCCTGGCTCGACCGTCATGATCAGCAGCATGTCCAGTTCGGCCAGCATGTCCAGGTAGGCTCCACGGCGGTCCCCGGCCGCAGCGCCATGCCCGGCCTTGGCGCCGCGGGCGCGCAGTTCCCGCGCGAGCTTGATCGGCGCGATCGAGGCTTCGGCGTGGAACGTCACCGAGGCCACGCCGGCGTCGGCGTAAGCCCGGCGCCCAGCGGTCCGCGTCCGGCGATCATCAGGTGGGCGTCCAGCGGCACCGGGCTGACGGCCTGGATGCGCTGCACCACGGGCAGCCCGATAGTCAGGTTGGGCACGAAGTGGTTGTCCATGACGTCCACGTGCACGGCATCGGCATTGCTGATGCGGCGCAGTTCGGCCTCAAGATTGACGAAGTCGGCGGAAAGGATGCTCGGGTTGATGCAGCACTGGGCCATGCGGATTCCTTCTCGTGTCGTCTTAGCTGGTTCGTTCGTTAGCCGGTTCCTACTTAGCTCACAGTGCGCGCCAGTATCGGTGAAACTCAGGCCTTCTTGTGGATCAGGGCCAGGAACATGGCGTCCGTGTGGTGCACGTGCGGCCAGAGCTGGGCGGTGAGCTCGTGCCCGGCCTCGAGGTGGCCGGTGAGGCTGACGCTGTCCAGCGCGGCGCCGGCGTCCAGGAGTTCGAGGTCCTCCCGCTTCCGCAGGGCATCGCTGACGACGGCGGTGGTCTCCGCCGGGTGCGGCGAACACGTCACGTAGGCCACCACGCCGCCGGGCTTGACGGCGTCGAGGGCTGAGTTCGAGCAGCTGGCGCTGCAGCGGGCCAAGGTCCACGAGGTCCTTGGGCGTGCGCCGCCAGCGTGACTCCGGGCGGCTGCGCAGGGCGCCCAGTCCGGTGCAGGGGACATCGACGAGGACCCGGTCGAAGGACTCCGGCTGCTCGGCGCCGATGTCGCGGCCATCGCCGGTCCGGACCTCCCAGGCGTCCTGCGGGACTGCGGACAGGGCCTGGCGCACGAGTTTGGCACGGTGCGGGGCGAATTCGTTGGCCAGCAGGGTGGCGCCCCGCTGCCGGGCCAGGGCAGCGAGCAGGGCAGCCTTGCCGCCGGGGCCGGCGCAGAGATCCAGCCAGCGCTCCCCCGCATTCCCGTTTTCCGTCCCCGGTTCCGCCACCGGGTCGGCGCTCAGGTCCGTGCCGATTTCTGTGCGGGGCTTAGCGCCGAGGTCGACGGCGGCCATGGCGCGGGCCACGAGCTGGGAGCCGACGTCCTGGACACGGGTGCTTCCCTCCCGGACCGAGGCGAGCCGGCCGAGGTCCCCGCCGCTGGAGAGCGCGGATCCCTCGACGAGTTCACCCGGGGTGGCCCCGCTTTCCAGGGCCTCGTCCAGGCTGCCGACGCCGGGCAGCGCCACGAGGTTCACTACCGGTGCGGCGTTGTCGGCTTCGAGGAGCTCGTCAATCTCCGCAGCCGACCGGCCGTGGGCCACCAGCGACTGACGGAGCGCGCGGACGATCCACTCCGGATGGGCGTATCGGATGGAGGCGATCTTGGTGGCATCGGTCTCGGTGCTGAGCAGCAGCTCGAGCCATTCTTCGAGGGTGCGGGCGGAGACTTTGCGCAGCACGGCATTGATCAGTGCCGACGGGCCGGCCCCGATCACGGCGCGGGCAAGCCCCACCGTCTGGTCCAGGGCGGCGTGGGCGGGCACGCGCATGGCGAGGAGCTGATGGGCGCCGATCCGCAGGGCGTCGAGGATGGCGGGGTCCAGCTGGTCCAGCGGCCGGTCGACGCAGCGGGCCAGGATGGCGTCGTACGTGCCCTGGCCGCGGAGGGCGCCGTAGCTCAGTTCGGTGGCGAATCCGGCGTCGCGCTTGTCCAGCCCGTGGTGCCGGATCCGCGCAGGCAGCACGAGGTTTGCGTAGGCGTCCTCGGCCGCCACGGCACGGAGCACTTCAAAGGCAACGAGCCGGGCGGGATCGGCCCGGCGGGTCCGCTGGGAGGGGGCGCTGCCGGTGAAGCTGCGCTGCGGTGCCGCGATTGCGCTCCCGGCCTTGCGCGTTCCTCCGGCTGTCGCCGCGGGCGCCGCCCTGGCCCCTGCCTCGGCCGGTGCCGCTTGTCCCGGACTCGCTCATTCGAATACCACGCTTTCAAGGGTTGCCTGTCCGCGCGCCCAATCAGCGGCGGCCATCATTTTCTTGCCCGCAGGCTGGATCCGGGTCAGTTCCACCGGGTGCGAACCGGTGCCCACCAGGACGCGTTTGCCGTCCATGGCCAGGTGTCCGGGATCCAGGGCGGCGGACTGCGGGGCGGGCAGCACGGGCTCAAGTTTGATCCGCTGCCCGTCCAGCATGGTCCAGGCGCCGGGCTCGGGCGTGACGCCGCGGGCGCGGCGTCCGATCGCCAGTGCAGGCTGCTGCCAGTCGAGCCGGCCGTCGTCGAGGTTCAGTTTGGGTGCCAGGCTGACCTCGCCCTGTTGCGGGAGCGCGACGGCCTTGCCGGCGTCGATGGCGGACAGCGTCTGGGCCAGCAGGACGGCCCCGCTGTGGGACAGCCGCTCCAGCAAGGCGCCGGCCGTATCACCCGGGTGCACCGTTTCGGTAAGGGTTCCGAAGACGGGACCGGTGTCCAGCCCCTCCTCAAGACGGAAGGTCACGGCGCCGGTGACGTCGTCGCCAGCAATGACCGCGCGCTGCACGGGCGCGGCGCCGCGCCAGGCCGGCAACAGGGAAAAGTGCAGGTTCACCCAGCCGTGGCGGGGAACACCGAGGGCCGCACGGGGAATCAGGCCTCCATAGGCGACGATCGCCGCAACATCCGGTGCGGCGGCGGCGATGCGGGCGGTGACCTCGGCGTCCACCTTGGCGGCGTGGATAATCTCAATGCCCAGCTCGGCGGCCCGGGCTGCCACGGGCGAGGGCGTCAGAACCCGCTTGCGGCCCAGCGGGGCGTCCGGGCGGGTGAGGACAGCCACGACGTCGAACCCGGCGTCGACCAGGGCGTTCAGGGAAGGGACGGCGACGGCCGGGGTTCCCGCGAAAAGAACCCTCACGGGGTGATTCCGAAGCTGGACCCGCCAAAGCTCGATCCGACAGTCTTGGCCCGCTTGGTTGTTGTCTGCTCCGTGATGGCGCCGTAGTTGGCATTGCGGATGGCACGCAGGGCGGCCTTGCGGTCATCGCCCTCGAGCCGGTCGGTGTAGAGGATGCCGTCCAGGTGATCCGTCTCGTGCTGGAAGCAGCGCGCCAGCATGTCCTCGCCCTCGACGGTGACCGGGTTGCCATGGATGTCCACGCCGGTCACGCGCGTGTGACGGTGCCGGCGGACAGGGAAGCCCAGGCCCGGGATGGACAGGCATCCCTCGACCATGGTCCGGCTGGAAGTCCTCGCTGTTTTCCAGCACCGGGTTGACGATGTGGCCCTCCACGCCGCCGATCCGGTAGGTGAAGACGCGCAGGCTGACGCCAACCTGGGGTGCGGCCAGCCCGGCGCCCTCGACGTCCTCCATGGTTTCAGTCATGTCGGCGACGAGCTTTGCCAGTTCAGGCCCGAATTCCGTCACAGGATCGGCGACTGTGCGCAGCACAGGATCGCCGATGATGCGGATATTCAAAATGGCCATGTGCAGTCTGTCCTCACGGTGGGCGGCTTGGGATCCAGGTCCAGTTTAGTTGCAGCTGCCGGGCTCCTGTTCAGCGGCGCCGGCCCAGCCCTATGCCGGCCCAGTGCTACCGGCTCAGCTGCCGGCTCGGTGCCGCCGGCTCAGCGCTTCACGGGCGGCGCCAGCGGGAGCAGGGCTGCTCCGGCGGTGGAGGTGTCGGCCGACATCTCCCACACCCGGCGCAGCGCGCAGAATTTCCACCAGTGGTGCTTCAGGACCTCCGGGTTGGCCCGCTGCGGGCGGACTTCCGTTTCGCCCACGGCCACGGCCAGGAGGATCGGGGATTCACCGTGCTGCCACGCCTCCCACTCCCCCGCCACGGGATCCACGAGGCTTTCCTCGGCCTTCATGCCGGCCACGAGCTGCATGACTACCTTGTCATCCAGCGGCTTGACGGTGCCGTCCCGGCTGGTGCCCTTGGTCTTGTAGTCGATGAGGCAGGTCCGGCCGTTGATCTTTGCCACGAGGTCCAGCGTGCCGGCGTAGCCGACCGTCTTGTTCCACACGGTGATCTCCGGGGCGATGGGTTCAACCTGGAAGAGCTCCCACCATTCGTCGAAGCGTGCCGCGAAGGCTTCCTCACCGTTGGCGGCCAGCGCCTCCCGTGTTTCCTTCATCTGGTGCGGCCGGCCGAGCGCGCGCAGGGCAACCTGCTCGCAGTAGTTGTGGACCCGGTCGCCGCGCTTGGCGGCCTCGTCCCGGTACGACTCCGCCGCCTTGGCTGCCCGGCTGACCGCCTGGCGCAGCTTGGCGGGGCTTCCCAGGATGCCGGCGAGCTCGGGATCCTGGGCCAGGCTGTTGGCGCCCATGTAGCCGAACCAGCCATCCAGGCCGTGCGGCTGCTGGCCGATCACCGTAGTGATGGAGGGCACGGAGAACTGTGCCGAGGTGGAGCGGGCGTACATCCGGCCATAGTCAGTGGCGTGGGCGAGGAGCGGAGCGGTCATATGAAGACTCTTTCACGGGGGTCAGACAACGGTGAAAAGCAAAATGGCCCGCCCCGCTGAGTCAGCGGAACGGACCATTTCGTTGGTGGGCGATACTGGGTTCGAACCAGTGACCTCTTCGGTGTGAACGAAGCGCGCTACCACTGCGCCAATCGCCCCAACGACATTGAATGCTAGCCCACCTGCGCGGATTTTAGAAATCGACCTCGGAGAACCCGGCTACGCCGCGGTTCAGACGTTCGCCAATCGTCCCCCGCGACAGGCCTGTGAACACTGGGCTGCGCATCGTCCCGCCCACTCGCGTCCGCGCAACAGCCCAGGCACCACTCCAAGCGGCCGGCTTGGGCAGCGGGACTGCGAATTACACGGCTGTAATTCGCAAAATCCCCTAGAACTCAAGGAAGTACGGCCACAGTAAGGGGGCCGTGCGCCTCGATTTGTAGATTCCCGGAACCTCCTATAGAGTTCTTACTCGTTGGAACGCGAGGAAATGCCGAATGCGGCACGGAAATGCAGCGCCAACAATGCGGACGTAGCTCAGCTGGTAGAGCACCACCTTGCCAAGGTGGATGTCGCGAGTTCGAATCTCGTCGTCCGCTCGCAGGACACTGTCACGGCAAAGGTTCTTCGGAATCCTGTCTACACGGTGGGTTGGCCGAGAGGCGAGGCAGCGGCCTGCAAAGCCGTATACACGGGTTCGAATCCCGTACCCACCTCGGTGAAAACCCTGGTTTCCGGTTCCGACCGGATGCAAGGGGCGATTGGCGCAGCGGTAGCGCGCTTCCCTGACACGGAAGAGGTCACTGGTTCGATCCCAGTATCGCCCACCAGAGCAAGGCAACTTGCTTGATGCAGCACCACCGGCCCAGCCGGCATGGACTAAAAATGCGGACGTAGCTCAGCTGGTAGAGCACCACCTTGCCAAGGTGGATGTCGCGAGTTCGAATCTCGTCGTCCGCTCTCTTCATTACAACTCCACTCCGGATCCTTCCGGTTGCGGGCGATTGGCGCAGCGGTAGCGCGCTTCCCTGACACGGAAGAGGTCACTGGTTCGATCCCAGTATCGCCCACCACAAGAGCAGCTCCCCCGGAGCTGCTCTTTTTTGTGCATTGCGGGTCCTTCTACCCTGTGCACCAGGCCCTCCGGCTTTTATCCTGTGGGCGGACACCCTTGGCACTCCCGCCACGTCCCGCTAGGGTAGAAAACGCTAGGAGCGATCTGGCTCCGCGACCGAAGGGAGGTGCCCGTGGGTTTACTTGACGATCTAAAGGGCAAGGCTCAGAAAGTAATTGGTGGCAACGAACAAGCCATCAAGGACGGCATCGAAAAGGCCGGCGATTTCGTCGACTCTAAGACCGGCGGAAAGCACGCCGACAAGATCGATACCGTGCAGCGGGGCGCTTCCGACTTCGTGGACAAGGCGAACGACCGGCCGAACACGGCTCCCGTCGCCGATCAGCCTCCCGTAGCCGGCGAGCCTCCGGTAGCCGGGGAACCCCCCAGGGAACCCCGCCAGCCAGGCCTCTGACCCAGATACGTCAGCGAGGTGCCGGTCCCGCCGAGAGGCGGCGCCGGCACCTCCGGCATTTCAAGGCGGCGCCTCCGGGTTCAACGCGGGTCACGCCCTTCGACGAGGACGGTTCGTGGTTTTCGGTCTGACCCTCGCGGGCCAGCGCGGTAAGGCGGGAGACAGCGCGGAAGTACTTCTTCATGTACCCGCCGGTCATCATTTCCTCGGTGAAGAGCTGGTCGAACGGCACACCGCTGGCAAGGATGGGCACGTCCTTGTCGTACAGCCGGTCCGCCAGCACCACGAAGCGCAGTGCAACGGCCTGCTCGGTAATCGTGTGCACGTTCTTCCAGACGACGCCCTCGATCCCCTCCAGCAGCTGGCGGTAACGGCTCGGGTGCACGCCGGCCAGGTGGTTGATCAGGGTGCTGAACTCATCGCGGGCCACGGTCTTGCCGTCGAATTCGGCATGCATGTGGTGGGTCAGGTCATCGTTGCGCAGCGGCGAGGGCGCGGCCGGCAGGCCACGATGACGGAAGTCCTCACCGTCGATCCGTACGACGTCGAACTGGTCAGCCAGCACCTGGATTTCGCGGGCGAAGTCGACGGCGGCGAAGCGCCCGTCGCCGAGGGACCCCGGCAGCGTGTTCGATGTTGCGGCGAGTTTCACGCCGGCGTCGGCGAGTTCGCGCATGAGCCGGGACATGAGTACGGTGTCGCCCGGGTCGTCGAGCTCAAATTCATCGATACATACGAGCTTGTAGTGACTCAGGGCCTCAACCGTCTTGCGGAAGGACAGAGCACCGACGAGGTTGGTGTATTCGACGAAGGTGCCGAAGGCCTTCGGTCCCGGGGCGGCGTGCCACAGCGACGCCAGCAGGTGGGTCTTGCCCACACCGAATCCGCCGTCGAGGTAGATCCCGGCCCGGGAGGTGTCCTTTTTACCGAAGAGCCGCTTGAACAGGCCGTCGCCGTCGCGCGCGCCCACGCCCGCCGCGAAATGCTGCAAGGCATGGACCGCATGGGCCTGGCTGGGCTGGGAGGGATCGGGCCGGTAGCTGGAAAACGACACCTCACCGAACCGCGGCGACGGATAGAACCCCTTGAGGAGTTCGTCCACGGAAACTGCCGGCGTACGGGCGGCGAGCTGTTCGATCTGTACCAAGGTGGTCCGTTCTGCTGGTCTCTTATCCCCAGCAAGAATACCGGCAAAGCAGGCCCGGCCCGCGTGGGCGGTTGCGGACCCGCGGCCGGCGTGAGGAAGACCACATTTCCCCGTGTGAACCCGGTGGAGCATTCCCACCGGCCCGTGACTAGTGTTGTAACAGGCCCGCCGCGCATGCTTTCCGCGCCCGGCCTCCTGACCGTTCCAGTGAAAGGCCATCGCAATGTCCTACCCCGTTGAACAGAACGAGAAATTCGCCACCTACGCCCACCCGGACCGTCTCGTCTCCACCGAATGGCTGGCAACTGAAATCGAGGCGGGCGCCCTCGACGGCGGCCAGCTGGTGGTGGTGGAATCCGACGAGGATGTCCTGGTCTACGAGACCGGCCACATCCCGGGGGCCGTGAAGATTGACTGGCACACGGACCTCAACGATGAGGTCATGCGTGACTATGTGGACGGCAAGGCGTTTGCCGCCCTGGCAGCGGCCAAGGGGATCTCCCGCGACACCACCGTGGTGATCTATGGCGACAAGTCCAACTGGTGGGCCGCCTACGCCCTGTGGGTTTTACGCTCTTCGGCCACGAGGACGTCCGGCTCCTGGACGGCGGCCGCGACAAGTGGATCGCCGAGGACCGTGCCCTGTCCACCGAGACCACCGTTCCAGTTCCGGGCGACTACCCCGTCGTCGAGCGCAATGACACCCCGATCCGGGCTTTCAAGGACGATGTCCTGGCCCACTTCGGCAAGCCGCTGATCGACGTCCGCTCGCCCGAGGAATACACGGGCCAGCGGACCCACATGCCCGCCTATCCGGAGGAGGGCGCGCTGCGCGGCGGCCACATCCCCACCGCGGCCTCCATCCCCTGGGCCCGCGCGGCCGCCGGCGACGGCACCTACCGGAACCGCGGCGAGCTCGAAGCCCTGTACCTCGGCGAGGCCGGCCTGAAGGCAGGCGACGACGTCGTGGCGTACTGCCGGATCGGCGAGCGGTCCAGCCACACCTGGTTTGCGCTGAAGTACCTGCTGGGCTTCGAGACTGTACGGAACTACGACGGTTCCTGGACCGAATGGGGCAACGCCGTGCGCGTCCCAATCGTCAAGGGTGCCGAGCGCGGCGCGGTTCCGGCCGGCCGCTAGTTACGGGCAGCATGGACCGGAAACGTCAGCGACCGGGACACAATCGGCGCGCGTGCGTAAGCTGGGAATGATGAATACTTCAGCCCTCCCCGCCGCACTGGCGGACATTGTCGACGATTTCCAGGCCCTGACCGAGGCAGAGCGGCTGCAGTTGCTGCTCGAGTTCTCGCAGGGACTTCCGGAACTTCCGGAGCGGCTCCGGGACCACCCGGAGCTGCTGGAGCAAGTAGTGGAGTGCCAGACGCCGCTCTTCCTGACCGTCGAGACGGAACAGGCCGACGGCGTCGCGCCCGAGCGCGTCAGGCTCTACTTCAAGGCACCCAGGGAGGCCCCGACCACCCGCGGCTTCGCCGGCGTGCTCCATGAGGGGCTCGACGGGCTCAGCGTCGCGGAAATCCTGGCCGTCCCGGACGACATGCCCGAACTGCTGGGCCTCACCCGGGCCATCACTCCCCTGCGGATGCGCGGAATGACCGCCATGCTGGGCCGGATCAAGCGCAAAGTCGTCGCGTCCGGAACCCGGCAGTCGCCCGCGCAGTCCTGACCTCCAGCGCCCGGACAGCCAGAGGATATGGCCCGCAAGCACGCGTCGCAGGGAACTCCGGCCACCGCAGCACTCGCGGCCGCCGGGGTTCCCTTTATCGCCCACCCCTACACCCATGACCCCGCGGTGGCCAGCTATGGCCTGGAAGCGGCGGAAGTGCTCGGCGTCGATCCTGCCCGGGTCTTCAAGACCCTGATGGTCGACGTCGACGGCCGGCTCGCCGTCGGCGTCGTGCCCGTGAGCGGCAGCCTGGACCTCAAGGCGATGGCCGCAGCCTTGGGCGGCAAGAAAGCAGAGATGGCGGACCCGGCAGCGGCGCAGCGGCGGACCGGTTACGTGCTCGGGGGCATCTCACCGCTCGGGCAGCGCCAGTCCTCCCCCACTGTGGTGGATGACAGCGCCCTGGAGCTGGAGACCATCCTCGTTTCGGGCGGACGGCGTGGCCTGGACATCGAGCTGGATCCGGCCGAGCTCATTCGACTCACGGCCGCCCGCACGGCCAGGATCGGGACCCGGCGCGACTGACCCGGTCGCAGTTCGTGTGTCAGATTCTGTCTGTGTTCGTCTGTCAGTCCGTGTTTGATTGCTGCGTGGCGTTCCCGGCCGCCGGCTCCTGGTCGCCGGGGTTGACGCGGGGCGCCAGCTGCTGCCGGAGCCAAGCCGCGACCTGCCGCTCCCAGCGCTCCGGGTCCACGTTCCATTCCTTGGTGTGCAGGGCCCTGTCGAAGGGCTCGAACGTGACCATCTCCGGATTCTTCTCGGCCAGCACGGCGGACGGTCCGAACGGCACGTATTCATCGTCCACGCTGTGCACAATGAGGGTCGGCGTCCGCAGCTCCACGGCCCGCGAAACCCAGTCCATCGCCTTGAAGTCCACGGGGGCGGCCAGCCCGGTCAGCCGCCGGCCCAGGCGGTGGCTGAGCATCAGCTGTCCGTATCGGCCCACGGACGACGGGATCCGGTTCAGCTCCGCGTGGTGGGCCAGCACGTTGACCCAGTTGATCACCGGCGCGTCCAGGACCATTGCCCGGATCAGGTGGCGGTGCCGGGAGAGGTCAGCCGTCTGGAGGCAGATCGCGCCGCCCATCGACCAGCCGAACAGGACTACCTCGCGGGCGCCCTGTTGCATGGCATAGCCGATGGCTGCCTCGACGTCGCGCCATTCGGTGGAGCCCAGTCCGTAGCGCCCGTCGCTGGCTGACGGGGCAAGGCCGTCGTTTCGGTAGGAGATCAGCAGGCTGGACATGCCCAGTTCCCGGGCGGTCCGGAGGGCCCGGAGGCCCTCCTGCCGGGTAGCGCCGCGCCCGTGCACCATGATCGCCCAGACGTCCGGGGCCACATCCTCCGCCGCCGGCGCCGGCGGCGCGGCGCGGACCAGCCAGGCCGGCGCGGCCCCGGCATCGACGTCGATCAGCACGTCCTCCACGGGAAGTCCCATCGCAGCCGGATCCGGGTAGGCCGCCCCGCTCCACCAGCCGCGCCGGGCGGTGGCAATGTCCCCGCTGTAGACGTGCTCGACCTCGCGCAGCACGGTGCGTTCGGCCGGCGAGTAGGACAGGATCCGGCCAATCCGCGCGTGGCCGCGGCCGCCGTCGAAGAAGAACCCGTAGACCCCTTCCACCGTGGCATCCGGGGTGGCGGCGAGAATGACCTGCAGCGCCCGCCCCTCGCGGATGACGGCCAGCACTTCCTGGTCCTCTGCGCGGAACCGGGCGGGGGTGATGACGCGGCGGGCGAAATACAGCGCGAGGGCGGAGGACCCGGCGGCGAGCACGCCGGCAGCGGCGCTGCCGCCGATGATGCCGCCCAGCGCCCACTTGGCGCTTCCGGACGGCGCGGCGCCAGGGGCTGCCCCGACGGGGACTGCTGTCCCGCGGGCGGCGGCCCGGCGGAGGTCCGGGCGGAGGTCCGGGCGGAGGCGCAAGGAGGATGCCATGGCACCATTCTGACTGAACCGCAGCGCAACCATGGCATTGGCACGGTTCAGGCAGCACGGTTCAGGCAGCACGGTTCAGGCATGGACACGCCAGGCTGCCGCGGGGCACAACCATGCGGGGCAACACGAGCGCGACTAGGCTGGGGTCATGAGTGATCCAATCGTCATTTTGACAGAAGAGCCCCTCGGTGCGGATGACCGCGTCAATATTGAAACCCTGATTGCCGGCGGTGATGCGCCCGTGCTGATCCTGGTGCCGGCCAACACCGAGCGGCACCTGCTGGTGGATTTCCTGGAGAACCTTTCCTTGCTTGAAATCGCCAAAGCCTTCCGTGAACTGACGGCACACTCCGACCCCGCCGTGGAGCGGGCCGAAGCCGCCGATACCCTGGCCGCTTCGCTGGCCGCGCTGGCCGGCCTGGGCGGCGGCGTCTCCGGCGAGGTCGTCGAGGGCAAGGCCGTCGACGGCTTGGTCGCCAAGGTCAAGGAACTCAGTGCCGGACAGGCCGTGGTCATCACGCGCCCGCACGCTGTCGCAGACACCTTCCACACCGACTGGGCCACTAAGGCACAGGACAAGCTGGGCCTGCCCGTCTTGCATCTATACGCCGGTTCGGGATTTATCGGGGACTCATGAGCGTTACTGAAGCATGAGCATCTTTAACAGGTCCAAATCCATGCCCTCGGCAGTGCCCGCCCCTGACCCTGCCCCTGACTCTGCCGCGGCGCCTGCCACTACGCCGCTTGGACGGCCGGCGGGCGAACAGACTCCGGCCGAAAAGCCGGTGGAAAAGACGGACGCCCAGTGGCGTGAGGAACTGACGCCCGAAGAGTACCGAGTGCTCCGCCAGGCCGGCACCGAGCGGCCGTACACCGGCGAATACTGGGACACCCACACCCAGGGCGTCTACCAGTGCCGGGCCTGCGGCACCGAACTCTTCACCAGCAACGAAAAGTTCGACTCGCACTGCGGCTGGCCGTCCTTCTGGGCGCCGCTCGCCGAGGGCACCGTGCGCTACATCCATGACCGCACCATGGGCATGGACCGGGTGGAAGTCCGCTGCGGCACGTGCGATTCCCACCTGGGACACGTGTTCGACGGCGAGGGCTACGGCACCCCCACCGACCAGCGGTTCTGCATCAACTCGGTCTCCCTGAAGCTCGTTCCCGCGGACGACGCCGGGCAATAGCCCGCAGCCCTTCCCCTCCTTCCGCTGGAACGGCTTTTTGGAATCACTTGCACCAGACTTTCTTAGGCTCGACGCTATTTTGCATTAGAGCCTCTGTTTGCTTGCTACGCTCGATTTAGATCCAGCGACACGCTACACAGCAACCAGAAAGGCGACCGTCGATGACCACGACCACCCTCACCGCCCCCGCCCCGATCACTGCCGGCAACCAGGAATGGCTGCGCCTCAAGGCTGCCGCCACGGCCCTGCAAGCCCTCCAGGTCAAGGACGGATCCGTGCCGGATGCCGAAGCCCACGAAGCCGCGGCCGGCCACGTTGAAACCATCACCGCGGCGATTACGGCCCTGGCACCGTCCTTCCCACACGACGCCCGTTATCTTCAACTGCTCGTCACCGACTTTGGCCGGTGGGCCGAAAGCGGCTTTGGCGTCCCGGACTTCCTGGATTCCCTGCAGGCCTTCCAGCCTCAGCAGCACCGGGTCAACGGACTCCAGCACCTTGTCGTGTTCCCGATGTACACCCAGAACGGCAGCAGCAGCCGCCTTGTCGAGGCCGTGCTGATCGAGGTCATCTGGCCCGAGTTCATCGGCGGCCTGGAAACGGGCGAATACTCCAACAAGCTCTTCGTCCCGATCCGTTTCCTCGACTTCACCCCGGGCTACAACACCAACTCCGCGGTCCTCTTCCCCGAGACCGTCGCTGTCCGCGAGACCCCGACGTTCACGTGGGGCGCGATCTTGGCCGACCGCGAGGCCGCCCGCTTCCGCCGCGTCCTGCGCGCCGCCGCCGAGATCACCTCCCTGCAGCTGCCCGAGGACGCCGCCGGACTGCTGGAGGACCAGGAGCTGACGCAGGAAACGTTTGTCATGTGGGACCTCATCCACGACCGCACCCACATGCGCGGGGACCTGCCCTTCGACCCGTTCATGATCAAGCAGCGCATGCCGTTCTTCCTTTACTCGCTGGAGGAACTGCGCTGCGACCTCACCGCCTTCCGCGAATCGGTGAAGATCGAGAAGGACGAGGACGCTGACCCGGACGCACGCCGGCACGCCAAGCTCGTCCAGTACGCCGTGATCTTCGACCGCATCTTCCGCTTCGCCATCACCGGCACCCGCGTCCGCAACTACGACGGCCTCGGCGGCCAGCTGCTCTTCGCCTGGATGCACCAGCACCACGTCCTGCACTGGACCGACAGCAAACTCAGCATCGACTGGGACGAGGCTGCCGGCGTCGTGGTTGAACTCGGCGCCAAGATCGAGGAACTGTACTGGCGCTCCATCGACCGTCCCAAGATGGCCCACTGGCTTGCCGCCTACGAGCTCATCTCCGGCACAGTCACGCCCAACCCGGCCTCGGTCTGGGCCAAGGGTCCGGACGCCCTCCCCCTGGACGGCCCGCCCCGCGGCCTCACGGACCAGGTCCTCGACGACGAGTTCCCGCTCTCCATGTTCTACGAGGCGCTGGAGAGGAAGATGCGGCCCGTCATCGAATCCACGGCCGGCATCACAGGCTCCTCAGACACCAACATAGTCACGAGCACGGACACCGGCACCCCGGCCCTGAACGCCGGATGAGCAACCGACGCACCCTGAACGTGCTGGTCACCGGCGGCAGCGGGCCGTCCGGGATCGCCACGGCCCGGGCCCTTCGCGACGCCGGCCATAGGGTCTTCACCGTCGGTTCGAATGCCGCCCGCATCGAGGCCGCCGCCGCCGAAGCCGGCGGCGGCGTCACCCCACTTGTGAGTGACCTCGCCAGCCTGGCGGACGTCAGGGCCTTGCGGGCGAGCGTCGCCGGCATGGCCGGGAACGTCGACGGCGTCATCCACCTGGTGGGCGGCTGGCGCGGCGCGAAAGGCATCACGGACCAGAGCGACGACGACTGGGACTTCCTGGAACGCAATGCTGTCACGACGCTGCGGAACGTCACGCGCGTCTTCTTCGACGACCTCGCCGCGTCGGACACCGGACGCTTTGCCATGGTGTCCTCCACGGCAGTGAGCACCCCGACGGCGGGCGGGGCAAGCTACGCCGCGGCGAAAGCCGCAGCGGAAGCCTGGACGCTGGCCGTCGCGGACGGCTTCCGGCGGGCCCACGCGGCGACCGCCGGCACCGGCACGACTGTGCAGGAAAAAGCGAAGCAGGAAGATCCGGAGCTGCGCAGCGCCGCCACCATCTTCGTGGTGAAGGCGCTCGTCAACGCGGAAATGCGAGCGAAGTCCCCGGAACGGTCGTTCCCCGGCTTCACGGATGTGGCTGACCTGGCGGCCGCCGCGGCCGGGCTCTTCAGCACCCCTGCCGGCGAGCTGAACGGGCAGCGGCTGCTGCTCGGCCGCTGAGCTTCTCCCGACTCAGCGTCCCGGACTCAGTGGCCCGGACTTAGCCGCCGCGGCCCTACCTCTTAGACTGAAAGCGTGAGCAAAACGATGACCAGCACAGTTGAAACTGTCCCTGCCGGCACTGCGGTGCGGCTCCACGATCCTTCCGTCCGCGGCTTCGCCTCGGACAACTATTCCGGCGTGCACCCGGAGGTTCTCGCGGCCCTGGCCGCCGCCAACGAAGGCCACCAGGTCTCGTACGGCGAAGACGAGTACACCGCGCGCCTGCAGCAGCTGATGGAAGGGCACTTCGGCGAAGGCATCGAGTGCTTCCCGGTGTTCAACGGCACCGGCGCCAACGTCCTGTCCCTGCAGTCGCTGCTGCCGCGCTGGGGTGCCGTCATTTGCGCCTCCACCGCCCACATCAACATGGACGAAAACGGCGCACCGGAGCGGATCGGCGGCATCAAGCTGCTGCAGGTCCCCACTCACGACGGCAAGCTCACACCTGCACTGATCGACCAGGAAGCCTGGGGCTGGGGCGATGAGCACCGCGCCCAGCCACTGGCCGTGTCCATCACCCAGACCACCGAGCTGGGTACCTGCTACACCCCGGACGAGGTCCGGGCCATCGCGGAGCATGTCCACGCGAAGGGCATGAAACTGCACATGGACGGCGCCCGGCTGGCCAACGCCGCCGCGCACCTGGGCGTCCCGCTGCGGGCCTTTACCCGCGATGCCGGCGTGGACATCCTCTCCTTCGGCGGCACGAAGAACGGCCTGCTGTTCGGCGAGGTTGTGATTGCGCTGAACCCGGAAGCCGCCCACGGCCTGGTCTACCTGCGCAAGATGAACATGCAGCTGGCGTCCAAGATGCGGTTCATGTCCGCCCAGTTCATTGCCCTTCTCGAGGGTGACCTGTGGCTGCGGTCGGCCTCGCACGCCAACGCCATGGCCACCCGGCTTCGGGCCGGCGTCGAGGGGATCCCCGGCGTCGAACTGAGCCAGAAGACCGAGTCCAACGGCGTCTTCGCCATCCTGCCTGCCGGCGTCGCGGACCGGCTGCGCAAGTCCTTCCGCTTCTACGACTGGAACGAGGCGGCCCGCGAGGTCCGCTGGATGTGTTCCTTCGACACCACCGAGGAAGACGTTGATTCGTTCATTGCGGCCATCAAGCGCGAGCTCGCTGCTGCCTGAGCCCTGCACGGCTTCCCCTGCCCGGCGGCGAGCCTGCCGGGTAGGGCACCGGCCGTTGCATAACCTTCCAAGGTGAGCTCCCTCGATCAGGTTCCGGCAGATTTCCTCTTCGCTTTGGGGACCCTTCGACAGGCACGCTGCCGCAGCGAGCTGCACCTGGACGAAATTCCGGCCCCGTCGCGGCTGGCGCCGTTCGCGGTGGCCCTGGGGGCCGAGGTGATCGGACCGGGCGAGTCCCCCGCCGGCGGGCCGGTCCACGGGCCGGCCGGCGCGGCCCTGGCACGCGCGTCCGGCAGCGACGACGTCGAACTGGCCACCGGCCGCTTTATTCTGCTCCACGATCCCGACGGTTCTGCCGTGTGGGACGGGGAGTTCCGGATCGTCACCTACATCCGCGCCCAGCTGGAACCCGAGATGGGCAACGACGAACTCCTGGGGTCCGTGGCGTGGACCTGGCTGGTCGAGGCGCTGGACAACCATCAGGCCGCGTACCGCTCTGCCGGCGGCACCGCCACAAGGGTGCTCTCGGAGAGCTTCGGAACGTTGTCGGACCGGCCGAATTCAATCGACATTGAGCTCCGGGCCTCCTGGACCCCGACCACGCCCGACATCACCTCGCACCTGGAGGCGTGGTCGGACATGGTCTGCACGTTCGCCGGACTGCCGCCGCTGCCCGAGGGCGTGACGCCCCTGCCCCGGCGCCCCCGCGGACACGCATGAGCCGCCTGTTCGGCCACGGTCACGGCCCTAGACGCCATGTTGTCGGTAAACTGTAGAGACCATGACCCCTCAGAATCCGGAAACCAGCACGGCCGGCGCCATTCGCAATACGGCCGAGGCTGCTGACACCACAGCCCACATCACCGTGGAAGGCTTCGACAGCCTGGTCCCTGAAGTGATTGACCTCGACGTTCCCCGCGACGGCGTTCCGCTGGTCATTGAAACCCAGTCCGGACTCGAACGCTGCGCCGCGGCCCTCGCGGCCGGCCACGGCCCTGCGGGCGTGGATGCGGAGCGGGCCTCAGGCTTCCGCTACGGCCAGCGGGCCTTCCTGGTCCAGATCCGGCGCGAAGGCTCCGGGACCTGGCTGATCGATCCCGAACCGTTCGGGGACCTGAGCATCATCAATGACGCACTGCGTGGCGTCGAGTGGATCCTGCACGCCGCCAGCCAAGACCTCCCGTGTCTGTCCGAGCTCGGCATGTGGCCGGACAAACTCTTCGATACCGAGCTCGCCGCGCGCCTGGCCGGGCTGCCGCGGGTGGGCCTCGCCGCCGTCATCGAACAGCTCCTGGGTTTCGGCCTGGCGAAGGAACACTCCGCCGCCGACTGGTCCACCCGCCCCCTGCCGGAACCGTGGCTGCGCTATGCGGCCCTCGACGTCGAAGTCCTGACCGAGCTGCGCGAGGAACTGATCGAACTCCTCGTGGCGGACGGAAAACTGGAATACGCAGAGCAGGAATTCGCCGCCATCCTCGAGGCCGGACAGACCCCGCCGCGCGTTGATCCGTGGCGGAAGACGTCCGGCCTGCACCAGATCCGGGACCGCCGCCAACTGGCCGCAGTCCGGGAGCTGTGGCTGGAGCGCGACTCCCTGGCCCAGAAGCGCGACGTCGCGCCTGGCCGGCTGATCCCCGACTCCGCCCTCGTGGCCGCCGCCAAGGCCATGCCCTCCACGGTTCCCCAGCTCCTCGGCACCAAGGGCTTCCACGGCCGCGCCGCCCAGCGCGAAGCGCCCCGCTGGCTGCGCTGCATCGGCATGGCCAGGGCCCTGGAAGAACTGCCGCCACTGCACCTGCCCACCAACGCTCCGCCACCCCCGCGCGTCTGGGCCGACCGGGACCCGGAGGCGGCCGCCAGGCTTTCCACCGCCCGGCCGAAACTCCAGGCCAGGGCCGAGGAACTGAACCTGCCAGTGGAAAACCTGCTGACTCCGGACTACCTTCGGCGGGTCGCGTGGCGTCCGCCGGCAGAGCTCAGCGAAGAAGGCGTGGCCGAAGAACTGGCGAATCTCGGGGCGCGCCAGTGGCAGATCGAAAATACTGCTCCTCTTATTGCCGAGGCCTTCCTGCACCCCGAGCCGCTTCCCGTGAAGGAGCCCAAGGCCTCCGTCGAAGCGCCATCGGGTTCCACGGTCTAGCAGGCCCTCCCGGGGCCGCTCCCCTCCTCCTTGCCAGCCATGTTACTGGCGAGTAACATTATTCATGATGTCGCCCGGATCCCTCCCACCTGTGGCAACTTCTGCCACAGGCGGGGTTCCGGCAACCATGTCTCAATGAGGAGAAGCACGTGAGCCAAGCCCACAGCAGTGCAAACCCCGGCAACGGAACCCCCAGCAACGGGAAAATCAACAGCGCGAGTCCCCGCACCGCTAGTCCCCGCGCCGTGCGCGATGTCGTATTTGTCGACGGCGTCCGCACCCCGTTCGGCCGCGCGGGCGACAAGGGAATCTATGCCGGCACCCGCGCCGACGACCTCGTGGTCAAGTGCATCCGCGAACTGATGCGCCGCAACCCGTCGCTTCCTGCGGACCGGATCGACGAGGTCGCGATCGCTGCCACCACCCAGACCGGCGACCAGGGCCTGACCATCGGCCGCACCGCCGCCCTGCTGGCCGGACTCCCCCGGACCGTGCCCGGCTTCGCGATCGACCGCATGTGCGCCGGCGCCATGACCGCCGTAACCACGACGGCGAGCGGCATCGGCTTCGGCGCGTACGACGTCGTGATCGCCGGGGGCGTCGAACACATGGGCAACCACCCGATGGGCGTCGGCGCGGACCCCAACCCCCGCTTCATGTCCGAACGGATCGTGGACCCCGCCGCGCTCAACATGGGCAACACGGCCGAAAACCTGCACGACCGCTTCCCCGCCATCACCAAGGACCGCACGGACGCCTATGCCGTCGCCTCGCAGGACAAACTAGCCGCCGCCTACGCCAACAATCAGATCCAGCCCGACCTCGTGCCCGTCGCCACCATGAAGCCGGGCCAGGGCTGGACCGTCAACACCGTGGACGAACCCCCGCGCCCCGGAACCTCACTCGGGGACCTGGCCGCCCTCAAGACCCCGTTCCGTGCCCACGGCCGGGTCACGGCGGGCAACGCCGCGGGCCTGAACGATGGCGCAACCGCCGCCCTGCTGGCCTCCGCCGATGCCGCCGAGGAACTCGGGCTGCCGGTCAGGATGCGCCTGGTTGCCTACGCCTTCGCCGGGGTGGAGCCCGAGGTCATGGGCATCGGCCCGGTTCCGGCCACCGAAAAGGCCCTCAGGAACGCCGGACTCGGCATTGGGGACATCGGCCTCTTCGAAATCAACGAGGCCTTCGCCGTCCAGGTCCTCAGCTTCCTGGACCACTTCGGGATCGCCGACGACGACCCCCGCGTCAACCGCTACGGCGGCGCGATCGCCGTCGGGCATCCGCTGGCGTCCTCTGGGGTCAGGCTGATGAACCAGCTGGCCCGGCAGTTCGAGGAGGACCCCTCCGTCCGCTTTGGCATGACCACGATGTGCATCGGCCTGGGCATGGGCGCCACCGTAATCTGGGAGAACCCGCATCACGCGGACTACGGCACCGAAACACCCGACACCGAAACACGCGACACCGAAACACCCGGCACCGACGCCCGCCAGGCAGATACCGCGACCACCGAGACTGGAGCCACAGCATGAGCGCCGCTGATTTCCGCAAGCTTGCCGATATCTTCACGAGCGAGACCGTCACCCACTCCTATGTCCAGGACATCGAGCTGCCGCCCGTCGACGGCAAAAGCCCCGGCACCTTCGCGCTGGTCACCCTCGACAACGGCTTGGACCACTCCAAGCCCACCACGCTCGGACCCAACACCCTGATCGAGCTCGGCACAGTCCTGGAAGGGCTGAAGGAACGTGCCGCGCGCGGCGAGATTGCCGGCGTCGGCGTCACCGGCAAGCCTTACTTCCTCGTGGCCGGCGCCGACCTGTCCACGGTCAAGTCGGTCAGCGGACGCGAGCAGGGCCTGTGGATGGCCCAGCTCGGCCACGACGTCTACTCCACCCTGGCCAACCTGGGCGTCCCGAGCTTCGCGTTCATCAACGGCCTGGCCCTGGGTGGCGGGCTGGAGATCGCGCTGCAGTCCACCTACCGCACGGTCTCCACCGGGGCCGGCGCGCTGGCCCTTCCCGAGGCGTTCATCGGACTCATCCCGGGCTGGGGCGGGGTCTACATCCTGCCGCGGCTGATCGGGCCCGAGAACGCACTCAAGGTCATGATCGAAAACCCGCTGTCCAACAACCGCACCCTCACCGGGCCGCAGGCCTACCAGCTCGGCATGGCGGACGCGATGTTTGAACCGGCCGACTTTGTGGAACAGTCACTCGCGTGGGCCGCGACAGTCATTGCCGGCGCCGTGGTGCCGGAGCGGGCGAACGCCGTGGACCCGTCCGCTCCGGAGGTCGCCGCACGCTGGGCGGCCGCCGTCGCCAAGGGCCGGGCCTTCGTGGAGGCCAAGACGTCCAACGCTTCACCGGCGCCGGCCGAGGTCCTGGACGTCATGGAAGCAAACCGCACCCTGAGCCAGGCGCAATCCGCTGAGCTCGAATGCGAGACGCTGGCGGACCTCATGCAGACCGACGAGTTCCGCTCCACCGTCTACGCCTTCCTGGACCTCGTGCAGCGGCGCGCCAAGCGTCCCGCCGGCGCCCCGGACCGCAAGCTTGCCCGCCCGGTGACGAAGATCGGCGTCGTGGGCGCGGGGCTGATGGCCGGCCAGCTTGCCCTGCTCTTCGCCCGCCAGCTCAAGGTTCCGGTTGTGCTGACGGACATTGACCAGGCCCGCGTCGACAAGGGTGTGGGCTACGTGCACGCCGAGGTGGACAAACTCCTGGCGAAGGGACGGATCAGCCCCGACGCCGCAAACCGCACGCGTGCGCTGGTCACGGGATCTGTTTCCAAGGAGGCCTTCGCGGACGCCGACTTCGTCATTGAGGCAGTCTTCGAGGAACTCAACGTCAAGAAGCAGGTCTTCAAGGAAGTCGAGGCAATCGTCTCGGAAGAGTGCATCCTCGCGACCAACACGTCCTCGCTGTCCGTCACCGCAATGGCGGAGGACCTGGAGCACCCGGAGCGCCTGGTGGGCTTCCACTTCTTCAACCCGGTGGCCGTGATGCCGCTGCTGGAGATCGTGCGCGCGCCGAAGACTGACGACGCCGTGCTGGCCACCGCGTTCGAGCTCGCCAAGGGGCTCAAAAAGTCCGCCGTGCTAGTCAAGGACGCCCCGGCGTTCGTGGTCAACCGCGTGCTGCTGCGCCTCATGGGAGAAGTCACCGCGGCCTTCGACGAGGGCACACCCGCCGAAGTGGCCGACAACGCGCTGCGGCCGATGGGCCTGCCCATGACCCCGTTTGTGCTCGGCGCCATGGTGGGCCTGCCCGTGGCCCAGCACGTCCAGGAATCGCTGCACGCGGCGTTCGGGGACCGCTTCAGGGTCTCAAGGAACCTGCAGGCGCTGATCGACAACGGCGTGAAGTCCATTTGGGCCGTGCAGAATGGGACACCGGAGCCGGGCCCGGACGGCAAGCCGTTCATCCCGGCCGAAACCCTGGCGCTGATGTCCTTCGGCAGCACACCGTCCACCGGCGAGGAAGTGCTGCGCCGCACGCAGGATGCGCTGGCGGAGGAAATCGGACTCATGCTCGAGGAGGGCGTCGTGGCCGGCCCTGAGGACATCGACCTCTGCATGATCCTTGGCGCGGGCTGGCCGATGTTCCTGGGCGGCATTACCCCGTACCTGGACCGGGTGGGCGCCTCGGAGCGGGTCAACGGAAAGAAATTCCTGGCGCCGGGCGTGGCGTCCGAACCGGCGTAAAGCCGGCATACGCCGACGGAAGTCCGGCCTACTGGCCCGCCTTGTGGCGCCGCTGCCTGGACTTTGGTCCGGGCGGCGGCGCCACTTTCGTTGTGCCGCGTGTACTTGTGCCGGTGTACTTGTGCCGCGTGTTCAGTCGGCGTGTGCCTGCGCCGTGTGCCTGTGGCGTACGAAAATCATTTTCCGGGCGCCAGCGCCGCCTCGAGAACGACCCGCTGCAGCCACGCGAGGTAGCGCTCCGGCGTCCAGCCGGCCTGCACCACGAGGTGCTCGTGCTGGTACGGGGAGGTAAGAAGCCACAACGTCAAGCGCCACCTCTTCCAGCGGAACATCCGACCGAAGCCCGCCGCGCTGCTGCAGCAATCCGGCGACCTTCAGGAAGTCCGCCCGGATGCGCTCCTGCAAGCCGGCATGCGCCGCCGCGATCTCCGGGTCGCCTTGCGCGGCAGCCGCCATGGCCTGCCACAACCGCCCGATCCTGCCGTTGAGTTCCGCCGCGAAGGCGGCCAGGCCAAGCAGCCCGGCACGGGCGTCCTCCTGGGCCAGCACGGCTTGCGCCTCCGGCACTTCAAGGATGGACCGCCCGCCGTCCCCGCCCGCCGACGCCGCTTCCAGGGCGGCCAGCAGCAGCCGCTTCTTGGGCCCATGGGCCTGGACCGTTTCAACCGAAACGCCGGCATCGGCGGCGATGGCACCGAGGGTCGTTGCCGTGAACCCCTTCGCCGCAAAGCAGCGGCCTGCCGATTCCAGCACGCGTTGGCGCGTGGCGGAGGCCTGCTCCTCGCGCAATGCGGACCGGTAGCGCCTCGGCCGGGAAGTTTCTGTTGCCATATTGACTACTGTCTCACAGTAATGAAAACTGATGCAACGCACTCATCCAATAAGGAGACATCATGGCATCGGTACTCGTCTGCTCCAGCCCTTTGGTCGGCCACGTCACGCCGATGCTTGCGGTTGCCGCCGGCCTCGTTGAACACGGACACGATGTCCGCTTCCTCACCGGCAAGCGCTTCGAAAGCCAGGTGTCCCAGACCGGCGCCTCGTTCATCCCGCTACCCCCGGAGGCAGATTTCGATGACACCAGCCTGGATGCGGCCTTCCCCGGCCGCGTCGGTCTGAAGGGACCAAAGGGGATTCGCTTCGATATCCAGGAGATCTTCATGCGCCCGGGGAAGGCCCAATACCAGGCCATCCTCGCGGCGTCCGCGGAACGACGCGTCGATGCCGTCCTTGCCGAATCATTGTTCATGGGCGCCGCATTGCTGCTGGCAGGGCCGGCGGGCGACCGGCCGGCAGTCATCAACTGCGGCATCGTCCCGCTCAGCCTCGCCAGCCGCGACACCGCCCCGTACGGGCTGGGCATTCCGCCGATGCTCGGGCTGCCCGGCCGGGTGCGGAATTGGGCCATGCAGGCCCTGACCGAGAAGGTGGTCTTCGGCCCGGTGCAGAAGTACGCCAATGAGCATCTCCCGTGGATGCCACCGGGTCCCCCTTCCCGACCTTCTTCATGGACTGGCCGCGCGCCGCGGACCATATCGCCCAGTTCACCGTTGCGGACTTTCGAATACCCGCGCTCCGACCTCCCGGGTACGGTCCACTTTGTGGGTCCGGTGTCCCAGGGCGGGAATAGCACTACGGGACCGCAGCAGGGACGGCCAATGCGGGCGGAACACCCGAGGCCGCGCTCCCCGCGTGGTGGGCCGAACTCGACGCCGGCCGCCCCGTTGTCCATGTCACCCAGGGCACCGTTGCCAACCGGGATTTTGATGACCTGGTCCGCCCCACCATCGACGGCCTGGCTCACGACGACGTCCTGGTGGTGGTCACCACCGGCGGCCGTCCCGTGGAGGCGCTCTCCGGCCCGCTGCCCGACAACGTTCGGGTTGCCTCCTATCTGCCCTACGACGAGCTGCTCCCCCGGACCGACGTCCTGGTCACCAACGGAGGATATGGCGGGGTGCAGTTCGCGCTGCGGCACAGCGTACCGCTCGTCGTGGCAGGTCAAACCGAGGATAAGACCGAAGTATGCGCCCGGGTGGCGTGGTCCGGCACGGGCATCAATTTGCGGACCAACCGGGCCACGCCGGAGGCCGTCGCCAAGGCTGTCCGCACGGTCCTGTCCGACGCGTCCTATCGGGAAGCCAGCAGCCGGATCGGCGACGCGATCCGGGCCTCCCGCGGCGTCGATGAGCTGGCGGATCTGGTGGAGAGCGTCTGCAGCGACCGCTCCCTCGAACGGGAGTAGGGAAACCCGTGAGTCAGGCCTCGCGCAGCCGGCCGTCCTGGAGTTCCAGGACGCGGTGCGCGTTCATCCGGGCGTAGCCCAGGTCATGGGTGACCATCACGACGGCGGCGCCCCGCGCGGCGGCGGCCGCGATGGCGCCCCCAGCGCCTCGAGGCCGTGCCGGTCCAGCCCTACGGTGGGCTCGTCCAAGGCCAACACCGCCGGTTCGCGCGCCAGGACCGTGGCCAGGGCGAGCAGCCGTTGCTGGGAAGCCGACAGTTCGGCCGGGTGGGCCGCCTCCATACCGGACAGCCCGACGGCGGCCAGCGCGGCCCGCGCCTGTCGCTGGTCTTCGGATTTCCCGAACAGCTGCCGCAGTCCGAACGCTGCTTCCCGTAGGACCGTCCGTTCGAACAGCTGGTCCCGGGGATGCTGGAACAGCAAGCCCATCGAGGCCGCGACGGTTCCCACCGGCACGCCGGCAATGCTTCGCCCGCAGACCCGCACCTCCCCCTCCGAGGGCCGCAGCAGTCCGTTGAAGTGGCGGAGCAGTGTCGATTTGCCGGCGCCGTTGGGCCCGGTCACGGCGACGATCTCCCCGGGGTGCACGGCGAATTCACGTCCCGGAAGACCCGGGCCTCAATGTCATCTCGCGGCGCCGGTGCCACGCCGCCGCGGGCCTGACTGTAGCCGAACCCTACCCGTGCAATTCGACGATGCAGGGCCGGGCGCCGCGCCAAGCACCGTGACCGGTTCCGGACGCCGGGGACGGCGCGACCCACGACGCCGACCCAACGACGCCGGACCCAACGACGCCGGGGCTGATCGTGGCCGGGCGAACACCCCCGGGGCCGCGCACGCCAATCACACCGGCGCTGCTCCAGCTCGGCCGAGCCGGCCAGCTGCGCCGGCGTTCCGGCGGCGGTGACCGTCCCTCAACACGTCCCGCCCGTGGACCGTCCGCAGCCAAGAACTGTCCAGTGCGTCGCTTCCCCGGCGAGGCGGTCCGCCGCCTGGCTC
This sequence comes from uncultured Actinomycetota bacterium, assembly GCA_963722145.1. Classification (GTDB taxonomy): domain Bacteria; phylum Actinomycetota; class Actinomycetes; order Actinomycetales; family Micrococcaceae; genus Arthrobacter. Next base: position 222,498 of record CAVRLW010000028.1, on the reverse strand, counting down.
AGCAGGACGACCCCGGTCCCGCTGCCGCAGAGGCTGCGGACCAGCTCCTCAATCTGTTCGGCTCCGGCCGCGTCCAGCGACGCCAGCGGCTCATCCAGGATGAGTACTTCCGGTTCCGCGATGACGGCGCAGCCCACGGCGAGCCTGCGCAGCTCCCCGCCGGAAAGCGTTGCCGGGTCCCGGTCCAGCAGGTCGGACAGTCCCGTGCGCGCGGCGGTGCGCTCCACCGCGCGGACCATGTCCTCCCTCGGCGTCGCGCGGTTTTCCAGGCCGAAGGCCAGCTCCTCAGCGACAGTGGCGCGCACCGAGGACAGCATCGCGGCAGCGTCCTGCGGAACAAAGGCCACACGGCGCGACCATTCGGCGGGGTTGATCCGGGGATCGTCGGGCATGCCGCGGAATTCCAGCAAGGTGCCGCCGAGCTCCAGGCTGCCGCGCAATTGTCCCGCGTGACCGGCCCGGAGCCAGCCGGCCATGAGTTTGCCCAGCGTCGATTTTCCGCTCCCGGAGCCGCCCAGGACGGCGGTCAGGGAACCGGGCGTGACCGACATTTCCGCACCGCTCAGGGCCGGTGTGTTCTCGCCGTGGAACGTGAACGCCTCGATCCGGATCTGCAGCGCTGTCCGGGTAGTCGCCGTCATGACGGCACTCCGGCGGGCCAGGAGGCCACTATCCGCGCGGCGACGGCGGCAGCCGCGAAGAGCAGTACGGCAGCCCGGAAGCGCCGCTGGGCGGGCGGGTCGGCTACTTCGCGGTAACTGGTGCGGGGTCCCGGACTGCCGAAGCCGCGGGCGTCGAGCGCCTGAGCGCGGCTGCCGGCGTCGTCGATCAGGGCCAGGACCAGCGGCACCATCTGCAGGCGCAGGGCGCCGAGGCGGGACAGCAGGCCGCGCCGGACCACCATCCCGCGCGTTTCCTGGGCCTGCCGGATCCGGTCCAGGCGGACCGCAACGGCGGGCAGGAGGGTGAGTGTGGAGGCCAGGACGAAGCCGAACTGCGGCGGTATCCTGCGCCCGGCGAGGGCGGAGACGAGGTCGGGAACGCTCACGGTGAAGGAAAAGAGCAGGAAAACCAGGACGCAGGCGGTGGTCCGCGTTCCGAGCTCCAGCGCAAAGCCCAGGCCCTCGGCCGTGACCCTGGCCGGGCCCCACTGGGCCAGCACGGTCTGCCCTTCAGGGAAGAACAGACCGTGCAGCACCAGCAGTGACAGGCACAGGGGCGTCAGGATCACCGCCGCGGCAGGCAGGACGCGCCCGGCAACTCCGCGGCGCACCACGAGGAACACCGCAGTGAGGGCCACGGCGACAGACAGCGGCCAGTACGCGGCCGCCGTCGTGACGACGGCGGCACAGGCGGCGGCGGCCAGCGTGGTGAAGGGGTGGAGACGCGGTCTCATAAGTACGGTGTCATGTCATAGGCGCGGTGTCAGAGTGTCACTGTCACAGCGGTCACAAGGTCACAGGGGTTACAGGGGTCACAGCGGTCAGGCGTCCGGCGCTGCCGGGGCCTTGCCGGCGAGCACGCGGTAGCGCCGCACGAAGGGGAACTGGAAGGTGGTGCGGCGGGGCAGGGCGTAGGCGAGCAGCGCTGCGATCGCGAAGACGATCGCCTTGTCCATGGGGTCCGAAATCAGTGCCTGCTTGGTGATGGCGGCCAGGAGGGTGTCCCCCATGGCCCGGAAGGCGCTGACGATCGCCCCGGTGCCCAGACCTGACGTGCCGCCAAAGACGAACGCGGCGATCGGGGCGGAGACGACGCCGGCCAGGATACCGGTGACGAAGCCGGCGACGGGTGCGAAGTAGAAGCGGCGGAACAGGCCGCCGCGGGCGGCGATGCCCGCGAGGAAGCCGATGAGGGCGGCACCGGCGGCGAAGGGCAGGACGGTGGGGTTGAAGAAGGACCAGACGATGGTGCTAAGCGCACCCGTGGCGGCACCGGCCGCGGGACCGGCGAGAACGGCGATCAGGACGGTGCCGATCGCGTCGATGTAGAACGGCAGGCCCGTGCTGCCCATGAGCTGTCCGAGGACCACGTTCAGCACCAGCGCCACGGGGATGAGGACCACGGTGGAGGTGGGGAGAACGGGCAGGACGGCCACAATCAGCAGCACCGCGCCGAGCAGGAAGCCGCCGAGGGCCACGAGGGCCGAGAAACTGGCCGGGCCGTTGGCAATGTCCGCGGGCTGGGTCAGCACCAGGAAGATGTACGTGGCGGCGATGGCGGCGGCGCCTGCGATTTCGAGCAGGCGGCGCCTGCGATTTCGAGCAGGCGGCGCCTGTCCAGGGGCAGTGACGGTGAGGACTGGCTGTGACATGGGGGGTGTTCCTTTGGCTGGATGCAACAAGTTCCGCCTCATGTCACCTCGGCGCAGCTACCATCCTAGCGAGCAGCTACCTTTCTGGCGATCTGCGGACCCGCCCGGGAACTCCCTCGGCCGGCAGTGCCACCGTCTCCGCGTTAGGCCGTCGAGGACCGGGCGCCCACCGCGGCAGCGAGGGCGCCGACCGAGGAAATCAGTTCGTCGAAGCAGTTCCCGGGATTGTTGTCGGAGACAATCCTCGCGTTCGGCGCCAGCCCCCACAGCCCGCGGTGGTCGGCCACCGTGGTGCCGATCAGCAGCGGGGAGTCCGTTTCGACGTCGACCGTGGCCAGCCGGGTGGCGAACGGTGTGCGTCCCGCGGCAACGCAGGCCGCGAAGGCGTCGTGCACGTGCGCCACATAGCCCTGGCTGTAGAGCCGGTGAAATTCCATGTAGAACCGCAGGGCGTCGGACAGGCAGGCGATGAGGGGGTTGCCTGAGAGGCTGCGCTGGCCTTCGGGCTGCTCCGGAAGGACGAGTTCAGGCTCCGGCGCGCCGGCGGCCTCGCCGAGGCGGCGCAGGTGCTCCGGCCGCATCTCGATCCGCTCGGTCATTTCCAGGGCACACAGGACCGGCAGTTTGTCCTCGGGCAGCCCCCGGTAGGCGGCAAACACTTCCTTGGCGGCGTGCGGGTCCACCGAAGTGTTCCATTCGGCCGTCGGGGTCGTGTTGCCCTGGTAATAGAAGCTGCCGCCCATGATCACGAGTCCCTTGAGCAACCAGGGCAGTTCCGGCTCGCGGCGCAGGGCCAGCGCGAAGTTGGTCAGCGGACCGGTGATCAGCCCGGTGATCTCCCCCGGGTGCGCCCGCACCTCCTCCACCCAGACGTCGACGGCATGCCGAGCCGAAATCTGCTGGTGCGGCGGCGGCAGCTCGGCGTAGCCGATGCCCTGCGGCCCGTGGGTCTCCTCGGTGGTGACCAGCGGGATCTCCAGCGGGACCTCGGCGCCGATGGCCACCTCGATGCCCTCGCGGCCGCAAAGTTCCAGGAGGGCCAGGTTGTTCAGCGCCACCTGCCGGGCCCCGACATTCCCGGCAGTGCACGTGATGGCCTGGAGGTGCACCTCGGGCCGGGACAGCAGGTAGACCAGGGCCAGGGCGTCGTCGATCCCGGTGTCGACGTCCATCAGGATCGAATGCGTGACGGCAGGGCCGGCCGCGGGAGTGCTCACAGCCGGATTGTTCAGGGCCGGATCATTCAGGGCCGGATCGTTCAGAACAGTGCCACCTTGGGCGTGCGCGGGAAGAGGTCATCCAGCTCGGCGAGGTCGGCGTGGCTGGGGATCCAGGCCACGGCGGCGGCATTCTGCCGCACCTGCTCCGGCGTAGTGGCGCCGGCGATGACGCTGCTGACGGACGGCTGGGCGGCAAGCCAGGAGAATGCCACCTGGACTTCGGTGAGCCCGCGTGCGGCGGCGAACTTGCCGAAGGCACCCAACTGTTCCCAGTCGGCGTCGTGGACCAGATTGGTGCGGGTGTGGCTGAGCCGGGATCCTTCGGGTGCCCGGCCGGCCGAGTATTTGCCGGTGAGGAGGCCGTTGGCGAGCGGGAAGTACGGCAGGACGCCCAGGCCGTAGGCCTCGGCCGCGGGGGTCACCTCGAGCTCGGCGCGTCGGTCCAGCAGGTTGTAGTGGTTCTGGCTGGAGATGAAGCGTGCTCCCCCGCGGGCGCGGGCCACGTACTCGGCCTCGGCGATCTGCCAGCCGGCCCGGTTGGAGTGGCCGATGTAGCGGACCTTGCCGCTGGTGATGAGGTCTTCGAGGGCCGACAGCGTCTCATCGATGGGCGTCAGCGGGTCCGGGGTGTGGAACTGGTAGAGGTCGATCCAGTCCGTGCCAAGCCGGCGCAGCGAGGCTTCCGCCGCCTTGATGATGTAGCGGCGGGATCCGCGCGCGCCGAAATCCTCGCCATTGGCGCCGCGCATGTCCATGCCGAACTTCGTGCCGATGACGGCGTCGTCCCGGCGGGAACCAAGGGCCCTGCCGAGCATCGTCTCGCTGAGGCCGGGCTCCCGGCCGTAGGTGTCCGCGACGTCAAAGAAGGTGATCCCGGCGTCGAGGGCCGCATGCACGACGGCGTCGGTGCCTTCCTGCGATTCAGTCACCGTCCCGGGACGGCCCAGGTTGTTGCACCCAAGTCCCACGACAGAGACGGACAGTCCGGAATTTCCCACGCGGCGGTATTCAGTCATGGATTTAGCCTATATCGGCCCGGCGGGCGTCCCGGCCAAGGCGGCTACCCTGCTGGCAGCTCCAGCCCGTGCTCGTCCATGGCGTCCTGGAGTTGCGCCATGGTGCGCGGGCAGACGCCCGGCATTCCGGTAAGCCGGCGCCGGCCAAGCTGCACGAGGTGTTCGAGGGTTTCGACCCCCGCGTGCGCAAGCGACTTGCGCGCGGGCGCCGCCAGTCCTGCCGGGAGTGGAGTGCTGCCTGGTCGAGAGGATTTTCGCGTCACTGCGTTGCCTTCCAGTCGTTGCCCCCAAACTGATGTGAGCCGTGCCCGGCTCCTTACCGGTGTTGCCTAAGAAAAGCGTGAAGCTGTTGGCCGGTTTCGGTGAGTGCTTGAGCTTGAAAGTCTCCTCGCCAAACGGCGCGGCGCCAATGCTCAGCTTGGTAAAGTCCAGGTCCTCGCCGCGGATGCAGACCTTGATGGCGCTGACCGTCTTGTTGACGTCCGGGGTGAGGCAGAAGATATTGAGCCGGGCGTCGGAAAACTCGCTGCGGTCCACGATCCCCAGGCCCCGCCAGGCCAGGTGGCTGATCAGGGCGTCCTTGGCTTTTTCCTCGAGGTACCGGTCGCGGCTGGTCCCGTCCTTGGTCTTCAGCGCATACTGGGCCACCACCCAGAACTGTTCTGCCTCGGGGATTTCGGCGTAACCGTCCTCGGCGCACTGCACCGCGAAGGCGTCCATGAGGCCCTCAGCGGCTTCGGCGTTTTCCACGTCGGTCTCGTCCGTCGTGCTCTGGTGTCCGACGACGCCGTGGTTCATTACGAACTGGCTGTAGTCCTCATCAAACCAGGCTTCCCTAAACTGCAGGGCGCCCTCTTCGTCGCGCTTGTAAACCCTGATAATTCCACTCATATGCCAGTTCCTTCCTGGGCCGTCCGGCGCCAGACGGAGCGGCGCAGGACGGGTAATGCTCAACAGATGTGCTGGCTACAGCAGCGGCAGGCTGCCGGTGCTGGGGTGTTCCTGGCCGGGCAAGGGGCGCGCAAACGGCACCTTGGTGCCCAGGACCTGGGCGACGACGTCGTGCGTGATCTGCTGCGCGGTCAGCCCGACGCGTTCGAGCACCTGATTGCGGGTGCCGTGATCGAGGAACTCCACCGGGAGGCCAACCTCGTTGAGGGCGGTGTCCACGCCGGCGGCACGCATCTCCTGGCGGATCCGGGAGCCCACGCCGCCGGCCCGCACACCGTCCTCGATGCAAATGACCAGGCGGTGGCGTGGCGGCGAGATCGATGATGGACCGCCGTACAGGGAGGACCCAGCGCGGATCCACCACCGTGGAACTGATGCCCTGGGCACCAAGCCGGTTGGAGACGTCCAGCGCGAGTTCAGACATGGCGCCCACGCTGACGATCAGGACGTCGTTCTCGCTGGAGCCGGCGGGGCGGCGGGCCAGCACGTCCACGCCGTCGTCCAGGCGTTCGACGGCCTCGACTTCTGCACCGACGCTGCCCTTGGAGTAACGGATCACGCTCGGGGCATCTTCGATGGCCACAGCCTCGCGCAGTTCCTCCCGCAGCCGGGTGGCGTCGCGCGGTGCCGCGAGGTGCAGCCCTGGGACGATCTGGACCATGGCCATGTCCCACATGCCATGGTGGCTCGCGCCGTCGGGTCCGGTGACGCCGGCCCGGTCCAGCACGATCGTGACGCCTGCTTTGTGCAGGGCCACATCCATCAGCAACTGGTCGAAGGCACGGTTCAGGAACGTCGCGTACACCGCGACCACTGGATGCAGTCCGCCGAACGCCATGCCGGCTGCCGAGGTGAGGGCGTGCTGCTCGGCGATGCCGACGTCGAACACGCGCTCCGGGTGCCGGGCGGCGAACTTGTGCAGTCCGACCGGGATCAGCATGGCCCCGGTGATGCCAACGATGTCCTCGCGCTCGTCGGCGATGTCGGCGATCTCGTCGGCGAACACGGCGGTCCAGGATTTGGCGCCGCCGGCCTCGGTGGGAGCGCCGGTCTCCGGATCGATGATCCCCACGGCATGGAACTGGTCCGCTTCATGGGCGCGGGCCGGGGCGTAGCCGTGGCCCTTTTCCGTCATGGCGTGCACGATTACGGGGCCGGCGTAGTTCCTGGCCGTGGAGAGTGCGTTTTCCATGGCCTGGAGGTCATGGCCGTCGACCGGACCGATGTACTTCATGCCGAGGTCCTCGAACATGCCCTGCGGGGCCCACCAGTCCTTGATGCCCTTTTTCATGGCGTGCAGGCTCTTGTAGGTGAACTGGCCGGCGGGGCCGCCGTTCTGCAGTTTGCGCTTCCACCACTCGAGCGTGCCTTCGTAGGAGGGGGCGGCGCGGAGGGAATCGATTGTGGGACGCAGGGACGCGAGGTAGTCGGCGAACCCGCCGACTGTCGCGGCGTAGGAGCGGCCGTTGTCGTTGACCACAATCACGACGCGGCGTTTCTTGTCCGCCGCGATGTTGTTGATGGCCTCCCAGGCCATGCCGCCGGTCAGGGCGCCGTCACCGACCACCGCGACGACGAAGCGGTCGCCGTCGCCGGTCAGCTGCCGGGCGCGCGAGATGCCGTCGGCCCAGGACAGCGACGAGGACGCGTGCGAGCTTTCGACGATGTCGTGCTCGGATTCGCCGCGGTCGGGGTAGCCGGACAGTCCGCCCTGCTGGCGAAGCGTGCTGAAATCCTGCCGACCGGTGAGGAGTTTGTGCACGTAGGACTGGTGACCGGTGTCGAAGACGATGCTGTCGCGGGGGGAATCGAAGATCCGGTGCACCGCGATGGTGAGCTCGACGACGCCGAGGTTGGGGCCCAGGTGCCCTCCCGTCTGGGAGACGTTGCCGATCAGGAAATCCCTGACCTCGGCTGCCAGCTGATCCAGCTGCGCCCCGGACAACTTACTCAGGTCCTGCGGATTCCGGATGGTGTCCAAGATTCCCAACGGCCCCTCCTTCGGGTGGTAGACATCCTTTTAACTCTAACGCCTCCGGGCGGGCCGCCACGCCGGAGCCCTGTCCGGTCCCCCGCACCTGTCCCTGCATCTGTCCCTGCCTTTCCGGGAACGCCAAGGCCCCGGCCGGTCAATGACCGGCCGGGGCCTTCGCATGCGTTACCGGACCTGGCCGGCATCCGCCTACTGCGCGGAGATCTGGCGCAGGACGTACTGCAGGATTCCGCCGTTGCGGTAGTAATCCGCTTCGCCCGGGGTGTCGATGCGCAACACGGCGTCGAAGGACGTGACGGTGCCGTCTTCGGCCGTGGCTGTGACCTTGAGGGTCTTCGGCGTCGTGCCATCGTTCAGGGCAGTGACGCCCTCAACAGCGAAGGTTTCCGTGCCGGTCAGGCCCAGGCTGGCAGCGTTCTGGCCGGCCGGGTACTGCAGCGGCAGGACACCCATGCCGATCAGGTTGGAGCGGTGGATACGCTCGTAGCTCTCGGCCACCACAGCCTTGACGCCCAGCAGCGCGGTACCCTTGGCGGCCCAGTCACGGGACGAACCGGAGCCGTACTCCTTGCCTGCCAGGACCACCAGCGGGGTGCCGGCGGCCTGGTAGTTCTGCGCGGCGTCGTAGACGTAGGCCTGCGGGCCGTCAGCCTGGCTGAAGTCGCGGGTGAAGCCGCCCTCCACGCCGTCCAGGAGTTGGTTCTTGATGCGGATGTTCGCGAACGTGCCGCGGATCATGACTTCGTGGTTGCCACGGCGTGAGCCGTAGGAGTTGAAGTCCTTGCGCTCCACACCGTTGGCCAGCAGGTACTGGCCGGCAGGGGTGTCCGACTTGAAGGAACCGGCCGGGGAGATGTGGTCCGTGGTGACCGAATCGCCGAGCTTGAGCAGCACGCGCGCACCGGTGATGTCCTGGACCGGCTCCGGCTGGGCCTTCATGCCGTCGAAGTACGGGGGCTTACGGACGTACGTGGACTTCTCGTCCCAGGCGAAGGTGTCGCCGGCCGGGGTGTCGAGCGCCTTCCAGCGGTCGTCGCCATCAAAGACGCCTTCGTAGCCGCGGGCGAACATTTCCTTGTCGATCGAGGAATCGATGACCTGCTGGACCTCGACCGGGTTCGGCCAGATGTCCTTCAGGAAGACGTCGTTGCCGGCCTCGTCCTGGCCAAGGGCGTCGTTGTCGAAGTCGAAGTCCATGGAGCCGGCCAGGGCGTAGGCGATGACCAGCGGCGGGGAGGCCAGGTAGTTCATCTTCACGTCCGGGTTGATCCGGCCTTCGAAGTTGCGGTTACCGGACAGCACGGCGGTGACGGAGAGATCGTTGGCCTGGATGGCCTCGGAGATCTCGGCGTCAAGCGGACCGGAGTTTCCGATGCAGGTGGCGCAGCCGTAGCCCACGATGTAGAAGCCGAGCTTCTCGAGGTACGGGGTCAGGCCCGACTTGTTGTAGTAGTCGGTGACCACCTTGGAACCCGGAGCCACGGAGGTCTTGACCCACGGCTTGGACGGCCAGGCCCTTGTCGACGGCGTTGCGGGCCAGCAGTGCGGCGGCCAGCATCACGGAAGGGTTGGACGTGTTGGTGCAGGAGGTGATCGAGGCGATCGACACTGCGCCGTGGTCCAGCTCGAACTCGCGTCCGTCCGCGGTTATGACGCTGACCGTGTTGGACGGGCGGCCGTTGGCCTTCGCCGCCATGCGCGTGCGGGGCTACGTCACGTCAGTGTGGGAATCGCTGCGGCGGTGAACGAGGGCGAGTCCGAAGCAGGGAAGCTTTCGTCAATCGCTTCGTCCAGGCTTCCGTCGGCCAGGTCTTCCTTCACGTAGTTGCGCATGTCCTCGCGGAACTGGGCCTTGGACTCAGTGAGGATGATGCGGTCCTGCGGGCGCTTCGGGCCGGAGATCGACGGAACAACCGTGGAGAGGTCCAGCTCGAGGTACTCGGAGAACTTGATCTCGTGGGAGGGATCGTGCCAGAGACCCTGTTCCTTCGCGTAGGACTCCACGAGGGCGACGTTCTCGTCGGACCGGCCGGTGAGGCGCAGGTAGTCGAGGGTGACGTCGTCGATCGGGAACATCGCGGCAGTGGAACCGAACTCCGGGCTCATGTTGCCGATCGTTGCACGGTTGGCCAGCGGCACAGCCGCAACGCCTTCACCGTAGAACTCGACGAACTTGCCGACCACACCGTGCTTGCGCAGCTGCTCAGTGATGGTCAGGACGACGTCGGTGGCGGTGGCGCCGGCCGGGATGGAGCCGGTGAGCTTGAAGCCCACGACGCGCGGGATGAGCATGGAGACGGGCTGGCCGAGCATGGCAGCCTCGGCCTCGATGCCGCCAACGCCCCAGCCCAGCACGCCCAGGCCGTTGACCATGGTGGTGTGCGAGTCGGTGCCGACGCAAGTGTCCGGGTAGGCGCGGACGACGCCGTCAATTTCGCGGGTCATGACGGTGCGGGCCAGGTACTCGATGTTGACCTGGTGCACGATGCCGGTGCCCGGCGGGACGACCTTGAAGTCATCGAATGCCGTCTGGCCCCAGCGCAGGAACTGGTAACGCTCACCATTGCGCTGGTATTCGATCTCCATGTTGCGCTCCAGTGCGCCGGAGTTGCCGAAGGCGTCGATCTGGACCGAGTGGTCAATCACCATTTCGGCCGGTGCCAGCGGGTTGACCCGCTTGGGGTCTCCGCCGAGCTCCTTGACGGCCTCACGCATGGTGGCGAGGTCAACGATGCAGGGCACGCCGGTGAAGTCCTGCATGATCACGCGCGCCGGCGTGAACTGGATCTCGGTGTCGGGCTCGGCGCTGGGATCCCAGCCTGCCAGCGCACGGACGTGGTCGGCCGTGATGTTGGCACCGTCCTCGGTCCTCAACAGGTTTTCAAGCAATACCTTGAGGCTGAACGGAAGGTTTTCTGCACCTTCGACGGAGTTCAACCGGAAAATTTCATATTCGGTTCCGGCTACATTAAGTTTGCCTTTTGAACCGAAACTGTCCACAATGCTCATTCGCAGGACTCCTCTCGCAACAGTTTCATCTTTGTCGCGCCGCAGGACCCTTGCTAGTTAGGTCGGCCTAACTAATACAGGCATCAGTACATCGTGGTACGCAATGCAGGTACGAAACGCAGGGAACGGCCGTTAGAACGCCAGTCCATTAAGCAATGGTGATGGAGCGCGACGACGGACTACTACGCCCATCCTAGTGGCATCACGGTTGGGGAGTCAGTAACGCCACAGTCTCCATGTGATGGGTGTGCGGGTACAGGTCGAAGGCCCGCAGCCCGGCCATCCCCCAGCCGCCCTGCCGGAAGTAGCCGAGGTCGCGGGCGAACGACGCCGGATCGCAGGAGACATACGCGACCGCCCGGGGACCGGCGTCGATCAGCTGCTTGACTACCGCCTTGCCGGCGCCGGCGCGCGGCGGGTCCAGGATCAGGGCGTCGAAGTTGCGCGGTTGCTGCCGCAGCACCCGTTCCACACGGCCCTGGACGATCTCCACCTGGGTGGCGTCGTGCAGGTTCTTGCGTGCGTCACGGCTGGTTCCGGGCGCCCCCTCGACCGAGAGCACGGATCCGGTCACGCCCACGGCATCGGCCAGCGACGCCGTGAACAGTCCAGCCCCGGCGTAGAGGTCCGCCACCACCGAGCCCGGCGCGAGGAAGCCGCCGTCGTGCAGGAAGCCGGTAACGGCCCCGACCAGCGTCTCCGGGGCATCCCGGTGGATCTGCCAGAAGCCGTCGCCGGTAACCCGGTAGTCGTGGCCCGCCGCAGACTCCTGGACGTAGGTGCGGCCGCGCAACTGCAGCACTTCGCCCGTGGCCGGGTCCAGGCTGGCCACCGAGACGTCGTCGGGCAGCTGCGCCAGGATCCCGCCCAGCCGCTTGGACCGGGTTCCCGGGGCGGGCACCAGCAGCACGAGCGGCCGGGAGCCGTTCGCCGGGGCGGCGACCTCGACGCGGTCGATGCCCTGGAGGTCGATTTCCCAGAGCCGGAGCGCGTTGATTCCGGCCACGGCCAGCGGCATTTCGCGCACGGGCAGGATCGCATCGGAGCGGTGGGCGTGCATGCCGAGCTTGCCGGCCGGCGTCACGGCGAAGCCGGCGCGCGTCCGCCAGCCCAGGCCGGAGACGGCAGCGCCAGCAGCGCCGCCTGTTCCGTTGGTTCCCTCTGGTGCGCCCTCGCCGGCCGCGCCGCCGACGGCTTCGACGTCGGGGCGAAGTTCGACGCCGGCCAGCCGCTTCAGCTGTTCGGCCAGGACATCGGCCTTGAGGCTGCGCTGGCGGGCCAGTGAAATGTGGCCGAGTTCGGCTCCGCCGACGGGCGGATGCCGGTGCGACCAGGAGCGCGCGGAATCGGCGAGGTCCCAGAAGTGCGGCACCCGGTCCGGCGAAGGCTCCAGGACCTCCACCACATCTGCGCGCCAGAATTTGGCGGACGGTCCGTCGTCGGTCAGCCGGACCCGGACCTTCTCGCCGGGAATCCCGTGCCGGACGAACACGACGCGTCCCTCATGCCGGGCCACGCAGTGCCCGCCGTGAGCGACGGGGCCGACGTCGACGACGAGATCGGTGTGGGTGTGGGTCTGCGTGTCGGGGGTCATTGGATATCCTGCAGTTTCTTGGCTTCTTCGGACGATTTCAACTGCCACGGCACACTGCACACCATGACGCCCGGTTCGAAGTGCAGCCGGGTCTTGATGCGCAGGGCGGTCTGGTTGTGGACCAGCTGTTCCCACCATTTGCCCACAACATACTCCGGGATGTAGACCACGATCAGGTCGCGGGGCGAATCCCGGCGCATGTTCTTGATGTACTCCATGATCGGAGTCACCGTTTCGCGGAACGGGCTGGCCAGCACCGTCAGGGGCACCGGAATTTCGAGCTTCTCCCAGTCCGCGACCGTGGCCTCGGTTTCCTCCTGGCTGATGTCCACGGTGATGGCGTCCAGCCGCGACGGGCGCGAGGCCCGGGCGTAGGCAAGGGCGCGCAGCACCGGCTTGCGCACGTGGGACACGAGCAGCACGGCGTGGACGCGGGTGGGCAGGGCGCGCGGCGAGGTGTCCTCGTCGACGGCGAGTTCCTTGGCCACGTTGTCATAGTGTGCCCGGATGCTCCACATGATGAGGAACAGCACGAACATGGCCAGCAGAGCGATCCAGGCACCCTGCGAGAACTTGGTGACCAGGACGATCACCAGAACCAGGCCGGTCATACAAAAGCCCACAGTGTTGATGGTCCGGGACTTGATCATGCGCAGCCGCACGGCCGGGTCCTTGGACAGTTTCAGTTCCCGGCCCCAATGCCGGATCATGCCCAGCTGGCTGATAGTGAACGAAATGAAGACGCCCACGATGTAGAGCTGGATGAGCTTGGTGACGTCGGCATTGAAGGCGATGATCAGCACCAGGGCGCCGGCGGCCAGCGCCAGGACGCCATTGCTGAAGGCGAGCCGGTCTCCGCGGGTGCGCAGCTGGCGCGGCAGGTAGCCGTCCTGGGCCAGGATTGAGCCGAGGACCGGGAAGCCGTTGAACGCCGTGTTGGAAGCGAACACCAGGATGACGCCGGTGGCGGCGACCACGATAAAGAAGAAGATGGAACCCCCGCCGAAGATCGTCTGTGCGATCTGGCTGATGGCGGGACTCTGGATGTAGCCCTCCGGGAGCGGTTCGCCATCCAGCAGGAACTCGGTGGCCGGGTCAAGCACGATGTGCACCTTGGTGGCATTGGCCAGGTAGATGATCCCGGCCAGCATGGCGGAGGCGATCACGCCGAGGAGCAGCAGAGTGGTGGCCGCGTTCTTGCTCTTGGGTTTCTGGAAGTTGGGCACGCCGTTGCTGATGGCCTCAATGCCAGTCAACGCTGCGGCGCCCGACGAGAAGGCCCGCAGCAGCAGGAACGCCCCGGCCAGCCCCACGAGGCCTTCGTCGAAGCCTTCCGCGGGCACAATCGTGAACGCCGCCGAGGGTGCCTCGCCCAGCTGGCCGGTGACCGACTGGAAGACTCCGACGGCCGTCATGCCCAGGATGGACGCCATGAAGATGTAGGTAGGCACGGCGAAGAGGCTGCCGGCCTCTTTGATGCCGCGCAGGTTCACGAGCGCCAGGATTATCACGCCAATCGTGGCGATGGCGGCCTGCTGGCCGTGCAGCGCTGGAACGGCGGTGGTCAGGTAGGTGGCGGCGGAGGACATGGACACGGCCACGGTCAGGACGTAGTCAACCAGCAGTGCAGAAGCTACGGTGAGGCCGGCGTACTTGCCCAGGTTCACGTTGGCGATCTCGTAGTCGCCGCCGCCGGAGGGGTAGGCATGGACGTTCTGGCGGTAGGAAGCCACAACGGTCAGCAGGACCACCATGACGGCGAGGCCCACCCAGGGCGAGAAGGCCACCGCACTCACGCCGGCCAGGGCCAGGGTCAGGAGGATTTCATCCGGTGCGTAGGCCACCGAAGACAGCGCATCAGAGGCGAAAATGGGCAGCGCGATCCGCTTCGGCAAGAGCGTGTGGGCCAGACGGTCGTTCCGGAAGGGCTTGCCTACCAGCACCCGCTTCACGGCGTTGAATATTGTCAGCACCACACAAAACTAGTCTGATTCTGACGCGATGTCATGACGGCGAAGTTGGCGTCCGCAACGACGTCGCCCGGCGCCCCGTGGCCGTGGCCTCCCGGCGCCACGTGGCCGGTAGAGTTTTACGCAGTATCAGACGCAGAACCAAGAGGAGGCCCATGTGGCGCACTTCGTGATCATGGGTTGTGGCCGTGTCGGGTCAACCCTGGCACACACGCTCGAGGACGCCGGCCATTCGGTGGCCATCATCGACCAGGATGACCGCGCCTTCCGGCGGCTCCGCACGGGGTTTTCCGGACGTAAGGTCACGGGGGTCGGGTTTGACCGCGAGACGATGAAGCGGGCCGGCGTCGAGGAAGCCTATGCCTTCGCCGCCGTTTCCAGCGGCGACAACTCCAACATCCTCGCCACCCGGGTGGCGCGGGAGACCTTCCATGTTCCTCATGTGGTGGCCAGGATCTACGATCCGGGCCGCGCCGAAATCTACCAGCGTCTCGGCATTCCCACGGTCGCCGCGGTCCGCTGGAGCGCCGACCAGGTGCTGCGCCGCATCCTGCCCGAACAGCACATCGCCGGCGACTACCGGGAGCCCTCGGGCCGCCTGGTCCTCGCCGAGGTTGACCTTAACCCCGACTGGATCGGGCACCCGATCTCGTCGATCGAGAAGGCGGCCGGCATCCGGATCGCGTATCTGACCCGGTTCGGCGAGGGCATGCTGCCCGCTGCTGACACGTCCTATCAGGACGGCGACACCGTCCACGCCATGCTGAACGTGGACCGGAGCTCCGAGATCGGCCATATTCTCGCCAAGTCCCCCGCCAAGGAGTCCTAAGTGAAAGTCGTCATCGTCGGTGCCGGAAGCGTCGGTTCCTCGATCGCCCGCGAGCTGCTGGCCCACAAGCACGAAATCCTGCTGATCGACGAGAAGCCGGAGGTAATCGGCCGGAGCGGGCTGCGCGGCGCGCACTGGCTGGTGGGTGATGCCTGCGAGCTGAGCACCCTGCAGGACGCCAAGCTCGAGGACGCCGACGTCGTGGTTTCCGCCACCGGTGACGACAAGGTCAACCTGGTCGTTTCACTGCTGGCCAAGACGGAATTCGGCGTCGGCCGCACCGTCGGCCGGGTCAACAACCCCAAGAACGACTGGATGTTCGACGACTCCTGGGGCGTCGACGTCGCGGTCAACACCCCGCAGCTCATGACCGCCCTGGTGGAGGAGGCGGTGGAGATCGGTGACCTCGTCCGGCTACTGACGCTCCAGACCGGGGTGTCCTCGCTGGTGGAGTTCACGGTCCCGCACGACTCCCACGTGATCGGGCTGACCGTGGGCGATGTCAAGTGGCCCGAGGACTCCACCCTCGTGGCGATCCTGCGGGACCAGGCGCCCCTCACTCCGAGCCGTGACGACGTGATCGACGGCGGCGACGAACTGTTCTTTGTCACCACGATCGCGGCCGAAGACGAACTCCGCGCCCTGCTGGCACCCGAATCCTCACTCGAGGATCAGCACCCGGTGACCTCGGACCAGCACGGCCACGGCACCCAGCCAGCCGCGGACGACGGCTTCGAGGGCTAGACCAGTACCGCTCCCCATAGTTGCCCTATCAGTTATGGCCGTTCCCAAGGCTGGGAACGGCCATAACTGATAGGGCAACTGGTCAGTTGGACTCTTTGGCCCCGGCGGGCACAGGGGCCGGCCGGGTGAGCAGCCAGGCAATCCAGATGCCGAGGATGTACAGCGGGGCGCCCATGAGGAGCCGGGTGGTGGCGAGGGCGGCGAGGCCCTGCTCCCCCATGAAGTACAGCGGCACCTGCACCACGAGCCGCAGGACCAGCACGGAAACTATCACCCAGGTGCCGATGCTGTAGGCCTTGACCCGTTTCGGGTCCTTTCGCCATTCCAGGCCCTCGTTGCGGATGAAGCCGAAGAGCAAGCCGGCGATCGGCCAGCGCACGGCCACGGAGATGGACATGGCCAGGATGTATCCGATGTTGGTGAAGAACCCCAGAACGTAGAAGTTCTCTGCCTTGCCGGTCGAGGTGGCCAGCCAGGCTGAGAGTCCGACGCCGATGAAGCCCGCCAGCGCCTGTGTCAACGGTTTGCGCTGGACCAGCCGTGCCACGGTGAAGGCGGCCGCCACCGCGAGGGAAGCGGTGACAGCCAGCGTCAGGTTTTCCCTGTCGATGGTGAAGGCAATCAGGAAGACGAGGCCGGGCAGGATGCTCTCGGCGATGCCCTGGATGCCGCCGGCGCTCTTGAGCACGTCGATGTTGCCGTTTCTCGACCGGTGCAGCCCGGCCTTTGCCGCATAGTCCCCGGCAAGCTGGGCGACCGTGGGCTGGACAACCGTGGGCTGGGAAGCAACAGGCCGGGAGATGTCCCGGTTGCCGCCCGCGGAATTCCCCCGGCTCCTGCGGGCCAGTGTCCTGTTGTGACCGGTCCTGTTGTGACCGGTCCGGGCGTGCCCGCTCGGGGTGTTCGGGCAAGGTCATTGCTCCTCCTGGCGGGAGAGTATTTCGTAGCGGGGATTGAAGATCGTGGGCAGCCCGTCGCGCATGGTGACCATGCCCTCGAGCCGGAGCTCTGTTCCGGCGTCGACACCGGGGATCCGGCGCCGCCCCAGCCATACGACGCGCAGCCGCTCCTTGGGGCCGGCCGGCCGCTGGCGCTGCGCGCCCGGACGCACCCGGTGGGTGGACACCCCGTTGGCGGGCAGGCTGCCGGCCGCTCCGGCTCCGGCCTTGGCGCCAAGGCCAAGGAAGCGGGTGACGGGAGCGGGGGCATCGTGATCGACCAGGATCGCGATGAAGGATGCCACCTGGTTGGCGGGAACATACGTGACGGACTCGATGAAGCCGTGGCACAGCACCCGCCCGCGGTCCGGCAGTTCCCGGACCGCCATAGCGGCGGAGGCTTTCCTGCCGGCGGCATCAGCCAATCTGGGTTATCTCCGGTCCGCGTTCGGGCTGTTCGAATTCGGGGACGCCTGCGGCGACGGTGCGGCCGCAGTGTCCTTGGGCAGGCGCAGCTGCAGCAAATCACGCGGCGGCATGGGGCTTTCGCCGCGGACCACGACGATCTGCCGGAAAAGCCCTTCCAGCCCGGCAGCGGCGTCGCGGTCAAGTGCCGCCTCGCCGCCGAAGACGCCGCGGAGGAACCAGCGCGGGCCGTCGACGCCGATGAAGCGGGCCACGCGGTACCCCTGGCTTCCGTCCGCGCCGCCGGCGGGAAGCTTCGCCACGAGCTCGATGCCGAAGCTGCCCTCGACCTCCTCGACCTGGCCGCCCTGGCTGCCGACCGACTGGCCGATCTGCTCACGGATTTCATCCCACAGGCCCTCGGAACGAGGGGCGGCGAAGGCCTGCAGCTGGAGGCTCGAGCCCTCCAGGTCCATGGTGACGGCGACGACGCGCTGGCTCGCCTCTTCAACTTCCAGGCGGAGCTGGAGTCCCTCGCGGGGTGCGATCAGCAGCGCGCCGAGGTCAACATAGCCGTCCTGGTCGTCGATTTCCGAGACGTCGAAGGGGCCTGTCGCGGCCCGGCCGGCGGTTTTGGCTGCGTTCCCGGCCGGCGTCGCGGCGGCATCAATAGCAGCGTCCGTGGCCTCGTCCGGCTCTGTCGGCTGCTCCTGTTTGGCTTTCCTGCCGCGCCCAAAAACCATGGGGTGTCTCCTTCAGTTGTGATCCTGTGCCGCCCGGCGCCATCCTGGCGCCTGTCCGCGTGGCCGCCCGCTACCCTGCGGCCGCCTGCTCAATTTTTCCTGCACCGCTGATCTTGCCTCAGCGCCTGTGTTGCTGCCATGCCTGTGCGGACTGTGCTCAGGCCGGTCCGCCGAAACCGCCGGTGGAGCCGAAGCCGCCCCCGCCACGGACCGAGCCGTCGAGCTCCTCGACCGGAAGGAACCTGGCGTACTCCACACGCTGAATGACCATCTGTGCAATTCTATCGCCGCGGCGGAGTTCGATCGCCTCGTCCCGGTCTGTATTGAGCAGTGTCACTGCGATTTCCCCGCGGTAGCCCGCGTCCACCGTGCCGGGGGCGTTCACAACCGTCAGCCCGTGCTTCGTGGCGAGGCCGGACCGGGGGTGGATCAGCGCAACGAAGCCATCCGGGAGTGCAATCGAGACGCCTGTCGGAACGAGGCGGCGCTCCCCCGGGGCGAGGACGACGTCCTCGCGCGCGCGGAGGTCGGCGCCCGCGTCGCCCGGGTGCGCATATGACGGGGGCTCGAGCCCGTCGTCGAGCATTTTCAGCTGTACCGTCAAGGTGGGCGTTCCGTAGGCTGCGTCGCTGGCCGTCAATGCGGCACTGGCGACGGCGGTGTTTTCTTCAGTCACAGTCCCTCACTCTAACGCCCGCAAGGAACATCGTCCTAGCCGCCGCTGGCCTGCCCGCGAACGCCGCGCCGCGGGATCGGGGCGGGGTTGAAGCCTGGCTGAGGCCGAGATGAAATAGCCCGGGAAAGATGAAAAGCTGTGCTTATGCCCGAATCCAGCGCAGCTGCGCCCGCCCCGAAGAGCGCCCCGAGCGACTCCACTGTCCTTTACGCCGAGAAGCTCTGGCCGAACTTCTGGATCTGGCTGGTGTCGGCGGGGTTCTCCAGCGCCGGGATCCTCATGCTGGCGCCCATCAGCATCTGGGCCGGCATTACCGCAGCGATCGTGCTCTTCGTCATCATCTCCGTGCTGCTGGTGCTGTCCACGCCGTCGATCACTGTCACGAGGACCACTCTGAAGGTGGGCAGGGCCACGATTGAACGCGGGTTCCTGGGCAAGGCCACGGCGTTCCGGGGCAAGGAAGCGACGGCGGAACGGGGCACGCGGCTCAATGGGCTGGCGTTCCTGTGTATCCGCGGCTGGGTGGATCCGGTGGTGCGGATCGAGATCGAGGATCCCTCGGATCGCACCCCGTACTGGCTCACGTCCACCCGCCACCCGGAGCAACTGATCGCCGCGCTCAACTCCTAGTTCCTCACCGTCTCCCACCCGCCGGGCACAGGGTTTAGCGATCCGGGTTCCTGATCAGGGCTGCCGCCTGCCTAGCCCTCGCAATCCTTGCAGTACTTAAGGCCGTCCTTTTCGCGGGCAATCTGCGAACGGTGGCGGACGAGGAAGCAGGAGGCACAAGTGAATTCGTCTGCCTGGGCGGGCAGGACCCGGACCAGCAGTTCCTCCCCGGACAGATCAGCGCCGGGAAGTTCGTAGCCTTCGGCAAGGTCGGACTCATCTTCATCCACCACGGCGGAAGGCTTCTCCGTACGCCGCGCCTTCAGAGCCTCAATCGAATCCTCACTGAGGTCTTCTTCGGTCTTACGCGGCGCATCGTAATCAGTCGCCATTATTTGTTGCTCACACTCCGCATTCGTTCGATTGATTCGCCGTTCCAGGATGGCCCTCCGGGATGGTAACCCAGGGCTCCGGGAGCGGTCCACCGTTGTCAACGCCGGACATGCGGTTTTTGTGCCCGGTGTCGGGTCATTTTTGCTTAAGCGCCTCCCGAATGCCAGAGTCCGCCGGTCCCCTGCCCTACGATGCCTTCTCGCAGGCCGGCCAAAACCGGCGGAAATCGCGGAAAGTCGCGGAAAATCACGGCGCGCCTGCCGTCCTAACCCGAAATGTGTCCCGCTGGTGGCAGAGTTTCGATTGTTAGTAATGCCAGGGTGGAGGATTTGTATGCAGGATCTACGGCTTGTAGGCGTCCACGACGACGGGGAGCATCTCCTGTTGAGTGGCACCGGCGGCGAGATGTTCCAGCTGCCGATCGATGAAGCACTTCGGGTGGCAGCCAGCCGGACGTCGGCGAAGACCGCGTCCAGCGCGGCCGCACCGCCCTATTGCCATGTCTCCGCGCGACATCCAGACCAGGATTCGCAACGGAGCCACCGCCGCCGAAGTGGCGGAGCTGTCCGGAATTCCGCTGGAGAAAGTCCAGCGCTATGAGGGCCCAGTCCTGGCCGAACGCGAGTACATCGCCCAGCAGGCCCGCAAGGTGGAGGTGGCCTCCCCCGCCCCCGGCCACGACGTCTTCCGGTCCGTGTTCGGTGAAAACCCGGCGTCCCTCAGCGACATGGTCGAGCACCGCCTGCGGGCGTACGGCGTCGAATCCTCAACGCTGGAGTGGGATTCCTGGCGGCGTCCCGACGGCAGCTGGAACGTGGTGGCCCGCTTCGAGCCCAAGCCCGGCGGCCCGACCGGGATCGGCGAGGAGCCTCCGGCCATGTGGACTTTCCATCCCGCCCGGAAGTCCCTGCATAACGCCAACCGCTGGGCCCAGCAGCTGAGCGAACTTGAGCCCCTCGAAGGCCCCGTGCCGACACGTCGCCTTACGGCCGTCTCCGACCGGCCCTTTGATTTCGAAACCGACGCCGAGGCCGCGGCCGCTGCCCGCACGGCGACCGGCCAGCACAGCATCATTCACCAAATGCTTCTTCAGCAGGACCGAATCCACCAGGAACAGGACGCCGACGGGCTGCTGGACATGTTGCGTTCCCGCCGCGGACACCGGATCGGAGTGGACGAGGACGCGGACGACGCCCTCGCCATGCTCCTGACCAGCGGCGTTCCCGCGGCCCACCCCCGGCCCGCCGAGGTGCCCGAGGCGCCTGAGGTCCGCAAGCGACGGAATCCGGAGCCCATCCCCGAAGCCGCAGCAGGCCGACGATCCGCGACTCATGACGAAATGACCCTGATGAAACCGACCCTGCCGAATCCGACCCTGCCCAATCCACCAGGCCAGCCGGCCGTTCCTGCCCAGAAGCAGCCGGCACAACCGAAATCAGACGCCTTCACGCGACGGCGTGACGGCAGGCCGTCAATGCTTTCCCGGCTGACTCTGGCACCGCACCTCCCCGAGGAGGACGATGCCCTGAAACTGCACGACGGCGTCAGCACCGAGACCCGGGAAGTCACCATCGCGGCCTCGCAACTGCGCCCGGCGGCCAAAGCCCCCACCGCAAGCCCGGGCCTGGATGAATTGATTGGCGGCGGGATCGTCCCGGCGCCAGCACCGCGAGTCCCACGGGGCTAGCCGGAACGATGCCGGCCGATGACCCGGCACAGAGCAGCCGGAGCGCCAGCCGGGCAAAGCCGAAACGATCAAGTGTTCCCAGCTGGGACGAAATCGTCTTCGGAACCCGCAACGATCAATAAGAACAGTGCCGGCTGCAGCAGAGGAAACCGGCATTCACCGCGCGGCTTCCCCGACTTCGGGCGCCGCAAAAGCGTCAGCCGCGGGGCGCTCTCTTGCCGTCGGCCTTGAACCAGAGCAAAGGGACTTCCCGCTCGGCTTTCGTCAGGGACCCGTGTTGGCCCACCACCTCCAGGGCAGTGGGCCGGACCCGGCGCGTATCGTAAAGCGCCAGCGAATCCCGGGCCGCAATCATGATGTCGCCGATCCGCAAGGCGGCCTCGGCCCGCACGTCACCGAACAGCCCGCCCGCAATCGCTTCTTCACGGGTGAAAGCCCATATTCTGTCCCCGAAACGCGGCCGCCAGTTTGCCAGCAGACGGGTCGCGGGCGGCGTCGTCCCTTCCATCCTCCAGGTACAGGTGGACCATCCGCGGCTCGCCGGCTGTGTGCCGGACGCCGGCAATGAGTGCCGGCTCCGCGGAGTAGTCGATCCGCTGCGACTCCGGCACATCCACCATGCCGTGGTCCGCCGTCAGCAGCACGGTGGTGCCGGGCGGCAGCGTGGCGTTGAGCCGCCGCACCGTGGCATCGAGTTCTTCGAGCTGGTGCTCCCACTGCGGCGACTGGCAGCCGTGGCGGTGCCCGGCCTTGTCCAGCTCATTGACGTAGAAGTACATCAGCGAGGGCCCGGCGCCGGCCATGGCCTCGGCGGCCGCTTCGGTCCGGGCGTGGGATGTGGTTCCGGTGATGAAACGGCCTCCGCGGAGTGCGGCCTCGGTCATGGCCGAGGTGCTGAACTGCGGGAGGCTGACGGTCGTGACGTCGACGTGTCCGCGGCCCTTTCGAAAACCGTGGGGAACGGCTGCCACGTCCGCGGGTCCACGCCGGCGTCCCAATTGCCAAGCATGTTCACTACCCGGTCCTGATCCGGATCCAGGACGTCGTAGCCCACCATGCCGTGCTGGCCCGCCGACAGCCCGGTGCCGAAGCTCGCGAGGGAAGCCGCGGTGGTGGACGGGAACGCCGAGTCCAACGACACGGGCACCTGCCCTGGCCGGCCTGCAGGACCTGCGCAGGAACGGCGTGTGGGCGATCTTCTGCTTCAACAGGTTGCGGCCCAGCCCGTCGGCCAGCACCACGCACACGCGTTTGGCGGGCGGAAGATTCAGTTTGTTCTCGAATCCCGGGACACCCAGGCTTGCCGCGGCGCTGGTCAGCACCTCGGCGATGGAGCGGTGTCCAAACGCCGGAGCGGCCGGGAGCTGGGACGGACCGACAGCGGCCTGGCTGCGCCAACTGGGAGCGGGCAGATCGCTCAACACCGGCGGCTAGCGAGGGAAGGACTCAGCACCGGATCTGGAAGCTGATCTTGGGCAGACTCAGGCTGACGGACGTGAGCCATGTCAGCGCTGGTGGCCGCGGCTGAGGCGGTTTCCGAACACGCCCATACGCGGTCGGGGCGGCAGGCCGGGCCCGTTGTGCGGGACCGGGGCCGCAGAGCCGGTGTTCACGGCACGCAGGGCGCGGGCGAACAGCTTGGCATCCTGCACGGCCTGCAGACCGTCCGCTTCGGCGCTGATCCGCAAAACGATGTCTTCCTGCGCGATGGTGCCGCTGTAGCCATGGTCAGCCTCGCACTGCGGGTCCCCGCAGCTGGCCGGGCCCATGTCGAGGCGCTGGCCGCCGGACCACGCGATGGACAGCGTCAGCTCCCGGACAGGGTCGGAGGGCTTGTAGTCCTGCGGCTGGGCATAGACGTAGCTCAGGACCACCGAGCGGATCTGGGTGACGGGGACGGACTCGGTCGACACCTGGGCGACGGTCTGCTCGCCGGCCTCGTCGAGCTGCTGGTCATCGACATGGGTGATGACCAGCATGTCGTCGGTCAACACCAGCACGGTGATGTGGCGGCGCACTTCGGCGCGATCGAAGTGGGTCTCAAGATGAACCAGGTGGGCCACGCAGTCGCGGCCATCCAGGGCATCGGCGACGACATCAGCCACGAGCCGAGGGTAGAAACCGGCCTGCTGGAGAGACCCTTCCAAGCTCTGGCCCTGCGCACTGTGGTCATGGAGGCCGTGGTGGTGCGCGGTCTGGCGTGCGGGGGCGGTCGCCAGGGGCTTGGGTGTTGGAGGCTGGGAGCTCATAGTCTCCATTTTCACAGATCGGCTGGGGACTTGCTAACTGCCCGGCCCCGGACGCCGCCGTCGGCTGGTGCGGCTGACCGGGCGGCCCCGGACACATCGAGGCCTAGCTGCGCATCGCCCGGCGTGCACTGTCTGTCCGCTGGGCGGCGTTCGCGATCCTGACGTCGGCGGCAAGGATCGAGGCGCCGTCGGGCCCGGCGAGGACGGGATTGAAGTGCACCAGCGCGATCTCCGGATGGTTGTCCTTCAGCCTGGTGAGGCGGGCGGCGATTTCCTCCAAGGCCGTGACATTGACGGCGGGAAGGCCCTGGTACCCGAAGAGTTTCCGCGATGCCCGGGGCGCCCGGATGAAGTCGTGGACGTCGGAGCCGGAGAGCGGCGGCACGCGGTGGGCCCAGTCATCGAGCAGGTTCACGGCGTCGCCGGCCAGGCCGAAGGAGACCACGGGCCCCAGCAGCGGGTCTTCAATGGCACGGAAAGTACAGGCCTGCCCCACCGGCACCATCGTCTGCACTTCAAGGGACGGGGAGCCGTACCGCTCGAGCGACTTGCGCATTTCCAGCACGTTGCGCCGCAGCGAATCGGCGTCCTGGATGTCCAGCCGCACACCTCCCAGGTCCAGCCGGTGCCGCAGTGCCGGATCCGTGGTCTTCAGTGCCACGGGCCAGCCGAGGTGCTCGGCCGCTGCCACTGCCTCCTCTGCCGTCTCGAACCCGACGGACGGGACCAGCCGGATGCCGTAGTGGCCCAGCAGCCTCGCGGCCGTGTCCTGGTCCAGCCGGACGAGCTGCTCGCCGCCCACATTGTGCAGCAACTGCTCCAGGTCCGTCCGGGCAGCCTCCGGGTGGCAACCATCGGGTTCCACGAACAGGCCTTGATCCCGGTCCAGCCACTGGGCGTAACGCACGACGGCGGCCAGGGCCGCCACCGCCGCACCCGGGTTGGAGTAGCACGGAACCGGCGGAG
Source organism: uncultured Actinomycetota bacterium (assembly GCA_963722145.1). Classification (GTDB taxonomy): domain Bacteria; phylum Actinomycetota; class Actinomycetes; order Actinomycetales; family Micrococcaceae; genus Arthrobacter. Next base: position 198,192 of record CAVRLW010000028.1, on the reverse strand, counting down.
CGAGCAGGGGCTGGTGTGGTTGCCCCGGTTCCGCGCCGACCATGCCCTCCACATAGATGGAGGGATCAAGGATTCCGCTAAAGGCGGCAACAACCGGTTTGCCGGCCGCCGCGGAGCATTCGGCCAGCACGCCGGCGATCTTTTCGACGGTGAGGCCTCGCGCCGGAAGCAGCGCCACCACCGCCGCGTGCACAGTGTCCTCGGTGAGGGTTTCCTGCAGGCTCCGCCGCAGGGCTGGCAGCGCCCGGGACATGCCGGCATCGAGGTCAACGTCGGCGACGATCCGTTCAACCCCGAGCCCCTGGCGGGCGGCGCTGTCCGCGACCACCTTGCCAAGGGCGCGCGAGTTGCTGAAGACGGCGACTCCGGGGCCTTCGGGCAGCGGCTGGCTCGAGACGATCTGGGCGACGTCCATGAGCTCTTCGATAGTCTCTACCCGAATTACGCCGGCCTGGCGCATCATGGCGTCCAGCGCTTCCGGGGGCGCCTGCGTGGTGCGGACGGCATGCCCCGGCGGCAAGTTCAGGCCCATGGCGTCGGACTTGGCCACAATCACGGGCTTGGTCCGGGCCAGGCGGCGGGCCAGCCGGGAGAACTTGCGCGGGTTGCCGATCGACTCCAGGTACAGGCCCACCGCGGTGGTGTCGGCGTCGTCCTCCCAGTACTGCATCATGTCGTTGCCGGAGACGTCGGCGCGGTTGCCGGCGGAGAGGAAGGTCGAGATGCCTACCCGGCGCCGGCTGGAGGCGGCGTAGAGGGAGACGCCGATCGCGGCCGACTGGCTGAACAGCCCCAGCCCGCCGCGTCGGGCCAGGGCGGGTGCCATCGAGGCGTTGAGGGACACGGCCGGGTTGGTGTTGACGATGCCAAGCGAGGCCGGGCCGATCACGCGCATGCCGTTGGCGCGGGCCTGCCGCACCAGTTCGCGCTGGCGGGCCAGGCCGCGTTCGCCGTCGTCCGCGTACCCGGCGGTGGCCACCACGATCCCCTTGACGCCGGCGGCGGCGCATTCCTGGACCACTTTGGGGACCTCGTCGTACGGGACCGCGATGATGGCGAGCGTGACCGGGCCGGGGACCTCAGAGAGGCGGGCGAAGGAGAGCATGCCGGCGAGTTCCAGGGCCTCCGGGTTGATCGCATAAACCGTGCCGCTGAACCCGCCTTCAATGACATGCTCGAGGAGCTGGTATCCCACGGTGCCCCATTTGCGGCTGGCTCCGATCACGGCCAGAGAGGACGGGGCGAGCAGTTCCTGGATGCTGCGGGCCTCGGCGCGGTGCTCGCGGGATTCCATCACGGCGCGGGACTTGTCGGTGGGGTCGATGTTGAACTCAAGGCTGACCACGCCGTCGTCGAAGTGCCGTTTGACGTCGTAGCCGGCGTCGGAGAAGACCATGAGCATCTTGCGGTTCTCCGGGAGCACCTCGGCGCTGAATTTGCTGATCCCGTTTTCCCGGGCGGCGGCGGCCAGGTGCTCGAGCAGGATCGAGCCGATGCCGCGGCCCTGGTGGGCGTCCGCGATATTGAAGGCGACCTCGGCCTCCGCCGGATCGTCGAGCCGGTCATAACGGCCGATGCCCAGGATTTCGCCGCCGATGGTGATCACCAGGGCCACCCGGTCCTTGTAGTCGACCTCGGTGAAGCGCTTGAGCTCCTTGCTGGACAGCTTGGACTTGAAGGCGAAGAAGCGCATATAAATGGACTTCTGGGACTGGCCCACGTGGAAGGCCTGGACCGCATCTGCATCGGAGGGGTGGATGGGGCGCACATGCGCTGTGCCGCCATCGCGCAGGACAACATCGGCTTCCCAATATTCCGGATATACGCCGTCCGCCGGCTGATCCACCATAGGCTTAGCCTAGTCATAAACTTACGCAGTACCCGTTCAGCACCTCCTCAGAAGGATCCACCAGCCTTATGGCACGCCGCCAAACCACGCCCCCGGCAGGGGAACCCAGCCAGGATTTCACCGAGAACATCGTCGATATCGATGTCACGTCCGAGATGGAAGGCTCCTTCCTCGAATATGCCTATTCGGTGATCTACTCGCGGGCCCTCCCGGACGCCCGCGACGGGCTCAAGCCCGTACAGCGGCGCATTCTCTACATGATGTCCGACATGGGGCTCCGCCCGGACCGCGGCCACGTCAAGAGCGCCCGCGTGGTGGGCGAGGTCATGGGCAAGCTGCACCCGCACGGCGACGCCGCGATCTACGACGCCATGGTGCGCATGGCGCAGGACTTCTCCCTGCGGCTGCCGCTGATCGACGGACACGGCAACTTCGGCTCGCTCGACGACGGCCCCGCTGCCCCCCGCTACACGGAGGCCCGGCTGGCAGCCGCGGCCCTGACCCTTACGGACCACCTCGACGAGGACGTCGTCGACTTCGTCCCCAACTACGACAACCAGCTGACCCAGCCGGACGTGCTGCCGGCCGCGTTCCCCAACCTGCTGGTTAACGGCGCCACGGGCATCGCCGTCGGCATGGCCACGAACATGGCCCCGCACAACCTCGTGGAAGTCATCGCCGCCGCCCGGCACCTGATCGACAACCCGGATGCCACGCTTGAGGACATTATGCGGTTCGTTCCCGGCCCGGACCTGCCCACCGGCGGGCGGATTGTGGGCCTGGACGGCATCCGCGACGCCTATGCCACGGGCCGCGGCTCCTTCAAGACCCGGGCGAAGGTGGACATCGAGCAGCTCTCCGCCCGCCGCACCGGCCTGGTGGTCACGGAACTGCCGTACATGGTGGGCCCGGAGAAGGTGATCGAGAAAATCAAGGACGCCGTCAACGGCAAGAAGCTCACCGGCATCAGCGACGTCGTGGACCTCACCGACCGCAAGCACGGCCTCCGCCTGGTCATTGAGCTCAAGAACGGCTTCAATCCCACAGCCGTGCTCCAGCAGCTCTACCGCTACACCCCGATGGAAGACTCCTTCGGCATCAACAACGTCACGCTCGTCGACGGCCAGCCGCAGACCCTCGGGCTGCTCCAGCTGCTCTCGGTCTACGTGGACCACCGGATCAATGTTGTCCGGCGCCGCACCGCCTTCCGGCTGGGCAAGAAGAAAGACCGCCTGCACCTGGTCGAAGGCCTCCTGGTCGCGATCGTGGACATTGACGAGGTCATCCAGATCATCCGGTCCTCCGACGAGGTTGCCGCGGCCAGGACCCGGCTGATGTCCATCTACGATCTCACCGAGATCCAAGCCAACTACATCCTGGAACTGCGGCTGCGGCAGCTGACCAAATATTCCCGCGTCGAGCTGGAGAAGGAGCAGGAGGAGCTCCGCCGGGAGATCGCGGAGCTGGAGGCGATCCTGGGCTCCCCCGCGCTGCTTCGTGCCCTGGTGTCGGACGAACTCGGCGAGATCGCGGAGAAGTACGGCACACCGCGCCGGACCGTGCTGCTGGAATCTGAGGCTGTCTCCCCCACCGTGGCAGCCGCAGTGGGCGCAGCCACCGGCGCCAAGGGCAAGGCCGCACCGCTGGCCCTTGAGATCGCGGACGATCCTTGCTGGGCCATCCTCACCGTGTCCGGGCAGATCGCCCGCACCGCCAACCAGGACAGCCTGGCCGAGGCCGGTCCGCGGACGCGGCATGACGTTTTCTCCTCCGTGGTCAAGACCACCGCCCGCGGCGAGATCGCAGCCGTGACCTCGCAGGGCCGCATGCTGCGCCTGCAGATCATGGACATGCCGGTGCTGCCGCCGACCTCGGGCACGCCGAACATGGCAGGCGGCGTTCCGGCCAAGGATTTCATCACGCTCCTCAAGGGCGAGTCGCTGGTGGCCTTCGCGCCACTGGACCAGGTCCTCGCCATCGGAACCGCCCAGGGCGTGGTCAAGCGCGTGCAGCCGGACTATCCGCTGAACCGCGAGGACTGGGAGGTGATCGCCCTCAAGGACAAGGACACCGTGGTTGGCGTCGCACCCGCCGGGTCCGACGACGACGACCTCGTCTTCATCACGCGCCAGGCCCAGCTGCTGCGCTTCAGTGCCTCCGCCGTCCGCCCGCAGGGCCGGACGGCGGGCGGCATGGCCGGGATCAAGCTGGCCGCCGGGGACCGGGTGATGTTCTTCGGGACCGCCAGCCCGGCTGACGCCGCCGCCGTCGTCGTGACTATCGCGGGGACGGACGGCGCCCTGCCGGGCACGGCCCCAGGGGCTGCGAAGGTCACCGCACTGGCCGAATACCCGATCAAGGGCCGGGCCACTGCCGGGGTGCGGGCCCACCGCTTCCTCAAGGGCGAGGACACGCTTCTCCTAGGCTGGGCAGGCCACGGTCCGGCCAAGGCTTCATCACTGGCCGGAGTGGCGCGCTCACTCCCTGGCGAGCACGGCCGCCGCGATGGCTCCGGAATCCCGCTGTCCCAGGCGATCGACGCGATTGGACCCAGCATGGCGTGGTCAGAGGAACCGAGCGCCGCCACCGACGTATAGCCCCGTGGCGCCACAAAGCCCGGTCGGCGTTGCTTTCGCGATCCGGCCGGGCTTTGTGTTCGGGCTGCCCGAGCCCAGTGGGTTGGAACCTAGGCCATGTTGTTAAGGCTCAAGATATTGCCTTCGGTGTCCAGGAACCACGCCGCCGAGCTCCCATCCGGAAAAGAGGCGATGCCGTCCTCGGTTTTTAGTCCTGGGAAGTCGTATTCCTCGAACACGATTCCCTTGGCGCGGAGCTCCGCAACGGCAGCCGGCAGGTCATCCACTTCCCAGCCGATCTGCGTGTTCTTGGCCGTGCCGGCATTGGGCGTTTGGTAAACGAAGAAGCCTGTTCCGCTGCCGCACCTGTACTGCAGGTTGTCATCGGCGTCCGCGTTTTCGGGTTCGAGCCCGAGCTTGTCGCGGTAGAAATCCCGTGCCCGGGCGATGTCCGCTGCCGGAAGCACTGCGCCGACTCGATTGTCCTTGAGCATGGCTATTACCTTTCCAGGCCCGCCCCCCGGAAGGAATAATACTCCTCCACGTGCCCCGCGTACCTGAGAAACTGAAGGCGTGCTTCCCCGGCCGCCGGCGGTGTGGCCGGGACGTACGTCCGGAGTGCGGCGGGCGCTGTCCGGGACGCCGTCGTGGAGCGGTCGTGTGGCCGTCATGTGGCCCGCGTCGGGATGCCGCGGTCGCCGACGCCGGGCCGCAGTCACACGGCCGTCATGAGGTCGTCGGGCCGGAAATACCGGTAGTAGTGGTTGCGGCTGGGGCGTTGGCGGGGCGGCCCTGAGCCTGTTCTGCCGTCCCGCCACCGCGTGATTCGCCGCCGCCCGGGCAGGTCACGCGCAGCCTGTCACGCTGCCGTCATGTCCTGCGCCACCTTGTCTTGCGGCAGCTGGTCATGCGGCCGTCATGAGGTCGTCGGGCCGGAAGTAGTGGTTGCGTCTGGGGCGTTGGCGGGGGTCGAGGTGGGGTGGCGGGATGAACCAGGGGATCCCGGTTTTGAGCCGGATGGTCCAGTGTTCCTTGTGGATCACGTGGTGGTGATGGGAGCAGAGCAGGGTGCCGTTCTCGGTTCCGGTGGTTCCGCCGCGGGACCAGTAGGTGATGTGGTGGGCCTCGCACCAGGGCGCGGGGATGGTGCAGCCGGGGAAGGCGCAGCCCCGGTCCCGGGCGGTGAGGGCCTTGCGGATGTGCGGCGGGAAGACCCGGGAGGCCCGGCCGATGTCCAGGACCTGTCCCCCGCCGCCGAGCAGGACCGGGATGATGTCCGCGTCGCAGGCGATCTTCCGGATCGTGGAGGCGGTGACGGGCCCGGTGAACGGCAGCGTCCCGGTGCCCGTCCCGGGCTGTCCGGTGTTTTCTGAGGCGCCGGTGGTGTCCTGCAGCCGGGTGAGCAGGTCGCGGTAGTCGATGGTGGCCATGATCTGCGGGCGGAGCCCGCCGGCGGCGGGCAGCGTTCCGGCGGTGAGGGCGGCCTTGCAGGCGCCGACCAGGCCGTCGAGCAGCTTCTGCGGCCGGGAGCGGAGATCCAGGACCGGGAGTGCGGGGTCCTCCGCCGCGGCAGGCACATCACCAAGAGCGGGCCGGATCCCGCAGCGGGGACGGCCGCCCAAGTCGGATCGTCGTCGGCGGCCGAAGCCCCCGCCGCCGGATCGTCGGCAGCACGGGAAACGCAGGCCGATACACCGGCGGTAGCAGCAGTGACCGAGGCCACAGCGGAGGCCGCGCCGGCGGTCACGCCGTTATTCGCTGCCGAACCCTCGCCGGACGCATTGTCTGCGGCCCAGCCTTCGCTGGCGGCCGGAGCCCGGACGGCAGTGACGGTGCCCGCAGGGCCCTCGCCGGCGTCCGCGGCCGGAGTTGTTCCGGTGTTGCCGGTGCGGGGGTTGGTGGCGGTGTTCATGACGGTGAGGAGGTGTTCGAACTGTTCGGTGGTCGCGTAGATCTCGAGGTGGTGCAGGCCGTGGCGGCGGCGGCGGATGAAGGCGCCCTGGAGCTGGCGCAGCAGTTCCTCGGAGGGCTCGGTGCCGTCCTGGTCCAGCGCGTCGGCCCAGCTGCGGGCGACGCGGACGAGGAAGTCGGCGTCGTTCTCCGCGGCCGTGCGGGTCAGGGCGTGCTCCATCCGAGCCGCGGCCTCCGCGCCGCACAGGGGCCTGACCCGGTCGAGTGCGACGGCGATGACCGTCGCGGCCCGCGACGCGACCTCGCCGGCCGCGACGGCGGCGCCGAGCTCCCGGTGCACGGGCGGCACCGGCCGGCCGGCGAGTCCGGGCCGGGGCAGCAGGGCCTCGGCGAGGGAGAGCCGGCGGCGGGCCTCCGCGGCGCCGATCCGCAGCCGCGCCCGCAGGAACTCCGCGGTGTTCCGGTACCCGTCATCCGTGATTGACGCCGGCCCGGTCGACGCGTCTGCCGCGGCCGGCGCCGCAGTCGCCTCGCGGCGCGTCAACTGCCGGGTGCCGGCAGGCTCCGCGGTTCCGGATGCGCCGGTCTGCATCCGCCGGGGCTCTCGCGCCAGCCCGTGGTCCACGAGGTGACCGCCCCCGCGGCATCTCCGGCGGTGTTAGCGGACTGCTTCCGGGTCCGGTCCACGGCCGCAGCCGCCACCAGCTGCAGATACTCCATGGTGCGCGAGATTTCCTCCATCCGGCCGGCGAAGTCCGACGCGGTCCGGAAACCCCACGATCGCCGCGTCCTCGCACCGCCGTCGCACTCACCGCCTGCAGTACCGCCAAGGCGCCGTCCACACCGTCAACCGGCGTCCACACTGGGTTGCCGGGCCGGGTCCGTGCCCCGCGCCTCATCCCCGCTAGCAATGAAATCCCTGACGGCTTCCATGACTCAACTATCCAAGGGGGTTCTGACGGTAACTGAGTGGAATTCACCCGGACAACGACGGCGAAATCGCCGGCAACGAATCACACGCAACGCAAGGTCACGGTTCCGCCCCGCACCGGCTGCCGCGACGGGTCGGGATGCCCGGCGGAACAAATGCACCTACACTGCTGGAATGCCTATCATTCCGGATACCAAGGACTGGACCTGGGTCCTGTCACGGCCCTGCCCCGAGTGCGGTTTTGATGCCTCCGCTGCGACCCCAGCCACGGCGCCGGGGATGATCACCAGCATGCTCCCGCGGTGGCGGGCCGCCCTCCGACGGCCGGACGCGGCGGAACGCCCCAATGAGGCCGACGTGGTCCGTGCTCGAGTATGGCTGCCACGTCCGTGACGTCTTCACGCTATTCGATCACCGCCTGTCCCTCATGCTGACCGAGGACGATGCCCGGTTCGATGACTGGGACCAGGACAAGACAGCGATCGAGAAGGACTATGCCAACGCTGACCCTGCCGAAGTGGGCGCCGAACTTACCGCCGAGGGCGAGCAGATTGCTGCTTCCTTCGCGCGAGTCCCTGAGCAGGATTGGGGGCGCAAAGGGACCCGGAGCAACGGCTCGGTGTTCACTGTCATGACCTTCGCGCAGTACTTCCTGCACGACGTCGTCCATCACCTCCACGATGTGGACGGCTAGCGCGCAGAGGAATAGCGACGGGGACGGCTAGCGCTAAACGGCTAGCGCTAAAGAGAGCGGTCCCCTCAACAAGGGCGGTCCCTAAAGCAGCCCCCTACGGCGCTGCCGGCTGGAGTTCCTTGTCCCACGCCATGCTCCGGTTGACCGCCGCATAGCCCATCTTGACGTAGAGAGCGAGGGCTCCTGTGGGGTTTTCCGAATCGACGTCCAGTGAGGCCACGTCCATCCCCGCGGCGGCGAAGCGGCGCATGGCATCGGCCAGCAGCACCTGCGCGATGCCCCGTCCCCTGAATTCCCGACGGACTCCGAGGAGCTCCGTGTACCCCTCGCGGAATCCCCGGGCCAGGGCTGCCTCGGCGTCGTGGGTGGCCAGCTGGTAGCCGGCCACCGTCCCGGTGGAACGCTCGAGCACGACGCCGCTCAGGTCCGGGCGGGCCTGTGGGTCATTGACCACGAAACCCCAGGCCTCCTCGTCCCGGGGCTCGCTGCCCCAGTGGTCCCGAAAGGCCGCGTTGTGCGCCAGCCGCACGGGCTCATGGAGCGCCGGTCCAAACGTCACGAGCTCCAGTCCGGGGTCCAGGACGGCCTCGGGCATAGTCTGGTTCAGCGGCCGGTGCATCTCGTTGAAATAGCGGACAACGCCGTAGCCGGAATCGGCGTACAAGGCGGCCTGGTGTTGGTGCTGCTGCTCCATGTAGAGCCGCAGCCTCGGGCGCGGGACCGCGGCCCGTGCGCCGCCGGGGTCTTCGGCATTACCCGTCGTCCCTGCGTCCTCGGCAAAGCGGTCCCTGGTCCGCTGTTCCATCCAGCCCAGCAGCCCGGTGCCGATCCCGCTCCCCTGCCATTCAGGATCAACGCAGCCGAAGCCGATGGCTTTGTCACCGTCGCGGTTCTTGGTGATCCGGCCGTACGCCCGGGCAACGCCCTCCGGATCGAAGCCGAGGATCGTGTTCGCCGCCGCGGGGTTGTTCTTCGACTCCAGGATCTGTTCCAGATCCGCCCGGCGCTCAAACCAGACCGGCTGCTCCACCGCGGCGGTTCGGGCGATCAGCCCGGCCCAGGCGTCGAGGTCGCGGGGCCCCGCCGCCCGCCAGGACAGCCGGAGATCGAGTGCGGGCAGGGACTGGAGCTCGTCGTTTTGGTTCATGGCAACAGGCTAACGGGGCGGCCTAACCCCGCGCCAGCACGCCCGCCCGCCGCCGGCTCTTCGCCCGCGGCGGCCGCGGCAGCCGCGGCGCGGCATTCGAGGTCCAACCGGGTGTCAGCGGCGTCGATATCGTTCGGGTTGTGGGTGACAAGAACGACGGTCCGGTCGCGCAGACCCTCCCGCAGTTCGGCGAGCATGAGCCTGCCTGACTCCGCGTCGAGGTGCGCTGTCGGTTCATCGAGCAGGATGACGTCGGCACCGGTCATGAGCGTGCGTGCAACGGCCAGGCGCGTACGCTCCCCGCCGCTGAGGAACGCCCCGCCCGGGCCGATCCGTGTGTCCAGTCCCTCCTCAAGCCGGGCCAGCACCGGACCGAGCCCGACGGCGTGGAGGGCAGCACGCATCTGCTCGTCGCCTCCGGCCGCCGCAGAATTCCCGGCCGGCGCGGCATCCCCGGCACGCGCCGCATCCCCGGACCCAGTCTGGGCACTGTCCGCGCGGGTGCGCGCGGACTCCGGCTCCGGCCGCGCCAGCATAAGGTTCCCGCGAATAGTCGAGTCGAACAGGTGCGCTTCCTGCGGGCACCAGGCGGCGCGTCCGCTCAGGTAAAGGTGGCCGCCGGCCGCCGGCAGGAAACCCAGGATCGCGGCCAGCAGGGTCGACTTGCCGGAGCCGGAGGCACCTGTGACGGCCAGCCAGCGCCCGGGGCCGGCCTCGGCCGTGAGTCCGGTAAAGACGTTGCGGCCGCCTGGCCACGCGACAGCGAGGTCCACCAGTTCGATCCCGGGCCCGCCGCCGGGCCGCGAAGCCACGTGCACCAGGCCGCCGGTTGCGGCGTCGTTGTCCGGTGCACCATGCTCCCCCGGCTCCAGGACGCCTGCCTCGCTGATCCGCCTCATGACGGCGCGCAGCGCCGGGTATTGCCGCACGGCTGTGGTGATGGCCGCGTAAGGGTCCACCAGGGCAAGCTGGACAAGGACGACGACGGCGACCGTCGCCGGTTCGACCGCGCCGCTAAGGGCGAGCGGGGCGGCCAGGACGGCGCTGGCCAGGGCGGCTCCGGCGCAGGCCAGGACGGTCAGGGCCTGGCCGAGCCCTTCCGCCCACGCCGACCGCTGTGAGGCAGCGGTGGCGGCCCGGTCGGCCCGGCCTATCGCACCAAGCACGGGGGCGCTCACGCCGTTCGCATGGAGTTCCGCGCGGGCATCCAGGGCGGCGGCCACGTGACGGAGCACGCCGGAGCGGAGTTTTTGTTCGGTGCTGGCGGACATGCGGTCGGCGGCCAACGCCAGTGCAGGGGCAACCACGATGCTCAGAAGCGCTGCCGCGCCCACGGCGGGCAGCGCCGCGGGAACCAGCAACCCGATCCCGAAGACTGCGGCCGCAGCGACAGCTATGGCAGTCACGGGCGGCAGCACGACGCGGGGCAGGAGATCCCGAAGGGTGTCGACGTCGTCCACCACCGTGCCCAGGACGTTGCCGCCTTGCAGGAGCCGGCGCAAGGACAATGCCCGGCGGCTCAGCGACTCCCACAGCCGGCCCCGGAGCCGGGTCAGGGCGGCGAAGACGGCGTCATGCAGCAGCAGCCGTTCGGCGTACCTGAGGCCCGCCCGGCCGACGCCGAAGAACCGCACGCCGACGATCGCTGTGAGCAAGTACAGGATGGGCGGCTGCTCGCTGGCACGGATAATCAGCCAGCCGGACAGCCCGGCAAGGGCGACGGCGAACAGCGCCGCCAAAGTGCCTACGGCGCCGGCGGCGGCAAACTTGCCCGCTACCGGGGCCAGCAGGCGGCGCAGCTGGGACGTGACTGGGCCGGCCGAGCCGACTGACTCCATTGAGCCGGCGGACGGGGCAGTCGAGCCGCCGGCATCAGGGCGGCCCGACGTCGGGCTCGCGCCGGGCGTGGCGCTCGGACTCGCCGTCGGGGCACCCACCACGGACGGCGGCCGGATTGCCGCAGCCTGCACGTCCGCGTCTCCCCCGGCGGATGCCGAGAATGGCGGGACCGGGTCCGGATGTTCGATTCCGTGGTGCCCGCCGCCGCGCGGAACCACTGCGACGAGGGTGTCGGCAAGCTCCCGGGTCTGCGGGTCGTGCGCGACGAGCAGCACGGTGACGTGGCCCCGGAGCCCGGCGAGGGCCCGATTGACCATCGTGGCCGATCCCCGGTCCAGGTGGGCGGTGGGTTCGTCCAAGAGCAGTACGCTGGCGCCGGCTGCGATCCGTGCCAGTCCGCGGGCCAGCGCCACCCGCCTCAGCTCCCCCGGGCTCAGCTCGGCCGGGTGCTTGGCGGCCAGGTGCTCCGCGCCCACGGCCGCGAGGCACCGCTGCGCGGCCGCATCGCCTTCCGCACTGGCCCGAACATCGGCATGAGTGCCGGCAGTAGGGCTGCTCGGCAGTAGGGCTAGCCGTAGTGTCCGGCCGGAGCACCGGCTGCAGCCCCGGCCGCGGCGGCGTCCGGTCCATAGGTGGGAACGCCGAGATACAGGCGGATCTCGTCCAGCACCGTGGAGGCCACCATGACGGGGTGCTGTGGCACCCAGGCGACCTCCGCCGTCGTAAATCCTCCGACGCGTCCGGACACGACGGTTCCCGTGCCCGTCCCAATCGTCCCGGCGAGGACTCCGAGCACGGTGCTCTTGCCGGCACCGCTGGCCCCGTCGAGGGCCGTGATCCGGCCGGCAGGGGCGGTGAAGCTCAGCGGTCCGACGGCGGCGTCCGTGCGGCCGCCGAATCGAACGGTCAGTCCGTCCACACTGACAGCAGGTGGCCCAGCAGCAGGCCCGCGGGGCCGGAGCCGGGTTCAGCGGGGTGGCTCCCGGGTCCGAGAGGACCGCAGTGGTTTCGGCGAGCGCGGCCCGGCCTTCATCGCTGGCGTGGTGTGCGGTGCCAAGTTCCCGGAGCGGCAGGTAGCAGTCGGGAGCCAGGATGAGGGCAAGCAGCCCGGCCTCCAGCGCCATGTCGCCGTGCACCAGGCGGACGCCGATGAACACGGCCACCACCGCCACGGAAATGGTTGCGATCAGCTCCAGGGCCAGGGCGGAGAGGAAGGCGGTGCGCAACGTCCCCATGGTCCGGGAACGGTATTCCTCGGACATGTCCTCCAGTGCCCGGCGCTGGGCGGCGGCGCGGCCCAGGCCGACGAGGACGGGCAGGCCCTTGGCGAGCTCGAGCATGTGGCCGGAGAGCCGTGCCAGCGCGGACTGGGCTTCCCTGACGCGGTCTTCTGTATACCGCCCGATGAGGACCATGAACAGCGGCACCAGCGGCACCGTCAGCACGATCACCACCGCGCTGATCCAGTCGGCGAACAGGATGCGGGCCCCCAACAGCAACGGGATGGCCGCGCAGTTCACCAGCGCGGGCAGGAACTGGGTGTAGTAGTTATCCAAGGCGTCCAGCCCCCGGGTGGCCAGCACGGCGAGGCCGCCGTCGGCGGGCCCGGACGTCCGTGTTCCGTTCCTGAGCGCCTGCTCCAGCAGCTGCGAGCGCAGCTCCTCCTTCACCCCGAGGGCCGCCCGGCGTGAAGCCACCGACTGTGCCCACACAGTAAGTGAGCGCAGCACGGCCCCGGCGACGCCCAGAACCAGCTGGTCTGCCCACGCGGGGTCATGCGCCGCGAGCCCGGCGAGCATCGATGCCACAGCCTGCGCCATCAGCACGAGGGACAGTGCCTTCAGGGCGGCCAGCAGTCCCAGCAGGTAGAGCGCGGAACGGGTCGCAGGGCCGGAGGGGAACGGTCTCATCAGGGAAGTTAGTCCTTCGGTGCCAGGGCTTTGGCGGCGATCGCGGGAAGGAAGCTGTGCGCCTCGGGAATGTGCGCTGCGCTCACCCGGCGGCGGAACACCCAGTAGGTCCAGGCTTGGTACGCCAGGACCAACGGCAGCCCGATGCAGGCCACAATGCTCATCAGGCCCAGGGTGTAGTCCGAGGACGAGGCGTTGGAGACTGTCAGGTTGAACGCGGGGTCCAGGGTGGACGGCAGCACCACGGGGAAGGCGGCACCGAAGATGGACGCGCTGCCGAGCAGGAGGAATGCCCCCAGCGACATGAAGGCACGGCCCTCGACACCCTTGCGGGCGAAATTCCACGACAGGACTGCCGCGACGACGGCGGCGGCGACGGCGGCGATGGTCCAGGCCTCGCCGCTGAGAAGCTGGAGGCTCACCGCCCAGCCGGCCATAGGCAGCAGCAGCACGGGCAGCCACCGGACGAACAACGCCCGCGCCCGGTGGCGGACTTCGCCGTCGGTCTTCAGCGCCAGGAACCCGAGTCCGTGCAGGAGGGAGAACCCGACGACGGCGAACCCGCCGAGCACGGCGTACCCACTGAACCAGGCGAACGGACCGCCCTCGCGGTCACCGTTGGCGTCCAGCGGCAGTCCCGTGGTGGTCAGGGCCAGGGCGGCGCCGACGCCGAAGGCCGCGACGAACGACCCTGCCGAGATGGCCCAGTCCCAGCGGGCGCGCCACCGGGGGTTGTCCACCTTGCCGCGGTATTCGAAGGCGACTGCACGGAAGATGAGCGCCACGAGGACCAGCAGCAGCGGCAGGTACAGCGCGGAGAACAGCGAGGCGTACCACAGCGGGAAGGCCGCGAAGGTGGCGCCGGCGGCGGTCAGGAGCCAGACCTCGTTGCCGTCCCAGACCGGGCCGATCGTGTTGATCAGGACGCGGCGCTCCGTGTTGTCCCGGGCAAATGCTTTCATCAGCATCCCGACGCCAAGGTCGAAGCCCTCGAGAAAGAGATAGCCCGTCCACAGCACCGCGATGGCGACGAACCAGATGGTGGGTAGCAGTTCCATGCTGAGAATCCTCTGCGCTTTTCCGTGTGGTGTTGCTGGGTAGGTGGGTTGCGGGGCGGGCGCCTAGTAGGCGAACGCCAGGACGTCGTCGTCGGGTTTGCCCGGACCGCCCCGGGGCGTGCTGTCTTCATTTTCGTCAACGGGGGCGTGCACCAGTTCCGGCATGGCCGAGGCCACGCCGCCGCGGATGTACTTGACCAGGAGCTTGACCTCCACCACCAGCAGCACTGCATAGATGGAGGTCAGGACCACGAGGGAGGTCAGGATCTCGCCGGCCGAGACTCCCGGCGAGACGGCCGCGGCGGTGAACATGAAGACCTGGTCGATGCCGCTGGGGTCCGGGTTCGGGGCGACGACGAACGGCTGGCGGCCCATCTCGGTGAAGATCCAGCCCGCGGCGTTGGCACCGAACGGTGCGAGGATGCCGAACACAGCCAGGCGCATGAGGCCGCGGGAGGCGGGCACGGTTCCCTTGCGGGTGGCCCACAGTGCCACGAGCGCGGCGAGGGCGGCCACGCCACCGAAACCGATCATCATCCGGAAGCCCCAGTAAGTGACCTCCATGACGGGCACGTACTGGATCTGCTGGCCGGCGCGGTCCCCGTAGATGGGGTTGTCCGGCAGGGTGGTGCCGTACTTGGACTGGTACTCCTCCAGCAGGCTGTTGACGCCCTTGACCTCCGTGGTGAAGTCGCCCTTGGCCAGGAAGGACAGAATGCCGGGGACCTCGATCACGGCGACGATGTCGTCGCAGTTCTTGGCGCCGACGTTGCCGACGCTGAGGACCGAGAAGCCGGTGCCGTCGTGGCAGGCTGCCTCGGCGGCGGCCATCTTCATGGGCTGCTGCTCGAACATGAGCTTGCCCTGCAGGTCCCCGGTGACGGCGGTGCCCGCGAAGGAAATCATGGCGACGACGGCGCCGATCCGCAGGGAGCGGATCCAGACGGTGTGGTCCGTACGGTCCCGGCCGAGGATGGCGGCGGCTTCGCCGGGAATCACCTTGCCGTCGGCCCCGATCGTGTCGATGCCGTCGTGGCGGCGGCGCCACAGGTGGTACCAGGCGATGCCGAGGAGGAAGGCCCCGGCGACGGCGAGGGCGCCGAAGAGGGTGTGCGGCACGGCGACGAGGGCGGTGTTGTTGGTGAAGACGGCCCACGCGTCGGTCATGACGGGCCGGCCGTTGACCATTTCGACGCCGACAGGGTGCTGCATCCAGCTATTGGCCACGATGATGAAGTAGGCCGAGAACACGGAGCCAATCACGGCGACCCAGAGGCAGGCCAGGTGGACGCCGGGTTTGAGTTGTTTCCAGCCGAAGATCCACAGGCCGAGGAACGTTGACTCGACGAAGAAGGCCAGGAGCGCTTCCATGGCCAGCGGGGCGCCGAACACGTCACCGACAAAGCGGCTGTACTCGCTCCAGGCCATGCCGAACTGGAATTCCTGCACGATTCCGGTGGCGACGCCCATGATGAAGTTGATCAGGAAGAGCTTGCCCCAGAACTTGGTCATGCGCAGATATTCCGGCTTGCCAGTGCGGTACCAAAGCGTCTGGATCACAGCCACCACCAGCCCGAGGCCGATCGTGAGCGGCACCATCATGAAGTGGTAGACCGTGGTGATTCCGAATTGCCAGCGTGCGATTTCCAAGGCGTCCAAGGCAGTCCCTACTTTTGGCTAGGTCCGAGCAACTTCTACGTGGCGTAGAAGTAAGTCTTCTACAGAGTGTAGAACACAACGGCGCTTCCCGGTAACTCAGACTCCCACGGCGCGTCACGGCCTGCAATGGCCGAACCGCCCAGCCCTGGGGCCCCAGGGGCGCTCGCCCGACACGCCCAACGGCCGTGTTCTACTTCATGTA
Source organism: uncultured Actinomycetota bacterium (assembly GCA_963722145.1). Lineage (GTDB taxonomy): Bacteria > Actinomycetota > Actinomycetes > Actinomycetales > Micrococcaceae > Arthrobacter. The sequence continues at coordinate 182,416 of CAVRLW010000028.1, read as the reverse complement.
GAAAGAATGCGCAAAACGCGCTAAATTGGTAATTGAAGAATTCACATACACCGCCCCGGCAGGCACCAGCATTTTCCCAGCACGACGCCGGCGCGGCAGTCATAGAAGGATGTACTCAATGGCAAGTCTCGGTGAACTGGAACGGGCAGTAATGGACCTGCTCTGGGCAGGCCAAGAAGCTGCGACGGCCAACACGTTGCGGGACCTCCTCGCGCAGAGCACCCACCCCGAGGACGGCACAGCCGGGCATGTGGGCAAGGACCTCGCGGTCACCACGGTGCTGACCGTACTCTCCCGCCTCGAGCGCAAGGGCCTTGTGGAACGCGAACGCGGCACCCGCCCGCACCGCTACCAGGCCGTCTCGAGCCGCGCGGACCACACCGCTGAGCTCATGCACGAGGTCCTCGGTTCTGCCCCGGACCGCGAGGCCGTCCTGGCCCGGTTCATTGGTTCTGTCACGGACAACGAAGCAGAAACCCTGCGCAAGCTATTGGGCCGCAGCTAGCGCCCGATGTTCTGGACCTCATATTTTCTGGCGGTCCTGGCGATAGCATTGGCGTGGCCGGTGCCTATCCTCCTCTCCCGTGCCCAGTGGCCGGCCCGCTCCCCCTTCACGGCGATGCTGCTGTGGCAGGCGATCGCCCTGGCCGGCGGCCTTTCCATGATCGGCGCCATGTTGGTCTACGGGCTCGAGCCGGTCGGGGATAACCTGCTCTCCGGCCTGCGGGCCTTGGCGGGGATGGTCTTCAACAATGCCCCCACCACTGAGCTCGGCTTCTGGCACATCTTTGCGCTCTCGACCGCGGCCCTGCTGACGGCGCACCTCGTTTTCACGCTGCTGCTGACCTACTACAAGATCCAGCGCCAGCGCCGGCGCCACCGCGAACTGCTGGACCTTCTGGCCTCACCGTCCTCCGACGGCCCGGGGACCATGGTCCTGAACGTGGACTCGCCCGTGGCGTACTGCCTGCCCGGCGGCGCACGGTCCGTGACGGTTCTCTCCGACGGGCTCATGGCCGCCCTGGAGCCCGATGAGCTGCGTGCCGTGCTGATTCACGAGAACGCGCACCTGAGCCAGCGCCACCACCTCCTGCTGTGGGCCTTCGCCGCTTGGCGCCAGGCCCTGCCGTGGCTCCCCACCACCCGGCTGGCGCAGGAGTCGGTCAACTCCCTGATCGAAATGCTTGCCGACGACGTCGCGCTCAAGACGGAGAGCAAGTCGACGCTCATCAAGGCGATTGCCATTGTGGCCAGCGGGTCCCCGGCCACTCCGGCGGCACGCCTGGCGTTCGGCGAGCCCGGCCTGTCCGACGTCGACTCCAGCCAGCCCGGCGCCACCGGGGGCACTGGCTCGGCCGGTACGACGGCGTCCCGCGTCAGCCGCCTGCTCTCGCCCCGGCCGCCACTGTCGGAACCGCTGCGCGCCACCGTCCTGGCATGCTGCGCGCTGCTGCTGGCCGTGCCGACGGCCCTGTTGCTGGTCCCCGGCTTGCTCGGCTAGGCCCTGCCAACCTGATCCCCGCGCTCAAACGCCGGGCCGCTCCGCCTGAAAACAGGCGAAGCGGTCGGCATAGCGGCCAGTTTGGCTGTCGGCGCTGTTATTTCAGCAGCTTGCTGGCCTTGAATTGAAGGTCAACGTTCCCGGAGCCGTTGCCCTTGGCGGACCCATTGATCGCCGAGGTGGTCATGGCGAAGGTCAGTGTGGAGTGGGCGATCGCGTCGGCCATTTGCTCCAGCACAGTGGTGTTGACGTTAGCGATGGTGTCGCAGGCCTGGTGGTAGCAGGAGTCATGCGCGACATTCGCTGTCCCGCCGAACACCGCCGCCTCCTCCACCGTCTTGATGCCTTCCGCGCCGGTGAACAGGCCGCCCGCCGGGATCCCGTTGGTGATGAACCCGGAGTAGTCCGAGCGCCCGTCGAACTCCGTCGGCGCTGTCGGCAGGTTCTGGGACTTGAAGTAGTCCACGAAGACCTTCTCGACGAGTCCGGAGCCATTGGGGCCCTTTGTGCCGAAGGAGGAACCGTCGCCGTCGTAGACGTACCGCACAAAGTTCGGCGAGCCGACCATATCGAAGTTGAGGTTGACCGCGTGAGTCTTTGTCTGGCTCGCCGTCAGCTGGGATGCGTAGTAGTCGGAGCCGATGAGTCCGGCCTCCTCTCCTCCCCAGAAGGCGAAGCGGACCCTGTTGACGGGGGTCTGGCCGGATGCTTTAAGCTGGATCGCCGTTTCGAGGATGGAGGCGGTCCCGGTGCCGTTGTCGTTGATGCCGGGTCCCTCAGGCACGGAATCCAGATGCGCTCCCACCACGACGGTGCGGTCCGCACGTCCTCCGGTGTCGGCCAGGATGTTGAAGGACGTCAGCGCGGTGACGGTGGCGTTCACGGAAAGGTGCATGCTGACGTCGTTCAGCCCGGCGAGTTCGGCGCCGGTGGCGAAGCTTGTGCTGACCACAGGGATAGCGGCCTGAGGCGCGTCCAGGGTGCCGCCGAACAGGGCAAAGCGCTCGTCCCCCGGGTCGACATTGCCCTGGTTGAAGATGATGACGCCTGCTGCCCCAACCGCGGCGGCGTTGTCCGCCTTGATTCGGAAGCTGCAGGTGCCGCGCTGGATCAAGGCGATGTTGCCTGCGGTGAACCCGGCGAAGTCGGCTGCCTCGCAGCCGCTCGTGGAGGCCCGGTCTCCGGCCAGGTTGATGTCGACGGCGGTCAGCGGGGCCGTGACGTCGCCGGAACCCGAGTAGACCATGTCCAGGAATCCGTCCGGGGCGTCATAGGCGTAGCTTCTTGGGGTTGGTGAGAGACGCTCCAGCGAGGCCGAGACGGTGTCGTAGAGGTCGTAGGGGAAGGTTTGGCGGACCGGGGTGTAGCCGGCGGCCCGCAGCTTGCGCTCGATGTACTGGGCGGAGGCTTCATAGCCCGGAGTGCTGGCAGCCCGGGTGCCGCCGTTGGCATCCGCGACCGCCTGGAGCGATGCGAGATGCTTCATGATGTTCGTTGCCGACACGGCGGCACGTAGGGGTGCCGTGTTTGTTCCGTTGTCAGCGAGTGCGGGCGGCGCAAGGCTGGCCGCCAATCCGATTGAGGCGGCGATGGCCGCACGGCGGATATTCCGGCGTTGCTTCATAGGGTTCTCCTGGATTCGGCAGCGGAATCCGAATCCGGGCGTCCTTGCCCGCATCGGTGAGATGAAGCTATCGGAAGCACCTTGGGCAAAGGTTGGGAGAGCCATGCGCCAGCGGAGCAGCCGCGACGGAGAGAATTCCGTCGCCCGGCCCCTTCCCCGCCGGCGGGACGTCAGGCGTCGATGCGCTCCCGGTCCAGGTTTGCGGCGCCTGCAATGATGAAGTCCTTGCGGGGCGCCACGTCGGAGCCCATGAGGAGGTCGAAAGTCTCTTCGGCGTGTTTGGCGTTCTCGATCCCGACCTTGCGGAGCGTCCGGTGGCGCGGGTCCATGGTGGTTTCAGCCAGCTGCTCGGCATCCATCTCGCCCAGCCCCTTGTACCGCTGGATCGGCTCCTTGTAGCGCTTGCCCTCTTTCGCGAGCCGCGCCAGCAGGACATGGAGCTCAGCCTCGGAGTAGGTGTAGATCATCTCGTTGGCCTTCTGGCCGGCGTTGACCACCTCCACCCGGTGCAGCGGGGGGACGGCGGCGAAGACGCGGCCCTCGTCGATCATCGGGCGCATGTAGCGGAAGAAGAGCGTCAGGAGCAGGGTCCGGATGTGCGCGCCGTCGACGTCGGCGTCGGTCATCAGGATCACTTTGCCGTACCGGGCGGCGCTGATGTCGAACGTCCGGCCGGAGCCGGCTCCCACCACCTGGATCAGGGCCGCGCACTCGGCGTTGGAGAGCATGTCCCCCACAGAGGCCTTCTGGACGTTGAGGATTTTGCCGCGGATCGGCAGGAGCGCCTGGAAGTCGGAGGACCTGGCCAGCTTGGCGGTGCCGAGTGCGGAGTCACCTTCGACGATGAACAGTTCGGAGCGTGCGACGTCGTCCGTGCGGCAGTCGGCGAGCTTGGTGGGCATGGAGGAGGTTTCCAGCGCATTCTTGCGGCGCTGGGTTTCCTTGTGGACCCGCGCCGAGATGCGGGACTTCATCTCGCTAACGATCTTTTCCAGCAGCAGCGCGGACTGGGCCTTGTCGTTGCGGTTTGCGGAGGTCAGCTTGGCGCTGATCTCCTGTTCCACCACCTTGGCCACGATGGCCCGAACGGCCGACGTGCCCAGGATCTCCTTGGTCTGGCCCTCGAACTGCGGTTCGGCCAGCCGGACGGTCAGGACTGCGGTCAGGCCGGCGAAGATGTCGTCTTTTTCGATCTTGTCGTTGCCGGCCTTGAGCTTGCGGGCATTGGTCTCCACGGCCTTGCGGAACGTCTTGAGCAGGGCCTGCTCGAAGCCGGACTGGTGCGTGCCGCCCTTGGGCGTGGAAATGATGTTGACGAAGGTACGGACCGTGCTGTCGTAGCCGATCCCCCAGCGCAGCGCGACGTCGACCTCGCAGTCGCGTTCGACCTCCGCGAGCTGGCTGTGGCCCTTTTCGTCGAGGACGGGGACGGTTTCCTTGAATTTCCCGGCACCGTGGAGGCGCCAGATATCCGTGACGGCCGGGTCGGCGGCGAGGAAGTCGACAAACTCGGAGATGCCGCCGTCGTGGTGGAAGACCTCCTCATGCGGGCCCGATTCGCCGGGCGTGCCGGCAACCCTGCGCTCATCCCGGACCGTGAGCTTCAATCCGGGGACCAGGAATGAGGTCTGGCGGGCACGCGCTGCCAGGTCATCGTAGGAGAATTTGGCGTCGGGCGTGAAGATCTGCCGGTCCGCCCAGTAGCGGATCCGGGTTCCGGTCACGCCGCGCTTGGCCTTCCCCACGACGTCGAGCACAGAGCCGTCGATGAAGGGTTCGAAGAGGGTCGCGGGGTCCGGCTTGGTGCCCGGATCCTTGAACCGGCCAGGCTCCCCCCGGCGGAAGGACATCTTGTACGTCTTGCCGCCGCGGTCCACTTCGACGTCGAGGCGGGCCGAGAGCGCGTTGACCACGGAGGCGCCAACGCCGTGCAGTCCGCCGGAAGCCGTGTAGGAGCCGCCGCCAAACTTTCCGCCGGCGTGCAGTTTGGTGAAGACCACCTCGACGCCGGTCAGCCCGGTTTTGGGTTCGACGTCAACGGGGATGCCACGGCCGTCGTCGTGGATCTCCACCGAGTTATCCGCATGGAGGATGATCTTGATGTCGTGGCCGAAGCCGGCGAGGGCCTCGTCGACGGAGTTGTCGATGATTTCCCAGAGGCAGTGCATGAGTCCGCGGGAGTCCGTGGAGCCGATGTACATGCCCGGGCGCTTACGGACGGCCTCGAGGCCCTCCAGCACGGAAAGGTGCCGGGCGGTGTAATCAGAACTGGGTGCCACGGGTCGTGAACTCCTTACAGGATCGGGACCGCCCTGCAGCGTGCGCAGGCGGGCAGTCACTGAATTTGACGCTCTTCCTAGGTTAGTCGGACTCCGGGTCATCCACGGTTTGCCACTCCCCGCAGGGCCTCTCCGGCCACTGCCCGTTATTGAGACGTGATACGCGGACAGCGAAAGTAGGCCATCCGTGCCATGGTTTGGCCACGAATGCTGGTTATATAGGTATACCGATCTACTAAGGAGGCCGAACATGACAACAGCAGTTGCGGACCGCACACTGACCGCCGCAGACCGGTGCGATCGTTGCGGAGCACAGGCATATGTCCGAGTTGTTCTCGGTGCCTCCGGCGGTGAGCTTCTTTTCTGCGGCCACCACGCACGCGCCGTAGAGCCGACACTCAAGCCGCTCAGCTCAGACTGGCATGACGAGACGGACCGCCTTCACCAGAAGGCCCCGGTTCCGGTCGATTAGACCGCACCGGTTTCGTTTTCGGCGCCCTACAGGGTTCCGGGCGACCTGAGACTACTGAATCAGGGCCCCTCCGTATCGGAGGGGCCCTGATTCGTTAAGCGGCGCGTTCCCCGTGGGTGCAGCAACAGCAGCAGCCGCAACGCGGGGTCGACAGCAACTTGGTGGTTTAACCTGGCGGCAGTAACAGCAACGCGGGGTCACGTCCGGCCCATTCCTCCGATGAGGACGGACGGGAGGTGACCCCGCGTTGTTGTGAACGTCGCCTGGCCTGTGGCCGGTCGGCGCTTAGTCCAGGTAGTCGCGCAGGACCTGTGAGCGCGACGGGTGCCGCAGCTTGGACATGGTCTTGGATTCGATCTGACGGATGCGCTCGCGCGTCACACCGTAGACCTTGCCGATTTCGTCTAAAGTCTTCGGCTGGCCGTCGGTGAGGCCGAAGCGCATCGCGACCACGCCGGCTTCGCGTTCGGAGAGCGTGTCCAGCACCGAGTGCAGCTGTTCCTGCAGCAGGGTGAAGCTCACGGCATCCGCCGGAACCACGGCTTCGGAGTCCTCGATGAGGTCGCCGAACTCGGAGTCGCCGTCCTCGCCAAGCGGGGTGTGCAGCGAGATGGGCTCGCGGCCGTACTTCTGGACCTCCACGACCTTTTCCGGGGTCATGTCCAGTTCGAGGGCCAACTCCTCCGGGGTGGGTTCGCGGCCGAGGTCCTGCAGCATCTGGCGCTGGACGCGGGCCAGCTTGTTGATGACTTCCACCATGTGCACCGGGATGCGGATGGTGCGGGCCTGGTCGGCCATGGCGCGGGTGATCGCTTGGCGGATCCACCAGGTGGCGTAGGTGGAGAACTTGAAGCCCTTGGTGTAGTCGAACTTCTCGACCGCACGGATCAGGCCCAGGTTGCCTTCCTGGATCAGGTCCAGGAACAGCATGCCGCGGCCGGTGTAGCGCTTGGCCAGCGAGACGACGAGGCGGAGGTTGGCCTCCAGCAGGTGGTTCTTGGCGCGCTTGCCGTCGTGGATGACGAATTCGAGCTCACGCTTGAGCTTCGGATCCATGGTGCCGTCGTCGGCGGCGATCTTCTCCTCGGCGAAGAGACCGGCCTCGATCCGCAGGGCCAGGTCCACTTCCTGTTCGGCGTTCAGCAGGGCGACCTTGCCGATCTGCTTCAGGTAGTCCTTGACGGGGTCGGCGGTGGCGCCGGCGGACATAACCTGCTGCACCGGGGCGTCGTCGTCGTCGGCGTCGGAGTACACGAAGCCGGTGCCCGTGGTGGCCGCGGCCTTGCCGGCGACCTCTTCGCCTTCTACTTCATCGCCGAGCTCGGCAGCGTCGGGCGCGATGTCGTCGAGATCTTCTTCGGCGTCGGCGTCATCGTCGGACGTACTGGCTGAGTTGCCGGCGGCTTCTGCCGCGGCTTTGGCGCCGGGCTTGGGCCCGCGCTTCTTGGGCTCAGGCTTGGCGACTCCGGTAACGGTGTCGCCACCCTCTGCGGAAGCGGCGTCCTTGACAGCCTTGTTGGCTGCGCGCGTTGCGGCGCGCTTGGCGTTGGTCGCCGCCTTCTTCTCCTCAGGGGACAATTCGGCCTGGTCGGCGGGTTCCTTCTTCGCGGAAGACGGGGTCACTGAAAACCTTTCTAGCTGCGGTCTGCGGAATCACCATACGGGCAACACCACTATGACCCTGTCAAGTCCGTGTTCAACATCAGGTGCAACCACGACCAGCAGAGCCACTTAGTAGAACTGCTGGGATGGCCTTAATGTTCCCTGTTTCCAAGGATCATTAAGGGCACTTGATACACGGACCCAACCGGGTCTCGGCAACCATTGTCTCACGGTTTTAACCCTGGGTGCCTTCGGGACGCCGGGTCCACAATTATGCGGCGGCTTCCCTGGCGCGTCAGTAACTCATGCCGCGTCAGGCGCAAACTTCTGCCAGGCGGCCTCGCGCCTGGCAGCCCAGCCGCAAAGGGTCCCGCGCCGGCCAAGCTCTGCCAGCAGTTCCGCGAGCCTGTATCCCGGGTGCTCCTGCAAGGCCTGCGCGTACAAGGCGTCGGCGTAGGAACCGCGGCCACGGCACCATTCGATCCACCCCCGTGCCGTCACGGCGGCTGCAGTTGACTCCCCGTCACCAAGACCGCCGAGCCGCTCAAGAACCCGCTCGAGCCCGACCATCAGAGCCCAATCCGGGACCGATGGCGCCAGTCCGAGCAGGACCTCCCCGTAACCGGGGATCCCCTCGGCAACCGGAACGGCGCCAGCAGCGGGCACGTCGACGGCAGGCGCTTCCGGCAGAGGCGGCCCCGGGACGGACATGGAGTGGGGTGCGGGGGCGGAAGCGTGATCGGATGCTGGCCCCGACAGAGGACTAGGCGTCGGTCCGAGCCGTGAAACGGACATGGTTCCGGGAGGGGCAGCGGACCCTGCTTCCGGGTCGAACATGCCGAAGTCCTCAGCGCCGCGTTCGGCCGCCGAGCGTCCGGCTGCCGCCATCACGAGCACGGCGTCCCGCCAGGACGGAATGCACAGACTGGCCCGCAGGTAACCCGCCAGTTCGGGAGAGAGCTGAAGCGGGCCGCCCGCAGTCCTGGGATCCGAGTTAGAGCGGTCCAGGTTCCCTGCGGGGTGGTTCCCGCCGTCCAGCTTCCCGGCATCGGGCGGCCCGGCGTCGGGAACGGTCGCCCCTGGAACCAGGGCGCTCGGGGCGGGGCCAGGAGGGTGCTCCCGGCCAGTGGCTGCTTGCATGGCCATCGTCCAGACATCGAGCACCTGGTCAAATTGGGCCCGGTCCCGCCGTCGCGGGGAGAATTGCTCCGCCCAGCCGCTCTCGGCCGCGCCGACTCCGGGGTCCGCGGGCAGCGGCGCCGGCTTGGTCCCTTGCGCGCCCGGGACGGCGCCGACGCTGCTCCCGCGGTAAACCATCTCGGCGTTGAGCCTGCTGTTCCTGATCTGCTCGACCGGGCGGCCGGGCGTCCCACAGCACTCCGGATCATCGCAGTACGCGTTGCGCCAGAACTTGGCACCGATAATCCAGGCGTCCCTCAAGGGCAATCCTGCTGCCTCGAGGGCAAGCTCGAGTTCCTTGAGCAGGCCCGCCCAGGCATCGCCGTCGGGACTGTTCGTATCCGTGTCAGTGAAGAAGGCCAGCAGCGAACCGTCAGCCGCGTCGTCCGCCTGCAGGTAGGCCACAACATTTCGTGCGAAGCCGGCCAGCATGTCCCTCCGGCCGGAGCCGGAGCGGCGTTTGGGGACGGCCCTCGCGCGCCCGCCGACCCCGGAGTCCTCGCCGCCGGCGCCGCCACCGACCCCGCTGCTCGCTCCCCCACCAGCCCCGCGGCCGGCGCCGCCTCCGGGCGCGGGGAGGTCGACCCGCAAGGTGGCTCCCAGCCGTTTGCCTTGCAGGGTCATGGCCACGAGGCTGTTTTCCGGCCAGTAGCCGAGGGAGTGCGGGATGAAGCCCAGGATGTCTTCGGGGCCAGTAATTCTCAAGTGATCGGGAGCTGTCATAAGCCCAGCTTCGCGGCGGCCGCGACCCCGCGGCAGTCCCAGACTGCGCTATGTGGATAACCACGTGCGAGCCGGGCCGGTCAGCCGCCCTAACCTGCCAAACATAGAATCAGGGCGTGCGGCGGCGCTCCGCGACGAGCCTGCGCTGCGCGGCGAGGGCCTTGAGCAGCGGCGGAACCATGACCCCTTGGGCCGCCATCTGGCGCCGGACTTTCCGCCGGGTCACCATGATGCCGCAGGCTCCCCCGGCCAGCAGCAGGAACTGCACGCTAAGGGCCACGCGGAACGGATCCAGGCCGTAGAGCTCACCCTGGGAGAACCCGCTGGCGTGCAGGAGGTCGAGCACCAGCCCAATCAGGTAGATGGACACAAGCGCGGCAATGAAGCCGCCCACGTTGACAATCCCGGTGGCAGTGCCGAGCCGGTGGGCCGGATTGAAGGTCCGGGCGAAGTCGAAGCCGATCATCGAGCCGGGACCGCCGACGGCCAGGGTCACCACGAGTGCAGCCAGGAGCCAGAGCGGTGCGCGTCCCGGCAGCAGCAGAACCGCTGCCCAGGCCGCGGCTGTGCACCCGGAAATCAGGAGCACCATGGTGGAGCGCCGCAGCGGATGCCGGGCAACGAATCTGCCCATCAGGGGTCCGGCGGCAATGGCACCGGCCACGTATAGCGCCATGAGGGCCGAGACCGTTCCGCGGTCCAGCCCCTGGGCGGAAATCAGGAAGGGGTAGCCCCAGGTCATGGCAAAAACCGTGCCGCTGAACTGGACGGTGAAGTGGCTCCACAGCCCGAGCCGGGTCCCTGGTTGCCGCCAGGCGTGCGCCAGTGAAATGCCGGTAGCGCGGAGCCCTTGGGATTGCGTCGGAGCGGGGTGCCCGGGCGGAAGGTCCTGAAGCAGGATCAGAACCAGCACGACGGCGAGGCCCGACATCGCGGCGAGGGTCAGGAATGCAGGCGTCCATCCCGCGGAGTGCAGGATCATGGCGAACGGCACCACGCTGAAGAGCTGGCCCAGCTGTCCGGACATGCCGGTCAGCTGCGTCAGCAACGGCACGCGCCCCGGCGCGAACCAGAGCGGGATAAGCCGGATCACCGAGATAAACGTCATGGCGTCACCGGCGCCCACCAGAACGCGTCCCAGAACTCCGCCGGGGATGTTGTCGGCAAACGCCAGCTGCAACTGGCCGAGTCCCATCAGGACACCGCCGCCAGCCAGCATTGCACGGGAGCCGAACCGATCCACGAGGATACCTACGGGAATCTGCAGCGCCGCGTAGACCAGCAGCTGGAGCACGGTGAAAAAGGAGATCTCCGCCGCGCTGGCGTGGAAGCGTTCCGTTGCCTCCAGGCCGACCACCCCAAAAGAGGTGCGCTGGCTGACCGCCACCAGATAGGCAAAGATCCCGATGATCCAGATCAGCCAGGCGCGGGAGGAGGTCACTCCCCCATTATGCCCGGTTCATGATAAATAGTATTTTATTCGCCGGGTTCTTTACGGGCCAAGTACGCCTCGACGGCAGCACCAAGCGCATCGGCGTTGGGGATTTGGTCGTTCTCATCTGCCAGCAGCGACCTCCGGACCGTCCCCTCGGCTTTTTCGTCGTACCGGCTCTCCAGCCGTGAGACCACCTGCTGGACTTCCTCGGACGCCTCGATCTGCTCGGCAATCTGTCGGCCCACCTCACGGCCGGCCTCGCGCAAACGATCGGCCGGCAGCATGAGGGACGTTGCCGCGCCCAGGTACTCCAGCCCGGCCACGGCGGCCGTGGGGTACTCGGCTTCGGCCAGGTAGTGGGGCACATGGATCACATAGCCGGCGATATTCCGGCCGGCCTCCGTCAGCCGCAGCTCCAGGATGTGGCCCACCGCAGCCGGGACCTCCACTGTGGGCTTCCATACCGAGATCCCCTCGATCAGCTCGGGCCGGTTGCCATGCACGGTCACACCGACCGGTCGGGTGTGGGGCACGGGCATCGGGATCGAGTGGATCCAGGTGACAAGGTTGACGTCGAGCTCCTCGACGAGGCCGACGACGGCGCGCGCGAAGCGTTCCCATTGCAGATCCGGCTCGAACCCGGCAAGGAGCAGGAACGGGCTGCCCAGCCCGTCGACCAGCCGGTAGAGGGCCAGACTCGGCGCCTGGTAGTCCTGCAGGTGGTCCTCGACAAAGCTGATCTGCGGGCGCCGGGAGCGGTAGTCGATCAGCTGGTCGGCGTCGAACTCGGCGATCAGCTCGGGATCGAGCGTGTCCAGCAGTTCAGCGGTGATCTGCCGGACCACGTGGCCGGCATCGGCGAAGCCGGTGAACCCCATGACGAGGTTGAGTCCGCGCAGTTCGGTGCTGGAGAACAGCGCGTCATCACGGATATAGAGCGACTGGGGATCCAGCAAAGAGCCGGAAATCCGTTCAATCACGGCGTGTTCCTTTCACGATGGCGGCGATGGGAGATGCGGGGCGCAGGCCGTCATCCGGACGGCGCCCGGCAGAATCCGCACAGTCAGGCAGATCCTGTCGGCCAGTCCCATGATGCACTCACCGCACGGCAACGCCCGCTATCAGTACAACACCCAAGCGCCCGGGCTAATTCCTGCCCGGGGTGTGCTCCAGCTCTCATTCGATTGAATTTCCGCACTGCCGAGAGACTACGATCGGACATGGCCCTAGGGCTTGTTTTGCAGACACCGGGTTGCGTCCCAGACCGACGGCGCCCCCGGGATCCGTGGCAGGGCGCCAAACATGCGGTTCCTGCCGAATATCACCGAGAACCATCACAGAGAATTGAGGACTGTCCTCGTGGTCAAGAATAGTGAAGTCAAACTTAGTGCAGTCGCAGGGGATTTGAGGAAGTCCCCCAGCGATGCCCTCGTCATCGGCGTCGGACAGGGTCCCGACGGCCCCGTTTTGCTCGACAATCCGCTGTCGGCCAAGGCCGCGGAGGCCCTGGCGGAATCACTGAGCGTTCTTGGCATCACCGGCGCGGCGGACCAGACTCACCGGCTGCCCGGCCTGCCCGAGGCTGGGGCCACCATCCTGCTCCTCGCCGGCGTCGGCAAACTGAACGGGAACAAACTGAACGGGAAGCAGCCACTCTCCGAGGAGGCGCTGCGCCGCGCCGCCGGCTCGGCCGTCCGCCAGCTGGCCGGCGTCGCCACCGTCACCGTGGCACTTCCGACGACGACCCTGGCCGAGGTCGCGGCCGTCGCCGAGGGCGCCGCGATGGGCGCCTATTCCTACACCGAGTTCCGGACCTCCAAGGACGGGCTCAAGGATCCGGTAAAGAACGTCGTCATCCGCACCGACCTCGCCGCGGACAAGGGGCTCCAGCCGGTCCTGCACCGGGCGTCCCTGATTGGCACGGCCGTGAACGCGACCCGCACGCTGGTGAACCAGCCGCCGAGCCACCTCTACCCCGAGTCCTTCGCCGAAGCCGCCAAGGAACTGTCCAAGGGCCTGCCGGTCAAGGTGACCGTCTGGGACGAGAAGCGCCTCGAGAAGGAGGGCTTCGGCGGCATCCTCGGCGTCGGCAAGGGCTCCACCCGGCAGCCGCGCCTCGTAAAGGTCGAGTACTCCCCGGCGAAGGCCACGGCCAAGATCGCCCTCGTGGGCAAGGGCATCACCTTTGACACGGGCGGCATCTCCATCAAGCCGGCCCTGGGCATGGGCGACATGAAGAGCGACATGGCCGGCGCCGCCGTCGTCCTTAACACCGTCCTGGCCCTGGCGGGCCTCGGGCTGCCCGTCAAGGCGACCGCGTGGCTCTGCATCGCCGAGAACATGCCCTCCGGCGCTGCCCAGCGCCCGGCCGACGTCCTGACGATGTTCGGCGGCAAGACGGTCGAGGTGCTCAACACCGACGCCGAGGGGCGCCTTGTCATGGCCGACGGCATCGTCGCCGCCAGCCAGGAATTCCCGGACGCCATCATCGACGTCGCAACGCTGACCGGCGCCCAGCTGATCGCCTTGGGCGACCGCACCGCCGGCGTGATGGGCTCCGACTCACTCACCGGCGCCATCAAGACCGCCGCGGACCGGGCGGGCGAACTCGTCTGGCCCATGCCGTTGCCGGAAGAGCTCCGGGCAAGCCTCGACTCCCAGGTCGCGGACATCGCCAACATCGGCGAACGCCACGGCGGCATGATGACCGCGGCAGTCTTCCTGCGCGAATTCGTGGGCAAGGGCAAGGACGGCGAGCAGATCCCGTGGGCACACATCGACATCGCCGGCCCGTCGTTCAACAGCGGCAGCCCGTACGGCTACAACCACAAGCAGGGCACGGGCTGCACCGTCCGGACCCTGGTGGCCTACGTCGAGGACATCCTCGCCAAAGCCGTCTAGACCGCATTGCTGCTTTGTGGCCGGGGCGGCGATGCTTCCCCGGTCACAAAGCCGCGTGACACTGGACACAAGCGCTCCACAAACGCCATGGCAAGGTGGAGCATGTATTAGTGGTTCGCTAAGGTAAACCTAGTTTCCACCAAGCAGACCCAAATGAAGTAGTCACCCATGAAAGGGAACCGGCCGGCCGGCACAATCACGGCAGGCAGGTTCCAAGACCAGATGATGCGTACTCTCGTGTCATCGTTCACGCGAGGGAGCGTTTTAGTGGCCGATCAGGCAACTGCGCAAGAATTCGACATCCTGGTACTCGGCGGCGGCAGCGGCGGCTACGCCACCGCCCTGCGTGCTGTCCAGCTTGGCCTCACCGTCGGCCTCATCGAAAAGGGCAAGCTCGGCGGCACGTGCCTGCACAACGGCTGTATCCCCACAAAGGCCCTGCTGCACTCTGCAGAGCTGGCGGACCACGCCCGCGACTCGGCCAAGTACGGCGTCAACGTGACTCTGGACAGCATCGACATCAACGCTGTCAACGCCTACAAGGACGGCATCGTTGCCGGCAAGTTCAAGGGCCTGCAGGGTCTGATCAAGGGCAAGAAGGGCATCACCGTCATTGAGGGTGAAGGCAAGCTTCAGGGCACCGACACCGTCGTCGTAAACGGCACCGCGTACAAGGGCAAGAACATTGTCCTCGCGACCGGCTCCTACTCCCGCACGCTGCCGGGCCTGGAAATCGGCGGCAAGGTCATCACCTCCGACGAAGCCCTCACCATGGATTACATCCCCAAGAGCGCGATCATCCTGGGCGGCGGCGTGATCGGCGTCGAGTTCGCTTCGGTCTGGAAGTCCTTCGGCGTGGACGTCACGATCGTCGAAGGCCTCCCGTCGCTGGTTCCGAATGAGGACGCCACGATCGTCAAGGCTTTTGAGCGCGCCTTCAAGAAGCGCGGCATCAAGTTCTCCACCGGCGTCTTCTTCCAGGGTGTCGAGCAGAACGACGACGGCGTCAAGGTCACCCTCGTGGACGGCAAGACCTTCGAAGCCGACCTCCTGCTCGTCGCCGTCGGCCGCGGCCCTGTCACGGCGAACCTCGGCTACGAAGAGGCCGGAATCACCATCGACCGCGGCTTCGTCATCACCAACGAGCGCCTGCACACCGGCGTCGGCAACATCTTCGCCGTCGGCGACATCGTCCCCGGCGTCCAGCTCGCGCACCGCGGCTACCAGCAGGGCATCTTCGTCGCAGAAGAAATCGCCGGCCTCAAGCCGGTCATCGTCGAGGACGTCAACATCCCCAAGGTCACCTACTCCGATCCCGAAATCGCCACCGTCGGCTACAGCGAGAAGGCAGCCAAGGAGAAGTTCGGCGAGGACCAGATCCAGACCCAGGAATACAACCTGGCCGGCAACGGCAAGAGCTCCATCCTGGGCACCACCGGCCTGGTCAAGCTGGTCCGCCAGAAGGACGGCCCCGTCGTCGGCGTCCACATGATCGGCGCCCGCATGGGCGAGCAGATCGGTGAAGCCGCGCTGATCGTGAACTGGGAAGCCTACCCGGAGGACGTGGCCCAGCTGGTCCACGCCCACCCCACCCAGAACGAATCCCTGGGCGAGGCGCACCTGGCGCTGGCGGGCAAGCCCCTCCACGGCTAGGCATCTCCGCAAGACACAAAGAGCTTGGTGCACCCGGCCGGAAATGCCGGGTGCACTAAGCTCGACCAAGGCAGCAATCATCCGCACTAAAGATCAATAAGGAGAACGGGGACGACATGTCTGAATCCGTTAACTTGCCCGCCCTCGGTGAGAGCGTCACCGAAGGAACCGTCACCCGCTGGCTCAAGCAGGTCGGTGACCGGGTAGAGGTGGACGAGCCGCTGCTCGAAGTCTCCACCGACAAAGTAGACACCGAGATCCCCTCTCCAATCGCCGGCGTGATCGAGGAAATCCTCGTCGCCGAAGACGAGACCGCTGAAGTTGGCGCGCCGCTGGTCCGCATCGGCTCGGGCGACGCCGCCCCGGCCGCCGCAGAGGCCCCGGCCGCCGCACCAGCCGAAGAGGCCCCTGCCGCAGCTCCGGCCGAGGAGGCCCCGGCCCCCGAGGCCGAGGCTCCCGCCGCCCCCGCTGCCGAGGCTCCTGCTGCAGCTCCTGTTTCTGCTCCCGCCGGCGAAGGACACGACGTCACGCTGCCGGCCCTGGGCGAAAGCGTCACTGAAGGAACCGTTACCCGCTGGCTGAAGAGCGTCGGCGACACGGTCGAGGTCGACGAGCCGCTGCTCGAGGTTTCCACCGACAAGGTTGACACCGAAATCCCGTCCCCGGTTGCCGGAACCCTCCTGGAAATCCGCGTCAATGAGGACGAGACCGCCGAGGTCGGCTCCGTCCTGGCCGTCATCGGTTCCGGCGCCGCAGCACCCGCCGAGGCACCCGCCCCGGCACCGGAAGCCCCCAAGCAGGAAGCTCCGGCAGCCCCCGCACCGGCACGCAGGCTCCCGCGGCCCCGGCCCCGGCCCCGGAAGCACCCAAACAGGAAGCCCCCGCCGCTCCGGCAGCGCCGACGCCTGCGGCAGAGCCCACGCCTGCGGCAGCAGCTGCCGCACCGGCAGAATCCGGCTACGTCACTCCCCTGGTCCGCAAGCTGGCCAACCAGCAGGGCGTCGACATCGCTGCCCTGACCGGAACCGGCGTCGGCGGCCGCATCCGCAAGCAGGATGTGCTGGCAGCCGCCGAGGCAAAGGCCGCACCGGCGCCGTCTGCTCCGGCCGCCACTGCGGCGCCGGCAGCTGCACCCGCATCAGGTGCAGCGTCCTCCGCAGCCGCGTCCTCCCTCCGGGGTACTGTGCAGAAGGCCCCGCGGATCCGCCAGGTCATCGCCCGCCGCATGCGCGAGTCGCTGGACATCTCCACCCAGCTGACGCAGGTCCACGAGGTCGACATGACCAAGGTGGCCAAGCTGCGCGCCAAGGCCAAGAACTCCTTCCAGGCCCAGAACGGCTCCAAGCTGACCTTCCTGCCGTTCATCGCCAAGGCTGTTGCCGAGGCCCTGAAGCAGCACCCGAAGGTCAACGCCTCCTACGACGAGGACAAGCAGGAGATCACCTACCACAACGCCGAGCACCTGGCGATTGCGGTGGACACCGACAAGGGCCTGCTGGTTCCGGTCATCTCGGACGCCGGCAACCTGAACCTGGCCGGCCTGGCCGGCAAGATCGCCGACGTCGCCGACCGCACCCGCAACGGCAAGATCGGCCCGGACGAGCTCTCCGGCGGAACCTTCAGCATCACCAACATCGGTTCCGTGGGCGCCCTGTTCGACACCCCGATCATCAACCAGCCGCAGGTTGCCATCCTCGGCACCGGCGCAATCGTCAAGCGGGCCGTAGTGGTCGCCGACGAGAACGGCGATGACTCGCTGGCCATCCGCTCGATGATGTACCTCTCCCTGACGTACGACCACCGCCTGGTGGACGGCGCCGACGCGGGCCGCTTCCTGCAGACGCTGAAGGCACGCCTTGAGGAAGGCGCGTTCGAAGCCGACCTCGGGCTCTAGGGCCTAAGAGCACACCGACGGCGACGGCGGTGCGGGCGCCGGTGGGAAACCACCGGAGTGCCCGTGCCGCCGTCGCCGTTTGCTGTTCCGCCCCGGGACGGCCCGGCGGGTCCTACTACAGCGCGTAGAAGACTCTGGCTACACTGATGCCATGAACATCGTCTATAACGTCATGGTCTTCCTGCACATCATCGGCGCCGCCATGATCGTCGGCATCTGGATCGGCCAGATGAAGAAGCCCACCGTCCACCCACGCCAGTTTGATGGCGCGATGCTGCAGCTCATCACGGGCATCATCATGATGGGACTGATCCCGGTCCTGGACATGAACGCCAACTACGTCAAGCTCGGCATCAAGCTCGTCATCGCCCTGATCGTCGGCGTCCTCGCCTTCATTGGCCGCCGCAAGTACAAGAAGGGCGAGCCGATCAGCAAGGGCCTCGCGAACAGCGTCGGCGGCCTTGCACTGCTCAACGTTGCGATCGCGACCCTCTGGCAGTAGTTTCCGGCGAACAGCGGCGGCGCCGCACTTCCGGCCGGAGGTGCGGCGCCGCCGTCGTTAAGCCGGGTCAGTCGCCGGCGATGCAGAATTCGTTGCCCTCGGGATCCTGCATGACATCCCAATGGAAGTCGCCAATGTCATGGCCCTCCACGCACCCGGCACCGAGGGCCTCGGCGTGAGCGCGCAACGCCGCAGGGTCGGACCCATGGATGTCCAGGGGCAGGCGTCGCCTGCCGTCCGTGGGCTCCCCGGACAACACTGTCCGCAGGTCACAATCCACTGACAGCGGAACCCCCGTGCGCAGGCGGCGCCGAATCCCTAGGATTGGACACGGCACGGTCCGGCACTTCGCCGGATCGCGGATTCACAACGACGAGGAGTGGACATGGCAGCAACACGCACCGCACACACTGTATGGAATGGCGACCTGATGACGGGCGCCGGCAACACCACGCTGGACAGCTCCGGACTGGGCAACTTCGATGTCACCTGGAAGGCGCGCACCGAGGCCTCCGAGGGCAAGACCAGCCCCGAAGAGCTCATTGCCGCCGCGCACTCGGCGTGCTTCTCCATGGCCTTCAGCCATGCCCTCGCGCAGGCCGGCCACACCCCCGAGGAAGTCAACACCAAGGCGGATGTCACCTTCGTGCCCGGCACCGGCATCACGGACAGCCACCTGACCGTCAGCGCACGGATCCCGGGGATCACGGAAGACGAATTCCAGCGCATCGCCGAGGAAGCCAAGGTGGGTTGCCCCGTCTCGGCCGCCCTCACCGGCATCAAGATCACCCTGGACGCCACCCTGGCCTCCTAGCATCTTCCGCGGCAGCGTGGTCTTAGCGAAAGCCGGGCTCGCGCACGGCGAAGGCACCCGTTCCCCTGCATGACAGGGGAACGGGTGCCTTCGCCGATTGGGCTGGGGAATTCAGGCCAGCCTGCTCAACCTTGAGCGCCTTCCCCCGAACATTTTGTGGTCCACGGAGTACTGGCCGGCCCCGGCGAGGACAAACAGCAGGCACGCCGCGGCAAGCAGCAGGACGAGTTCAATGCCATTGTTGGCCACAAAAAATCCATTGTTGCGGTGCACAAAAAACATCGCACCGAGCATGTCGACAATGAACAGAGCGGCGAAAATCCGCGTCAGCACTCCAAGAATCAAGGCGATCCCTCCAACCAGCTCCAGGGTTGCTAGCCCGGGGGCTGCAATATCCGCCAGCGGCACGCCCAGGTTCCGGAACCCAGCCTGGGTGCCGGCAATGGTGAACTCACTGAACTTCTGCCAGCCATGCATCGCAAAAGTCAAACCAACCACAACGCGCAGAACAAGCATTCCAAGCTGAGCCATCATCTACCTGCCTTGGTGGGAGCCGAACCCGGCCAGTTGGCCGAAAGTATGCTTCAACCTAGCGTTACACTCCCGATGCCACAATCATTCCGCTCGCCGACCCCGCATTTCAGCCGGAATATCCAGAGTCCTCCTGGGCGAGTGTTCGAAACGAACGCAAGTGCAGCACTAGTTGCCGTTCCGGCGCGCGGGCAGCGGTGCCGGCCGGACCCTGCGGTAGCCCTCGCGCAGCGGCGGACGGTCCGTGGGCAGTTCCTGGATCATTTCCTTCAGCGCCCCGATTCCGTACTCCAGCTGCGGGTCGGTGCCGGCGGCGTAGGCGTGCGGCGGGAACGTCACCTCGATATCCGGGGTGACGCCGAAGTTCTCCACGCCCCAGCCAACGCCACCGGCGAACCAGGTGGCGTAGCGCGGCTGGGTGACGCCGGTGCCGTCGGCCAGGGCGAAGCGGTTGTCGATCCCGACGACGCCGCCCCAGGTACGCGTGCCGATGACGGGCCCGATCCCCCGCAGCTTGGAGACCTGCGTGATGATGTCGCCATCGGAGCCGGCGAACTCGTCCGTGAGGATGATGACCGGTCCGCGGGGAGCGTGGTGCGGGTACGTCCGCGGCTTTTCTCCGCGCGGCATGCTCCAGCCGGTGACCTTGCGCCCGATCAGCTCGGCCACGAGCTGGGAGGTGTGGCCACCGCGGTTGCGCCGGACATCGACGATCAGTCCGTCCAGGGCCGTTTCGGTGTCGAGGTCGCGGTGCAGCTGGGCCCAGCCGTTCGCCATCATGTCCGGGATATGCAGGTAGCCGAACGTGCCGTTCGAGGCTTCCCGGACGGTCCGCCGGTTGCCGGCGACCCATTCCTGGTAGCGCAGGCGCTCCTCGTCCTTGACCGGGACCACGGCCACGCGGCGCTGGGCGCCTGCGGCCGCGCCGTGCCCGGCGCCGTTGCGCAGGGTGAGTTCCACGGCGCGGCCGGCCGCGCCGACGAGCTGCACTGCCGGGGTCCGCGTTTGGGTAAGTTCGACGCCGTCGATCGCCAGCAGGACGTCGCCGGGCTTGGCGTCGGCGCCGGGCCGGGTCAGCGGTGAGGTGGCCAGGGGGTCGGAGGACTCTCCGGCGAGGATGCGGGTGATTTCCCAGCCCTCGCCGGTGAACTCCAGATCCGCGCCGAGGCGCCCCTGCGGGCTGCTGCCGTTCTCGGTGACGGACACCGGGCGGACGTAGGCGTGGGAGGTGCCCAGCTCGCCGTGCAGCTCCCACAGCAGGTCCACAAGGTCATCATGGGAGCCGAGGCGTTCCACCACCGGACGATAGCGGGCGTGGATGGACTCCCAGTCCTGGCCGGCCATGTCCTCGGTCCAGAAGAAGTCGCGCTGGAGCCGCCATGCCTCGTCAAAGGCCTGGCCCCACACACTGAGCGGGTCCAGCTGCACCCGGATGCGGCCAAGGTCCACCTTGATGAGCTGGCCGGAGTCCTCGTCGGCCTTGGCGCCGGCGGGCGCAACCCGGATCTGCTTGTCCTGGATGAACACGATCTTTTCTCCGTCGCCGGAGAGCCGGTAGTTGTCCAGCGCCTCGACGATCGTGGACGCGCGGCGCTTGGCCAGGTCGAAGCGGACGAGGCTGGGCGCGGCGCCCTTGTCCTCGAGGCTGGCCCGGCCTTCGCCGGTGGTGCCGGCGAGTTCGCTGTCAAGCCAGAGCAGGGCCCCGGCGGCGGCGGTGAGCGCGGAGTAGTTGCCTTGCGGCACCGGGACCCCGATGACGCGGTGGGCCAGGCCGTCGGCGTCGACCCGCACGGAAGGCACGGGCTTGGCGGCGGACTGTGTTCCGGCTGCGGAACCGTCTGTTCCTGCGGCACCAGGAACTGCCGCGCCTGATGCTGTGCCTGCGGCGCCGACGTCGCCCTGGAGGTCGACGCTCGGGCCGAACGGCGACGGCGTGTCTGCGGCGAGGGCGACGAGGTATGGCTTGATCGGGCTCGGGAAGGACAGGTCGAAGGAGTGTCCGTCATAGACCGGATCGAAACTGCGGTTGGAAAGGAAGGCAAGGTATTTGCCGTCCGGGGTGAACGACGGCGATTCGTCGCGGAACCGGCCGTCGGTGACATCAATGATGGCCGCGCCGCCCGTACCGCCGTCGATCCTGGTGATCCGGAGCCGGCTGCGGGACCCGAAGGACGTGACCGGCTCGGACCAGCCGAGCCAGGCGGAGTCCGGGGACCAGGTGAACCCTTCAATGCTGCCCTCGCCGATGCTGCTCAGCTGGGAAATCGTGCCCAGGCGTGTGTCTGCAAGGTAGATGTCACCGAAGGACGTGCCGACTGCGAGCCAGCGCCCGTCGGGGCTGGCTTCGATGGCGCTGGCCCGGCTTGGCTTCGGGAAGTCGATCCTCGTGACCTCGCTGGACGCAGGCGCCGCCTCCACGGCGGCGGCCGCACCGGCCGGGCCGGCTTGGGAGCCGGCTGCGTCAGCACCAGCCGCGGCCGGGACTGCTGTGACCGGGCTGGACACGTTGCTGATTGCCGCGGCGGGAGTGGATCCTGAGCCGGTCAGTGCGGCTGCGGACACCGGCTTCGGCAACGGCATGCCGGCGTCTTCCGATGGCACTGCAGGCGCCACAGCGGCCTGAAGAGTGGGCTGCGGCACCTTCGTGGCTGCCACAGACGCACCAGCCAGGGGCGCCGCAATGGCTTTCAGGTACAGGGCCTCGACGCCGTCGTGGTCGGCCACATAGGCGATCCTGCCCTCACCGAAAGGCCGGGGCAGCCGTGCCCGGACGCCAGGGGTGGCTTCGAGGACGCGGGACGGGCCGTCCTTGTGCCGCAGCCAGTGGACGGTTCCGTGGGATTCGACCGCGCTGGATGCGCCCGTGCGGTCCGGCACGACGTCGCCGAGGTGCCGCGAGGGCTTCAGCGGGGCGGGGCGGCGCGCTTGCGAGGCGGACCCCAGCGAAATGTCGAGTTTGACGGCCTCCGCGTCGAGGCTGGGCAGCAGCCAGAGTTCGCCGGCCGATTCGAAGACGACGCGTTCCCCGTCGGTGGCGGCGTGGCGGACGTAGAAGTCCTCGTGGTCCGTGTGGCGGCGCAGGTCGCTGCCGTTCGGCAGTACTGAGTAGAGGTTTCCGTAGCCCTCGTGGTCGGACAAGAACGCGATCCGTCCCTTGACCCACAGGGGGTCAGTGAGGTTTCCGTCCAGCTCGGGGGCGAGCCGGACGAATTCACCGTTGCCGTCGGCATCGATCCACAGCTTGCCGCCGGCGCCGCCGCGGTACCGCTTCCACCAGGCGGGCTCACGTGACAGGACGCTCGCGAGCACCACGGGGCGTTCGTCGCCGACGACGGGGCCGAAGGCCACCGATTCGACCGGGCCGAACGGGAGTTCCTGCGCCCAGCCGCCGGTCACGGGAAGGCTGTAGGCGTGGGTGTGCCGGCTGTCTGACTGGCGGAACGCGCTGGTGACCAGCACGTCGCCGTCGGGCGTGAAGCCCTTGACCCGGGTGGAGCTGTGGCCGAAGTAGCTCAGCTGGCGGTAGCCGCCGCCGTCGACGTTTGCTGTGACAACTTCCGGGGCCGTCCCCTGGACGACGGTCCAGACCAGGCGCTTACCGTCAGGGGTGAAGCGCGGGTTGCGGGCCGGCAGCTGCAGGGAGGATACGCGCCAGGCACGGCCCCCGCCCACGGGTGCAATCCACACGTCGTCCTCGGCCACGAAGGTGACCAGATCGCCGTGGACATGCGGGAAGCGGAAGTAACTCGAGGGGGTCATCGTTCGATCATAGCCACAACGGCCGTTACGGCCCGGGAGTTTCGCCTCCGTGCCGGGCATGGTGAGATGGATCATGCGAATCCTTATTGCCGGGGCGTCCGGGCTGATTGGAACCGCCCTTTCGAGCGCCCTGCGCAGCGAAGGGCACGACGTCGCGGTTCTGGTCAGGCGTGCCCCCGCGTCCCCGACCGAGTTCCAGTGGGACCCGGCCGCCGGCCGGATCGACGACACCGCCCTGAAGGGCGCGGACGCGGTGGTCAACCTCTCCGGCGCCGGAATCGGCGACCGGCCCTGGACCCGGGCACGCGTCAATGAACTCCGCAGCTCCCGGCTGGGGGCGACGCAAACCCTGACGTCGGCGATGACCCGGCAGGACAGGCCGCCTGCGATGTTCCTGAGCCAGTCGGCCTCCGGGTACTACGGCAACGCCGGTGCCGTGGTGCTTCGTGAGAACGCGCCGGCGGGGAACGGCACCCTGGCCCGGATCTGCGTCGACTGGGAGGCCGCGGCGCATGAGGCGCCGGCCGGGGTCCGCGTGGTCACGCCCCGCACCGGTGTCGTCCTGAGCCGCTCCGGTGGGGCGCTTGGCCGTTTGTTGCCGCTGCTGCGCCTGGGCGTCGGCGGTCCGCTCGGCAACGGCAGGCAGTACTGGCCATGGATCACCTTGCCGGATGTGGCCGGCGCCTTCTCCTTCCTTCTCTCGGCGCCCGTGTCCGGGCCGGTCAACGTCTGTGCCCCGGAAACCGCAGACGTGAACTCCCTGATCGCGCAGCTGGCCGGGGCTCTGCACCGGCCGGCGGTGCTGCGGGTACCCGCTCCGGTGCTGCGACTGGTGATGGGCCAGCTCGCCGAGGAACTGCTGCTCGCGAGCCAGCGGCTGGAGCCGGCAGTCCTGGCGGACAACAGCTTCGCCTGGCGGCACCCGTCCCTCCGCGAGGCCGCGGCATGGGTGGCCGGACGCGGCTAACCTAACGCAGGATCCTCGGCGAGAATCTGCGCAATCCGCCACCGACCGTCAACGCTCGCCAGGACAAGCCGCAGCCTGATCTCTTCTCCGGCGGCGGCCTCCGCCACCATTTGACCGGCGGCATCGCATTCCTGATACGGCGAAGACACGGCACTGACGGCCACCACGGTCCGGTCCGGACGGCCGTCCGTAACCGTCTCCACCCGCGCCAGCGTGGTCTCGAACCCGGACAGGACATGTCCGGCCGCCGCCAGCCGGGCGCCGATCCTGGCATCCGCGTCCGCCGCGGCCGACGCCGGGACGTTCACCTGCTCCAGCAGACGCAGATTCCCGGTGCTGAAGGCCAGCGAGCGGAGCGCGGCAAGTCCCCGAACCGCTTCACGGGGGTCTGTGGACTCCAGAAGCTCCAGCAGTTCGCGTGGGATGCCAGCAGCGGCCGGCATGGACGGGTTGGTCGGAGCTGCCGTGGGCGGCGCCGACGCGGCAAACAGTTCCGCGATGCCCGCTCCCGGATGTAGCCAGGCCGCACAGAGACCGGCCAGCAGCATCACAGCTGCTGCCGCGCCGGCCCACCGTTTGCGGCGACCCCGACGGCGGCCTGAGGCGAAGGTGCCGCCGTGGCGGATGGGTGGCCAGGCCTCAGGACGGGTACCCGGCCCGGTTTCGCGACGGGCGTCCTCCCGGACGCGGGGCACCGTGTTGTGTTCAGTGTTGTGTCTTTGAGGCCGGCGTTGGGCCCGGTGCTTTGACCGGCGGCGGAGTGCCTCGCAGTGGCCCCGGTGGCGGCGTGCCTCGCGATCGAGGCAGGGGACGTCCTGGCATGCGCCCCCGGCGGCGCCGCTAGGGCCTCTTCGGCCGCGGCAGAACCTGACGCACGGCCTGTGTCCGGCGAACGTCCCGTGCCGGCGGAGGCGCCAGTGTCGGTGAAAGGGCCGGTGTCGGCGACCGGTCCCGCGCTGGCAGCACGTCCCGGCAGGGGCGCGCGGCTCACGAAGGGCCGGCGCAGCCACCTGCGGAACCGTTCGGCCCGCTGCTCCCGGGCGCTCCGGGGCAGTCTGCGCCGGGTGAGTAATTGCGGTGCCACGCTCGGATGGGCAGTGACAGAAAGGTCCACCGGCTCCGCCGCCGTGCTGCGATAGACCGCGGCGGCCAATTCGGCGGCCGGGGGCCTTTTACGCCGGTCCTCGTCGAGTCCGGCCTCCAGCGCGGCGGCCAGTGCCGCCGGTACGTCGGGCACCAGGAGCGGCAGAGGCGGACGCTCGGCGCCCGGGAGCGGCGGCCGCCCCGTCAGGCAGTACCAGCCCAGGGCCGCCAGCGAATAGACGTCGCGCTCCGGCTGGAGGCCCGCCCTGACGGCGTCCACCGGCGCCGGATCGGAAAAGCCCTCGGTCCCGGCCACGCGGGCTGCCCCGGCGTCGGCCACCATCCGCGCTACGCCCACGTCGGCCAGTAAGGGTTTCCCGTGCGCCGTAAACAACACGTTGCCCGGCGAGACATCGCCGTGGGTGAAGCCATGCGAATGCAGGTACTGGAGGGCCTGGGCAATGGGTGTCAGGATTGTCACGGTCTCCCCCGCACCAAGTCGCCCACGGCCCGCGATCAGGTCCGCGACTGATCCCCCGGGCGCATAGTCCAGCACCAGCCCCAGGGCATCCCTGCCGTCCGGCCCGGTCAGCAAACCGTGAAGGCGCAGCACGGCGTGGGCACGGAGCAGGTGGTCGTGGTCCAGCGCCGAGAGGATCCGAACCTCCCGCCGCATGGCCTCTTCGGCTTCCTGGTCCGCGGTGCCGCCGTCGCCTTCCCCTGCCACTCCCCCGGGAGTCGAAGCACTTGAGGGCGAATTCCCGGCCCGTTGACCGTTCGGTCACCAGCCACACGGCGGCGGAGCCCCCGCGCCCCAGCAGGCGTCCGACGTCGTAACCGGGAACCTCGGGGACCGCGCAGCCCGCGGCAGGGAGATCTTCCATACCCAAGAAATAGCCGATCGCGGGAAATCGTGCAGAAGTTATCCACAGCCGTGAGAGCTTAAGCACACAAACGGGTGCTGGATGCGGCTGGGTCTAAGCTTGATGCCATGACTCTTGAGTTCAAACAGCTCGGTCTCGCCCCGGACTTCATCGATTACACGCGCGGCTGGGACATCCAGCGCGAATTGCATGAAAAAGTCCTCGCGGGCACCGCGCCCAGCACTGTACTGCTGCTCGAACACTCCGCGGTATACACCGCCGGCAAGCGCACCGAAGACCACGAACGGCCCTTTGACGGAACTCCGGTCGTGGCCGTGGACCGCGGCGGCAAGCTCACGTGGCACGGCCCCGGCCAGCTGGTGGGCTACCCGATCATCAAGCTGAAGAACCCGGCCGGCATCCGCGACTACGTGGACCGCCTGGAAGCCGTGATCATTGCTGTCCTGGCGGACTACGGCATCGACGCCGTCCGGATCAAGGGGCGCGCGGGCGTCTGGATCGAGCAGGACGCAAAGGGCCCGGCACGCAAGATCGCGGCCATCGGCATCCGCGTCCACGAGGGCGTCACCATGCACGGCTTCGCGATCAACTGCAACAACGATCTCGCCCCTTACGGCCAGATCATTGCCTGCGGGATCAGCGACGCCGGAGTCACCACGATCGCCCAGGAACTTGGCAGGGACGTCACTCCGGCAGACCTCGTGTCGCGGATCACCGAAGAACTGCGCAACAATGAACAAGCCCTAGTTGCAACCCCAGAAGGAGCTCTACTGTGACACTGGCACCAGAAGGCCGGAAGATGCTGCGCATTGAGCAGCGAAACGCGGCCACACCGGTGGAACGTAAGCCGGAATGGATCAAGGCCAAGGTCCAGATGGGCCCCGAGTTCGTCCAGCTCAAGAACCTGGTCAAGAAGGAAGGCCTCCACACCGTGTGTGAGGAGGCCGGCTGCCCGAACATCTTCGAGTGCTGGGAAGACAAGGAAGCCACCTTCCTGATCGGCGGCTCCGAATGCACCCGGCGCTGCGACTTCTGCCAGATCGACACCGGCAAGCCCTCGCCCGTGGACATGTTCGAGCCCACCAAGGTGGCCCGCTCGGTCCAGGCCATGCAGCTGCGCTACGCCACCGTGACCGGCGTGGCCCGCGACGACCTCGCCGACGAGGGCGTCTGGCTGTACGCCGAGACGGTCCGCAAGATCCACGAACTGAACCCGGGCACCGGCGTCGAACTGCTGATCCCGGATTTCTCCGGCAAGCCCGAGCACATCGAGGCGATCTGCGACTCCAAGCCCGAGGTCTTCGCCCACAACGTCGAAACCGTGCCCCGGATCTTCAAGCGGATCCGCCCGGCGTTCCGCTACGACCGCTCCCTCGACGTCATCACCCAGGGCCGCAAGCTCGGCATGGTGACC
Organism: uncultured Actinomycetota bacterium; assembly: GCA_963722145.1. Classification (GTDB taxonomy): domain Bacteria; phylum Actinomycetota; class Actinomycetes; order Actinomycetales; family Micrococcaceae; genus Arthrobacter. The sequence goes on along the minus strand of CAVRLW010000028.1, from coordinate 155,199 downwards.
AAGTCCAACCTGATCCTGGGCATGGGCGAGACCCGCGAGGAAATCTCCGAGGCCCTGCGGGACCTGCACGAGGCCGGCTGCGACCTGATCACCATCACCCAGTACCTCCGCCCGTCCGAGCGCCACCTGCCCGTGGACCGCTGGGTCAAGCCGCAGGAATTCGTGGACCTGCAAAACGAAGCGGCCGAGATCGGCTTCCTCGGCGTCATGAGCGGACCCCTGGTGCGCTCCTCCTACCGCGCCGGCCGGCTCTGGGCCACCGCGATGCGCAAGAAGGGCTGGGAAATCCCGGCCGAGCTCGCGCACATCGAAAGCTCCGGCAGCACCCGCCAGGAAGCCAGCTCGCTGCTCGCGGCGCATTCCTGAACCCTGTTCTAACACCCTTCCAACCAAGGGCCGGCACCGGAGTCATCGGGTGCCGGCCCTTGGCCGTCCATCACGTAGAATTAAGGCACTATGGCGAATTCCCCTGATCCCAGCAACTCCAGCCCGGCTTCCGATGCTCCGAAGCGCGGTCTTTTCTCCCGTAAGCCCAAGGAAGCAAAGGTCAAGAAGCCGAGCCGGCTGAAGCAGATCGGCGAGGTCTTCCAGATGACGCGCCGCCACGACCCCATGGTTCCGTGGCTCATGCTGCTGGCCTTCCTGGGCGTTGTCGCCGTCAGCTTCCTGGTCGGCTTCCTGCTGGATAACTGGATCACCGGCCTCATCATCGGCATCCCGCTGGGCGTTCTGGCGGCAACCCTGATCCTTTCCCGCCGCGCCGAGCGCGCCGCGTTCGCTCAGATCGAGGACCAGCCGGGCGCCTCAGGTGCCGCCCTGGGCACGCTCAAGCGCGGCTGGATCACCGAGGACCAGCCCGTCGCCGTGAACCCCCGCACGCAGGACGCCGTCTTCCGCGCCATCGGCCGTCCCGGCGTCGTGCTCGTCAGCGAGGGCCCCAGCAACCGGGTCAAGCCGCTGGTCGACGCCGAGCGCAAGCGTCTTGCCCGCATCCTCCCCAACGTCACCATCCACGTGATCGAGAGCGGCCGCGGCGAGGGCCAGGTGCCGCTCAGCCAGATCGCCAAGAAGATGAACAAGCTCAAGGCTGAACTGACCAAGACCGAGGTCAGCGCCGTGTCCAAGCGGATTTCCTCGCTCGGCGGCCGCCTGCCCATCCCGAAGGGCATCGATCCCTACAAGGCCCGTCCGGACCGCAAAGCGGCCCGCGGACGCTAGGCCAGCCTTCAGCGCCGCCCAATAACGCAGAAACCAGCAACGCAGAAACGCCCCGGTTCTCGGCCACTCCAGGCCGCCAGCCGGGGCGTTTCCATTACCGCTCGGCATCGACCCGACTGATGCCAGGAACCAGGAGAACCGCATGACATTCCCACCCACCGCCATCATGATCCGCATCTTCCGGGGGCTGGCGATCGCCGAAGCGTTCAGCTGGGCCGCGCTGCTGGTCGGCATGGTGCTCAAGTGGGTGACCAGGACGACGGAACTCGGAGTGGAGATTGCCGGTCCCATCCACGGTGCGTTCTTCATCGGCTATGCGATCGCGGCGTTGAGCCTGTGGGCGAAGCTTCGCTGGCCGTTCCGGGTTGCCTTGCTCTCAGGCCTGTCCGCCGTCTTCCCCTTTGCGACCGTCTGGTTTGAACGCTGGGCCGGGCGCAGCGGTCACCTCAATGCCGCCGGCGCTGACGCAGCGGCACAGGCCAGCGCACCGGCAATTGAAGTGGACGACGCACCGGACCGCGACGACGACACGGTATCCACCAGGGTCTGACCGGCGCTGCCGTCCCTAACCGGGACGGACGCCGTCGGCTGGCACGGACCGCCGTCGACTCTTCGGCGAAAGCGTCCTACATCCGGACGAGCACGGTATTCATGGCCTTGTCGTGGAGGCCGCGCTGGTCCGGGTCGAAGATGACGGCAGGGATAACGAGGCACAGCAGCAGCGTGCGCACCAGGGCCGCGAGCGGGCCCGCCGGGCCGCCGCCCAGCCGGACCACGTGGATCCCCACGATCCGGTGACCAATGCTGTAACCGAGGGTGCCGATCAGCAGGATCTGTTCGATGGCAAACACGGCAAGGGTGGCCCAAGAATCGCCGGCGAAGGCGAAATTGCTGATCAACAGCGCGATGCCCCAGTCAATACAGATCGCCAGGATGCGCCGGCCGGCACGGGCGATCGATCCTGACCCGGAGTCGGGCAGTCCTAGCCGCTCCCCCGGGTACCTGGAGATGCCGGATGTGTCCGGCCCCGTGAGCCATGAACCGATGTCTTTGCGATCAACCACCCTCCAAGCTTATCGGCTCTGGCATGTCCACAGTGTGGGCGGTAGGGTGTCACACTGTGGACCGTATAGGCCACAGTGTGGACCGGCGGCTAGCGTTTACGTGTCAGGGCATTCTGTAACCTCCCTGAAACAATGCGGACACTGCGGGGAAATCCCATGTCCTTAGGGTGGTAACAGTTGCTAGCGACTGCGAAGCGGGGGAACTTTTTTGCTTCCCCGCTTGTTGGACTGCGCTGGACCAATGTGCCTGACGGCCAGATTTTTCATATGCGTAAGGAGCATAGATGTTCAAGACTGCGGACGAAGTCCTCAAGTTCATCAAGGACGAAGACATCAAATTCGTCGATATCCGCTTCACCGATCTCCCTGGCGTTCAGCAGCACTTCAACGTGCCCGCCAAGAGCGTTGACGCCGACTTCTTCGTCAACGGCCAGCTTTTCGACGGATCTTCGATCCGCGGCTTCCAGGGCATCGCCGAGTCTGACATGCAGCTCATCCCGGACGTCACGACGGCGTTCCTCGACACGTTCCGCATGGAAAAGACCCTTGCGCTGAACTTCTCGATCGTGAACCCGCGTACCGGCGACCCGTACCACCGCGATCCCCGCGGCGTGGCCGAGAAGGCAGAGGCCTACTTGGCTTCCACCGGCATCGCCGACACCGCTTTCTTCGCTCCCGAGGCCGAGTTCTTCGTCTTCGACAACGTCCAGTACCAGTCCTCCCCGCAGGGCAGCTTCTACAAGATCGACTCCGAGGAAGCGCACTGGAACACGGGACGCGAGGAAGAGGGCGGAAACCTCGGCTACAAGACGCCGATCAAGGGCGGTTACTTCCCGGTCTCCCCCACCGACAAGCAGGCCGACCTGCGCGACGCCATGTGTGTTGCCCTGGACGAGGCCGGCCTTGAGGTCGAGCGCAGCCACCACGAGGTCGGCTCCGCCGGCCAGGCTGAGATCAACTACAAGTTCACCACCCTGACCCACGCGGCCGATGACCTGCAGAAGTTCAAGTACGTCATCAAGAACACGGCCGATGCCTGGGGCAAGTCCGTGACCTTCATGCCGAAGCCGGTCTTCGGTGACAACGGCTCGGGCATGCACTGCCACCAGTCGCTGTGGAACGGTGGCGATCCGCTGTTCTACGACGAGAAGGGCTACGCCGGCCTGTCCGACATGGCCCGCTGGTACATCGGCGGCCTGCTCAAGCACTCCTCGGCCGTCCTGGCCTTCACCAACCCGACGGTGAACTCCTACCGCCGCCTGGTCAAGGGCTTCGAAGCTCCGGTCAACATGGTCTACTCGCAGGGCAACCGCTCCGCCGGTATCCGTATCCCGATCACGGGCTCCAACCCGAAGGCCAAGCGCATCGAGTTCCGCGCGCCGGACCCGTCCTCCAACCCGTACCTGGCGTTCGCCGCCCAGCTGATGGCCGGCATTGACGGCATCCGCAACCGCATCGAACCCCCGGCTCCGATCGACAAGGACCTCTACGAGCTCCCCGCCGAGGAAGCCAAGGACATCCCCAAGGCTCCGGGCACGCTCGAGGAGGCCCTGGATGCCCTCGCCGAGGACAATGAGTTCCTGCAGGCCGGCGGCGTCTTCACCCAGGACCTGATCGACACCTGGATCGAGTACAAGTACGAGAACGAGATCCGTCCGCTCTCGCTGCGCCCGAACCCGTACGAGTTCGAGCTCTACTACGGCGTCTAGTTAGATCACAGGGCTAAGCATGGTTTAGTCCGCCGAGAGTCCGCACGTGCTGCCAGCGTTTCCGCAATGGCAGCACGTGCGGGCTCTTCTTTGTCTGGCCACAGGGGCTGCGGAAACTGTGAAAGTTGGCACATGACTCGAACGCGAAAGAGCCGGCACAATTGTGCCGGCTCTTTTTGTTCCCTCGAAAAAAGTAAATCTAGGGTGCAGGGTCGATGCTGCAGAGGTTACGGCTCGTTGAGCCGGTGGCCTTCACGGGACAGTCCACCGGTCAGGTGCGCGGACGTGCGGTCAGCAGGCTCAGCTCCAGGACGTCTTCGAACTGGCTGGCTCCAGGGGAGACGGTGTCCTCCTCGGTCGTGCGGATCTCATCGGCCACGGTTGGGGTTCCTTGCATGGTCTCAGTCCCTCCGGTGAGCGGTTCATTGGGCGTACGTAGGACTTTTCCGGGTTCCGCGCGCAGTCAGCCACCAGTCCGCGGTTCACGATTTCGGCCAGCAGCACCGCGAGGCGGTAGTCGGCGGCGTCCTCCAGTGCCAGCTTGAAGTACCGGGCGGCGAGGCTGGACTTGCCTTTGAGCCATTCCAGCCAGCCGATCAGGCACAGCATCGGAGCGCGCTGTCCTTCGGGGGTTGCCTTCATCAGTTCGAACGCGACTTCCTGGGCGGTGTCCACGCGTGCCCAGTCGGGACGGGCGGGGAACACTCCGAGCATGACGGACGTGAACTGATCCGGTGCGCTGGTGATGACGTCGGTCATCAGGCAGTCCCGGGTGGTGGGGTGCTGGAATGCTCCTGCCAGTTCCTGCGCGGTCCGGGCAGTCAGGCCGGCGGGATTCCCCAACACCTGGGCCCACTCGTCGCGGCTGTTGTCCAGCCTTTCGGGCCATCCATCGGGGCGGTAGGCCGCGCTGGCTTCGCGGGTTCCCGCGTCCCCTGTGAACGGTGCAGGTTCGGTGAATCCGGTGACGTTGCTCCCGGCGTACACCAGGGCGGCGTTTCCGGTGCTGGTGGTGATCGCGTCCGGGGGCCAGCACGTGGCGGTCTTGCTAGCACTCTTCACAAGAAACGTACATCCCTTAGTTGGGTGAAGGCTGGCTGGCGCTTCATGGGGGCAGGCGCCGGCCAGCACTACGGTGGAAGACAGGCCGGATGCCTGATGGGGGTCCAAGCCCCGGCGGCGCTTGCAAAGGAGTAATCGCTGGGGAACCCCGAAAAGTTACGCACCATCGGAATTTCGTTTTCTTCCTTCGGCACCTCTCCCTTGCGTAACCAGTGAAGGACCTGAGCGGATATTAAATGCGGCCTCCCTATAGTCAGCCTGACCTCGGGTAACGCATAGTCGAACACATGATTGGAAAATTTCATGCCTTGGTCATCGACTGCGAAGACATAGAGACAGCAGCCCGGTTCTACGAAGAACTCTTAGGAATGCAGCGAGTGGAAGGTGACGCGGACTGGATAACTATCGGCGACGCCGCTGACCGCCCGGCGCTGGCATTTCAGCGGGTCGACAAACTCACACCACCGGATTGGCCCTCTGCCGAGCATCCGCAGCAGATGCACGTGGATGTGCGGGTTGACGACTTGGACAAGGCGGAGAACAGCGTCCTGGCCCTGGGCGGGAAGAAACAGGGACATGAGCAGGAGAAGTTCCGTGTCTATCTTGATCCCGCCGGGCATCCTTTCTGCCTAGTCTCCTGGTAGCTTTGTCTCCTGGTAGCGCCAGAGCCGCGGAGGGTCTACCAACGACGTTTTCCCCGGTCGTAGGGCCTGCTGGTCAAATAGCCGGAACCGGAGTGTATGTGGCGCCGTCGCGGAGCACGGCCCTTCGCCTAAGTCAGCGCTGGCCTGCGGCGCCCTCAGCGCTTTCCGTACTTCTTGTGCACCGCCTGCTTGCTGACGCCAAGGCACAACGCGATGGCCTCCCACGACAGTCCGGCCTGCCGGGCACGCAGGACCACTTCGGTTTCCGTCCGCGCCAATTCCTTGTGAAGCTCCGCCACGGCATAGAGCGCCTCGGCTGGGCCTTTGCCGTCCATTGAGCCGATCAATGTCTGCATACCGCACCTCCTGGCGTCAACAGTAGTTGACGAAAAGCCCGGGCGTCAACGCTAGTTGACGCCGCGCTGCCGCGAGCTCACGACGTTCAGAACGCCCGGTACATGGTCCGCTGCGGGCCGGCGTCGCCGCCAAGGTACTCCCCGCGGTCCTCGAAACCGGCCTTGCGGTAGGCGGCCTGTCCCGCCGGGTTGACATCGTTGACCGACAGCACGACGCCGGTTTCTTGCCCGCCCAGTGCTGCGGTCAGTTTGGCGGCCTCCCGGACGGCCGCCACGGCGGCGAGGGTGCCCAAGCCCTTGCCCTGGTGCCGGCGGTCGATCAGGAAGCCGCGCAGCAGCAGGGCTGATTCATCATCCGGCCACCCGGCCAGGCTCGCGCCCCGGTCTGCAGCGTCAGCACGCCCACGGCTGTGCCGTTGGAGTCGACCGCGTAGGGGTAGCGCGAGTCCACTTCCAGCGCGATCAGCATCATCCGCAGCGGATCGCCGACAAACTTACGCTGCTCCTCGCCGACCTCAAGCTCCGCGATCTCCCCCAGTTTGATGGCGCGGGCATCGCCATCGACGTCCTTCAGCGGGAGCAGCCATACATTTTCAACCATGACAAAAGCGTACCGAAGCCGGAGGTGGGCGCCGTCGCCGGTCGGCTGGGCCGAGTTAGAGCGCGGCGTCCTTGGGCGGGCCGGCCGGATCCATCCAGAAGACTTCCCAGAGGTGGCCGTCCGGGTCCTGGAAGCTGTGCGTGTACATGAAGCCGTAGTCCTGGGCCTCCTCCGAGGCCGTGCCTCCGGAAGTCAGGGCGGTACGGATGACCTCGTCTACAGCTTCACGGCTCTCAAGCGAGAAGGACATAATGACCTCGGCAGGATCTGCCGCAACGGCGACGGACTTCGAGGTGAAGGTCTTGAAGTAGGACTCGACGAGCAACATCACGTACGCGTCGTCATTGACGATCATGCAGGTGGCGTTCTCATCAGTGAAGGCGGGGTTGAAGGAGAATCCCAGCGCCGTGAAGAACTCAACGGTCTTATCGAGATTCCGGACGGGAAGGTTAACAAACAGTTGCCTGGCCATCCGCCCAAGGTAGCACCGCGATGCAGCACGTGTCAGTAGGGATCGTGTGAGTAACTGAGTGCCAGCCAGCAGGCGCTACTGGCCGTAGAAGACGCGTTCGAAAACCGCCCGGGCACGCCGGCTCAACCGCAGGTAGTCCTCTTCCAGCGCTGCGGCGTTGCCCTGTCCGTAGCCGCACCAGCGGGCGACGGCCTCAAGGTCGCGGCGGGAGGAGGGCAGCAGGTCCGAGGGCCGGCCGGTCCAGATGACGTTGGCCGACCGGATCCTGCTCGCCAGCCGCCAGGCCCCGAGCAGCACTACCGTGTCCTCCGCGTCGATCAGATCGAGGGCCGCGGCCGCCTCGAGGGCCTCCACGGTGGACGTGGTCCGCAGCTCCGGATGCTTGCCGGCGTGCCGCAGCTGGAGCAGCTGGGCCAGCCATTCGACGTCGCTCAGCCCGCCGCGGCCAAGCTTCAGGTGCCGGGCCGAATCGGCCCCGCGCGGCAGTCGCTCCGCCTCGACCCGGGCCTTGACCCTCCGGACCTCCCGCACGTCCTGATCAGACAACGACTCCGGGTACCGGATTGTATCGATCAGCGCCACATAATCCTCGGCCAGGGCATCGTCGCCGGCCATCGGGCGTGCCCGCAGCAGCGCCTGGGCCTCCCAGACGAGAGCCCACCGGCGGTAGTACTCGGCATAGGACTCCAGGGACCGCACCATGGGCCCGCTCTTGCCCTCGGGGCGCAGGTCCGCGTCCACCGCCAGCACCCGTTCGGCCAGGATCGCCGGTTTGAGCGGCTGGGTCAGCAGGCTGGAGAGCTTGCCCACGATCTGCAAGGCCTGCGCCTGCGCCTCCTCTTCCGGCACGCCGGGGAGGCCGCGGTGGACGTACATGACGTCGGCGTCCGAGCCGTAGCCGATCTCCCGGCCGCCCTGCCGGCCCATCGCGACCACCAGCACCTGCGTCTTCAGCGATTCCTCGGCCGTGATGATGGTCTCCGAAACGCGCAGTGCGCCCAGGACGGCCGCCCGGTCGGTGTCGGCGAGGGCTGCCCCCACCTGGTCCTGGTCCAGCAGCCCCTCACTGTCCGCAATGGCGATCCGCAGGATTTCCCGGCGCCGAATCAGCCGGATCAGGCGCATGGCGCTCTCCGGGTCCGCGTGCCGGGACATCTTCGAGGTGATCTCAAGCCACTGGGATTCGAAGCTGAGCGGCACCAGTTCCTTGTCCGTGCCAAGCCACGCCACGGACTCGGGCGAAACCTCCAACAGGTCGGCGATCAGCCTGGAGTTGGCGAGCACGTGGCAGAGCCGCTCGGCCGCGGCCGTCGAATCCCGGAGCATGCCCAGGTACCAGTGCGTCGTGCCAAGGGCCTCGCTGACGCGCCGGAAGGCGAGCAGCCCGGCGTCGGGGTCCACGCCGTCGGCGAGCCAGTCCAGCAGGATGGGCAGGAGCTGGCGCTGGAGCGCGGCGCGCCGGCTCACGCCGGCGGTGAGGGCTTCGATGTGCCGCATGGCGCCGGGCGGATCGAGGTAGCCGAGCGCAGCGAGGCGGCCTTGGGCGGCTTCCGGAGTCAGGCGCGCCTCTTCGCTGCTCATGGTGGCGACGGTATTGAGCAGTGGGCGGTAGAAAATGCGTTCGTGGAGTTCCCGCACGGAGCGCTTGGTCTTTCGCCAGGCGGCGACCAGGGCATCCGGCTTGGGCCGCTCGGCCGAGAACGGTCCCAGGACGGCCTTGGCGAGGGAGCGCAACGATGCTTCGTTGACCGGCATGAGGTGGGTCCGGCGCAGCTGGAACAGCTGGATGCGGTGTTCGAGCAGCCGCAGGTAGCGGTAGTCGCGGTCGAACTGCGCAGCGTCCGAGCGGCCGATGTATCCGCCGGCGGAGAGCGCGGCGATGGCGGAGGTGGTGTCCCGGCAGCGCAACGACTCATCGGACTTGCCGTGCACGAGCTGCAGCAGCTGGACGGTGAATTCGACGTCGCGCAGTCCGCCGCGGCCCAGCTTGATCTGCCGCTGTTCCTCTTCGGCTGGAATGTGCTCGGTGACGCGGCGGCGCATGGCGCGGACGGATTCGACAAAGCCTTCCCGGCCTGCCGAGGACCAGATCAAGGGCGTCACGGCCGCTTCGTAGCGGGCCCCCAGGGAGGTGTCGCCGGCGATGGTCCGGGCCTTCAGGAGGGCCTGGAATTCCCAGCTCTCGGCCCAGCGCGCGTAATAGCTTTCGTGTGAGGCCAGCGTCCGGACCAGCGGCCCGGACTTTCCCTCCGGCCGGAGGTTGGCATCGACTTCCCACAGCCCGGGTTCGCGGCTCGTGGACATGATCGCCCGCGAGATCCCGGCGGCCAGGACGGTGCCGATGGTAGTGGCCAGGGTGTCCTCCAGCGCCCCGGAATCGATCACGTAGATGACGTCGACGTCGGAAATGTAGTTCAGTTCGCGGGCACCGCACTTGCCCATGCCGATCACGGCGAGACCGACGTCGGCCACCTCCGCGGCCTCGAACTTCTCCGCCGCCTCGGCCCGGGACACGGCGAGGGCCGCCTCGAGGGCGGCGCCGGCGAGATCTGCCAGTTCCGCCCCCGCAGCCGGCATGAAGTCCAGCGGAGCGGCTGCGCACAGGTCCTTGATGGCCAGCTCCACGAGCCCACGCCTGTAGGCGGTCCGCAGGGCGGCATAGGCTTCTTGTCCGCTAAGGGCCGCCACCGGCCGGGCAGACTTGGGATCGGCCTGCACGGACTGCAGCAGCCGGGCCCTCAGGGCCACGGCGTCCGCGGCCAGCGGTTCCGGACTGACCCGGACTTCGAAGGCGTCGAGGTGCTCGGGGTGGCGGATGAGGAACTCACCGAGTGCCTCGGAGGCCCCCAGGACCCGGTACAGCGGTTCGCTGCTTTCCGTGTCCGCGACGGCAAGCTTGCGCAGTTCCGGGTGCTTCTCGATCAGCCGGACCAGGGACTGGAGGGCTGTGTCCGGGTTCGCCGCCAGCTGCAGCCCCGCAAAGAGGGCATCCTGGTCGAGCCCCTCCAGTTCCCGGGCCGCCAGGAACCGCTCGCCCTTGTCGAGATCACTGAAGCCGGCGGCAATGAGGCGTCGTGCCAGGCTCATTGGGGCAGCCTACAGAATGCCGAGATTGCGTTGCAGTTCGTAGGGCGTCACCTGGAGGCGGTAGTCCTGCCATTCTGCACGCTTGTTGCGCAAGAAGTGCTCGAACACCTGCTCGCCGAGAATCTGCGGCATGAGTTCGGAATCCTCCATGGTCCGGATTGCGTCGTGCAGGCTCGCCGGCAGCGGGTCGTGGCCCATGGCGCGGCGTTCCGCCGAGCTCAGCGACCAGATGTCGTCCTCCGCCGCCGCGGGGAGCTGGTAGCCCTCCTCGATGCCCTTGAGGCCGGCACCGAGGAGCACGGCGTAAGCCAGGTAGGGGTTGGCGGCGGAGTCGATGCCACGGTATTCGATCCGCGCGGACTGGCCCTTGCCGGGCTTGTACAGCGGAACGCGGACCAGCGCGGAGCGGTTGTTGTGGCCCCAGCTCAGGTAGCTCGGCGCCTCTCCCCCACCCCAGAGCCGCTTGTAGGAGTTCACGAACTGGTTGGTCACGGCCGTGAATTCGGGTGCGTGCTTGAGGATGCCGGCAATGAACTGGCGCGCCGTCTCGGAAAGCTGGAACTCTGCACCGGCCTCGTAGAAGGCGTTCGTGTCGCCTTCGAAGAGCGAGAAGTGCGTGTGCATGCCGGAGCCCGGGTGGGCGGTGAAGGGCTTGGGCATGAAGGTGGCATATGTGCCCTGTTGCAGCGCGACTTCCTTGATGACTGTCCGGAAGGTCATGATGTTGTCCGCGGTCTGCAGCGCGTCGGCGTAGCGCAGGTCGATTTCGTTCTGGCCCGGGCCGGCCTCGTGGTGGCTGAATTCCACGGAGATGCCCACCGATTCGAGCATGGTCACGGCGGTCCGGCGGAAGTCCTGGGCCACGCCGCCCGGGACGTGGTCAAAGTAGCCGCCCTCGTCCACCGGCACCGGCGCGCCGTCGGGGCCCGGGTGCTGGGACTTGAGCAGGTAGAACTCGATCTCCGGGTGGGTGTAGCAGGTGAAGCCCATGTCCGCGGCCTTGGCCAGGTTGCGCTTAAGGACGTTGCGCGGGTCCGCGGCGGAGGGTTCGCCGTCGGGCGTCAGGATGTCGCAGAACATCCGCGAGGTCGCCTCGGTCTCGCCGCGCCACGGCAGGATCTGGAACGTGGCCGGATCCGGCTGGGCGAGCATGTCGGATTCAAAGACGCGGGCCAGGCCCTCGATCGATGACCCGTCGAATCCGAGTCCTTCCTCGAAGGCGCCCTCCACTTCCGCCGGGGCCAGGGCCACGGATTTGAGCGATCCCACGACGTCGGTGAACCAAAGGCGCACAAACCGCACATCGCGCTCTTCGATCGTCCGCAGGACAAACTCTTGCTGGCGGTCCATACTGGCCTCTTTCCGGTTCTTCCATCCGCCCCAGGCCCGCCTTTCATGGGCCCCGCGGCTTCTCACGCTTCACTTTACTAAGCATTGCCACCGATTGCTGAAGCCGGCCCCCCGCGTAACACACCGTTAACACAAAGGCGGACGATTTCGCGGCGTGCTGCGGCGCTGCGCCGCCACCAGGGCGCGCCCGTGTGACGTGATTCACGGACAACCGGAGCGTTCCCCGGTAGCTGCGACACTTCGTATCGCATTACGCTCGTGGCATGGCCACAAGTAACAGCTCTGATTCCAGCACGCCCGCAGAACTTGCGGCCCCCTACGGCAACGGCCCGGCAGCGCCTTCAGCAGCTGTCTCTTCCGGAACCACGGGCACGACCACAGGCGGGACCACCGGCGGTGGCACTGGTGCTGGCACTGGCACTGGCGCTGCTGCAGAGGCGTCCCGGAAACCGGCGGCCAGGATCCGGACGCATCATCTTCACCAGGCCAAGGTCAACGGTGAGCGCTTCGCCATGCTCACCGCCTATGACCAGTACACCGCCGAGATTTTTGACCAGGCAGGCATCGAGGTGCTCCTGGTGGGCGATTCGGCCTCCAATAACGTCTTCGGCAACGAGACCAGCCTTCCCGTGACGGTGGACGAGCTCCTCCCGCTGTGCCGGGCCGTCGCCCGCTCCGCGCGGCGGGCCCTGGTGGTCGCGGACCTGCCGTTCGGCAGCTACGAGGTCTCCCCCCAGCAGGCGGTGGCCACCGGCGTTCGGTTCCTGAAAGAGGGCCTGGCCCACGCGGTCAAGATCGAAGGCGGAAAATTCTACGCCGAGACTGTCCGCGCCATGGTCCAGGCAGGCATCCCGGTCATGGCGCACATCGGCTTCACCCCGCAGAGCGAGCACGCCCTCGGCGGTTACCGGGTCCAGGGCCGCGGCGATGACGCCCAGCGGTTGATCGACGACGCCGTCGCGCTGGCCGACGCCGGCGCGTTCTGCGTGCTCATGGAAATGGTCCCTGCCGCCACGGCGGCCGCCGTGGATGCCGCCATCGAGGTCCCCACCGTCGGCATCGGCGCCGGCAGCGCCACCACCGGACAGGTCCTGGTGTGGCAGGACATGGCGGGCCTGCGCGGCGGCAAGATGGCGAAATTCGTCAAGCAGTACGCGGACCTGCGCACGTCGCTCAGCGACGCCGCGACGGCCTACGGCGAGGACGTGCGTGCCGGCCAGTTCCCCGGCCCGGAGCACTCCTTCTAGCGGTCTCCCGCGGGCCTCGGTCCCTCCGGATCCGCGTAGCAGCCCTGCGGCTGCGCCCACACCTCATCCTTCACGGACGATGCGTTGCGCCTCCGTAGACGTCAGGCTGACCATTAAGGTCTGCATCAGGGCCTCAGCAGATGCTCCGCCGGCCCGGACGGTTTCATGCGCGAAGCGCTGGGTCTGGCTCCGGCGGACAAGATTGGAGGAGTAGCGATGGACACGAATAGCTTCTGGGACGTCCTGCTGTGGAGTTTCTGGTTCTTTATCTGGATCGCCGCACTCATGGTGTGGTTCCGCTGCCTGATGGACTTGTTTAGCGACCATGAGCTCAGCGGCTGGGGCAAGGCCGGCTGGGTGATATTGCTGATCTTCGTGCCCTGGCTCGGCGCCCTCATCTACCTGATCGCCCGGGGCCGCAGCATGGCCGACCGGCAGATGAAGGCACTGGCCCAGCAGCAGGCCGCCCAGCAGGAGTACATCAAGCAGGCCGCCGGCACGTCGGCCAGCCCGGCCGGCCAGATCGCCGACGCCAAGGCGCTGCTCGATTCCGGAGCCATCAACCAGACCGAGTTTGATTCCCTTAAGGCAAAGGCCATGGCCTGACGCGACACCTGACGCAGACAGCGGGCTACGCCCGGCATGAGAATCACCTGGCTTGGTCACTCCACGGTGGTTGTGGATCTCGACGGGGTTCGGGTCCTGACCGATCCCCTGCTTCGGCCCCATGCCGGGCTGTTGCGACGCCTGGCACCGCGTCCGGACCCGGCGTCGTGGAGCCGGCCGGACGTGGTGCTAATCTCCCACCTACACCACGACCACGCCGAGTTGCGCTCCCTGCGCATGTTGCGCGGGGCAGCGCTCATGAGTGCTCCGGCGAACGTTGCCTGGTTGCGTCGCCGAAAGCTGACGCACACAGTTCCCCTGGGGGACAACTGGACCCCGGTAGGCCGCGGGGTCCAGATTCGCCAGGTCCCGGCCGAGCATCGTAGCCGCCCCATGCCGCACCGTCCTAACGACGCCAATGGCCAGCTGGTTCGGGGGCCATCGGGCATCGTCTGGATCGCCGGTGACACGGGGTTGTATCCCGAGATGGCCGCGATCCCCGCCATGGCGGGAGGGCCCGTCGATGTCGCCTTGGTGCCGGTCTGGGGATGGGGACCGCGGCTCTCGGCAGGACACCTGTCTCCGGAGAGCGCCGCCCGGGCTGTCGCGATGAGCGGCGCACGGTTCGCAATACCGGTGCACTGGGGAACGCTGCACCCTCCGTTCTTCACACACTTTGCCCGGAGCTGGCTCGAGCAGCCTGGGCACCGGTTTGCCGGCGCGGTGGCGGAGCAGGCTCCTGGCTGCACGGCAGTCGTCCTCGCTCCCGGCCAGTCATGGGTAGCGCCCGTGTGAGCCGCTCAAGGCTCGGGAGGACCGTCGTGGCGCGCTGGCCGCAGGACTCGAGCATCGACACCAGCACCCGGTGGAGTTCTCCGGCACCTTCGATCCGCTCGGGCAGCCCCGCCATGAGATCGGCCGGGCCGATCAGCACGGCGCGGTCCTGCCAACCGCCGAGACCCCCGTGGGAGCCGACGAGGCCTTCGAACGCTGCGACGTCGCCGGTCACGGGATCGACCGTGCTGTTGACGTATAGATCCGGTGCCTCGGGGTGCATCAGCGCACGCCGGAGCACGCGCGCCGCATGGGACCCGAAGCCGGCCAACGGGTCAGTGCCCTCCACGTCACCGCTCGCGATGCTCAGGCGCCCACTGCTTCCGATCACCCACGCCCGGCCGTCTTCATCGATGCCGGCGACAAACCCGACGCCGGGATGGCCTGCCAGGCCGGGGATCAGGGCTGGCCACTGACGCTCGAGGGCTTGGAGAGTAAAGCGCCGGTCACCCCGCACGTAGACCAGGCCCAGGTTGCCTGAGCCCAGCACGACCACCGGATCCTCGGCGGCGTCGCCTGGGCCAGAAGTCTGCTGTGCCGACGTCTGTTGTGCCCTGGTCAGCACCTCATCGGCGCGCCCGGCGAGTTTCCCGGTCACCCCGCCGGCCGCGATGTCGCCAGCGATGGAGTCCGCGCGCCCGAGCCCTTCGACGGACGCATCCACGTTCTGAACGTGTTCGTTCATGAGTTCCGCACACAGATCGCCGAGCGTCTGGCCATACCGGTCGGCGAACGGGGTGCCTTGGGACTGGCCGTGGTCCGAGAGCACTACCAGCCGATAGCGGCGGGGGGCGGACCCGGCGAGCTGGGCCAGGGATCCGAGCGTGCGGTCCAAGCCGTCCAGGGCGGCGAGCGACTCGGGCCGGAACATGCCTGCGTGGTGGGCGATCTCGTCGTAGTCGACATAGTCGACATAGATGCTCTTCGTACCTCGACGCATCTCCTCTGCCACCAAGGCCGTGTTCAGGTCTCGCAGCAGAGCGTTTGTGACTGCTCGCAGCAGGGCGAAGGTCCAGTCCCGATGCACACGCGGGTTGAGGTCACGCTTGACCTGTCTCCGGGCCTGCCAACGCTCCTTCACGATCTCCCCGACGGTCCGCGTGAAGCTGCGCATAAATCCGTTCGGCGAGGCGAAGAACCAGGCGAACGCACGACGGGTTTGGGTGGAGCCGCGCTGTACCTCCACCCGGCTCATCGTCAACAGCGATCGGGGCGCGTCACCGGTGAACAGGTTCGAAATGGAGACGCCATCGTCGCAGAGCAGGCCTTGGCCGGTGCTGTGCCTTTCCTCGATCACCCGGGCGTCTGCCGGACGGTTGGCAACCAGGACCCGGTTGAGTTCGCGGTCATACCACCGGAAGGCGGGAATCCCGTCTACGGTGCCGTGCAGAATGCCCAGCTGGCTGGCTGGCGTGGTGCATGGCAGCTGGGGAGTCCATTCACGGAACTTGTAGTCCCCCGATGTCAGCCAGCGCCGGATATGGGGTACCGCCCCGGACTGGACCGCCCACTGCAGCACCGGGAAGGGGACGCCGTCGAGCTGCACGAACAGGACGCCGTCAACCTCGGGATCGGTCACGGTTTCCTGCCGGCGTGCCCTTCCGGCCAGCGAGGTGATCAGGCCGTCATCAGTTCCGGCAGTGGTGGCCCACGAGATAAGCGTGCCCACGACGGCACTTACCCAGGTTGCGGCAATGGCCGTCCATGGCGTCGACTCGATGCCGGGCACCAGGCGGATGGCGACGTACATGATAACAGCCTGCCCGATCAGAGCGATGAGGAGCACCGCGAGCCAGCCCACCCTGGCGGAGATCTCCACCAGCGCGGGGCGGAGGACCAGACCGACGACGCCGGCCACCGCTGCCACGGCGGCGTATGCCCACCAGCTGGTTGCTGAGAACCCCGGCAGCAGCGCGCCGGTGATAATGAGGGCTACAGTCGAGGCAGCCCAGGCAACGGCCAGCCTGACCAGATCGGTGAATCGGGCGCCGCGGGTGCGGGTAACGCTCGTCGGCATTTTCTCAGTATGGCTGGCCGTAGCCGGCCCGCACTCACCCTCACAGGGTGAGAATGACGGGTGGGAAAAATGAGTCCCCGTGCGGGGTGTCCGATCCGCGATTGCCGTCGGATGCCCTCACTGGCGCGGCAGGCCGGACGGGCTAGTCGTCCTCGTCCTTGTCCCACGCCTCGTTACGCGCCTTGACCTTTTCCAGGGCGTGTTCGGCTTCCTCGCGGGTCTTGTACGGTCCGATCAACTGACTCCAGTCGGACATCGCGTCTTCCTCGATCTCGTGAGTGTTGACGTTGTACCAGTATTCGGGCATCGGGGCTCCTTGGCAGTTTCCGGCTGTTTCCTGCAATTTTTCCGGATGTATTTTCTGGGCTCTGTTTTCCGGGCTTTGTTTTCCGGGCTCTGTTTTCCGGGCCGGGCCCGGGGGCTTATATGATCAATCTATGCCTTCTCTAGCCTCAACTGCACCCATCGGCACGCTTGTCCCGGGGACAGTGAGCCCGCAGCTTCCCGTACCGCCGTCCATCCCGCGACCGGAATATGTGGGCAAGCCGGGTCCTGCAAAGTTCACAGGATCAGAGATCAAGTCGGCAGAGACCATCGAAAAGATCAGGATCGCTTCCAAAATCGCCGCGCAGGCCATTGTAGAGGTCGGCAAGCACATCGAACCCGGCGTCACCACTGACCATCTGGACCGGGTGGGCCACGAGTTCCTGCTGGACCACAACGCGTATCCCTCCACCCTCGGATACCGGGGCTTTCCGAAGTCCCTCTGTTCCTCCCTGAATGAGGTCATCTGCCACGGGATCCCGGACAGCACGGTGGTCCGGGACGGCGACATCCTCAACATCGACATCACGGCCTTCATCGGCGGCGTTCATGGCGACACCAACTACACCTTCCTTGTCGGCGATGTCGATGAGGAATCCCGCCTCCTCGTCGAGCGCACCCGGGAATCGCTGAACCGCGCCATCCGGGCTGTAGCCCCGGGACGTGAAATCAACGTGATCGGCCGGACCATCGAGTCCTACGCGAAACGCTTCGGCTACGGCGTGGTCCGCGACTTTACCGGACACGGCGTCGGCGAAGCGTTCCACACCGGGCTGATCATTCCGCATTACGACGCCGCCCCGGCATACAACACCACCATGGAAACCGGTATGGTGTTCACGATCGAGCCAATGCTGACCCTGGGCACCGTTGACTGGGACATGTGGGCCGATGAATGGACCGTCGTGACCCGCGACCGCAAGCGCACTGCCCAGTTCGAGCACACCCTGCTCGTCACGGAGTCCGGCGCCGAGGTCCTCACGCTGCCCTGACCCCGCTCCACGCGCTATTTCCCCGAACATCCCCGCTCTTTCACCCGCCGGCCCTGCCCGGTCACTCCAGCCCGCCCCTGCCACGAACGGAACGACATTGGCCAAGAAGGACGAAAAGTCGAAGAAGAACGCCCCCCTGATCGGCATTGACATCGGCGGCACCGGTATCAAGGGCGGGATCGTGGACCTGAAGAAGGGGAAGCTGATCGGTGACCGCGTGCGCTTCCCCACGCCGCAGCCCTCCACCCCCGAGTCAGTGGCCGAAGTCGTCGCCCAGGTTGTCGCCGAACTCACGGCACGTCCCGACGCCCCCGACGCCAGCAGCCCAGTCGGAGTCACCTTCCCCGGCATCATTCAGCACGGTGTGGTCCACTCGGCCGCAAATGTGGACAAGTCGTGGCTGGAAGCCGACATCGATGCCATGCTCACGGCGCGTCTTGGCCGCCCCGTGGAGGTCATCAATGACGCCGACGCCGCCGGCCTCGCCGAGGCCCGCTTCGGTGCTGGCGAGGGGATCGCCGGCACCGTGCTGGTGATCACCCTTGGCACCGGCATCGGTTCGGCCTTCATCTTCGACGGCAAGCTGGTTCCCAACGCCGAACTCGGCCACCTGGAGATCGACGGCTTCGACGCCGAGACCAAGGCCTCGGCCGTGGCCCGTGAGCGCGAGGGCCTGAGCTGGGAAGAGTACAGCGTGCTGCTGCAGCGCTACTTCTCCCACGTGGAGTTCCTATTCTCCCCCGAGCTCTTCATTGTGGGCGGCGGCATCTCCAAGCGTTCCAACGAGTACCTGCCGCACCTGAAGCTGCGCACTCCGATCGTCCCGGCCGAGCTGAAGAATGACGCCGGGATCGTGGGCGCGGCCATCGAGATTGCCCTGAAGCACAAGCTGGCCAAATAAGATTCCAACAGGCTGTGAAAGCCAGTTGAGCTATCACTCCGGGTCGTTCTGAACGCTGGGAACGACCCGGAGTGATAGCTCAACTTTTTGGTGGAGCCGGTGGTGGCCGCGGCTTCCCCTCCGCTGCCACCACCGGAGTCTGTGGTGGATCCTAGGACACAGTCACTACGACAAAAGAATCACACGAATTACGACGGCGCCTGAAGCGGACGTTTCTCCGGGCTCTTGCCGTCCCGGCCCTTGGACTCCGCCTCATGGCGAAGCAGGGAAATCGCCGCTTCGAAGTCCTCCAGCGATTCGAAGGCCTGGTAAACGCTCGCGAACCGCAGGTAGGCCACCTCGTCGAGACGCTGCAGCGGCTCCAGGATTGCCAGCCCGACTTCGTGGGCATCGATTTCGGCGGCGCCGGAGGCCCGGATCGCCTCCTCGACTTCCTGGGCCAGCAGGGCGAGATCGTCTTCGGTAACCGGTCGCCCCTGGCAGGCCTTGCGGACGCCGTTGATGACCTTGCTGCGGCTGAACGGCTCACCGACGCCGGAGCGCTTGATGACGGTCAGGCTGGTGGTTTCCACCGTGGTGAACCGACGGCCGCATTCGGGGCACTGCCGGCGGCGCCGGATGGCGGAGCCGTCATCGGCGATCCGGCTGTCCACGACGCGCGAATCAGGGTTCCGGCAGAACGGGCAATACATGTCGGTTCCTCCCCTGTCGCATTTCCTCGTCCCCAGTTTACGACTAGATGTAGCTGAATAACAAGCCTGTAATTACTACATGTAGTGGTCTGGCCCCTGGTTACCGGGCGGCGAACCGCACCGTTACGGCCGCGCCGTGCGCCGGTAGGTCCTCCGCGCCGGAGAGGCTGACGATGTGGCCGCTGACCTGCTCCAATGCGGAGCGGGTGTAGTTGATGACCTGGATGGCCCGCAGGAACGTGGTCACGTTCAGTCCGGAGGAGAAGGCCGCCGTGCCGCTGGTGGGCAGCACATGGTTGGAGCCTGCGCAGTAGTCGCCCAAGCTCACGGGGCTGTAGTCGCCCACGAAAATCGCACCGGCGCTGCGGATCCGGCCGGCCACCCGGGCGGCATCTGCCGTCATGATTTCAAGGTGTTCCGCGGCGTACGCGTCGCAGGCGGCGATGCCCTGCTCCAGGTCCTCGACCAGCACCACCCCGGATTGCGGGCCCGAGAGTGCCTCGCGGACGCGGCTGGAGTGCTTGGTGGCAGCGGCCTGCCGTTCAAGCTCCACCCGGACGTCGGCAGCGAGGGCCTCGGAGTCGGTGAACAGGACCGATGCCGCCTTGGGGTCGTGCTCTGCCTGGCTGATGAGGTCCGCGGCCACGAGGGCGGGACTGGCGGTGGAGTCCGCGAGGATCGCAATCTCCGTGGTACCGGCCTCGGAATCGATCCCCACGACCCCCTTGACCAGCCGCTTGGCAGTCGCCACGAAGATATTGCCCGGACCGGTCACGACATCCACGGGGTCGATCCCGGGCAGGTTTCCGCCGTCGGATGAGTCGGCCGGGATGCCGTAAGCGAAGGCGGCGATGGCCTGCGCCCCGCCGATCGCGTAGACCTCCTCGATGCCCAGCAGGCAGGCCGCCGCCAGGATCGTGGGGTGCGGGAGGCCGCCGAAGTTCTTTTGTGGCGGCGAGGCCAGGGCAATCGATTCGACGCCCGCGGCCAGAGCCGGGACCACGTTCATGATCACCGAGGACGGGTAGACCGCCAGGCCGCCGGGGACATAGAGCCCCACACGCGCCACCGGCACCCAGTTCTGGCTGACGACGGCGCCTTCGCCGAGTTCGACGTCGATGTTCGCCGGGCGCTGCGCGTCGGCGAACGCGCGGGCCCGCTTGATGGACTCCTCGAGTGCCGCGCGCACAGCCGGATCCAGGCCCTCAAGCGCCGCACGCAGCGCCTCGGCCGGGACCCGGGGATGCGCCTGCTCCACGCCGTCGAAGGCAAGCGCCAGCTCCCGGAGTGCGCCGAAGCCCCGCGTGCGGACGGCGGCGATGATGTCCAGGACCTTGCCCTCGGCGTCGGCCATGGTGCCCGGCTGGGCGCGCGGCACGGCCGCGCGGAGTCCGGCGAGGGACAGTTGCGCACCGCGCACGTCCACCGTGCGGAAGTTCAGGGCGGCGGTTATCGGGGTCACGGGGCTGTCAGGAGTTAGGCTCACCCGATCATTTTACGTGCCCGGCCGCGGCGGGCCGACGCTGTGACGCGGGCGCCCGCACCGTCACAGGCACCGGCGTCAGCGGCGGGGTTTGCCGCCGGAGCCCGGGAAGAGGCTGTTCAGGAAGATGGCCAGGGCGATCGCCGCGGGCCAGATGGCCAGGACCGCATAGGAGCGAAGTGAGAAGGCCACGCTGACGCTGGCCGAGGTATCTGCCGGCGCTCCCCACCACTGGGCGCTGAGCACGCCGGTTCCCCACGCGATGAGCGCACCGGCAACGCCGGCCAGGACCACCAGGATGACGGTGCCGGTGCCGGGCTGATGGTGCTTGGTGCCCGCCACGAACGACCCTGCGATGCACCCCGCGAGCAGGCACAGTCCTGCCAGCACGAGGTCCCTGGGCAGCCAGGTTGCAGTGTTGGTGCCGGCGGCGAGGTCCGGGTCTCCCGTCAGGAGATTCAGGCCCGACGGCGCCAGCAGCCACCAGAGCAACCCCACCGGGACGCCGGCGGCGGCGATGACGGCGGCCTTCCGCCACGGGGTCCCGCCGGGTCCGGGCTGCTGCCCGGGATACGCGGGCTCCACCGGCTGCGCGGGCTCCCCGGCGGGGTGGACGGGGCCGTCTACTGCGGGCTGTGTCATGCAACAAACCGTAACAAGGATTCCGCCGGCGCATGACTCCTCCCGGCAGCACATGACGGCAGAAGTAAACAAAATGCCGCACTCGATCACGGGCGCAATACGCTGGCAGAGTAGGAAGTACGACACGCACGTGCAGCAGGGAGTTGGATAGCAGTGGCCACAGATGACGGAATCTTCGAGGGGACGTTCAAGGAAATGTTCCGCCGGCACGCGGCGGGCGTGGCCATCATCACGGCCAACCACAACGGTGTCCCGTTCGGATTCACGGCAACCTCCGTGGCCTCGCTGTCCGCCAAGCCGCCGCGCTTCACGTTCAACATGGCCAGGACCTCCAGCTCCTGGCCGGCCGTGGCGAACACGACCTACATTGGCGTGCACATGCTCGGGCTGGAAAACCAGGAGCTCGCCGACCGCTTCGCCCGGGCCGGCAACCGGTTCGACGGCGACCACTGGGAGCTCGGACCCCACGAGGTGCCCGTGCTCAAGGGAGTCAGCGGCTGGCTGATCGGCAAGGTCCAGATGCGGCTCTCCTTCGAGAACAACGCCGTTGTGGTGGTCGAGGTGGTGGAGGGCCAGGTCGGCGAGGACGGCACTCCCCTGCTCTACCACTCCGGGGCCTACAGCCAGCCCGTTCCGCTCGACTACGAGATCTGAGGACGCCGGCCGCGCGAGTTGCCCGCACTAGTTGTCCGCACTAGTTGTCCAGGCACGTCGGGCCGAGCAGCACTTTCAAATCGCCGAACAGCGACGGGCTCGGATTGACGCGCAAATGCACCGGCAGGCCCATGACCTCCACCCGGGTGTCGCCTTGCAGGTGCAGCCGGACCTCGGAGTTTCCGCGGTGGGTGCGCAGCACGTCGCCCAACTCAGTGACCACGGCCTCGGTGGCCTTGTGCGTGGCCATGGTGATCACCACGGGCCCGTTCTGGCTGTCGCTGAGGTCCGGCACGGAAAGTTCCATGCAGTTCAGGGTGACGGCGCCGTCGTCGCGCCGCTGCAGGCGGCCCTTGACCACCACAATCAGGTCCTCCGCCAGTACCGACGCGATCGGGCCGTAGACCTGGCCGAAGAACATGACCTCCATGGAACCGGCGAGGTCCTCAATTTCGGCGCGGGCGTAGGCGTTGCCGCTTGCCTTGGCGATCCTTCGGCTGAGTGAGGTGATCATGCCCGCGATGGTCACGATCGAGCCGTCCGGCGGGCCGTCTTCGGCGATGATCGAGGTGATCGACCGGTCGGCGTGCTGGCTCAGGAGGCCTTCCAGCCCTTGCAGCGGGTGGTCGGAGACGTAGAGGCCCAGCATGTCGCGCTCGAACGCCAGTTTGTCCTTCTTCTCCCACTCCGGCAGGTCGGGGATCTCCGTGCTGAGCGAAGCCTCGGGCTCCTGGTCCTCAAAGCCGGCGAAGAGGTCGAACTGGCCGATCGCTTCGTTGCGCTTGAGGGTGATGACGGAGTCGATCGCTTCCTCATGGATCATGGCCAGGGCCCGCCGGGGATGGCCGAGCGAGTCGAAGGCGCCGGCCTTGATCAGGGATTCGATGGTGCGCTTGTTGCAGACCACCGCGGGGACCTTCAGGAGGTAGTCCTTGAAGGACGTGTAGGCGCCTTCTTTTTCGCGCGCCGCCACCATGGCTTCGACGGCGTTCACGCCGACGTTGCGGATGGCCCCCATGCCGAAGCGGATGTCGGTGCCAACCGGGGTGAAGTTGAGGGCTGACTCATTGACGTCGGGCGGCAGCACCGTGATGCCCATCCGCCGGCATTCGTTGAGGTAGATGGCCGACTTGTCCTTGTCGTCACCCACCGAGGTCAGCAGGGCAGCCATATACTCCGGCGCGTAGTGCGCCTTCAGGTACGCGGTCCAGTAGGAGATCACGCCGTAGGCGGCCGAGTGCGCCTTGTTGAAGGCGTAGTCGGAGAACGGCAGCAGGATGTCCCAGAGGGTCTTGACCGCGGCCATGGAGTAGCCGTTGTCCTGCATGCCCTGGGAGAAGCCGGCGAACTGCTTGTCCAGCTCGGATTTCTTCTTCTTGCCCATGGCGCGGCGCAGGATGTCGGCCTGGCCGAGGGTATAGCCGGCGAGCTTCTGTGCCACGGCCATGACCTGCTCCTGGTACACGATCAGACCGTAGGTCCCGCCGAGGATCTCGGACAGCGGTTCCTCGAGCTCCGGGTGGATCGGAATGACTTCCTGGATCTTGTTCTTGCGCAGCGCGTAGTCGGTGTGCGCGTTCGCGCCCATGGGACCGGGCCGGTAGAGGGCCAGCACGGCGGAGATGTCTTCGAAGTTGTCAGGCTTCATCAGCTTGAGCAGGGAGCGCATCGGTCCGCCGTCGAGCTGGAAAACGCCCAGCGTGTCTCCCCGGGCCAGCAGCTCGTAGGACGCCGTGTCGTCCAATTCCAGGGTTTCGAGGTCGAGGTCGATGCCGCGGTTCATTTTGATGTTTTCCAGGGCATCGGAAATGATCGTCAGGTTTCGCAGCCCGAGGAAGTCCATCTTGATCAGGCCGAGGCCCTCGGACGTCGGATAGTCGAACTGGGTAATGACCTGGCCGTCCTGGAAGCGGCGCATGATCGGAATCACGTCGATGATGGGGTCCGAGGACATGATGACGCCGGCGGCGTGCACGCCCCATTGCCGCTTCAGGCCCTCAATGCCCAGCGCCGTCTCGAAGACCTTGGCAGCCTCCGGGTCGGTGCTGATCAGCTGGCGGAAGTCACCGGCTTCGCTGTAGCGCTTGGACTGGGGGTTCTGAATGTCGGCCAGCGGAATGTCCTTGGCCATCACGGCCGGCGGCAGGGCCTTGGTCAGCTGCTCGCCCATGCTGAACGGGTAGCCGAGCACGCGTGAAGAGTCCTTCAGGGCCTGCTTGGTCTTGATGGTGCCGTAGGTGACGATCATCGCCACACGCTCGTCGCCATACTTCCGCGTGACGTAGTCGATCACTTCGGAGCGGCGCCGGTCATCGAAGTCGACGTCGAAGTCGGGCATGGAGACGCGGTCCGGGTTGAGGAACCGCTCGAAGATCAGGCCATGGTGCAACGGGTCAAGGTCGGTGATGCGCATGGCGTACGCCACCATGGAGCCAGCACCCGAGCCACGCCCGGGACCGACCCGGATGCCGTTGTTCTTGGCCCAGTTGATGAAGTCGGCCACCACCAGGAAGTAGCCCGGGAAGCCCATGGAGGTGATGACTTCGAGCTCGTAGTCGGCCTGCTTGCGGACCTTGTCCGGGATGCCGTGGGGGTAGCGGTACTGGAGTCCCTTGTCGACTTCCTTGACCAGCCAGGACGTTTCGTCCTCCCCCTCCGGGCAGGGGAACCGGGGCATGTAGTTGGCGCCGGTGTTGAACGAGACTTCGCAGCGCTCGGCGATCAGGAGCGTGTTGTCGCACGCCTCCGGGTGGTCGCGGAACAGCTCCCGCATTTCCTGCGGTGACTTCAGGTAGTAGCCGCTGCCGGAGAAGGCGAAGCGCGAGCCGCCGTTGTCGTAGGTCGGCTCCAGGAGGGTTGAACCGGACTGGATGGCCAGCAGGGCCTCGTGGGCCTTCGCGTCGTGCTCGTGCGTGTAGTGCAGGTCGTTGGTGGCCACCAGCGGCAGGTTCAGGTCCTTGGCCAGGCGCAGCAGATCGCCCGTGACGCGCCGCTCGATGTCCAGGCCGTGGTCCATGAGCTCGCAGAAGTAGTTCTCCGCACCGAAGATGTCGCGGAACTCGGCCGCGGCCTCAAGCGCTTCGCGGTACTGGCCGAGCCGCAGCCGGGTCTGGACCTCACCGGAGGGGCAGCCGGTGGTGGCGATGAGCCCTTCCGAGTAGGTGTTCAGCAGCTCGCGGTCCAGCCGGGGCCATTTGCCGAAGACCGAGTCCAATGAGGCGATCGAGGACGCCCGGAAGAGGTTCCGCATGCCCACGTTGTTGTAGCTGAGCAGGGTCATGTGCGTGTACGAGCCACCGCCGGAAATGTCATCCTTGCGCTGGCTGCTCCTCGCCCCACCGCACGCGGGTCTTGTCCGTGCGGGCAGTCCCGGGAGTCACATAGGCTTCGACGCCGATGATGGGCCTGATGCCCTGGTCGGTTGCCCGCTTCCAGAAGTCGAAGGCGCCGAACAGGTAGCCGTGGTCCGTCGTGGCGAGGGCCGGCATGCCGAGCCGCTCGGTTTCGTCGAACAGCTCACCGAGCCGGGCGGCACCGTCCAGCATCGAGTACTCGGTGTGGTTGTGGAGATGGACAAACGAGTCGTTGCTGGAAGTCACCGCACCATTCTAGTGCCGAGCGACGACGGCGGCGTGCAACCACGGCCGTGGGAACGGAACCTGCCGGACAGGCCGGCGGGTCCCGTCGGCCCAAACTAAGAGCCGGAGGAGATCAGGACGCCCAGCCGGACGGCTCAGGCGTCTCCGGATTCCAGGACCGTGAGCGCATACTTCAGGTCCTCCGGGTACTCGCTGGCAACGGTGACCCGCTCCCCGGTCCGCGGGTGGTCGAAGGAGAGTTCCCGGGCGTGCAGCCATTGCCGGGTCAGCCCGAGGGTGGCGGCCAGCCGCGGGTCCGCACCGTAGGTCAGGTCACCGGCGCAGGGGTGGCGCAGGGCCGCGAAGTGCACGCGGATCTGGTGGGTGCGGCCCGTTTCGAGGTGCACCTCCACGAGCGAGGCTTTCCCGAAGGCTTCCAGGACCTCGTAGTGCGTCACCGAATCACGGCCGTCCTCGATCACGGCGAACCGCCAGTCGTGGCCCGGGTGGCGGCCGATGGGCGCGTCGATGGTGCCCGCCAGCGGATCGGGGAGCCCCTGGACGACGGCGTGGTAGACCTTGTCCACGGTGCGTTCCTTGAAGGCGCGCTTGAGCGCGGTGTAGGCATTTTCGGTCTTGGCGACCACCATGACACCCGAGGTTCCGACGTCGAGCCGGTGGACGATGCCGGAGCGCTCCGGGGCGCCCGACGTCGAAATCCGGTAGCCGAGCCCGGCGAGCCCGCCCACCACGGTGGGTCCCACCCAGCCCGGCGAGGGGTGGGCTGCCACGCCGACCGGTTTGTCGATGACAACAAATTCGTCATCGTCCAGCAGGATCAACAGGTCGTCCACTACTTCCTCCACGATTTCCAGGGGGTCCCTGCGGTTCGGCACGACGACGTCGAGTACGGTGCCGGGGGTGAGCTTGAGGGACTTTCCGACGCTCCTGGCATTGCTGGTGACGTTGCCTTCGGCGATCAGGACGGCTGCCTGGGAGCGGGAGATGTCCATCAGCCTGGCCAGGCCGGCGTCCACGCGGGAACCGGCCAGGTCCTCCGGGACCGTGAATTGACGGTGCCCGGCGGGTGACGCGCCGGCTTCGGCGGCAGCATCTGCGGCCACGTCGTCGGCCACGTCGTCAGCGAGGCTGTCGGCCACGTCCGGCGCCAGATCGTGCGGCATTTCTTCCGCGGCGTTTCCTGAGGTAGTTTCAGACATCTTTGGCCACCGTATCCTTCGTGTGGCGCGAGCCGTCCAGGGAGATCCCGCGGAGGGTGAGCAGGCAGATAATCACGACGGCGGAGACCACGGCCGAGTCGGCGATGTTGAAGATCGCGAAGTTTGGGAGCTGGATGAAGTCCACCACGTGGCCCATCGCGAACGACGGCTCGCGGAACAGCCGGTCCGTCAGGTTCCCGAGTGCGCCGCCGAGCAGCAGCCCCAGCGCCAACGCCCACCAGAGCGAGCCGAGCTTGCGCAGCTGCAGCAGGATGGCGACGGACACGGCAGCCATGATGATCGTGAACACCCACGTGACGTTCTCACCGATCGAGAACGCCGCCCCCGAGTTACGGATGTAGAACCAGTGCAGCAGCGGCGGAAATACGGGGATCCGCTCGCCCTCGATCATGGTGCTCGTGACCCAGAGCTTGGTCAGCTGGTCGAACGCGTAGGCGAACACCGCGAAGGCAGCGAACAGGGCAAACAGCTTTGCCCTGCGCGGCCGGGCGTGCACGGGCTGTGCCGCCTCGACAGGCTGCATGGCGTCTGGTGATGGTGCGTCAGTCATAGGGCTTTCGTTCGGGAGCCAGTGCGGAGACCGGGGTGGGTGTACCCGGCATGCGCCGGGCACCGGACCGGTGGCGGCACGTTGCGGACAAATGAAAAGCCGGCGGCCGAGGAAACCTCAGCCACCGACTTTCAGAATACTTGGCTTTTGCCTAGCTATTGGCTTCGACCTCAGGGGCCGCAACGGAGCCGCGGGCATCGAGGTCACGGAGCTGGCCTTCGATGTAAGCCTTCAGGCGTGAGCGGTAGTCACGCTCGAAGCCGCGAAGCTGCTCGACCTTGCGTTCCAGCACGGAGCGCTGCTGCTCGAGGGCACCAAGGATCTTGCGGGACTTTTCCTGCGCATCGTTGACGAGGCTGCTGGCCTCGATCTGGGCTTCAGCGATGATCTTGTCCCGCTGCTGCTCGCCGTCGGCGATGTGCTTGTCGTGCATCTGCTGCGCCATGGCCAGCAGGCCGGCGGCGGACTCGGAAGCCGGGGTGGCAGCAGAGCGTGCCGGTTCGACAGCCTGAGCTGCCTTGGCAGCCTGCTCGGCTTCCTTCTTCTTGGCGGCTTCTGCGGCCGCCTTTGCCTTGGCCTCGGCCTCGGCCTTGGCGGTGTCTTCCTTCTCGGCCTTGACGGGCGCCGGGACCTTTTCCACCACGGGTGCGGCGGCTGCGGAGCTGGCAGGCGTGCCGGCGCCGGATTCGGCGAGCTTCTTGCGCAGCTCGTCGTTCTCCTGGTTCAGGCGCCGAAGTTCCACGACGATCTCGTCCAGGAAGTCATCAACCTCGTCCTGGTCGTAGCCTTCGCGGAACTTGGTCGGCTGAAAGCGCTTGTTGACAACGTCTTCTGGCGTCAAAGCCATCTGGTCACCTCGTTGGTCTAGTTAGTCAGTAGGCCTTCCGGCCGTCAAAACTACGGTACCTAAATATGGTCTGGTTCCTCTAATTCAACACCGCAGTGTCAAACCGGAGATTTCTTTCGGATTGGGCGTGGGCCCGGGCAAGTCCCGCCTGTCTCGTGCTCGGCCGCGGCGGCTCAGGCTGCGATCGGCTGGGCGTACACCAGGCCCTTGACGATCCACATCGCCACGCTGACGGCCACGAACAACAGCAGGAAGCCGATGTCCAGCGAAATTCCGCCCAAGCGCAGCGGCGGGATGAGCCGGCGGAGCAGCTTGAGGGGCTTGTCCGTGACCGAATACACAGCATGGGCGGCCACAAGTGCCATCCCGCGCGGCCGCCAGCTCCGGGCAAACATCTGCACCCAGTCGTAGACCAGGCGGATGATCAACGCCACGAAAAAAAGCAACAGAGCGATATAGACAAGCCCGAAAACAATTCCCATGAGCTAACTCATATCTCCATGTTCATTCCGGATACCGCAGTGTCCTAAGGAAAAGTGTCACTTCTATTTCAACACGGATAATTCCGCACGGATGCCAGGCAGGTGTCCCCGCCTGGCATCCGTACCGAATATTCGGGCCTAGCTTTGGTTGAAGAAACTTGCCTGCGTCTCGCTGACCTTCTTGTCATCGCCAATGACCTCGATGTACGACGGCGAGAGCAGGAAGACCTTGTTCGTCACCCGTTCGATGCTGCCGCGGAGGCCGAATACGAGTCCGGCGGAGAAGTCCACGAGCCGCTTGGCGTCAGCCTCCCCCATGTCGGTGACGTTCATGATGACAGGGATGCCGTCGCGGAAGCTTTCGCCGATGAGCTTGGCGTCGTTGTATGACCGCGGATGGATGGTAGTGATTTGCCGGAGTCCGGTGGTCTCTTCGCGGCTCGATGCCGCACGCTTGATGGGTGTCACAGGTGCGCGATATTCCTCTTCAGCGGCGTGAGGCTCTTCCCGGGGGACCTCGCGGACGGGCGCCGGCGCACGTCGTTCCTCGCGGTCCTGCTCCATGGATTCGTCCTCATCCTTGTGCGGTGTGGGGTGCTCAGACTCGTAGTGTTCGTCGCCGTCGGCGAGCCCAAGATAGATCATTGTCTTGCGCAGAGCGCCAGCCATGGTCGACTCCTAATCTTGTCCGTAAGCGGGCCGCTTAATGACTAGACAGCCTTGGAATCCCCGCCATTACCTTCCAATACGTCGAACTTACCGCAGGGCCGGACGCGGACCGAGAATATCGGAGCCAATGCGCAGGTGTGTCGCCCCGAAGCGGACCGCCTCTTCGAGGTCCTGGCTCATGCCGGCGGATATCCCCGTGGCGTCCGGAAATTGTTCGGTCAGCCGCCCGGAAATGCCTTCCAGCTTCTCGAAGGCAGCCGCCGGGTCCGCCCCGAGCGGGGCAACGGCCATGACGCCGGCGAGCCGGAGTCCGGCAGCGCCGGCCAGCTGTTCGGCCAATGCGGGGACCTCGTCGGGGGCTGCACCGCCGCGGTGCGCCCCTGCATCTTCATCCAGGCTGACCTGGATGAAGCAGTCCAGGGGCGGGCGCCCGGTGCGTTCGCTTTCGGCCGCCATCGCTTTGGCGAGAGCGTAAGCCACGGCCTCCCGGTCCACGGAGTGCACGGACGCGGCGTATTTCACTACGGACTTGGCCTTCTTGCTTTGGAGCTGGCCGATGAAGTGCCAGCTCAGGCCGAGGTCTTGGAGCTGTGCCGCCTTTTCCGCGGCCTCCTGGTCCCGGTTTTCCCCGACGTCGGTGACCCCCAGCGACGCCAGCCGCCGGACGTCCTGCGCAGGATGGAACTTGGTGACGACGATCAGGCGCGGCGGCGCCGCTTCCGGCCGGCGGCGGCCACGGCGGCGTCGATCCTGCGGCGGACGGCGGTGAGGTTCGCGTGCAGCTGGGCAAGCCGGGTCCGCCCATCTCCGGCGCCCTCCTGATCTTCCCAGTTCTCCCCCGGCACCTCGACCGGCTTGAAGGTGTCTGTGTCCGGCCCTTCCACCGGCTCAGTCATGGCCATGCGCCCTGCGTCCCGCGCATCCCGTCCGTCCACGCCAGCCCGGCGAAGCGGCCGGTGTGGCTGTTGCGGCGATAGGAGAAGAGCGTGCTCGTCCTCGAGGGTGCAGCCCCCGGAGTACTCGATCGCGACGCCTGCTGCCTCCAGCTGGCTCCGGACGCCTGCCGGCAGGTCCAGGCCAGGCGTGCCGGTGGACGTGGTGCACCAGGTGGCAGGCACGGCTGCAGCAACGCCTGCCCGCAGGCCTTCGGGGACCTCATAGCAGCGGCCGCAGACAGAGGGCCCAATCCAGGCGTTGATGCGGTCCGCGCCGAGCTCCCGCAGGCGGGCCACGGCGGCCGGCACCACCTCGCCGGCAACGCCGGGCCGTCCGGCGTGGACGACACCGAGGACAGGTGCCCCGGCGGGGTCCTCGCCGACCAGCACCACCGGCACGCAGTCCGCCACCAGGACGGCCAGCGGTTCGGTCAGGGAGACCATGGCATCGGCCGTGGGGGCGGCCGGCGCTTGGCCAGCGGCGTCCGCCGTGGCCGTGGCCGCGCTGCCGTGGAGCCGACGATGGTGGCGACATCATTGCCGTGGACCTGGTTCATGTACCGGAAGCAGCGCCCGCCGAGTCCCGGCGGCCGCTTCGAGTTCCGCACGCCGGCGGCGGACCGTCCGCGGGGTCATCGCCAACATGCAGTGCCAGGTTCCCGGCTCCGGCGTCGGTGAAGGCCACCCACACGCCCGGCCGGACTTCAGCCCGCCAGCAAAACAATCACAACACCGCCATCGACATGTCCGGAATACCTACGTTCATACAATCCACCGTAACCCGCCACAAAGCAGCATGGCACCGCCTGACGGCGGTGCCATGCTGAAGCGGAACGATTTACTTGAGGAAGTCCGGGACATCCAGGTCATCGGAGTGCCGGCCGGACAGGTCCGGCTCCACGACGGCCGGCAGGTCGACGTCGAAGCCCGAGTCGGCCGGTACCGCAGAGGGACGCTGCTGGCCCCAGCCGCCGTAGCCGGAGGCGCCGACAGTGGCGTGCAGCGGCTGGACCGGGGCGGAGGCCGGTGCCTGCGCCGGAGCCGGGCGTGGCCGACGCGGGCCGCGGCGGAGCGGCCGGCAGGGACTGGTCCATGGACGGCGAGGTGGCCTTGACGTCGTCGAAGCCGGCGGCGATGACCGTGACGCGTGCCTCGTCGCCAAGGGCGTCGTCGATCACGGCGCCGAAGATGATGTTGGCCTCCGGGTGGGCGACTTCCTGGACCAGGCGGGCCGCCTCATTGATTTCGAAGAGGCCCAGGTCCGAGCCGCCCTGGATGGACAGCAGGACGCCGTGTGCGCCGTCGATCGATGCTTCCAGCAGCGGGGAGGCGATGGCCAACTCCGCAGCCTTGACGGCGCGGTCTTCGCCGCGGGCAGAACCAATGCCCATCAGCGCTGAACCGGCACCCTGCATGACGGACTTGACGTCCGCGAAGTCGAGGTTGATCAGGCCGGGGGTCGTGATGAGGTCCGTGATGCCCTGGACGCCGGACAGCAGCACCTGGTCGGCGGAACGGAACGCGTCCAGGACCGAGACGTTGCGGTCGCTGATGGAGAGCAGACGGTCGTTCGGGATCACGATCAGGGTGTCGACTTCATCGCGCAGGGCGTCGATGCCGGCCTCGGCGGAGCCGGCCCGGCGGCGGCCTTCGAAGGTGAAGGGACGCGTTACGACGCCGATGGTCAGGGCGCCAAGGGAACGGGCGATCCGGGCGACGACGGGGGCGCCGCCTGTACCGGTTCCGCCACCCTCGCCGGCCGTGACGAAGACCATGTCTGCGCCCCGGATGACCTCTTCGATTTCATCGGCGTGGTCCTCCGCGGCCTGTCGGCCAACCTCAGGGTTCGCGCCAGCACCGAGACCACGGGTCAGCTCACGCCCGACGTCGAGTTTGACGTCCGCATCGCTCATCAGCAATGCCTGGGCATCGGTGTTGATGGCGATGAATTCGACGCCGCGAAGACCGACCTCGATCATGCGGTTGACTGCGTTCACGCCACCGCCGCCGATGCCGACGACCTTGATGACGGCCAAGTAATTCTGCGGAGCTGCCACGTTACGTGTCCCTTGTTCGTGTACTAATGCGAAAACTGGTCGAGTCCTGCTTGAAGCTTAGAACCTTAACCTTCGACTTGAAGGTTATAGTTATGTCAAGTAACTCATGTCTGTGACGGTATTTCCTATGCCGGGGACATTCAATAACCGCCCGCGGCGTGTCGCGCGAATACCGGCAAATAGCCCCTGTAAGTACTCCCGCGGGCAGCTGGACTCCCTCCGTGGGCGTGCCCTGGGTCGTCCCCGGGCGTTCCTGGCCGGTCCTCTGCCGGGAGCTCCCCCTGGGGCCTGCGCGGACG
The DNA here is from genome assembly GCA_963722145.1 of uncultured Actinomycetota bacterium. Classification (GTDB taxonomy): domain Bacteria; phylum Actinomycetota; class Actinomycetes; order Actinomycetales; family Micrococcaceae; genus Arthrobacter. Next base: position 122,586 of record CAVRLW010000028.1, on the reverse strand, counting down.
GTCCGTGCCCGGTGCCACCGCAACGTCCGGCGTTCCGGACCGCGGCGGAAGCGCCGGCAGCTACCGGGTGACAGGGTGCCGGGGCACGCTGACATCGTAGACCTTCACGGGGTTCTTCGGATCTGCCGGGACCTTCAGGAGGGCCGAAAGCACCCGCGCCTTCAGCTCCTTCTCCCCCGCGTTGCCCCAGACGATGGTCTGCCCGTCGACGAGTTTGAGTTCGACGGCGTCGGCGGAGGCGGCGGAAGCGTTTGAGAGCCGCGCCAGCACATCCGCCGGCAGTGCCCCCAGGACGGCCGTGATGGCCTGGAACAGATCCTTTGGCAGCGTTCCGCTGCCGCCGTCGATCACCGGAAGCGGCACCGAGGCGGCATCCTCGGTGGTGCTGAGCTGCACGCCGTCGACGTCCACCAGTTGGAACGTTTCGCCCTGTTTGACCAGGGCCACGGGAATGCGCTCGGTGACGCGTACACGTCAAGGTGGACGGGCGGCAGCGCCGTCACGGTGACGTCCTTGACCTGGACCAGCGGCTTCAGGAGGGCTGTGACGTCCTCCTCGCTGATCTGCGGCAACGGCTTGCCCTGGAGGGGCGCGAGGGCGGCCTGAACCTGATCCTGGCTCAGCATCCGCGTGCCCTCCACGGTGACCGTCCGCAAGGCGAGCACCGGCGAGTAGATGGCGGCCGCGACGATCCCCGCCATCACCACGGCAACGACGCCGATGGTGCCCAGGAGGATGCGTTTGCGGCGTTTTCCCTTGGGCTCGGGGAAGGACAGCACATTTCCGGACCCGTTGGCCGGGGTGCCCTGCTGGTGCTGCGGTTTCTCGGGTGCTGCGGATCCTGCGGTTTCTGGGCGTTGCCGCTGCGCGGTGTCCGCGGCGTTCTTGGACGCCGAAATGACATCCGTGCCCGTTCCGCCGGGTGGCGACGGGGGCCGGTTCCGGATGCGCTGGATCCACCGCGGTAGGTGGGGCGCCTGGTGCTAGGCACCGGCGTCCTCGACCGTCAGGGCGTCGACGATCAGCGGCCCGTAGGCCGTGACGTCGCCCGCGCCGGCGGTCAGCACGATGTCCCCGGGTCCGGCGTCCGCCAGCAGTGCCTGCACAGCCTCCCCGCCGGGTCCGACGAGGCTGCCGCCGGAGCCCGAGGTGCTCGGCGATCAGCGCGCTGGTGACGCCGGGAATGGGATCTTCGCGGGCAGGATAGATGTCCAGGACCAGGGCCGTGTCCGCCGTGTTGAGCGCCTCGGCGAATTCGCGGGCAAATTCGCGGGTCCGGGAAAACAGGTGGGGCTGGAAGAGTACGTGCACCTTGTGCTGCCCCGGCGACGGCCCGTGCCGCGGACAAGGCGGCCCGGACTTCCGTGGGGTGGTGGGCATAGTCGTCGTAGACGCGGACGCCGCGCCCTTCCCCCTTGAACTCGAAACGGCGCGAGGCGCCGGAGAAGTGGGCCAGAGCCTCCGCCGCGGTGTCCGGCGCGACGCCGAGTTCGACCGCAACGGCGAAGGCGGCGGCAGCATTGAGCGCGTTGTGCCGGCCCGGAACCTGGAGTTCGACGCCGAAGGTGCCCGCCGCCGTCGAGATCCCCATTCGGCCAGGTTCGGCGTCGTGCAGCCGGACGGCGGCGTCGGCCGCCGTCCCGTAAAGGACCACGCGGGTGTTGCCGCGGGCCAGGGTGCGCTCGGCGAGGGCCCTGGCCCCGGGGTCATCCGCGCAGGCCACCAGCACGCCGTCCGCCGGGAGCAGCGCCGTGAAGCTGTCGAAGGAGGCATAGACGGCCTCGGCGGTGCCATAGAAGTCCAGGTGGTCGGGCTCGACGTTGGTCACCACGGCGATCGTGGGGCGGTAGTTCAGGAAGGAGCCGTCCGATTCGTCGGCCTCAGCGACGAAGATCCCCGAGGTGCCGTGGGCCGCGTTGACCCCGAGCGCCGGGACGTTGGCGCCGATGGCGAAGGACGGGTCCAGTCCGGCGCCCTGCAGCAGCACCGTGATCATGGAGGTCGTGGTGGACTTGCCGTGCGTTCCGGCGACCGCCACCACGGTGTCATCCGCCATGGTGGCGGCCAGCGCCTCGGAGCGGTGCAGCACCGGGAGTCCGGCGGCGCGGGCCGCTGCGAGCTCGGGATTGTCGGGCCGGATCGCCGAGCCGGCGACCACCGTCTGGGCGTCGCCGAGGTTTTCCGGGAGCATAGCCCACGGCGATCCGCGCCCCGGCGGCTGCGAGGTCCGCCATGACGGGCAGCGACTTCGCGTCGGAGCCGCTCACCGGGACCCCGCGCGCCACCATGATGCGGGCAACGGCGGACATGCCGACGCCGCCGATGCCGATGAAGTGAACGCGGCCGAGGGATTCCAGGGAACGCGTGTCGTGTTGGGGCTGGGTCATTGCTCTACTGCTTCCTGCCGTGCTGTGTCGGGCTGTGTCGATTCCCGCTGTGCTCATTTGCGGACGCGACTTCGAGGATGAGATCGGCCATGCGCCGGTCCGCGTTCCGGATGCCGAGCTGTTCGGAGCTGGCGGCCATCCGGGCCAGCCTGTCCGTGTCCAGCAGCAGGGGAATGATGTTCTCGCGGATCCAGTCAGCGGAGAATGCCTTGTCGTCGACGATCAAGGCACCGCCTGCGGCGACCAGGCCCGCAGCGTTCAGCGCCTGTTCGCCGTTGCCGACGGGCAGGGGGACGAAGACGGCGGGCACTCCCACCGCGGCCACCTCGCAGACCGTGGCGGCTCCGGCGCGGGCCAGCAGCAGGTCCGCCGCGGCATAGACGTTTTCCATGCCGTCCACGTACTCCACCTGCCGGTAGCCTGGCGCGGCGAGCTGCTTGCCGTCGGCGTCGTGCACGGACTTGCCGCGACCGGTGATGTGCAGAGTCTGCACGCCGGCGTCGGCGAGGGCCCCCACGGCCGCGGCGAGGGACCGGTTGATGCTCTGGGCGCCGGAAGAGCCGCCCGTGACGATCAGCGTCGGTTTGTCCGGCGTCCAGTCCGAGCGCCTGCCGTGCGCCGGCCCGGGCGGCCGCGCGGTCCAGCCCGGAAATCTCGGGGCGCATCGGCATGCCGACGTGCCGCGCGCGGCCCAGTTTTGTGGCGGCGAAGGCGACGGCCACGTGGGCGCCGAGGCGTGCGCCCGACACGGTTTGCCAGGCCGGGACGGGTGTTGGCTTCGTGGACCACGATCGGGATCTTCCGGCGCCGGGCCGCGAGGTACATCGGCGTGCACACATAGCCGCCGACTCCCACCAGGACGTCGGCCCCGGCCTCATCCAGGATGGAGCCCGCCTGCTTCACCGCACCGGCCATCCGGCCGGGAAGCCGGAGCAGGTCCGCGGACGGCTTGCGGGGAAGCGGGACCCGGCTGATGGTGGCCAGGTCCAGCCCGGCCGCCGGGACCAGCCGCGCCTCCATCCCGTCCGCGGTCCCGACAGCCAGGAGCTGCACTCCGGGGCGGGACTGCCGGAGGGCGCCGGCGATGGCCAGCAGCGGGCTGATATGACCAGCGGTTCCGCCGCCGGCGAGGACCACGGACAAGGACGACTCGGATGTTCATGAAGGGCTGTTTACGCTTTCGTACGGTTCGTGGAGGCGGAGTTCTTGCTGGTGGGGTTTTTGGCTGCGGGGTTTTTGGCCGATGAACTGGTGGCCGCATTACGTCTCGGATTCCCGGTGCCGTTCCTGGATCCGTTCCCGGCGCCTTTCGTGGCGGGCTTGGCGGTGCCCTTGGCGGCGGGACGGGAGGCTGGGCGGGCGGACGATCGGCTGGCTGCATTGCTGGCGGCCCGCGCAGCGCGGGCCCTCCGCACCGAATTCGCGAACGCGGCCGGGCCGAACCTGAGCATCTTCTTCGGCTGCATGCCCGGGTCCATCTGGGCCCGGGCCAGGGACAGGACGACGCCGATTGCACACAGCGACATCAGCAGTGCCGAGCCGCCGTAGGAAATGAAGGGCAACGGCACACCGACCACCGGTGCCAGCCCGGTGACCACCGCCATGTTGATGCTGGCCTGGCCCAGCAGCCAGACCATGATCGCGCCGGCCAGGACGCGGTGGAAGACATCGTGCTGGGCGACGACCACGCGGTAGATGGCGGTGCCGAGGATGGCGAAGAGAACCAGGACGACGAGCGTCCCGACCAGTCCGAGTTCCTCGCCAATGATGGCGAAGATGAAGTCGTTGTGCGCTTCGGGGATCCAGCTGTACTTCTGCCGGCTCTGGCCCAGTCCGACGCCGAACCATCCCCCGGACGCGAGCCCGTACAGACCGTTGGTGGACTGGTAGTTCAGGTCCGAGCCGTCGGCGCAGGTCTGGCCCGTCCAGGACAGGATGCGGCACATCCGGTTCGGGTTCGTGACGGCGAGGATCGTGGCACCAAGGGCCAGGACCACCCCGGCAATGCCGAAGAGGTAGAGCCGGACGCCGGCGAAGAACAGCGCGGCGGCCGACGATGATCATCACGATCATGGCCGTGCCGAGGTCGTTTCCGGCGAGGATGAGGCCCAGGACGGCAGCGGCGCCAGGAAGCACGACCGGAATGAAGCGCGTGGCGCCACTCGTGGAGGAGCTTGGCCTTGCGGTTTAGCACCGTGGCCATCCAGAGCGCGAGGGCAAGCTTGGCGGCTTCGGAGGGCTGGAAGGTGAACGGGCCGATGTCGATCCAGTTCTGGTTGCCAAGGGCGCTGCGCCCCACGAGAAGGACCAGGCCCAGCAGCGCAATGGCCAGGAACATGAGCGGCCAGGCGAAGCGCCTGAGCCAGATGACGTTGACGCGTGAAAGGACAAACATCGCGAAGACGCCGATCGCGGCGAATCCGCCCTGTTTGAGGGCGGCGGAGTACGGCGACTCCCCCGCCGCGATGGCTTCCACGCTGGAGGCGGAGAGGACCATCATGATCCCGATAGCCGTCAGGGCCAGGGTGGAGCCAAGGATCAGGTAGTACGTGGATCCGTTGCGGGACTTTCCCGTGCCTTCGAGCGCGGACCAGAATCCGCTGTTCCAGGCACGAACCCGGGCTGCGGGAGTGATGGCGGGCCTGCGGGCCGTTGACGCGGCCCCCGCAGGTGTCCTGCTGCCGGCGGTCCTGCTGCCGGCGGTCGCTGGCTGTACCGGCGGACTTGCCACTGCTGGCACCGCCTCTGGCGGATGGTGCCGCCGTCGTACGTGTGGGCGTGCTGACCATTGTTACTCCTCGCTGGTCTGAGCCTGCCCTTCCACGAGCTCGCGGACAGCTTCGATGAAGGCATCGCCACGGTGAGCATAGGAAGAGAACTGATCCATGGAAGCAGCCGCCGGGGCCAGCAGCACAGTGTCACCGGAGGCGGCCAGCTGCGCCGCCGCGGCAACGGCCTGGGCCATCACAGTATCGCCAAAAATCGGCGAAGGGCCTGCGTCGGCTTTGGCCGTTTCGGCAGTCTGCACGTCTTCAGTCTCGCCCTTGGCCGGCAGAATCACGGGGACATCGGGCGCGTGTCGCTTCAGTGCGGCCTGCAGATCCCTGGACTGTCCGTGCCGATCAGGACCACGGCCTTGAGCCGGCTGCCCTGTTCCTGGATCAGGGAGTCGTAATTCACGCCCTTGGACAAGCCGCCGGCGATCCACACCACGTTCTGGAAGGCGGACAGAGCGGCGGCGGCGGCGTGCGGGTTGGTGGCCTTGGAATCGTTGACCCAGAGCACACCCTCATGGCGGGCCACGGGCTGGATCCGGTGGTCTCCCGGGAGGTAGTTCAGCAGGCCCTGGCGGACCGCCGACGGCTCCAGGCCGTAGGCCCGGACCAGGGCAGCCGCTGCCAGCGCGTTCGCCACCATGTGGCGGGGAGCCGCCGACCCCAGATCAGCCATCGAGGCGAGTTCGGCCGCGCTGTCCTTGCGTTCAGCGATGAACGCGCGGTCCACCAGCAGCCCCTCCACGACGCCGAGCATGCTGATGGCCGGGGTCAGTGTGGTGAAGCCCACGGCCCGGCAGCCTTCCACCACGTCCGCGTCCTCGACCATGCGTTCGGTCTCGATCTGTTCGGCGTTGTAGATGCAGGCCTTCTGAGTGTTCGCGTAGACCTTGGCCTTGTCGGCCAGGTAGGAGGCGTAGGAACCATGCCAGTCCACGTGGTCTTCAGCGACGTTGAGGCACACGCTGGCCACGGGTGACACCGAGTGGCTCCAGTGCAGCTGGAAGCTGGAGAGTTCCACCGCGAAGACGTCGTAGTCCACGGGGTCGCGCAGGGCGTCCAGGATCGGGGTCCCGACGTTGCCCACGGCGATCGCCTTGAGCCCGGCGGCCTGGAGCATGGACTCGGTCAGGCCGACCGTGGTGGTCTTGCCGTTGGTGCCGGTAATGGTCAGCCAGTCGGCCGTCTTGCGGCCCTTGCGTTCGCGGAGCCGCCAGGCGAGCTCGACGTCCCCCCACACCGGGATGTGCGCCCGCGCCGCAGCGGCGAGCAAGGCCTGGTCCGGGCGCCAGCCCGGGGACGTGACCACGAGGTCGGGCTTGTGCCCGTCGATCTTCGGAACGGACTCCACCGCTTCTTCGCCCAGCAGGACGTCCACCGCGCCGACGATCCGGAGCGTGTCAGCCTGGGCCAGCGCCTTGGCGCTGGTGGCGGCGTCCACCACTACCACGCGGGCACCGAGTTCGATGAGGGTATCGGCGGCGGCGAAGCCCGAGACACCGATGCCGGTGACCACGACGCGCAGGCCGGACCAGTCCGAATCCCACGTGGTGAGTCCCTGCAGCCGGGGTGAGGTGGTGAGCGGGGCGGGAATGGATCCGGTCACAGGAGCACCACCCATTCGGCGTAGAAGATGCCCAGGCCCGCGGCGACAAACAACCCGCACAGGATCCAGAACCGGACCACCACCGTGACTTCGGCCCAGCCTTTGAGCTCGAAGTGGTGTTGCAGCGGTGCCATCATGAACACCCGTTTGCCCTTGGTGAGTTTGAAGTAGCCCACCTGGATGATGACCGAGAGCGTGATGAGGACGAAGAGCCCGCCGATGAAGGCCAGCAGCAGTTCGGTGCGGGACAGGATGGCGAAGGCTGCGACAGCGCCGCCGATCGCAAGGGAGCCGGTGTCGCCCATGAAGATCTTCGCGGGCGAGGTGTTCCACCACAGGAACCCGACCATCGCCGCGCTCAGGATGGCGGCCAACAGGGCCAGGTCCAGGGGGTCGCGGACCGAGTAGCAGCCGCCGCCGGCCTGCCGTGGGGACCCGCAGGCCTGATTGCTTTGCCAGATGCCCATGAGCGTGTACGCCCCGAACACCATGACCGAAGCGCCGGCCGCGAGGCCGTCAAGGCCGTCCGTGAGGTTCACGCCGTTGGTCGCGGCCGTGACGATCAGGTTGGACCACAGAACAAACAGGATGGCGCCGAGCACGGTTCCGGCGAAGGCCAGGTTAAGCCACGGAATATCGCGCACCAACGAGATTTGGGTGGAGGCCGGAGTCACGCCGGCGGCATTGGGGAAGTTCAGCGCCAGCACGGCGAAAACGATGCCAACGGCGCCCTGCATGATCAGCTTGGCCTTGGCATCCAGCCCAAGGCTGCGCTGCTTGGAGATCTTGATGAAGTCGTCCAGGAACCCGACCAGTCCCATACCCACCATGAGGAACAGCAGGAGCAGCCCGGAGGCGCTTGGTCCCGGGGAGTGCGGGTTCATCATCCACATGATCAGGTGCGTGAGCCCGTAGCTGACGAGGACCGCCAGGACCACAACGTGCCGCCCATCGTCGGGGTGCCGCGCTTGGTGTGGTGGGAGGTGGGTCCGTCGTCCCGGATGAATTGTCCGTAGCCCTTGCGGACCAGGAACCGGATGAACAGCGGGGTGCCCACAAACGCAAGGAACAGCGCCATTCCGGCGCCCATCAGCAGTGCAATCACAGCTGGGCACTCCCTTCGATGGCGGTTGCGGCAGTTCCCTCAGCAGGTCGCTCGGGAGAGTCCTTGGTGGCATGTGGGGGTAATGCTATCCGATCCCCCAAGTGGCGCAGCCCGATGCCGTTCGATGACTTGAACAGGACCAGATCGCCGGGCTGGAGCTCGGCCTGAAGAAGCTCGTAGGCCTCGTCCGCGGTCTCGGCGAAAACACATTCGTCGCCCCAGGAGCCCTCGTTGACGGCGGAGACATACAGCGACCGGGCCTCGCGGCCCACCACGACGAGGCGGGAGATGTTCAGCCGCACCACCTGGGTGCCGACTGCTATGTGCTCACGGATCGAATCCGGGCCAAGTTCCAGCATGGCGCCCAGGACCGCCCAGGTGCGGCGGCCCTGGCCCAGCTCGGCCAGCGTCCGCAGTGCGGCCCGCATGGACTCCGGGTTGGCGTTGTAGGCGTCGTTGATGACGGTCACGCCGTCGGGACGCTCCGTGCGCTCCATCCGCCAGCGGCTGGCGGCGGTCTGCGCGCTAAGCGAGGCCGCGATCTGAGCGCCGGGGATGCCGGCCGCGTGTGCGGCGGCCGCCGCGGCGAGGAGGTTGGCCATGTGATGGGCACCGATCAGCTTGGCGGCGACGTGGTGCTGGGTCGTTCCATGCTGGGTCTTCCATGCTGGGGCCGGTCGCCGGGGAGGTAGAGCTCAAATTCGGGATGGCCGTCGGCGTTCAGTTCCACACCGTCGGCCCTAACCACATTGGCTTGGGCGACGTCCGTCTGGACGCTGTTGTCCTGGCCTATGCCGGCCGCGCGGGAGGTGTAGCCGAGCACGCGGGCCCGGGTCCGGGAGGCCATCGCAGCCACTCGGGAGTCGTCCAGGTTCAGCACGGCGGTGCCCCCGGCCGGGAGCGCCTCCACGAGTTCGCCCTTGGCGACCGCGATGTTGTCGACGCCGCCGAATTCGCCGGCATGGGCGGAGCCGACGCCGAGGACGACGCCGATCTCCGGCTGGACCATGTCCGCGAGGTACTGGATGTGGCCGATGCCCGTGGCGCCCATCTCGATGACGAGGTAGCGGGTGTCGAAATCGGCTTTGAAGACGGTGAGCGGGACGCCGATCTCACCGTTGTAGGACCCCTGCGGCGCAACAGTGGCGCCTTCGGTGTCGGCGGCCGCGAAGATTCCGGCGAGCAGGTCCTTCGTGGTGGTCTTGCCGGCGGAACCGGTGATGCCGATCACGGTGAACGCGGCGCCGGCAGCTGCGCGGCTGGCCCGGATCCGGCGGACGGATTCAGCGGCCAGTGCGCCCATGGCGAGGACAGCGTCCTCGACGACGACGGCGGGATAGTCCGTTCCGGCGGCGTCGGCGACTTCGCGCTCGACCAGTGCCAGGACGGCGCCCCGGTCAAAGGCGGCGCCGACGAAGTCGTGTCCGTCGGCGTTCTCCCCCGGTTTGGCCACATAGAGGGAACCCGCCGTGGCCTCGCGGGAGTCGGTCACCACGGAGGCGGGGGTAATTCCCGGTTCCGCGGCGAGCCGGCCGTTGGTTATGTCGGCGATTTCCGCCGCTGTAAGTGCAATCATCTCGGTTTAGGACTCTATCCGGTGGTCTTCGAGAACGGTGAATCCCCGTGCTGTCAAGGCGTTCCGAAGCTCCACCCGGTCATCGAGTGCCAGGTTGACCCCCTTGACTTCCTGCCACACCTCGTGCCCGCGCCCGGCCACGAGGATAGTGTCCCCGGTTCCGGCGAGCTCTACGGCCTTCAGGATGGCGGCGTCGCGCGGGAACACCTCCAGGACCGTGCAGTCCAGGCCTTCGTCGTCCTTGGCCGCCAGGGCCCCAGCGAGGACGTCCGCGCGGATGGCCGCGGCGTCCTCGTCGTGGGGATCGTCGTCGCTGACAATCACGGTGTCCGCCAGCCGGGCTGCGATGGCCCCCATGGCGGGCCGCTTGCTCTGGTCCCGCTGTCCGGTGGCGCCGAAAACGATGATCACCTTGGATCCGGGTTCCGGGGACCGGACGGCTTCGAGGGCGCGTTCCAGGGCGTCGGGGTTGTGCGCGAAGTCCACCACGGCGGCCGGGGCCGTGGACACGAGCTGCATCCGGCCGGGCACGGCGACGGTGAAGGGGTCCGCGGCGTCGAGGGCGGCCTGCACGGCGGCAGGCTCATGGCCGCCGGCGAGCACCATCACCGTCGCCAGCGCGGCGTTGGCGACGTTGAAGCCTCCCGGCAGGCCGGTGTGGACGCGCAGCTCGGCGCCGTCGCGGTGCCGGAGTACGAAATCGGAGCCGAGGCCCCGCGGAGTAGTACGGGCCACTGTCCAGTCCGCAGTCCAGTCCGCGTCAGCATCCCCGCTGCCAATGGGCCCGGCCGTGGCGAGCGTTGTGACCGGGATTTCGGCGGCGGCCGCGAGCTTCCGCCCCCAGGCGTCATCGATTGTCACCACGGCGGCGCGGGCGCGTTCGGGCGTGAACAGCCGGGCTTTGGTCTGGAAGTACTCGTCCATGGTCCCGTGCAGGTCCAGGTGGTCCTGGGTCAGGTTCGTGAACCCGGCGACGTCGAACACCACGGCGTCCACGCGGTGGAAGGACACGGCGTGCGAGGAAACCTCCATGGAGGCGGCATCGAGCCCGCGTTCGCGCATGAGCGCCAGCAGGGCGTGCACATCCGTGGATTCGGGGGTGGTGAGCAAGCTCGGGATCGGCTCGCCGCCTGCCAGGATCTCAATCGTCCCGATCAGCCCGGTCCGTTTGCCCAGCGCCCGCAGGAGCGCATTGATGAAGTAAGTGGTGGTGGTCTTGCCGTTGGTGCCTGTCACGCCGAAGAGGGCCGGGGTGCCGGCACCGTCGGGCCGGCTCTGGTAAATGCGTGCGGACAGCCGGCCGACCACGCTGCGCGGCTCGTCAGCCAGCAGCACCGGGACGGGGATGTCATTGGCCAGTGCCAGCACGCGCGCTCCGGCGCCGTCTGTCAGGACCGCCACCGCACCGGCTTCGACGGCCTGGGACACGAAGTCAGCCCCGTGCCGTGTGCCGCCCGGCAGGGCCACGTAGAGGTCTCCCGGGCGGACCGACCGGGAGTTCAGGGAGATCCCGGTGACCGGGACGGAACTGGATGCCCCGGGAACGGCGACGCCAATCTCCTCGCCGATGGCTGCCAGCGGCACTGCGGCAACCGCAGTGGGCCGGAAGCCCGGGGTGGAGTCATGGCCGGACGGCGCGGAAGCATCGGGGTCGGTGAGCTCTGACAAGTGGATCTCCGTTGTGGTGCTAGTGGATCGGGCACTGTTGTTGAATCGGGCACTGTTGTTAAATCGGGCACTGTTTTTGACAATCGGGATCTGCGCACGGAGACAACCTCCGGGGCGCAGGCAATGAGGAGTGGCGCCGGCTGGTGACTTCCGGGTGCCAGGTGGAACTGGCGCTACTTGGCGTACTGCGGCAGCCGCGCGGGTTCGCCGGTGGAGGGCTGAACGTTGAAAGTGCGCAGCGTCTGGCTCATCACCGAACGGAACACCGGTCCGTTGGTGATTCCGTAGATGCTTCCCTTGGGCCGTTGCAGGACCACCTCAACAATAAACCGCGGATCGTCCATGGGCGCCATTCCCACCATGGATGCAGTGAAGCCGCAGAAGCCGGATTTGCCGTCGTCGCACGGGGACTCGGACGTGCCGGTCTTGGCGCCCACCCGGTACCCGTCGATCGCGGCTTCCTTGATCTCGCCCTCGGTCACGGCGCTTTCCAGGATGTCGCGCACCTGCTTGGCGGTCTCCTTGGAAACGATCTGCTGCGGGTCCTTGGCCGGGACTTTTTCTTCGGTTCCGTCCGGGTTGATGTAGCTGTCGATCAGCCGCGGCTGGAGCATCACGCCGTTGTTGGCGATGCTCTGGTAGGCCCGGACGGTCTGGAGGGTGGATTGGGCGACGCCCTGGCCGAAGAGGACGGTGTACTGCTGGCGGCCATCCCACTGGTCGGCCGGGGTCAGGATGCCCTTGGCTTCGGCCGGAAGTCCAATGTCGGGGGCCTCGCCGATGCCGAACTTCTTCAGCCAGTCATGGCGCTGGTCCTTGCTCAGGCGCTGGCCCACCATGACCGTGCCGGTATTCATGGAGTAGCCGACGATTCCAGCCAGGGTCCGGTGCTCGGTGCCGTGTTCGAACGCGTCGCTGAACGTCTGCCCGTCCACGGTGTAGGTCGGCGGAATGGTGAAGGTGTCCAGGGGGCTGACCTTGCCTTCTTCGATCGCGGCGGCGGCCGTGATCATCTTCTCCACCGAGCCGGGCTCGTAGGCCGCGGTGACGGCCCGGACGCCGCGGTCCTCGGCGGCGACCTTGCCGGGGTCATTGGGATCCGGGGAGTCGGTATCGGCCATGGCGATGATGTTGCCGGTCTTGGCGTCGGAGACCACGATCACACCCCACTCGGCGCCGAGTTTTTCCTTCTGGCTTTGGATCGCCTGCTGGGAAAAATACTGCAGGTCCGAATTCAGCGTGAGCTTGATGTCCTTGCCGTTGATCGCCGGCGTCAACTCGTCCACGCCCACGGGGATGCGCAGTCCGTCGGCGCCGATTTCGAACACGCGCTTGCCAGGCGTTCCTTTGAGGATCTCGTCCTGGGTCTGTTCGAGCCCTGCCTGCCCCGTGGTGCCGTCCTTGAGGAAGCCGACAATCCCGCCGGCCACGGAGCCGTTGGGGTAGACCCGCTTGCTGGTGCCTTCCGTGACGATGCCCGGAATCTGGAGCTTGGAGACCTTGTCTTCGGCGTCCGGTTTCAAGTCCTTGGCCACGATGTAGTAGCGCTGGGTCCCGGTCAGGGCATCGCGCAGATCGTCGCGGTCCATGCCGAGCACGCCGGCCAGTTCTGAGATGCCCTGGTCGCGGGTGACTTTGACGAGTTCTTCCTTGCCATTGATGGTTTCGAGCCGGCGGAAGGAGTCGGTCTTGGTGTTGACGGTCTGGTCCACCACGATGTTGTAGCGGATGACGCTGCTGGCCAGGACGGTGCCGGAGGAGTCGAGGATACTGCCGCGCTCCGCGGGCAGTACTATGGCGTGAGCCGGTTATTGAGGGCGGCCTCCGCCATGCCCCCGACGTCCAGCCCCTGGACAATGAACAGCTTGCCGCCGACCACCAGCAGGAGCGCGAGCATGATGCCGAGTCCCCGCGGAGCCGCCGGGTGGCGTTTGGGGCTTTCGCCTTGCTTGCCTTGCCGGAGTTCTTCGCCACGGTGAGTCCTTGCTGATTGCCTTGCTGGTGGTCAGTGAACGTTACTGCCCGGGTGTCTTCTGTGCGGGGGCGGGAACCGATCCACCGTGGAGCTCCACGGCGGGGGCAGGAGGTGCCGCCGCGGGTGCGGGCTCTGCAGCTGCCGGCGCCGGCGCGGTGTCCGTTTCTGTCGTTTTGCGCCGGGCGAGCGGTTCATTATCCGTGGCCGGCGGAACAACGTTGAGCGCTCCGGCGACGGCCGGCGCGGCGATGACGGCGCCCGGGGCAGCGCCCTTTTCGGCCGGCTTGGCCTTGCCGGTGACGCTGAGGGTGGAGAGGTCGATCTGGCCCTTGGGCGGGGACGCCACCATGCCCAGTTCCGTGGCCTTGGCCGCGAGGTTCTGCGGGGCGTCGAAGTTCTGGACCTGCTGGGTGAGGTCCTGGTTCTGCTTGGTCAGGGTGGTCTGATCGCTCCGGAGCTGGACCAGCTGGTACTGGGCGGAGGAAACGGAGATGTTCAGGACCAGCACGGCCATGAGGGCAATCGCCAGGAGGCCGAAGCAGAGGACCACGAAGGGTGCGCGGCGCTTGCGGGGCACGGAGCGGACCACCGAAAGCGGGGTGCGTGCCTTCCGGGTGGGACTGGTGCCGGGGCGGAGGCCGGGCAGGGCACGGGCAGTGGCGCCCTGGGCAACGGGGTAGCTGTTGACGGCGGCGTTGCTCATGCGGCTCTCCTGGCTTTGATGCGTTCGACGGCGCGCAGCCGGGCGGAAGCTGCGCGGGGGTTTTCGGCGATTTCAGCGGCGGTAGGTACCTCGGTACCCTTCGTCAGGGTCTTGAGTTCGGCTTTGTGCTCTTCGAGCTCGACCGGGAAGCCGAGCGGGGCGGAGGACTTCGATCCGGCCTGGAAGAAGCCCTTGACGATCTTGTCTTCCAGGGAGTGGTAGGACATGACCACCACGCGGCCACCGAGGGCGATGGCCGCGATGGCTGCCGGGATGGCGCGCTCCAGGACGTCCAGCTCCTCGTTGACCTCGATCCGGAGCGCCTGGAAGGTGCGCTTCGCAGGGTGGCCGCCGGATTTGGCCGCACCGGCCGGCACCACGGACCGGATCTGGTCGACGAGTTCGCCGGTGGTGGTGAAGGGCTTTTCGGCGCGCGCGGCCACGATCCTGTTGGCGATGCGGCCCGCGAACTTCTCTTCGCCCCATTTCCGGATGATCCGGACGAGTTCTTCTTCGCTGTAGTTGTTAACGACGTCGGCGGCAGTCTGGCCGCGGCTGGTGTCCATCCGCATGTCCAGGGGAGCGTCGAAGGAGTAGGCGAAACCGCGCTCCCGCTCGTCCAGCTGCAGGGACGAGACGCCAAGGTCCATCAGCACACCGTGGACTTCGGTGAAGCCCAGGTCCGCGAGGACGTCCGGGATTTCGTCGTAGACGGCGTGAACGAGGTCGGTCCGGTTTGCGAACGGCGCCAGCCGCGCCCCGGCCAGAGCCAGGGCTTCCTCGTCGCGGTCGATGCCGATCAGGTGGAGGTCGGGAAAGCGCTGGAGGAGGGCCTCAGAGTGGCCGCCCATGCCGAGCGTCGCGTCGATCACCACGGGGGTCTCGCCGCGGCTCCGGGCAGCCTCGAAGCCAGGGGCCAGCAAATTGATGCACCGGTCCTTGAGGACCGGTACATGGCGTTCGGACGTTGGCTTCGCCTGGTCGGGATCCGTCATGCCTTCGTCCTTTCGTCGCGGGAGTTTGCTGCTCTTACGCAACGTTCCTTGGTCCAGATCCCCATCCGCGCCTACCCTGCGCCGGCCTGGCTCCGGGGAAGTGAGCCAGGACAACAACCGGATGGGCGGCTGGAGATCTCGATCAAGGAACGTTGTGTGTGCTGGTGGATCAGTAGGGGTTCAGAGAATCCCCGGGATAGCGTCGTCTGTTTCCGAGAAGGCGGTTTCCTTTTCGGCCAGGTACTCATTCCAAGCCTGGGCGTCCCAGATCTCCGCGCGGGATCCTGCGCCAATGACAGCGAGTTCCCGGCCCAGACCTGCGTATTCCCGGAGCGCCGGCGGAATCGTCACGCGCCCCTGCTTGTCAGGTACCTCGTCAGAGGCTCCAGAGAGGAAAACACGGATGTAGTCACGTGCCTGCTTGGAGGAAATTGGAGCCTCCCGCATCTGCTCGTGAACCCGGCCGAATTCCGACTCACTGAAGACGTAGATGCAACGCTCCTGACCCCTTGTGAGAACCAGACCGCTGGCAAGTTCCTCTCGGAACTTAGCGGGGAGGATAATTCGACCTTTTTCGTCCAGACGCGGCGAATGTGTGCCGAGAAACACGGCCCACCGCCCGTCTGTTCTAGAAAGTCCAACGTCCCCTGTGTTGCCACTACCCTCTTACGCCCTCCACATTACTCCACATCGCTCCACAGTCAACGACACGCCCGGGAAGTTTAGACAAATCTGCGGATGTTTATGCCCCTTCTTCCCAGCATTTGCAGGGAAACAGGATTGGTGGGGGAAAGTGGAGCGATTTTGCCTGCTTGCCTCACCGGCCGGCGCCGATTCACGGCGCGGACCGGCGCCAGGGTCAAACAATTCGACGGCGTGGCGCCTTTTGTGTCCCCATCGCAGTAAAACCGCAGCAACACCGCAGCAAAATTCCGCTTTAAATGGCGAAAGACCCGCCGAAGCGGGTCTCGCGCCGTCGCCCGGCGGACCGGTGGCGGAAAGTGGAGGGCCTATGGAACGGCCACGGAGCGGTTCAGGATTCGCCCCCGTGCCGTTCGTCCCAGCGCTGCTCAAGGTTGCTCATGAACGAACTCCTGGATTTGCCCTGCTTGCGGCCGCCGGCTGCCCGGGCCTTGCCGACAGCCGAACTACGCATCGTGGCGAAATAGACTCCGGCGCCCATCACCACAAAGCCCACAACCCCGACGATGATGATTTGAGTCGACACTCCGACCAACAACAGCAGCACGCCCGCGAGAGTCGCGAGCACGCCCATGACGAGGTGGCGGGTGGACCAAGAGCGCCCGGGGACTGATCCCATCGAGCTTGCAAACTTTGGGTCGTCCTCATTCAGCTGCTTCTCAAGTTGCTCCAGCAACTTCTGTTCGTGCTCCGAGAGCGGCATCACGACCTCCTCAAGTCTGCCAACGTCCGGGCGTGACGTATCCAGTGCCCTAATCGCCTAACGCCCGGGATTCCGAAGTGGTTCCCATTCACCGCCCTTGGTGAAAGGGGCAATTCAACAATCCCGTGCCGGTCTTAGCTGGCCGGGTCGCCCGAACGGTCGATCCAGTAGTCCTAAACCTAGGTATTAATAAGGATAGATTGTTGCGGCCTGTTCTGAAAGACAGTCTTAAGGCCCTGTCCCGTGCCCGAAACCGCTAGTCGGGACCCTGGCCGGCGCGGCGCCGCCAAAAGTCACGGCCGGGCTCATTCGAGGGTGCCCCCGGGATCCAGGAGCCGTGCCGGCAGGACCGATTTATTGCCGAATTTCCGGGTCACGGCGTCGAGGGCTTGTTCGGCGGCCCGCCAGTTGTCGTCCCGGCGGTCCAGGCTGAGCTGAAGCGGCGCGTGGGCAGCCTCTTCCAGCTGTTCGGCCCGGATGCCCACGAGCCGGACCGTCATGGGCCGGTCCCCCACCGATTCCAGGAGCTGCAGTGCCACGGCGTAGAGGAGTTGGGCGCTGTCGATCGGTGTACTGACAGTGCGGCTGCGGGTGATGGTGGAGAAGTCCGCGTAGCGCAGCTTGAGCGCCACGGTGCGGGCGTGCATGCCGGCGCCGCGGAGGCGCTCCGCCGTCCGGTGCGAAAGCCGCAGCAGCTCGCGGTGCAGCAGGGCGTCATCCGCGGTGTCAGTGGCGAACGTCTCCTCGGCTCCAATGCTCTTTTCCAGCCGGACCGGCGTCACGGGCCGCGGATCGATGCCCCAGGAGAGCCGGTAGACATGCTCCCCCGAGGCGCCCAGCAGCTTCCGCAGTGAGGGCAGCGGCGAGGCGGCGACGTCCGCCACCGTCCGGATGCCCCGGCGGGCAAGTACTTCCACGGTCTTTCCGCCGACTCCCCAGAGCGCACTGACGGGAAGGCTGTGCAGGTACGGGACGGTTTCCTCCGGCGTGATCAGCAGCAGCCCGTCCGGTTTGCACCGCGTGGAAGCGATCTTGGCCACAAACTTGCTGGCGGCTATGCCCACCGACGCCGTGATTCCCAGTTCCCGGAAGACGCGGGCCCGGATCAGTTCTCCAATCTCACGGGGCGGACCGAGCCGGCGGATGGCTCCCCCGACGTCCAGGAATGCCTCGTCCACGCTGAGCGGCTCGACGAGGTCGGTGATGGACCCGAAGATTGTCCATGATCTGGCCGGAGACTTCGTAGTAAAGCTTGTGGCGGGGCTCGATGATGACTGCCGAGGGGCACATGCGCGCCGCCACCACCATGGGCATCGCTGATCTGACGCCGAAAGCCCGGGCCTCATAGGACGCGGAGAGCACTACGGAGCGGTCCGCCGGATAGCCCACAATCACGGGCTTTCCCTTGAGCTCGGGACGGCTGCGCAGCTCCACGGAGACAAAGAACGCGTCCATGTCCACGTGCATGATGCTGCTGCGCCGCAGTTCCAGCAGTGATTCCCCGCTCAGGCGGCCGGGAGGCTGGATGTGGGGCTGCACATTCGACAGCCCAGGAGGGCGCACATTCGTCTGCGACTCTCTGCTGATTGTCTGCGTCCGGCCCCACGTCTTCAATCCTATGCCCGGGGACTGACTAAACTGGAGGCTGATTCCGCTTCAACACCAGGAGGAAAGTCCCTGTGAAGGTATTTGGACAGCGCAAACGTGCCGCAGCGGCCATCGCGGCGGCGGGCGCGTTACTGGCCTTGGCCGCATGCACGCCTGCCGGCAGCGTGACCCCGGCGACGTCGTCGGCGTCGAACCCGGCCGCATCTGCGCAGTCCTCCACCACGGCTCCCCCCAGCCCTTCGGCGGAGCCCGGCACGTCGGCCACGGTGGGCGCCCTGATTCCCGGCTTCCCGCAGAAGCTCCTGCCGCTCATGCCCGGAGCCAAGGTGGTGTCCAGCAGCTTCGATAAGACCACCGTGCCCGCAACCGTGGCACTCGTCGGCAGCATCACCGCGCCTGCCGCCGATGTCCTGGCCTTCTACACAAAGTCGCTGGCGGCACAGGGCTTCAAGGCCGTACCCGGTGAAACCGTGGGCGCCCTGCCCTCCAAGGACTTCCTTCGCGGGGACAACGAGACCGTGAACATCTCCGTCATGCAGACCGGAGGCGTGTCCACGTTCACGATTGGTGCGAACGTCGCTGCCGAGTCCGCCAAGTGAGTCTCGCCGAACAGCTGCGGCTCGAGCAGGCGGACTACGTGGCCGCCGTTGCCGGCAAGCTCACGGAGTTCCTGACCAGCCGCCAGGCCGTCATGTCCTCGATCTCCCAGGACATCGATCCGCTGATGGGATCCATCTCCAACCTGGTCACGGGCGGCAAGCGCCTGCGGGCCCTCATGTGCTACTGGGGATGGCGCGGCGCCGGCGGGGAGGCCGGCGCGGCCGAGGTGGTTACGGCGGGCTCGGCCCTGGAGCTGTTCCAGGCCGCGGCCCTGATCCACGATGACATCATTGACCGCTCCGATACCCGCCGGGGCGGCCCCAGCGTCCACCGCCGGTTCAGTGATCTGCATGAGGCCCAGGGCTGGGCGCTGGACAGCGAGCGGTTCGGCCACGCGGCCGCCATCCTGACCGGCGATCTCTGCCTGTCCTTCAGCGAGGAATCGTTCACGGAAATCGGACACCGCGCCGCCTCCGGCAGCCCGGCACGGCTGATCTTCAACCTCATGCGCGCCGAAGTGATGGCCGGGCAGTACCTGGACATCCTGGAAGAGGTCGCAGGGCCCGGACGGGACCGCGCCGGGGCAGTCAGCCGGGCCCAGTCCATCATCCGGTTCAAGTCGGCCAAGTACTCCACCGAACACCCGCTCGCTCTGGGCGGCGCCCTGGCCGGCGCCGGCGACGAGCTGCTGCGCGGCTATTCCGCGTTCGCCCTGCCGCTCGGCGAGGCGTTCCAGCTGCGGGACGATGTCCTCGGCGTCTTCGGCGACCCCGTCACCACCGGCAAGCCTGCCGGGGACGATCTCCGTGAGGGCAAGCGCACGGTCTTGGTGGCCCTCGCACTGGACCAGGCCTCGGCGGCCGAATCGGAGTTCATCGACGCCAAGCTGGGCAGCCCCGATCTCGGCGATGCGGACATCGAGGAGATCCGGCGGATCATCGTGGACTGCGGTGCGCTCCAGGCCACGGAAGTACTCATCGAGGAGTTCGGCAAGGCGGCCTTCGCCGCCCTGGACCTCCTGCCGCTTCAGGAGCTGCCGAAGACCGCGCTCCGCAGGCTGGCAGAGGCCACGGTCAGCCGCGCCGCCTGACCCGGCCCTCCAAGGCAAGGCTGCCTGGCAAACGCAGCGGGCCGTGCACAGCGGCTTGCGCTGTGCACGGCCCGTCATGACACGTCTTAGGGATGCTGCCGGCTCATTGATGCTGCCGGCGTGCTCCTACCAGGCCAGTGACTGCGCCCTGCGTCGGATTTCGGTCTTGCGCCCTTCCCGCAGGGCGTCGATCGGCCGGCCGCGGAGGGACTCGTCCGGGGTAAAGAGCCAGTTGATCAATTCCTCATCCGAGTATCCGGCGTCGGAGAGCACAACAATGGTGCCCTTCAGGCTCTCCACTGCATGCCCGTCCTGGATGAAAGCCGCAGGCACGGACCGGATGCGCCGGTCGCCGATTCTCACGGCCGCCAGCGCACGCTCGTCCAGAAGTGCGTGGACCTTGGTAATAGATACGTTCAGAAGCTGTGCGACATCGGGCAGGGGCAGCCATTCGCCCACGAGGCTTTCTACATTACTCACGGATAAAGATTGCCACGGCCGGTGCCCCGCCGCCTAGTCGGCATCCGCAGAAATGACGGCTGCGGCCGTGGCCCGTCCCGCCGCGCGGAATGCCGCCCGGGTTCAGGCGGGACGCCGCAGGGACGCCTTTTCGGCCGACACTCCGCCGGAGACTGGTTTGCGGAATGTCAAACGGTTCTTGTGCTAATTGCCAATTCATGAGACATTCACATAGATCACATTTGTAACAGAAATAACTTTTGTCACACTGGTAACACCAGTTCTACCGGCCTGACCGCAGCGTTGCCGCTGAGAAGAGGATCTTTCCAATGACAACCTCACGTTCGCCACAGCTCCGCCCGGGGCGCAGCCTGCCGCTGATCGCGGCGACGACGGCGGCGCTTCCCGCCGTCGTGCTTTCCTCCCTGGCGATCGCCCAGCCTGCCGCAGCCGAATCGCGTGTCGCGTTCGCTCCCGGCAACCCTGGCGGCCGCCATGCGTGCCCAGGTGAATGCGGACGCGGCGACGTCCCTCAAGGCGGCACTGATCCCCGCCGCCTCTGTCCCGGCAACGCTGCCCAGCGCCTTGCGGCCCGCGAAGTCTGCGGTTCCCGCCGTCTACACGATCGCCCGCGGCGACACCATCAGTGCCGTTGCCGGCCGCTACGGCCTGGACACCTTCGCCGTGCTGAAGCTGAACAACCTGCAGGCGAACACCATCATCTACCCGGGCCAGAAGATCAAGCTCACGGGCTCGGCGCCGGCCCCGGCAGCCACTCCCGCCGCCCCGGCCTCTTCATCCTCTGCTACTTCTGCCTCTGCCGCCGGCCGCGTCTACGTCGTGAAGCCAGGCGACACCCTGAGCGCCATCGCCACAGCCACGGCGTCGGGCTTGCCGACGTCTTCAAGTGGAACGGCCTCGGCATGAGCTCGGTGATCTACCCCGGCCAGAAGGTCAAGGTCGGTGCCGGTTCCAGCACCCAGGCTCCCTCCGCTCCTGCCGCGACAAAGCCGGCGTCGTCGGCGCCGTGCCAGCTCGGGTTCCTACACGATCAAGGCCGGCGACACCCTCTCCGGCATCGCGGCCCGCAACGGCGTCAGGCTCTCGGACGTCCTGTCGGCCAACCGGCTGACGATGTCGAGCATCATCTACCCGGGCCAGAAGCTCGTCATCCCCGGCGCGTCGACGATCGCGCCGGCCTCGAGCACGCCTGCTGCAACCACGCCCCTCGTGCCCAGCACGTTCCTCGGGTTCAGCTACCCGGCGGCGGTGGTCAGCTCGGCCAACCAGAATAAGGCGCTGCTCAATGCCTCTCCAGTGCCCAGCCGTCAGCAGATGAAGTCGATCGTGTCGGACACAGCACGGCGGATGGGCGTGGACGCCAGCCTCGCCCTGGCCTTCGCGCTCCAGGAATCCGGCTTTGACCAGCGTGCCGTGTCACCGGCCAATGCGATCGGCACCATGCAGGTCATCCCGTCCTCCGGCCAGTGGGCCTCCGATCTCGTAGGCCGCAAGCTGAACCTCCTGGATCCTTACGACAACGCCACAGCAGGCGTCGCAATCATCCGCCAGTTGGTCCGCACGAGCCCTGATCTGGACGCTGCGATCGCCGGCTACTACCAGGGCCAGTATTCGGTGAGCCAGAATGGCATGTTCGAGGACACCAAGGGGTACGTCGCCTCGATCAAGGCCAACCGTCGCCTGTTCGGCTAAATACAGACTCCAACACAGGCTCCCTTACAGCGGAGCGTGACGCTACGGGCCCGGATCGGATGTTGATTCGGGCCCGTTTCCGTCCAGCGACTACGATTGTAAGGTGCAGGATTACGTGTCGGATGCTCTCGTAGGGAACCTGGTGGACAACCGCTACCGGGTTCAATCCAGGCTTGCCCGCGGCGGGATGTCTACCGTGTACCTCGCCACGGACCAGCGCCTTGAGCGCGACGTCGCGCTGAAAGTGCTCCATCCCCACCTGGCCGACGACCCGCAGTTCCTTGACCGGCTGGGACGCGAAGCCAAGGCTGCGGCCCGGCTTTCCCACCCCCACGTGGTGGGCGTCCTGGACCAGGGCGAAGACGGCCGGCTCGCCTATCTGGTCATGGAGTTCATCAAGGGCCACACGCTGCGGGACGTCCTCAATGAAAAGGGCGCCCTGTCACCACGGCTTGCCCTGGCGTTGATCGATCCGGTCGTCGAAGGGCTCGGCGCCGCGCACGCCGCCGGAATGATCCACCGGGACATCAAGCCGGAAAATGTCCTGATCGCCGACGACGGGCGGATCAAGCTCGGCGACTTCGGCCTGGCACGCGCTATCTCGACGTCCACGAGCACGGGCGCCCTGATCGGGACTGTCGCCTACCTCTCCCCCGAACTTGTCCTGGGTAAACAGGCAGATGCCCGCAGCGACATCTATTCGGTCGGGATCATGCTCTACGAAATGATCACGGGCCGGCAGCCGTTCGACGGCGACGTGCCCATCCAGGTCGCCTACCAGCACGTCAATTCCAGCGTGGAGGCCCCCTCCCTGGCGGTGCCCGGGCTGGCCACCGAGATCGATGAACTCGTCCAGTGGTGCACGGACCGGGACCCGGACAAACGCCCCGTCGACGGCAGCGCACTGCTGTCCGAACTCCGGCATATCAGGACCAACCTCAGCGACGCCGAACTCGACCTCCAGCCGCCGGCGGCTGTCCGCAGCCCGCTACCGGCCGTGGCCGCCCCGCCGGCCCGGCCGCCCGGCGGTGCCGGCCCGGCGTCGGACGCGCACGACGCGCACGACGCGCAGGACGCGCAGGATACTGTCTACGTGCAGCCGCCCAGCGAAATGCCCACCGAGGTGTACGGCAGCCTCGCCCGGCCCACCGAAACGATCTCCCGCACCAGCGGCAACCCGACCACCGTGATGTCCGGCGCCCCGCGGCGTCCGGCCTACGGACCGTTGTCCACCCCGGACGAGGCAGCCTACGACGGCGCCGCCGGGTATGACGGTCCGGCGGATGTTGCGGTTGCCCCCAGCAAGCGCGCCCAGCGCAAGCTGGACCGGGACGAGGAGAAGGCGCGCCAGCGCGCAGCGGCCACGCCCACCAAGACCCTGCACGAGGGCAACCCCCGGCGCCGCGGGCTGCTGTGGATTGTCCTGCTGATCGTCGCGGCGCTGCTCGCCGCCGTCGCCGGCTGGTTCTTCGGTATGGGTCCGGGCTCGCCCGGAACCATTCCCCCGGTGGCGAACAAGACCGTTGCCGAGGCCCAGGATCTGCTCCGCACCGCCGGTTTCCAGTCCACCGTCAAGGATGTCTTCGACGACGACATCCCGCCCGGCCTCGTGGTCGGGTCGGAGCCGGAGGCCGGCGAGGTCATCCGCAAGTTCCAGCCGGTGTCCCTTGCCGTTTCCAAGGGCCCGGAGCTGTTCCCGCTGCCGGAACTGACCGGCAAGACCCTGGACGAGGCCAAGGCCACCCTCAACGCCGCCGAAATGGCGCTGGGCCCGATTACCGAGACGTTCGATGAATCGGCGCCTGCCGGGACTGTCCTTGCCCAGGCGCCGCGCAGCGGCAACCCGGTCAGGCACGGGACGCCCGTGGCCCTCACGGTCTCGAAGGGCCCGCAGCCCATTCCTGTTCCGGATGTCCGCGGCCAGGAGCAGCGTGCCGCCGTAGATGCGCTCGAAGCCGCCGGGCTGAAGGCTGTGGTCTCCCCGGAGACGGTCAATGACCGGAAGGTCCCCAAGGGTTCGGTAGTGGCGCAGGACCCGGCCTCCGGCAACCTGACCAAGGGCGGATCAGTCACCCTGACCATCTCGAAGGGACCGAAGCTCGTCGAGGTACCCAGCTTCATCGGGAAACAGGCCAAGGAAGCCAAGGAAGCCCTCGAAGAGCTCGGCTTCGAGGTCAAGATCGATGAGTTCCTGGGAGGATTCTTCGGAACAGTCCGCGACCAGTATCCGGTGGATACGAGCGTCCCCGAAGGATCGCTCATCACCCTGACCGTGGTCTGACCGCACCCGGCTCAGACAGATCCACTCCACACAAAAAGCTCCGCCCGGCTGCATCAGCCGGGCGGAGCTTCTTTATCTACGAGCTGTGTTGATCAGTGCGCGGGTCAGCGCTTGGCGAGGGCACCGGCCACAAGGAACGCCATTTCGAGCGACTGCATGTGGTTCAGGCGCGGATCGCAGACCGACTCGTAGCGGTCCAGGAAGGCTTCCTGGTCGATCGGGTCCGCGCCGCCGAGGCATTCGGCGACGTCATCGCCCGTCATCTCCACGTGCAGGCCGCCGGGAACGGTGCCGAGAGCGTGGTGGACCTCGAAGAATCCGCGCACTTCGTTGATGACGTCGTCGAAATTGCGGGTCTTGTAGCCGTTGGGCGAGGTGACCGTGTTGCCGTGCATGGGGTCGGTGACCCACAGGACCTGGGCCCCGGAGGCCGTGACGCGCTCGACGATCGCCGGCAGCTTCTCGCGGATGTTGCTGGCACCCATGCGGGTGATGAAGGTGAGCCGGCCGGGCTCCCGGTCCGGATCCAGCTTGTCGATCAGGCGCAGGGCGTCGTCGCCGCTCGTCGACGGGCCGAGCTTCACGCCGATCGGGTTCCGGACGCGGGAGAGGAAGTCAACGTGTGCGTGGTCCAGTTCGCGGGTGCGCTCCCCGATCCACAGGAAGTGCGCCGACGTGTCGTAGGGCAGTCCGGTCCGCGAATCGATGCGGGTCAGGGCGCGCTCGTAGTCCAGCAGCAGGGCCTCGTGGCTGGCGTAGAACTCCACCCGCTTGAGTGCCTCGAAGTCGGCTCCGCAGGAAGACATGAACTTGATGGCGCGGTCGATGTCCCGGGCCAGGGACTCGTAGCGGGCGTGGGCCGGGTTTTCGGTGAAGCCCTTGTTCCACTGGTGGACCAGGCGCAGGTCCGCGAAGCCGCCCTGGGTGAAGGCGCGGATCAGGTTCAGCGTCGAGGCGGAGGTGTGATAGGCCTTCAGCATCCGGCCGGCGTCATGGGCGCGGGAAACGGGTGTGAAGTCGTAGCCGTTGACGATGTCGCCGCGGTAGGCCGGCAGGGTGACGCCGTCGCGCGTTTCATCGTTGGAGGAGCGCGGCTTGGCGAACTGGCCAGCCATGCGGCCCATCTTAATCACGGGCATGGCCGCACCGTAGGTGAGGACGACCGCCATCTGCAGGATTGTCCGGACGCGGGCGCTGATCTTGTCCGCCGTCGCCGCTTCGAAGGTCTCGGCGCAGTCGCCGCCCTGGAGCAGGAACGCTTTGCCCTGCGCAGCGGCGGCGAGCCGTTCGCGGAGGATGTCCACTTCGCCGGCGAACACGAGGGGCGGAAGGACGGAAAGTTCCTTGACGGACGCCTCAAACGCAGCCGGGTCCGACCATGTGGGCTGCTGCGAGGTCGGGAGCTCCCGCCAGTTGTCCAGTCCGGGATAGTTGGCGGCTCCGCTCTGGGCGGTGCTGTTCAGCGGGGAAACTGGTTTCTCAGATAGCTCGGTCACCCTCTAAGGATAGTTGCCCGGTCGAGGTTCGGCGGCCCTGCCTGTCATTGACAGCTCCGTTGCCGTCATATGGCAGCCGTGGCGCAGTCAGGCGGTCCCGGGAACCTCGGGGCCGTCGTCCGCGGCCGCCGCCGGTGCGCCGGGGTTGTGGGCCGGATTCTGGGCATTGCCGGGGGCTTTGTCTGTTGTCTTATCTGATGTCTGAGCTGATGGATCGCCGGCGGCATTGTCTGGTGTTTCGTCGGCGGCCGCATCCTGCACCGCATCCGGGCCCGCGGAGGCTTTGTCCGGCGCTGCTTCCTGCGCTTTGCCCGCCAGGCGGAGCTTCACGACGGCGGCGTACTCGTCCACGTATTCCTGACCGGAGAGCCGCATGAGTTCATACATGATCTCGTCGGTCACCGAACGCTGGACCATCCGGTCATCCTCCATCCCGTAGTACCGGCTGAAGTCGAGGGGTTCGCCAAAAATCATGCCGATGCGGCGGATGTTGGGCACGCGCTTGCCGATCGGCTGGACTTTGTCCGTTCCGATCATCGCCACTGGAATGACCGGGACACGGGCCTGCAGCGCAAGGCGGGCAACGCCCACCTTGCCGCGGTAGAGGCGCGCGTCGGGGCTACGGGTCCCCTCGGGATAGATGCCCAGGAGCGAGCCGTTCCTGAGCACGTCCATGCCGGCGTTCAGGGACTGCGCGGACGCGGCTCCCCCGGACCTGTCCATGGGGAGCTGGTTGGTGAGCCGGAAGAAGGCCGCGGTCAGCTTGCCCTTGATCCCGGTGCCGGTGAAGTATTCGGATTTCGCCAGGAAGACGACCGGCCGGGGCACCGTAAGCGGCATGAAGATGGAGTCGGAGAAGGAGAGATGGTTCGAGGCCAGGATGGCGGCGCCCTCGGCCGGGACGTTGTCGAGGCCCTTGACCCAGGGCCGGAACAGCGTCTTCAGCACCGGTCCCAGGACGAACGTCTTCATGAACCAATAAAACACTCGGTGACCTCTCCGGAAGGCGTCTGGCCGGCCGCCCGAATCGGGTCCGGCCAGGACTTCAATGGAAACCTTACTCTAGTGAGTTTTGCCGCCAAGGGTGACACGATGGGCTCATGACTGAAAGCAGCACTTCCCCGGCGCCCGCCGCTTTCAGCTACCCCGGCCACGGCCCCAACGCCCGGACCGGCGTGGCCATCTGCCACGGCTTCACGGGCAGCCCGCACAGTGTCCTTCCGTGGGCTCACCACCTCGCCGCCCAGGGCTTCGCGGTGTCGGTGCCACTTCTGCCCGGGCACGGCACGCACTGGCGGGACCTCGCCCGGTACGGCTGGCAGGACTGGTACACGAGCTTTGAAACGGCGTACCTGGACCTGGCCGCCCGGACGAATGCCTGCTACGTCGCCGGGCTGTCCATGGGCGGCACGATCGCCCTGCGGACCGCGGCCCGCCACAGCGTGGCAGGCGTGGCCGCAGTCAACCCCGGTTTGAGCTTCTATGACCGCAGGGTCAGGATCGTGGGACTGCTCAAACACTTCCAGCGCACCACCACGCCCATTCCGGAGGAGAATTCCACGGCGGCCGCCACTGACGACGGCGACTACTCCCTGACGCCGCTTGCCGCCGTCCACCAGCTGCGCCGGTTGTTCTCCGCGACCCTGCGGGATTTACCGGCAGTCCAGGCCCCGGCCCTGGTCTTCAAGTCGGGCACCGACGTGGTGGTCCCGCCGTCGTCCCTGGCGCTG
The DNA here is from genome assembly GCA_963722145.1 of uncultured Actinomycetota bacterium. Classification (GTDB taxonomy): domain Bacteria; phylum Actinomycetota; class Actinomycetes; order Actinomycetales; family Micrococcaceae; genus Arthrobacter. Next base: position 95,415 of record CAVRLW010000028.1, on the reverse strand, counting down.
CTGCGCAGGCGGCTCGGATCACGGGAACTCACGGTGATCCTGCTCCCGCGCAGCGGGCACGTTGCCACCCTTGACGCCGATGCGCCGCTACTCTTTGAAGAATCAGTGCGCTTCTTCCTTCAGCATGCCCACGCCACTGACACCCGGTCCACCATGCCGCCCCCAGCCCCCTCGGAGACCCCATGAGCATCCTCCCGGACCACTCACCGTTCAGCAGCCCGTTCACGGGAACCGGTCCCCGGACCGGCGTCGTGGTGTCCCACGGTTTTACCGGAAGCCCGCATGGTGTGCGGGACTGGGCGTCGTCCCTGGCCAGTGCCGGGTTCGCCGTCCGGCTGCCCTTGCTGCCGGGGCACGGAACGAGCTGGGAGGAGCTGGCCAGGACGCGCTGGCAGGACTGGCATGCTGCCCTGGACGCGGCCTACCTGGAGCTTGCGGAAGAATGCGACGTCGTGGTCATGGCAGGGCTGTCCATGGGCGGTGCCCTGGCGTTGCGGATTGCGGCCACGCGCCCCGTGGCGGGGGTTGTGGCGGTTAACCCCGGCCTGGTCATCGATGATCCCCGTGCCCCGCTGGCCGGCATCTTGAAGTTCGTCCTCAAGAGCACCCCCCCGATCGCCAATGACATCCTCAAACCAGGCATGGATGAGTGCGCGTACCCGCGCACGCCGGTGGCTGCCGCCCACGAGCTCAACAAGATGTTCAAGGACACCGTGCGGCTGCTGCCCCGCATTACGGCCCCTGTCCGGGTGTACCGTTCCGCAGTGGATCATGTGGTGTCCGAGTCCAGCATGGTGGCCCTCCGCCGCGGCTTGACCAACGCCCCGCTCGAGGTGGTCCGGCTGGAAAACAGCTACCACGTGGCTACCATGGACAACGACGCGCCCGAGATCTTCCGTGGCACGGCCGAATTCGTCCGGTCCGTTGCATCCGCAGCCAGTCCGGGCGCCGCCCGCGCCAGCCGGAAGGACACGGCCAATGACTAAACCAGACCCCGACCTCCCGGATCCCGAAACTCCGGACCCGGACCCCGCCGACGCCCAGTCCCCCGCCCCTGACGCTTCCGGCGCTCAGCACTCGGGCGCCACGCCGCCCCCTGAGTCCAATAATTCCCCGGACTCCTCCGACGCGGACGCAGAGCCCGCCGACGACGACGCCGTCTGGCTGGATCTCGTCGCCAGGCTTGAAGGCGTCGGGGCAGGCGGGGACGAGGCAGCAGGCCACCCGGCCGGCGGAACGGACAGCGCCGCCGGCGGCGCCGGCTCCGGCGCTCCGGCTCCGGCTGGCGCCAGCTCCCCGCCGGCCAGGACGTTCCGCGACTTTGACCCGCTGGGTCTCTCCGGCGCCGCGCCGATCGAGCTCTCCGCCAAGGAGCGGCTCGCCCCCGCCCCGCGGAATCCGGCTGCGGGCAGCCACGAGATACCAGACACCGCGCCCGGCCCCCGCGACTATGAGCCCGACGACGACGACGGCGCCTTCGTCCCGGAGGAGCCGCCCAGCCTGGCAGGGGCAGATCCGATGACCGTCCTTGCCTGGATTGGCGCGGTGGGCGGCCCGATTGCGCTCGTGCTCTCGGCCATGTTCTGGCGGTCGGCCCCGCTGGTGGCGATCCTTGGCATGGTGGCCGCGTTCGCGGCCGCGGTGGTCTTCCTGATCATGAAGCTGCCGGGCGAGAAGGACGAGCACGACGACGGGGCGCGCATTTAGTCCGCCGGTCATCTAGTCCACCGGATACTCCGCTGGCTACTACAGGCCGGTTACGCCGCCCTGCTACGTGTGCATGCGGCTGCTGACCCGGGAGAGGTCGGCCGCGCCGATCAGTCCGGCGTTGGGTCCCAGGGCTGCCAGGTCGATCTCCGCCGAGGGGCGGAAGCCGCGGCCGGTGAGGTTCCGGGCGAAGGCCTTCCGGGCCGGCGCGACGAGCAGCTCGCCGGCGTCGCACAGTCCGCCGCCGATCACGAATTTTCCGGGATCCAGGGCCGCTGCGAGGTTTGCCAGGCCAAGGCCCAGCCATTCCCCGACGTCCTCGAGGAGCTCGCGGGAGGTCTGATCCCCGGCCTTGGCCAGCTCCGTCACGATCACGCCCGTGATGCGTCCGACGTCTCCGTCCACGGCCTTGAGCAGTTCCTGGGCAACCGGGGAATTCGCGGCGGCCAGTTCCCTGGCCTCGCGGCCGAGCGCATTTCCTGAAGCGTATTGTTCCCAGCAGCCGCGATTGCCGCACTCGCAGCGGTGGCCGCCCGGCATGATGATCTGGTGGCCGAACTCCCCCGCGACACCGAAGCGGCCGCGTTCCAGCCGTCCGTCCATCACCATGGCGCCGCCAATCCCGGTGCCCAGGGTGATGCAGACCAGACGGTTCTGTCCCTGCCCGGCACCGAAGCGCCATTCCGCCCAGGCGGCGGCATCGGCGTCGTTGGTCAGCAGGACGGGGCGGCGCAGCAGCCGCTGCAGGTTCTCGCGCAGCGGTTCATTGCGCCAGGCCAGGTGCGGGCTGAAGAGGACGGTGCCGCCGTCGAGGTCCATCCAGCCTGCGGCGCCGATGCCGACCGACCAGATCCGGTGACCTGCACCCAGTTCTTCGACCAGCTCGACAATGACCTGCTCTACAGCGCGCGGGTCGTTGCCCGGGGTGGAGCGTTTCGCCTGGCTCAGGATCCTGCCCTCGGCATCGACCACCCCGGCCGCAACCTTGGTTCCCCCGATGTCGACGCCGATCGCCAGGCCCTTGCGGCCCAGCCGCAAGTGTGCGCGGATGTCGTGCCCGGCCGTGCCGGCCGCCGCTCCGCCCAGGGTCCTGCTCCGCCAGGCGGCGGTCCTGCCGCGCAGGCCGGGCTGCCGGCCGGGTGTTGGTATCTGCATGGTCCCCCATTCTATTCGCCGGGCGCGCCGCGGCCGCGAAGGCCCGCCGCAGCACGCCGCGGCGCATGAACGACGCGCCGGCGTCCGCAACGCCCGCGCACTGGCGGAACGGCGGGCCTGACCGTAAAGTTACTGGCCAGTAGGTGTCGCAGAACACACCTTGGGGAACCGCATACTAGGCTTAGCGGTACCCCTAGCGGGGCCTATGGAAACCTAAGGAGCTGTTGTGCGAGAAATCATTGTCCCGCCCCTGGTGAATGTCGATCCGGACACCAACGTCACCGATCTCGTGGTGCGCCAGGCGGCCAAGGCCTCCAACCCTGCGCTGTTCTCGCGGCTCGACGCTGCGGGCCAGTGGCAGGACGTCCGTGCCACGGATTTCCTGGCCGACGTCTCGGCCCTCGCCAAGGGCCTCATGGCCAGCGGTGTGGCCGCTGGCGACCGGGTGGGCATCATGTCCCGCACCCGGTACGAATGGGCCCTGATCGACTTCGCCATCTGGTTCGCCGGCGCCGTCTCGGTCCCGATCTATGAGACCTCCTCCCCCTCCCAGGTGGCCTGGAACCTCGGCGACTCCGGCGCCGTCGCCGCGTTCGGCGAATCCGCGCACCACGAGGACATCATCCGGCAGGCGGCCACCTCCGAAGGGCTCACCGCCCTGCGGCATGTCTGGCAGCTCGAGGCCGCCAGCCTGGACGAGGTCCGTGCGGCCGGAGCCGGCATCAGCGACGCCGAGCTCGAAGCGCGGCGCGGCCAGGCCTCCCTGACCGATATCGCCACGATCATCTACACCTCCGGAACCACGGGGCGGCCCAAGGGCTGCGAGCTGACCCACGGCAATTTCGTGGAACTGTCCGAGAACGCGCTGGCCACCTCGCTGGCCAAGATCGTCCACGAGCAGGCCAGGACCATCATGTTCCTGCCGCATGGCCCACGTCTTCGCACGCTTCATCTCCGTGCTGGCCGTCGCCGCCGGCGTCACGGTGGCGCACACCCCGGATATCAAGAACCTCCTGCCTGATCTGCAGAGCTACAAACCGACCTTCATCCTCGCCGTCCCGCGCGTCTTCGAAAAGGTCTACAACTCCGCGCTGACCAAGGCCGAGGACGGCGGCAAGGGCGCCATCTTCCACCGCGCCGCGGACACCGCCATCGAATTCTCCCGGGCCCGGCAGGCCGGCAAGGTGGGGCTGGTGCTGAAGCTCAAGCACGCCGTGTTCGACAAGCTCGTGTACAGCAAGCTTCGGGCCGCCATGGGCGGGAACGTCTCCCATGCCGTTTCCGGCGGCGGCCCGCTCGGCGAACGGCTGGGCCACTTCTTCCAAGGCATCGGCATGCAGATCCTGGAAGGGTACGGGCTGACCGAAACCACGGCGCCGGTCACCGTCAACACCCCTGACCTGATCAAGATCGGCACCGTCGGCGCCCCGATTCCCGGCAACTCCGTCAGGATTGCGGACGACGGCGAGATCCTCGCCAAGGGCGCGTGCGTCATGCGCGGCTACTACAAGCGCGATGACCTGTCCGCCGCGACCTTCGACGACGACGGCTGGTTCCGCACGGGGGACATCGGCCAGCTGGACGAGGCGGGGTTCCTGACCATCACCGGGCGCAAGAAGGAAATCATCGTCACGGCTGGCGGCAAGAACGTGGTCCCTGCCCTGCTGGAGGACCAAATCCGGGCGGACGCCCTCGTCTCGCAGGTGCTCGTAGTGGGCGACAACCGCCCGTTCATCGGCGCCCTTGTGACCCTGGACGAAGAAGCCCTCCCCGGCTGGCTGGGCCGCCACGGGCTCCCGGCCTCGACCTCGCTCGCCGAGGCTGCCGAGAACCCGACGGTCAAGGCCGCCGTCCAGGAGCTCATCAACCACGCCAACCAGTCCGTGTCCCAGGCCGAAGCGATCAAGTCCTTCCGGATTGTGCCGGCCGACTTCACCGAAGCCTCCGGCCACCTGACCCCCTCCATGAAGGTCAAGCGCGCGCAGGTGCTCAAGGACTTCGAGAACGTGATCGAGGAAATGTACAGCGCCAAGCGTCCCACCCTCGCGTAGGCAAGGGACGCCCGGCACCATAAAGCGACGCACCACCAACGCAACGCACCAAAAAGGGTCCTTCCAGCTTTCCGCCGGAAGGACCCTTTTGCGTTACTGAGGCAGGGAGTGTTGTTGCACCCCCGCTATTCGACTGCTATTCAACAACCAGCAGCAGGTCCCCGCCCTGGACCTGTTCGATCGCACCGACGGCGAGGCGCGCAACGGTGCCTGCCACCGGCGTCGTGATGGACGCTTCCATCTTCATGGCCTCGATGGTGGCCACCGTGTCGCCGGCCTTGACCGTGTCCCCCACCTTCACGGTCAGCGTGACGGCACCGGCGAACGGTGAGGCCACCTGGCCCGGCTGGGAGGCGTCGGCGCGCTCGGCGGCCTTGACGTTGCTCACCACTGAACGGTCGCGGACCACCACGGGCCGGGACTGGCCGTTGAGCGTGCACATGACCGTGCGCATGCCCTTCTCGTCCGGTTCGGAGACGGCCTCGAGCGAGGCGATCAGGTGGACGCCCTTCTCGAGCTCGATCTCGTGCTCCGCGCCGCGCTGCAGCCCGAAGAGGTAATCGCGCGTGTCCAGCACCGAAAGGTTGCCGTAGGACTCGACGCTCTTCTGGTAGTCCTTGGTGGGACCGGCGAAGAGCAGGCGGTTGAGGGTTCCCCGCCGGGTCTTGGAGTCGCCGTTGAGCGCGGCGCTGTCCTCGGCGCTGAGCTCGACGTCGCGGACCTTGACGGTGCGGCCCTGCAGGGCCTTGGTCCGGAAGGGCTCGGGCCAGCCGCCGGGCGGGTCGCCGAGCTCGCCGGAGAGGAAGCCGATCACGGAATCCGGGACGTCGTACTTCTGCGGGTTCTCGTTGAAGTCCGCAGGGTCGGCGTTGAGGCCCACCAGGTGCAGGGCGAGGTCGCCCACCACCTTGGACGACGGCGTTACCTTCACCAGGCGGCCGAGGATCCGGTCCGCCGCGGTGTACATGTCCTCGATCGCCTCGAAGCGCTCACCCAGGCCCAGCGCGATCGCCTGCTGGCGCAGGTTGGACAGCTGCCCGCCCGGGATCTCGTGCTGGTAGACCCGGCCCGTGGGCCCCGGCAGTCCGGACTCGAACGGCGCGTAGACCCGGCGGACGGCTTCCCAGTAGGGCTCGAGGGCACAGACGTTCGCGAGGCTGAGGCCGGTGTCCCGCGGCGTGTGGGCCAGCGCGGCGACGAGCGCCGAGGCCGAGGGCTGGCTGGTGGTGCCGGCCAGGGAGGCCGAGGCCACGTCCACGGCGTCCACCCCGGCATCCACGGCCGCGAGGAGCGTGGCCAGCTGGCCGCCTGCGGTGTCGTGGGTGTGCAGGTGGACGGGGAGGTCGAACCGCTCCCGCAGCGCCGAGACGAGGCGTGCCGCGGCAGCCGGACGCAGCAGCCCGGCCATGTCCTTGATCGCGAGGATATGCGCCCCGGCGTCGACGATCTTCTGCGCCAGCTCCAGGTAGTAGTCCAGCGTGTAGAGCGTTTCCTCCGGATCCAGCATGTCCGCGGTGTAGCAGAGGGCGACCTCGGCGACGGCGGTACCGGTATCACGGACGGCCCGGATGGCCGGGGCCATCTGGTTGACGTCGTTGAGGGCGTCGAAGATGCGGAAGATGTCGATGCCTGTGGCGGCGGCCTCGTTGACGAACGCCACCGTGACCTCTTCCGGGTAGGGCGTGTAGCCGACGGTGTTGCGGCCGCGGAGCAGCATCTGCAGGCACAGGTTCGGCATTGCCTTGCGCAGGGCGGCAAGCCGGTCCCACGGGTCTTCGCCGAGGAACCGCAGGGCGACGTCGTAGGTCGCCCCGCCCCAGGCCTCGACCGACAGCAGCTCCGGGAGCAGCTTGGACTCGGCCGGACCGGCCGCCACGAGGTCGCGGGTGCGCACACGGGTGGCGAGCAGGGACTGGTGCGCGTCGCGGAAAGTGGTGTCTGTGACGGCCACGGCATCCTGCGCGCGCAGGGCCCGCGCAAATCCTTCCGGGCCGAGCTCCAGGAGCCGCTGGCGGGATCCCGGCCGGGCCGCGGTGTCATCGAGGGCCGGAAGCTTGTCGGCCGGGTCCGTGTGGACCCGAAGTTCGCCGTTGGGCTTGTTGACCGTGACCTCGGCGAGCCAGGTCAGCAGCTTGGTGCCGCGGTCTGCGGAGACCCGTGCCTTCAGCAGCTGGGGCCGTTCGTCAATGAACGACGTGGCCACATCTCCGGCGACGAAGTCGGGATCGTCCAGGACGGCCTGCAGGAAGGAGATGTTGGTGGACACGCCGCGGATGCGGAATTCGGCGAGGGCGCGGCGGGCCCGGGCCACGGCGGCCGGGTAGTCGCGGCCGCGGCAGGTCAGCTTGACCAGCATGGAGTCGAAGTGCGGGCTGATCTCCGCACCCGAGTAGACGGTGCCGCCGTCGAGCCGGACACCGGCGCCGCCGGCCGAGCGGTAGCCGGTGATCTTGCCGACGTCGGGCCGGAAGCCGTTGGCCGGGTCCTCGGTGGTGATGCGGCACTGCAGGGCCGCGCCCTTGAGCTGGACGCTCTCCTGTGACAGGCCCAGGTCCGCGAGGGTCTCGCCGGCGGCGATGCGCAGCTGCGCCTGGACGAGGTCGACGTCGGTGACTTCCTCGGTGACGGTGTGCTCGACCTGGATGCGCGGGTTCATTTCAATGAACACGTGCTGGCCGGCGCGCTCCCCCACCGTGTCGACAAGGAATTCGACCGTACCGGCGTTGACGTAGTTCAGCGCCTTCGCGAACTTCACGGCGTCGCGGTACAGCGCCTGCCGGATGCCCTCGTCGAGGTTCGGCGCCGGGGCGATCTCGATGACCTTCTGGTGCCGGCGCTGGATGGAACAGTCACGCTCGAAGAGGTGCATGACGTTGCCCTGGGCATCGGCCAGGATCTGGACCTCAATGTGCCGCGGGCGCAGGACGGCCTGCTCGAGGAACATGGTGGGGTCCCCGAACGCGGCGTCGGCTTCGCGCATGGCGGCCTGCAGGGCCTCCGGGAGCCCTTCGCGGGTGTCCACGCGACGCATGCCGCGCCCGCCGCCACCGGCGACGGCCTTGGCGAAGATCGGGAAGCCGATCTCATCCGCCGCGGCGATCAGCTCGTCCAGGTCCTTCGAAGGCTGGCTGGACTTGAGCACCGGGACACCCGCCTTGCGGGCGGCCTCGAGGGCGGCAACCTTATTGCCCGCAAGTTCCAGGACCTCCGCCGGCGGGCCGACGAACGTGATGCCGGCCTCCTTCGCGGCCCGCGCCAGGCGCGGGTTCTCGGAGAGGAAGCCGTAGCCGGGGTAGATGGCGTCCGCCCCGGACTCCTTGGCTACCCGCACCACCTCGTCGACGTCGAGGTACGCACGGACCGGGTGCCCCTCCTCGCCGATCAGATACGCCTCATCGGCCTTCTGGCGGTGAATCGAGTTGCGGTCCTCGTGGGGAAACACAGCGACAGTTTTGGCACCCAGCTCGTAGCTCGCGCGGAAAGCGCGAATCGCGATTTCGCCGCGGTTGGCCACCAGAATCTTAGAAAACATACTTCTCCTGCATCATCGCGGGCGTATCGGTAAGTGCTCACAGTGTCTAGGACCTGTGCGGGCAAACACAAATCATTGTGGCCACTGTCACAGCATTATCCGTCACGGACGCCGCGATGGGCAGGGCACCGGCCATGGAGCTTTCCCCGACTGTCCGGTTCGCGAGGTTCTGGCGCTCCCACGCCGGATGAAACGGGTTTCGCCGGAGCATCAACATATGATGAGTGGGTGGGTGGCGCATGCACGCCCCCGGCTCCGAAGAACGCAGGAGCCGGCACGACCCCGTCTCGGCAACCGGCGTTAGGTATTGGTTTTTCAAGTGCAAGTAGTGAGCATCAGCAGCCTCAAAGGCGGTGTCGGCAAGACATCCGTGACCACTGGACTGGCATCCGCGGCCTTGGCCGCCGGCATCCCCACCCTCGTCGTCGACCTTGACCCGCACGCTGACGCCAGCACCGCCCTCGGCGTGAGCCCGGACGATCAGCTCGATATCGGCAGGATGCTGAGGTCGCCCCGGCGGGCTCACTTGGCGGACAACGTCGTTCCCAGCGGCTGGGTGGAACACGCCAGGATCAACGGCCGCGGCAACGGCAACGCCAGCGGCCGCACCAACGGTAGAACGCAGTCCGGCGCCACAACCTCCGTCCTCGACGTCGCCGTCGGCTCTGCCTACACCGGCATCTACGACCGGCCTGACCTGGGCCGCCGCGACCTCCGCCGGCTCTCCACCGTGCTGGCCGGCGCTACGAACTACGAACTCGTCCTTGTCGATTGCCCCCCGTCGCTCAACGGCCTGACCCGCATGGCGTGGTCCGCAAGCGACAAGGTGACCCTGGTGGCCGAACCCGGGCTCTTCTCGGTGGCCGGCACGGAGCGCACCATGCGCGCCATCCAGCTGTTCCGGCAGGAATTCGCCCCCAAGCTGTCCCCCGCCGGCATTGTGGCCAACCGCGTGCGCAGCGGCTCGGCCGAGCACACTTTCCGGCTCTCGGAGATGGAGTCCATGTTCGGCCAGCTGCTGTTGAGCCCGCACATCCCGGAGCAGGCCAACTGGCAGCAGATCCAGGGCGCGGCCCACTCTATCCACCACTGGCCGGGAGACTCGGCCAAGAATGCTGCCGGACTCTTTGACACCCTGCTGCAGAACCTGCTGCATCCCAACGGCGTGGCGCCGGCCGGCACGGTGCGCGACCGCAGCCAGCGCTAACCAGCTACCCCGGCGCACAAACGCACAACGAACTGAGGCCGCCTCCCTGTCCGGGAGGCGGCCTCAGTCTTGTCTGTAAGGGTGTGCGCTAGCCGATCTTGCGGGCCGCGCGGCGCTTGCTCAGTTCGTCGTCGGGAAAGGACTGGTCCACGGCGTGTTCGCTGGGAAGGGCTGCGAGGCTTCCTTCAACTTCGCGCCACACACGGCCGACGGCGATGCCGAACACCCCCTGGCCGCCCTGGACGAGATCGATCACTTCATCCGCCGACGTGCATTCATAGACGCTCGCACCGTCGCTCATGAGCGTGATCTGGGCGAGGTCTTCGACGCCGCGCTCGCGCAGGTGCTCCACTGCGGTGCGGATCTGCTGCAGGGACACGCCAGTGTCCAGGAGCCGCTTGACCACCTTGAGAACCAGGATGTCGCGGAAGCCGTAGAGCCGCTGCGAGCCGGAGCCGGCCGCGCCGCGAACAGCTGGCTCAACCAGTCCGGTGCGTGCCCAGTAGTCGAGTTGGCGGTAGGTGATGCCGGCCGCCTTGCAGGCGGTGGGACCGCGGTAGCCCGCGTCTTCGTCCAGAACGGGAAGATCCTCGGTGAACAGCAGGCCTTGGGCACCGCTGGCGGGCACCGCAATGCCGGCCGTTGCGGCCTGCTTCAGCTCGCCTGCTTCGCCTTTCGGACTCACGTGGACCCTCCTTGTCGTGGGTTCCCCTGGGTAAGTTGCATCGGCAGCAATATCTGTAAGCAGCTGCATGACACAGGATGATGACTTCATCCGTGTAATTCAGCCGGGGCTGCACTTTCCAGTGTGACTTGCGCGGCCACCGTATGCAATGGGAACTTGTACCTCCGACGTTAGGCCTGCCAGGGCCCAAGGTCAAAGACGTTGGGGCTATTCGGCGGGCGTGTCGAAAGTTTCATCCTCGACTTTAACGTTTGGCGCCGCCACAGCTATCCCGTGCGTTTCAGAAACCTCAGCCGTCACACGCACACCAGCAACCCCGGCAGCCTCTTTGGCTGCGGCGGCAAGCACCAGCTCAGCCGCCGAAGTCTTCGGGTTCGACGTCGTCGAGGAACTCGCGGAAGCGCCGCAGTTCGCCTTCCTCGTCCACAGCGGGACCGGGGTGAGTGTCCTCGCCCTCGTCGTGTTCGGTGATCCGGACGCCGGCCTCGTCCATGACGGCGTCGGCACACCAGATCCGGCATTTGGCGCGCAGGGCAAGCGCTAGGGCATCCGAGGCCCGGGAGCTCACCGTGGTTCCGTTCTCGAACTGCAGCTGCCCGTAAAAGATGTTGTCCTCCACGGCGACAATGTTGACGCTGACGATCGTGTGGCCAAGGGCCTCGACAACGTCCACCAGGAGATCGTGGGTCATCGGCCGGGGCGGGACGACTCCCTGCTGGGCCAGGGCGATGGCACTGGCTTCCGGGGTCCCGATCCAGATCGGCACGTGGCGCTCACCATGGATTTCCTTGAGCAGGACCAGCGGCTGGTTGGACGGCAACTCAATCCGCACGCCGACAATCTCCACCTCAATCATCAGATGTCCATCCTTGAGATGCGGTCGTGGACCAGCGCCTGGTGCAGGGACAGGCAGAGGTCGCTGATTTCCCGGGCCGCCTCGGCGGCGCGGGCGTGGGAGGCTGCGTCCTTGCGGGACGTCAGCGTTGCCACGGCGCGTTCCACGAGCCCGAATTCGCGGTCGGCAGCCGCCTGGAACGGCCGCAGGTGGCGGGGCTCCAGGCCATGGCTCTCCAGCTGGACGCAGGCCCGCGCCACCTGCAGGGCGTGTTCGTCGAACTTGCCGTTGACGTGCCCGATCAGCCCGTAGCTCAAGAGCGATTCCAACAGTGGGACGCTCGCCCCGGATTCAGCACGGAGCTGCTCCTCGCTGAGCCGGCGCGCCCGGCTCTGCAGCTCGGTGGCGAGCTCCTCTGAGACGATCCGCGGGGAGACCGTGATGCCTGCCGGCAGATTTTCCGGCCGTTCGCCCCGGTCGATCGCGTCAAGGTAGTCCTTGATGACCTTCAGCGGCAGATACTGGTCACGCTGGAGGGACAGGACGAAGCGCAGCCGCTCGACGTCGTTCTCGGAATACTGCCGGTAGCCGGCAGGGGTCCGCTGCGGGTTGATGAGTCCCTTTTCCTCAAGGAACCGGATTTTTGACGCCGTCATGCTGGGAAAGTCGTCGCTCAGTTGAGCCAGGACTTCCCCGATGTTCAGAACCTGGGGTCCGCGCCGATCCGCATGTGCCGTGGCCACAGGCAGCTACCCCGGAATCAGACGTTGCCTGCTGCGCGGGCAGGGCTGAGGTAGAAGGTGAGGCGGAACTTGCCGATCTGGACCTCATTGCCGGACTTCAGTTCCACGGAGTCCACACGGTCGTGGTTGACGTAGGTGCCGTTCAGGCTCCCGGTGTCTACTACCTCGAAGCTGCGCGCCGTGCGGCGGAATTCAACGTGCCTGCGGGACACCGTTACGTCGTCAAGGAAGATGTCGGCGTCCGGGTGGCGGCCCGCCGTCGTGATGTCAGAGTCCAGCAGGAACCGCGCGCCGGCGTTGGGGCCGCTGTGCGCCACGAGCAGGGCCGATCCGAAAGGAAGGGCCACGACGGCTGCCCGCTCCTCAGTCGAGAGCTTCGGCGTGAAGTTGGGTTCATCGCGCACCGGAGTGAGGTTGATCGACGTGGTCTCCGAAGCTTTCACTCCACCCGTGCCGTAACCATCACCGGTGTCGTTCCGTTCGTGCCCAAACATTGAGTCCTCCTCATTCGTTGCAGGTGTCCCCCCTGCAAACAACGCATGCCGTCCGGAATAGCCTCGCAGTCCCGGTAGTGAGGCCTTTCGGCGGGGCGCGGCTTTGTTTTGTTATCCCAACAACACACTCCGGCGACCCCGGCCCGAACGACCTCTGTCTTTAGCCTACCTGCTGTTCATACTCGGATGCACTGAGCAGGGACTCCACCGCGTCGGCTTCCGCGAGCTTGATTTCGATAAGCCAACCCTCACCGTACGGATCTGAGTTAATAAGGGCTGAATCGGTGTCCAGGGCCTCGTTCCGGGCCACCACCTCGCCCGTCACGGGGGCGTAAATGTCGCTGACGCTTTTGGTGGATTCGACTTCTCCGACCACATCGTTGGCCTTGATGGTTGTCCCCACTTCGGGCATCTGGGCGTAAACGACATCCCCGAGGGCGTCCTGGGCAAAATCGGTGATGCCCACGCGCACAATCCCGTCGGCATTGGGGGCCGAAACCCATTCGTGTTCTGCGGTATAGGACAGGTCTTCGGGAATGATGCTCATGACGGGCCTTTCATCGGGTCAATCACCTAAGCGGCGGCAGTCGTTTGTTCTAGCCGCCGCTGAAAGTATAGGCATATCGGGCAGGGGCCGGGGAGGGTTCTGGCATGATGGTGCGATGGCAGAACACGCGCCGCTGATGATCAGGAATGTGAACAACCGGTGCGCCGGGTCCCTCCGGGCCCGCCAAGGCTAGGCCATGCCTGAGCTTCCGGAAGTTGCGGCCCTGACGGACTTTTTGGACGAGCACCTGCGCGGAGCAGTTGTAACGAAAATCCAGCTGGTCTCCTTCGCCGTGCTGAAGACGGCGGACCCTTTGTACTCCGACCTCGAGGGCCGGGCCGTCACCGGGGTGCAAAGGTTCGGCAAGTTCGTCAGTATGGAAGCCGACGGGCTGCATTTTGTCTTCCACCTGGCGCGGGCCGGCTGGGTCCGCTTCACTGAAACTCCCACAGACGCACAGCTGAAAATGGGCAAGGGACACATCGCGGTGCGGCTGACATTTTCGGGCGCATCCGGCCCGGTGGGCATGGACCTGACCGAGGCGGGCACGAAAAAGAGCCTAGCGGTTTATGTGGTCCGCGACCCGCACGACGTTCCCGGCATCGCGGCGCTCGGACCGGATCCGTTCAGTCCGGGCTTCGACGTCGACGCTTTGGCGGGGATCCTCGGTTCCAGTTCCCAGCAGATCAAGGGCGTCCTGAGGAGCCAGAGCATCATCGCCGGGATTGGAAATGCCTACAGCGACGAGATCCTGCACGCAGCCAAGACCTCGCCGTTCGCGCTCGCCAAGTCCCTGGACCGGACGGATGTCCAGCGCCTCTACGATGCCATCCACACCATACTGGGAACGGCCGTGGAGGAAGCCCAGGGCAAGCCGCCCAACGAACTCAAAGACACCAAGCGGAGCCACATGAGGGTCCACGGCCGGACCGGCGAAGCGTGTCCGGTGTGCGGCGACACGGTCCGCGAGGTTTCCTTTGCGGACACCGCCCTGCAGTACTGCCCGACGTGCCAGACGAAGGGAAAGATCCTGGCCGACCGCCGGACTTCACGCTTCCTGAAATAGGCGCCTCCTGAAACGGGCGCCTGCGTCTGAATCCCTTGCGCTGGCGCCTCCCAGCGAACACGATACAAGGACACCATTCAACGGCCTGAGGGAGTTGTCTCAACGATGCGAATGCTGATTATGGGTCCCCCGGGGTGCGGAAAGGGCACGCAGGCCGAACGCTTGTCGCGGCGCCTCGGCATCATCGTGGTATCCACTGGCGAAGTTTTCCGCGACCATGTGAAGAACCAGACGCCGCTGGGCCGGGAAGTCCTTGTGCATCTGGACGCAGGCAACTTGGTGCCCGACACCCTGACGAACCGTGTGGTGCGGGACCGCCTGAACCAGAATGACGTCAGGGACGGGTTCCTCTTGGACGGGTATCCCCGAAACACGGCCCAGCAGGCTGAACTCGACAGCATCCTCGCCGCCAACGGGCAAGAGCTGGACATCGCAGTCCAACTGACGGTTGACGACGCCGAGCTCGTCCGCCGAATGCTCCACCGCGCCACCATGACCGGACGCAGCGACGATACCGAGGACGTCATACGGCACCGATTGGAGCTGTACCACGACGAGACCGAGCCGGTGGCCTCAGCATACTCACAGCGCGGGATCCTCCTCAGCGTCGACGGCACGGGGAGCGAGGATGAGATCTTCGGCCGACTTATTGCGGCACTCCGTGCGTCCCTCCCAGCGGCCATACCCGATGCCACCACTGCCGCCCTGGACGGGACGACGCCGAACTGAGCGACCCGCCAAAACAGTTGCCGGCACCCCCGGCCGAAGGAACAGCTGGCCTCAGTTGGCTGTCAAGGGCCAGCCGGCCCATGTGTCAGAGCGTCGCGTGCTGATGTAGGCGAGATGCACGCACTCGGACGGGAAGCCTGGGGCAGCCACACTCGCTTCCGCCAAGGCCTGGCTCTGCCACAGGCGCTCTGGCTCGGGCAGTGTGGTCGCGCCACCACACGCTGCTCCCAGTGGCGCCGTCGAGGCGCAGGTGTTCCCAGGCGCGCCAGAGGGCTTCGACGCGAGACACGGCTTCGGGGTGACAGGCGCAGGACCGAAGTTGCCGGGAGCCCTTTCTACAGGGGCATCAGTTCTCGTGATGCTGCACCAAAAGCTCGTGCCTGTGGTGGAGCAAGAATTCATGGCTGTAGTGAAGTCCAACCCAAGGGGATGCGGAAAGCGCGTCGATGTTGATGGCTTGTCGGGACGCTGGTGCTTCCTCTGCGCAGGAAGCCGGGTTCGGCACACTCGAGTGCAATGCTTTTTGGAAGATGCCTTTGGGGAGAACTTGGTGTCTGGGCATGATCTCTCTCTTCTCTTTAGAATGCCTGAAGGGTGTCCTCGACGCGTTGCTTGGCGTCGCCGAAGAGCATTTGGGAGTTGTCCCGGAAGGACAGGGGGTTCTGTACGCCTGCGTTGCCAGCGGCCATCGATCGTTTGAACACTACGACGTTGCCTGCTTCCCAGACCCGGAGTACGGGCATGCCGGCGATGGGCTGCCGGGATCCTCGGCCGCGGCGGGGTTCGGGCTCCATGAATGGACCTCTCGTTCGGCAGCCCGTAGAGGGTGGGCGTACGTATTTGAGTGCAGGACTAGCGTTGCCGTGACAACCTGCTGAGTCAGCCACCGCTGATGGTCTGAATGAGCTTCTGTAGGCCAGGAAGGATCCGTAGTCCAGCACTCGTCGCCAGCCCAGCCGTCATCGCGGCGGCCGTCTTTGCTAGCAGGCCTTCCTTCCGAGGTTCACGCATTTCGGCTTCAGCACGTAGCTCTGCCATATTCTTTGCCAATTCGGGGCTGGACTGGACAGCGGGACTGTCTTCGAGCTCGCCAAGGGTCGTCGGAGAGAACAACATGTGCATTTTGCCTTTCAAAAAGAGCGCAGTTTAATCGTCTTAATCGTCACGGCCCTGTGCGGGCCAAATCTTAGGACTGAGGAACAGGATTGCCTCACCAATCTCCTCCGGCCCCGGTCGATCGGCCGGCACGGTGTCTTCTCCGCAGAATGGGGAGAAGACACCGTGGCAAACGCAGCGGCACTATTTGGAGGGGCGCCCGTAAGTTTCGAGAAGCCGCAGCCAGATCTCGTTGACGGTGGGGTAGGCCGGTACGGCGTGCCACAGTCGATCGAGCGGAACTTCTGATACCACGGCGATGGTTGCCGCCTGCAGGAGTTCGCTCACGTCGGGGCCGGCGAAGGTTACGCCGAGGACGACTTTCCGCTGTTCGTCAACGATCATGCGGGCGGTTCCGGTGTAGCCGTCGGCGCGCACGCTGGCGCCGGCGACGTGTCCGAGTTCGTAGTCGACCACCCTGATGTCATACCCGCGCTTGCGGGCAGCCGCGGCGGTGAGGCCCACGGAGGCGATCTCGGGGTCGGTGAAGGTGACCTGCGGGACGGCCTGGTGGTCGGCGGTGGCCACGTGGGTTCCCCACGGCGCGTCCGATACCGGTGTTCCGGCCGCGCGGGCGGCGATGACGTCACCGGCTGCGCGGGCCTGGTATTTTCCCTGGTGGGTGAGCAGGGCCCGGTTCGTCACGTCCCCGGCGGCGTAGAGCCAGTCGAAGCCCGGCACCAGCATGGTGTCATCGGTCTCGATCCACGCCCCGGGCGTGAGCCCGATCGCCTCGAGGCCGATATCACCGGTACGTGGGGTACGGCCGGTCGCGACGAGCACTTCCTGGGCGGTGATGGTCCCGCCGTCCCCGGTCTCGAGGGTGACGCCGTGGTCGTCCCGGGTGACGCGGGTGGTTTTCGTCTCGAGCATCACGGTGACGCCCTGTGCGCGGAGGGCTTCCGCGACCAGTTCCCCGGCGAACGGTTCCAGCCCGGTGAGCAGCCCGTCGCGGGAGATCAGGGTTACTGCGGTGCCAAAGGCGGCGAAAGCCGTTGCCATCTCGGCGCCGACGACGCCGCCGCCGATGATCGCCAGGCTCGCCGGGACCGACCGGGCGCTGGTTGCTTCGCGGCTGGTCCACGGGCGTGCCTCGCGCAGCCCCTCGATGTCGGGGATAAACGCGTCGGAGCCGGTCGTGACGGCCACGGCATGGCGTGCGGTCAGGTTCGTGATGGTGCCGTCGTAGGCGGTGACGGTGACCTGCTTGGGTCCGGTGAGCCGGCCCTGGCCGCGGACCAGGGCAATGCCGGCGCTGTCGAGCCACTGCACCTGCCCCTTGTCGGACCAGTTGCTGGCGAACGAGTCCCGGCGCGCCAGCACGGCCTGGACGTCGAGGTCACCGGTCACGGCCTGCGCGGCGCCGGGGACCTGGCGGGCTGCGCGCAGCACCTGGGCCGAGCGCAGCAGCGCCTTTGAGGGCATGCAGGCCCAGTAGGAGCATTCGCCACCGACGAGCTCGTTTTCGACGATCACTGCGGTCAGGCCACCCTGCACGGCGCGGTCGGCGATGTTCTCTCCGACGGCGCCGCCGCCGAGCACGATCAGATCATATTCTGCTGAACCGTTCGGGGTGTGCTTCAGTGCGTCTGTCAGTATCTCGGTGGTGGATTGCGCCATTTGTGGGTCCTTATCGGTTGGTATCGACGGTCTAGGTGCTTCCGCCGCCAGGCGAGGGCTGGCGGGGTTCTCGGGAAGAGCTGAAGAGTGCGGTGACCACCTTCGCGTCACCGCTTCAACCGGTAACGATGTTGGCATGCCTCTCGTCACCTGTCAAGAGAGTGACGATGTGTGCTTGGACATCGAGTCCTACCGCTCAACCTGCTCTCACGAGTTGCTGTAGCGTTTATGTAACGTTCACTACAGAACTCGTGAGCTATACTGTAGCGGACACTACAGAAATTGCAAAACTGCAATTGAACGCCGTTGAGGAGGTCAGCACATGCCGGGAGGCCGTAAGCGCGCTTTCGATGACCAGGTAGCCCTGCACACAGCCATGGAGCTGTTTTGGCGCCAGGGATACGAAGGCACATCCATTGCCGACCTGACGCAGGCGCTCGGGATTAATCCGCCCAGCCTGTACGCAGCCTTTGGCAGTAAGCGGGAACTGTTCGAAAAGGCACTGGACCGCTACATATGCGAGCGGACCGACCAGGTGGAGGAGGCGATGGCGCAGCCGACTGCTCACCAGGCGGTGCTGGACCTCCTGACGGGGCGGGCCGAGGCGTTTACCGCCCCGGGTCAGCCTTCCGGCTGCCTGACAGTTCAGGGGGGACTGGCAGCCGGAGAGCCGCACCATGAAATAGTCGATCTCCTCGCGGCGGCCCGCGAGGAGATGAGGCGGACCGTGCTGGATCGGTTCGACAGGGCCGTGGCAGGCGGCGATTTGCCCGCCGGCACCGACTGCGCCGCGCTGACGCGGTACGTCATGGCGGCGATGTACGGTCTGAGTGTTGAAGCGGCCTCCGGCGCCCCGAGGGAGGAACTCCTAGCTGCTGCGATCCTCGCCGCGCAGGTGGTGCCGCGGGCCTAAGTGTCGTACGTGCAGCCCGCGGACCCCACCGATGGTCGCCCGGCCTGCTAGCCCCCGCCTGGCTCAGATGACGTCGAAGCAGCGCCGGAAATGTTTCGCTCCCCTGGGGCCTTGCTATGTGCGAGTCGGCCCCACCTTTTGCACACACAGTTCCATAAGGGTCCGTTGCAGTGCCTCCACCTGGTCCTCCATTTGGAACGTCGGCGAAACAGGCTTTGTTTGCGGCTCCGATTTCTGAGCTGGAGTTCGTCAAAGTTCTTACGCGGCGATCGCTGGTAGGGCTCCTATGATTTGCGTTTTGCGCGTCTTTCCGCCTGGTGGATGGCCCACGCCGCGTTGACAAGCCCTATGTGACTGAAGGCCTGGGGGAAATTGCCCAGCAGTTCGCCGCTGGTGGAGTCCACTTCTTCGCTGAGCAGTCCCACGTCATTCGCGGTCCGGCGCCGGTCCTGAGAGTCTCCACGAGCTTGTTGCAGGGGAAGAATCCAGACCCACAATGACCACTCCGGGTCCCGGGGCCGGCCTGAGCGGGAAAGCGCTGCGGAGGACGGTTAGAGGTCCGGTCACAGGCATCCCTACGAGCGATCCGCCGGCTACACGGCAGGTTGCGATATCAGCGTGCTTTTGGCAAATAGCTCGTCTATTCACAAGGCGCGCCGCAGAGGAGGCGGCGAGCCCCCTGTCGAGAGGAGTGCGGGAATTGAGGGCGGTATCTCGTTCAGCTCTCCGAGCTGATGCGTGTGCTGTCCGTGCCGGGACGCTTGAGCAGAAACTCTGCCCCCTCGGGGGACAGGATGAATTGCAGGGCCAGGACTGCGGCGCCGAGGATGCCGGCACGCTCGTGTTGCCGACTGCTCTCCACGCGCAGCGTGCGGGTAGCCAGGGGAAGTACGCGCTGGTAAATCTCGGAGCGGATGCCGGCCAGGAATGCTTCATTGAGGTCCGCGAACGGCCCACCGATGACGATAGCAGTCGGGTTATAGAAACTGACGACCGCAGCCAAAACTTTTCCGATGCGTTTGGATGCTTCGCGGACTTCCCGGCGGGCATAGATATTTCCGTCCGCGGCAAGACGCCTCACGTCACGCGCGGTCAGGGCTTCGGTTACTCCAAGCTCTCTGAGATTCCGGGCCAAGGCGTCGCCTCCCGCCACGGCCTCCAGGCACCCCGTGTTTCCGCAGGAGCAGATCGCCCCTTCGCTTTCGGGCACTTGAATGTGGCCGATGTCCCCCGCGGCACCCTGTTCCCCCCGGTGCAACTTGCCGTTGCTGACGATGCCGCAGCCGATTCCCGTGCTGATTTTGACGAACAACACGTGGCTGTCCCCCTCGGCGCGGGCCCAATATTCGCCCAGCGCTGCAAGGTTGACGTCATTGTCCACGAGGGTCTTCGCTGAATAGCGCTGGGCGAAAAAGGCAGGAACCGGGTAGGCGTCCCACCCCGGCATGATTGGCGGCCGGACGACAGTGCCGGTTGAGTGTTCCACCGGACCGGGGACACCGATGCCAATGGCGCGTACATCTGAGGCTGACTTGCCTGCTTCCACCAACAGTTCCCGGAACACCTCGTCCATTCCACTCAAGATCGTGTGTGGTCCGTCCGCGATGCACAGGTCGTACGTCCTGGCTGCGAGCACTGAGGCCTCAAGGTCCGTCACTGCCACTGAGCAGTGGGTGGCACCGAGGTCAGCTGCCAGGAGCACCCCTGCTGCGTTATTCAACCTGAGGTGCCCGGCTGGCCGGCCGCCCGTCGAGGTTCCGATCTCTTCCAGAACCAGTCCGGCGTCGATCATCCCGTCCAACCGCTGGGACACTGTCCCGCGCGACTGTCCCGACACGTCCACCAGGAAGCTTCTGGTGCATCCCGGGGTGCGGGCGATCGCTTCCAGAAGCAAGCTGGACAGGCGGTCGCTACTGGAGGGGAGGGGCTGCTTCCGCTCGGAAACGTCTCTACCGATGCTCATGCCTCCACCCTCTCATACTTTTGCTAGAAAAAACATAACTTTTTCATATTGCGCGCATAAGTCTGCCCACTTAGCATCGAAAGGGTAAAAATCGGGAATTCGGCAGGGGCAATTGCAATGGGACGTTTGGGTGCAGGGATCATCGGCACGGGCATGATCGGCCAAGTTCATGCCGACGCCGCCCGGCGTTCCGGCGCCCACATCCCCGGCGTCAGTGGATCCTCATTGAACTCCGCCAAGTCGGCTGGCTGGCCGCTCCGGACTCGTCGCTGCCGTCCCTTTCATCTACCGCTGTCACCCGCTGGTAGCCGAGGCACGCTCCGGGACCCGCACCGGAAACGTCGGCGATGTGCGGCTGATCCAAGGGTCGTACCTCCAGGACTGGCTGTCCGATCCGGCGGCTCACAACTGGCGGGTCGATGCAGCCCGGGGCGGAGCATCGCGGGCTTTTGCGGACATCGGATCCCACCGGTTCGACGTCGTCGAGTGGGTCAGCGGACACCGCCTCACCGCAGTCCAGGCCATGACCCAGACGGTGCCACGGGACCGGATCGCTGCGGGTACCGCCAAGGACCCGCCCCGGACTGAGGACATCGCATGTGTCAACTTCCGGATGGACAAAGGCGCGGTTGGAACGGTCGTCGTCAGTCAGGTTTCCGTGGGGCGCAAGAATCGCCATTGGTTTGAAATCAGCGGTAACGAGTCAGGCATTTCCTTTGACAGGAGCAACCGGAGCCTGCGGGTTGGAAGTCGGTCGGGCATCCAAACCGTCCTGGGGGATCCGGCCTTCCTCTCTCCGGAGGCCGCTGCACTGCCAACCTCCCCCTGGGAACGCCCAGGGATACAACAACTGCTTTGCGGCCTTCGTGTCTATGCAGCCGTGGCCGGCCCGACCCGCGGAGCGGATGCCGATCTTCACTGACGGTATTCGTGCTGCCGTCATCACGGCTGCGGTCCTCACCTCCGCGCACAAGAATTCATGGGTTGACGTCCAGCACTAAGCCGGGCAGCAGCCATCAATCAGTAAACAAGACAAGGAAGTCACAGTGATAAAACCTCCCTTCAAATCGGTGGCCGCGCTCGCATCAATTCTGGCGCTCGCCCTTACCGGCTGCACCGGCGGCGCACCCAGCTCCGGCGGTAACTCCGATGAAAAGCAGATCCGTTACCTGCTCGGCCAGCCTGAGGCGCCGGAAGACCTGGAACTACTCAAGGGTGACATCAAGAAGTTCGAGGAGCAGTCCGGCATCAGCGTCAAACTCGATGTACTGCCCATCGATCAACTCCGCACCGTCCTGCAGACCCAGCTCCGTTCAGGCGATGGCCCGGACGTCTTCAGCTACGACACGGGCCCCGGCTTCGCCGGCGCCTTGGCCCAGTCGGGCCTCCTTTATGACCTGACCGACGCATACAAGACCCGCAACTGGAAGATCTACGACTTCGCCAAGGAACGGGTGACCTTTGAAGGCAAGACCGTCGGCGTTCCCGACCTGATCCAGGAACTGGGCGTCTTCTACAACAAAGAGATCTTCTCCCGGCTCGGCATCTCTGAGCCCAGGAATTTTGCCGACCTCCAGGCGGCAGCGAAAACCATCAAGGACGCGGGCATAGTTCCGATCGCCGTCAGCGATAAAGAGGGCTGGCAGGGCGGTCACCTGTTGAGCATGTCCCTCGCCAGCCGCGCCGGCTCCAAGGGCATGAGCGATCTGCTAAACGGAACCACCCCATGGACCTCCCCGGACGTCGTCGCGGCACTCGATGCGTGGAGCCAGCTGAACAAGGGCGCATACCTGACGCCCTCTCCGACGGCTGTCTCCTATGACAACGGCAATGCCCTCTTCTACTCCGGCAAGGCCGCCATGACCGCGACAGGGAGCTGGCTCATCACCAGCGTCCAAAAAAACGCGCAGTTTGACGTTGGGTTCATGCCGTTCCCCGGCGCCAATGACAAGGGAATTTTCAGCGCCGGCCTGGGTTCGGGCACGTTCGTGTCGGCCCAGACCAAGAAAAGCGAGTCGGCCCTGAAGTTCCTTGACTACCTGCAGACACCGGAACACGGACGCTGGCAGGTAGAAGAAGTGCACGCCATTCCGGCCTTCCCCGTCGAAGCGTCCGGCACCAAAGCCTCACCGCTTTTCGCGCAGGTCCTCCAGGACACGGCCAAGATCGCAGACGGCAGCGGTGACTTCGGCTACAGCATCGACACCCTGAGCACCGACGTGTTCAACACGGCGCTGTGGGACGGATTCCAGGGGTTGCTGACCGGGCAGAAGTCTCCGGAGCAGGTATCCCAGGATCTGCAGACTGCCTTTGAAAAGTCTGCCGTAGAAGGCAAATGAGATGACCTCGACTATCACGTCGACCACGCCAGCGGTGACTAGGCGGGCACAAACCCGCCTGGGCATCGCCCTCATCACGCCGCTGATGATACTGGTCGCACTGTTCTTCGTCCTGCCGATGTGCAGCGCCATCTACTATTCGTTCGTCGATTTTGACGGCATCAATCCGAACCCGGAGTTCGTCGGACTGGACAACTACACCCGGATGTTCACCGATCCCGAGGTCTGGCACGCCCTGGGAAACAATGCAATCTGGATCGTCCTGGGCACGGCGGCCCCGCTCGCGATTGGCCTTGTTCTTGCACTGCTCCTGTGGAACGCCAAGCGAGGAAACATGTTCTACCGCTTGGCGTTCTTCCTGCCCTACGTATTGCCAGGCATCGCCATCGGCATTGTCTGGGGCTGGATCTACGACCCCGTCAACGGATGGTTGAACAAGGCCCTCCAAAGCATTGGCCTCGGACACCTGGCTACCGGCTGGCTCGGTGAACCCAACACCGCCCTGTACGCCGTCCTGGCGACAGCGATCTGGGCATCCACCGGGTTCGTGCTGATTATTTTCCTGTCAGCACTGCGAAACGTTGATACCGAACAGGTCGACGCATCCCGCCTGGACGGCGCGAACGCCGCACAACGGCTGTGGCACATCATCCTGCCCCAGATCATGCCGGTGTTCCTCATGGTCACAACGATCACCTTGGTCGGCGGCTTCAGTGTCTTCGACATCATCTTCATCATGACCGGCGGCGGCCCCGCCAACGCCACCAACGTGATGGGCACCTACGCGTACAACAGTGCCTTCAAGGTGAGCGACATCAGCTACGGAACGACCTTGGCCCTGCTGATCACGGCGCTCTCGGTGCCGTGCGCAGTGCTGTTGAACCGGCTGCAACGACGACTCTCTCTTCAAGGAACAGGCGCATGAGCGACATCACAGTATCCGAGCGTGACAGGCTGCAGCTGCCCGAGGCGCTGAACCGGCCGGCGGCCACGGAGGAGAATGCCGCGAGCCCGCGGCGGAAAACCGCGTTGGCCGGGAAGCATGTACTGCTGATCGCGCTGGCACTCATTTCGCTGTTCCCGGTCATCCTGATTATCTCCACAGCATTGAAGACCGAAGCAGACGTGCTGGTGGATCCGTTCTCGTTGTTCTCCTCGTTTTCTCTGGAGAACATCACGACGGCCTGGACGGAGGGACACTTCGGGGAGTACCTGGGCAACAGCCTCCTGCTGACCGTTCCCAGCACCCTTCTGGTCGTGGTGCTCTCGACGATGGCCGGCTACACCTTCGCCCGGCTGCCGTTCCGCGGCCGATCGGTGGCGTTCTACCTGGTCGTGCTGGGCCTTCTGGTGCCGTTCTTCACCTACATGATCCCGCTGTACTTCCAGTTGCGCGGCCTGGCGCTGCTGGACACGCTCGCCGGCGCGATCCTGATCCTGACGTCCACGGGTGTGTCCTTCGGAACGTTCTTCATGCGTGCGTTCTTTTCGGACCTGCCTACGGAATTGGAGCAGGCCGCCCGGGTGGACGGGTGCTCCGAGTGGCAGATCTTCCTCAAAGTCATGCTTCCGCTGGTTGGTTCGGGAGCGTCGGCACTCGGTGTCTTCACGTTTCTGCAGAACTGGAACAACTTCCTAGTCCCTCTGCTGTACCTCCCGGGCGGGGAATTCCGGCCCCTCACCACCGGGCTATACCAGTTCACCGGCGGCCGGTCCATCGACGTCGGCCCGCTTGCGGCCGGCACCCTGATCACGATCCTGCCCGTCATCGTGCTCTTCCTGGTCATGCAGCGCCAGGTCGCCTCCGGCTTCATTTCCGGTGCCGTTAAGGGCTGACGACGCCGGAGGGCCGGTGTGGCTCTTTCGTACACCAACGCTAAACAAGACGACTCGCTCAAAGCGAGCGCAAGGAGATCTTCAATATGGGTTCTATGGTCAGTTTCACTTCGCCCCGGGTTGCAGAGGTAATTAGCGAGCCGGACCCGCCCTTGGGAAGCCAGGAGGTGCGGCTGCGGACACTGTTCACCGGCATCTCCGCAGGTACCGAGCTGGCCTCGTACCGCGGCACCAACCCTTACCTGAGCAAACAGTGGAACAAGGAGCACAAGCTCTTCGTCGACGGCGCCTCCTCGCTCACCTACCCGTTGGACGGCGTGGGCTACGAGGAAGTCGGCGAAGTCGTGGAGATCGGCGCCGACGTCACGAAGGTCGCCGTAGGCGATCGCATCTGGGGCATCTGGGGCCACCGGACATCCACTGTCCAGACCGAAGAATACGCGGCGGCGCGCATCCTGGACCGCGACGCCGACCCCCGGATCGGCATGTTTTCCCACATCGGAGCGGTCGCACTGAACGTCATCCTGGACGCCGACATCCACATCGGTGAAACAGTCGCGGTCTTCGGCCTGGGCGTGCCCGGCCAGATCGTCGCCCAGCTTGCCCGGCTCAACGGCGCCCGTGTGATCGCCGTCGACGGCATCGCAGAACGCCGTGAGCTGGCCAAGGAACTCGGCGCCGACGTCGTCCTGGATCCCTCGGACGGCGACATCGCCACCAAAATCCGGGAGCTTACCGGCGGCCGTGGCGCGGACGTCTGCCTGGAGATTTCCGGGAACTACCGTGCGCTGCACGAAGCGATCCGCTCTGTCGCCTACAGCTCACGTGTCTGCGCGGCAGGATTCCTGCAGGGAGAGGGCGCCGGACTGCGCCTGGGCGAGGAGTTCCACATGAACCGCGTCCAGGTTGTTTCCTCCCAGATCTCCGGGCCGGCACCGTCGCTGCAGCACCGATGGGACAGGTACCGGCTGAACCGGACCGTCATCGATCTCGGTGTGTCAGGCAGGCTCAAGCTGACGGAGCTGATTTCCCACACCATCCCGCTGGAAGAAGCGGGCCGGGCGTTCAAGATGCTGGACGGCAATCCCCGGGATGCCCTTCAGGTGGTTTTGAGCTGCGAGGCATCCGGGACAGACGCCGGCGAATGATGACGCGCCTTTGCAGCACTGCCACCGGCAGGCCCACCCTCCGGACCCTACTTCTGACACGCCGGGCTCCTAGGCCGGCACACAACAATTCTTGGAGCAAAAAATGAACATGATCTGCGTGCAGGAACAGCACCTGCCCGGCGACTCTATGGAGGAGAAGTGGGACGCCGCGCAGGAGTGGGGCTTCGATGGCATCGAATTGCGCGGAAAGGGGGAGTTCGGCTTCCGCGAACGGCTGCCCGAACTGCGCAAGGCGGCAGCCAGGGGAATTCCCATGCCCACCGTGTGCGTCGAAATGGTGCACTTCATCGGGGCGTTTGACGCCACTCAACGCCAGGACGCGATTGTGCAGATGAAATCGCTGCTCGACGTTATGGCGGAGATCGGCGGGCGGGGAGCCATGACGCCGGCCTCCTATGGCATGTTTTCGGACCGGCTCCCTCCTTTCGTGGCTCCCCGGAGCACAGCTGAGGACCGCGCGGTTCTCATTGACGGGCTTGGCCAGCTGGGCGCGCACGCCGCCGCCCTGGGTGTGGAACTGTATCTCGAGCCGCTGAACCGGTATGAGAATCACATGGTCCGCCGTCTGGACGACGCGGTCTCCCTGATCAAGGAGATCGGGCTCGATTCGGTGAAGGTTGCTGCCGATACCTACCACATGAACATTGAGGAATCCGATCCGGCCGCGGCGCTGCTGGCCGCGGGCCCCTACATCGGACATGTCCAGGCCAGCGACTCCAACCGCCTGGAACCGGGCGCGGGTCACATCGACTGGGCGTTGTTCGGCGCCACGGTTTCTGCCATCGGCTACACCGGGCCTGTCGCCCTGGAGAGCCGGTTGTCCGGCCCCGCGCGAGACGTCCTGCCGACATGTCCGGTCCTGCTGCGGAGATTCCTATGAACCATGCGATGATCTCCCCCGCGATGGCTGTACTGATAAGGAACTGGAGAGGCCGCCACACCGTTCCCGCCGGCGGCCTTTACCCCCACCAGTGGAGTTGGGACTCGGCCTTCATCGCCATCGGCATGCGGCACATCTCTCCCCGTCGCGCCCAGCAGGAACTGGACTCCCTGTTCAGCGCGCAGTGGTCCGACGGGCGGCTTCCGCAGATTGTTTTCGATCCGACGAGGGATGATTACTCACCCGGCGCCAGATTTTGGCGAAGCGACCGCATTCCCGGGTCGCCGCCAGTCTCCACTACCGGGCTGGTGCAGCCGCCCAACCATGCCTGGGCAACGCTGCTGGTCCACGAATCCGACCCGTCGGAATCCCGCCGCCGCCGTTTTCTGGGCCGGGCCTACCCCCGCCTTGTGGCCTGGCACCAGTACCTGCATTCGCGTCGCCGTTCACCCCGCACCGGCCTTGCCGCCGTAGTGCATCCGTGGGAGAGCGGGCTGGACAATTCACCATACTGGGACAGCCCGCTGGAGAATGTGGCCGGATCCTTCGGAGATGACGTGCCGCGGCCGGACCTGGAACATGCGGACGCCACGGAACGTCCGTCGAACAGGGAATATGGCAAGTACCTGTACCTTGCAGCGGCATACCGCGATGCCGGCTGTGACGATTCGGCCGCAACCTGCCCGTTCCAAGTCGAGGACCCCACCTTCAACGCCATCTGGGCACGATCCGAGCTCGCACTGGCGGGCATCGCAGAAGAACTGGGGATCACCCCGGCGTACGATCACCGGCAACGGTGCCGGGACATCACGGAAGCCCTGGAATCCCTCTGGGACGGGGAGCTGGGCACCTACGTGGCCCGCGACGCCATCACCGGTGACCTGCAGAAATACCGGACAGTGTCAGGCCTCATGCCGCTGCTCCTGCCCGGAATCCGCCATGGGGATGAGCTGGAGGCGCTCTTGCGCGGCCCGCATTTTGCGCTGGGCACATCCTGCCTCGTGCCCAGCCACGACCTTACCGCCCCGTCGTTCGACGCCTCGCGGTACTGGCGTGGACCGTCCTGGTTCAACACCGCATGGCTGCTCGCCGAAGCCCTGACCGGCCGCGGAGCCGGAGCCGACGGCGATGCCCTGGCATCATCCATGGCCGAACTCGCCGTCCGCAATGACTTCCCCGAGTATGTCGACCCGCACACCGGCGAACCCCATGGAACCCGGCTGTTCAGCTGGACGGCCGCGCTGTGCCTGGACCTGCAGTACCGACGTATCGATGGAGAATGACAGCATGACATCCACTGCAACACCCATCCGGGTAACAGTATGGAATGAAAACGTGCACGAAAGCTCAGAGCCGCAGATCGCCGAGCACTACCCGCACGGCATCCACGGAGCCATCGCCGAAGGCATCCGAGAGATCCTCGGTGACCAGGCCGCGATCCGGACGGCCGTCTTGTCCGACGACGAGCACGGCCTGACGGAAGAGGTCCTGGCCTCGACAGACGTCCTCCTCTGGTGGGGCCACATCGCCCACGACCAGGTCTCCGACGACGTCGTCGATCGTGTCCAACGCCATGTCCTCGCCGGCATGGGCCTCATCGTGCTGCATTCAGGACACTTCTCTAAGATATTCATCCGGTTGATGGGCACCACCTGCTCTCTTCAATGGCGTAACGACGGGGACCGCGAACTGGTCTGGACAACGGCCCCCCACCACCCGATCACAGCCGGCATCGACGTGCCCATCGTCCTTGACCGGCATGAAACCTACGGCGAATACTTCGACATCCCCACACCCGACGAGCTGGTCTTCCTCAGTTCCTTCGAAGGGCGGGGAAGTCTTCCGCTCCGGCGTCACCTTCACCCGCGGCTACGGAAAAATCTTCTACTTCAGCCCTGGCGATCAGAAATACCCCATCTACTACCACCGACCGATCCGGCAGGTCCTGGCCAACGCAGTCAGGTGGAGCGCGCCCGTGAGGGCTCGCTCGCTCCCATCGCCCGTGCACACTACCCGCATCGCGTAACTGGTCTCGGCTGCCTCGGAAGCGCTTCCAGCAGCCCATCGCCCCCGGCCTCCCACTACGGATCCACAGCGACCAGCCGGATAAATCCTCATCAAGACGGGGACCAATCTTTCAAGCGTCCCGGGCCCTACGAATCGTAGGAGCCCGTCCGTTCGTATGCATCGTCCCGGTCCCATGTCGGTTGTCCGGAGTGACTATAAATCAGCGTTACCCAGAACAGGAAAGACCAATGATCACTGTTGCCTCCGGGCCTATTTATAACGTCACGGCGGACGACCCACAGGAGATCGCCGAAAGCCTCGATGTCGCTGAGCAATTGGCCAAGGAGTGGGCTCTCACGGAGGGCGTGCGCGGGATTCTCGTGACGCGCCATGGGCCGACCTCGTTCACGGTGGCTCTGAGCGCTGACGTCCCCTTTGGAACCACTCTGGAACGCGAGATCGGATAGGACTATGGCAGCGTCAATCCCGAGGTTAGGGACAGCCCGTCCCGGACATTGCCTGAAGCGTCACCGCCCGCAGCAGCGGGAGTCGGCCGATTCTGACCTAAGACCGAACCAAGAATGGAAGAGGACTCGCATGTTCCCTGCGGCGTTACGTCAATACGCCCGCTCCCGGGTGATGCAGTGGCCGACCGCCGTTGGGAAAGTCACTTTGCGGCCGGGGACCGGGATCGGAGGGCATCGTGCGTCCGATGGATGACTGCATGCCGCAGGTCCCGGCGAACCAGGAAATCACAGCGCGTCTTGACCAGTTGTTCGCCACCCGGACGCTGCTCACAGCTTTTCAGCCGATCTGTCATTTGGGAACGGGCGAGATTGTCGGCACTGAGGCGCTGACTCGCTTCGTTAGTTCGCCGGAGACGCCTCCGGGCCAATGGTTCGTCGAGGCCGATTCAATCGGGCGTGGCCCCGAACTCGAATTTCTTGCATTGGAAACGGCCTTGCTGGCTGCAGCGGATCTCCCTGCCCACCTCTATGTTGCCGTCAATCTCTCCCCTGCAGCATGCCTGGACCCGAGGCTGAACGACATGCTGAGGGATTCCGGTCTGAAGCCCCGACGAATTGTTGTGGAGCTGACCGAACGCTCAGCGGTTGACGACTATGGACGTCTCGCCGCGGCGCTGGCCCCGCTCAGAAGCGCAGGCATCCGCATAGCAGTAGACGATGCGGGCGCCGGGTTTTCCTCCATGCGCCACATCCTGAGGCTCAGCCCAGAGCTGATCAAACTCGACCGGACACTCATTGCGGGAATCTATAACGAGCCCAACCAGAGAGCACTGTGCGCCGCGATGGTCAGCTTCGCGTCACAAATCGGGGCAGACCTGGTCGCCGAGGGCATCGAAACCTCCTCAGAGCTCTCCACCGTTACCGCACTGGGAGTTAGCGCCGGCCAAGGCTACCTCTTGGGACGACCTTCCGTGCTTCCTGCGGACTGGTCCCATTGGACACCGCGGAACCGGTCGTCATCGAGTGAAAATACATACGCGCAAGATGGGGCAGGGTGACCGAACGCGTCATTGCAGGTCGACCCCCATATTGCATTCCCGTCCGAAAAGAACAACAGAAAGAATCTCTGAACCCGCCCGGCGACAGTCTGGACGACGCCGACAATGGAGGCAACACGTGAGCATCACAACCACACCCTCCACCTTTGGGCCGGGGCGGTGGCCGACCTCAGCGTGGCCAATGCCCACGCCATGGCGCCCCTTCATTTCTATTTGCAGCAGTATCTAACGGGCGGTCCGACCGCCGGAGGAGTCAAAGAGTAGTGACCAAAGCACCAAGCGTTGAGTGGACCCTGTCCGGCTTCGGCGACGAGATCGATGATGACCCCGTAGTCCAGATCGCCGTGCTGCAGGCATTGGGAGCCAACTACATTGAAGTCCGCAGCGCCTGGGGCACCAACATCGTGGACCTCGACGATGACCAGCTCGCCCGGTTGAAGGCACTGCTTGACGGCGCCGGCATGAAGGTCTCCGCCATTGCCTCACCCATCGGCAAGGTCGATGTGACACTGCCCGTGGAGCACGAAGTAGAGCGCCTGCGCCGGGCAGCCAAGGCTGCAAAGGTTCTCGACGCCCGCTACATCCGCATCTTCTCTTTCTTCCACGGAGAGGGCGTGGCCGTCGAGACGATCCGCGACGCCGTCATGGAACGCATGCGGGCCTTGGCTACCGTCGCCGAACAGAGCGGGATCGTCCTGCTGCATGAAAACGAAAAGGACATCTTCGGGGACATCCCGGAGCGTGTTTTGGACATCATGGAAACCGTCGCGTCTCCCGCACTGAAGATCGCCTGGGATGCCGCCAACTTTGTCCAAGTAGGCGTCAAGCCCTTCGCGGAGGGCTACGCCAAGCTGCGTCCACACCTCGAGTATCTTCAGATCAAGGATGCACGGTTTGCTGATGGCGTCGTCGTTCCTTCCGGCGAAGGCGATGGTGACCTGCTCCGTACTGTCGAGGCACTCAAGGCCGACGGCTACACCGGCTTCGCGAGCCTAGAGCCGCACCTGACCGGCGCCCACGGTCTGGGCGGCTACTCCGGACCGACGGCGTTCGGCCTGGCGGCCCGCGCCTTTGCCAAGGTCGTTGCTGCGGCAGGGGTGGGAACCAAATGAGCACAGCTGCCGAAGCCAAGACCCCAATCCAGCAACAGCCAATCCTTAAAGCGGCGATCGCAGGCTGTGGCGTCATCGGCCGCACCCACGCCAACGCAGTCCACGCGATCCCGGAACTGCAAGTGACCGCGCTCGTGGATGACATCGCAGAGGCAGCGGAGTCCCTGGCCCAATCGATCGAAGACAACGGCTCGGCTCGTCCTGCCACCTTCCGCACCCTCACAGAAGCGTTCACCGGCGCCGATGTCGACGTGGTCATTCTCGCCACCCCCAGCGGGCTTCACATCCAGCAGGCATTGGAGGTGCTCGATGCCGGCAAGCACGTCGTAATCGAGAAACCATTGGACGTCTCCATGGACCGCTCAAGCGACATTCTTGCCGCAGCAAAGGCAGCTGAGGCCAAGGGCCTCGTGGCGAGCGTCATCAGCCAGCACCGGTTCGACCCTGCCAGCATTGTTGTCGACGAAGCCCGGCGCAAGGGCCGCTTCGGCCGCCTGACATCCGCCATCGCTTCGGTGAGCTGGTGGCGCAGCCAGGACTATTACGATTCCGGCGCCTGGCGCGGCACCTGGGCGATGGACGGCGGTGGCGCCGTGATGAACCAGGGCGTCCACACCGTGGATCTGCTCCTATGGTTTCTCGGACGCCCCGTCGAAATCAGCGCCAAGACTGCGCTCCTGGCCCATGAAGACGTCGAAGTCGAAGACACGGCAGTAGCGACACTGTCGTTCGAGTCCGGTGCACTTGCCGTGCTGCACGCCACCACAGCGGCGTATCCAGGCTTGACCGTGCGGCTGCAGGTGATGGGGAGCAAAGGCTCGGCGGTCATCGACAATGACCATCTGGAGTACTTCCATGCCTCCGATGCCGCACCCGGTGTCGATGGCGGCGCCATGGGGCTGCTCGGCGGGGGCAACCAAGCCCCTGACGAACTGGCAAGGTTCCCCGTCCGGCCGGAGGAAGAGAATCTCGATCCAACCGTGTACCCCGCGGGTCACATCCGCCAGTACCGGGACATCGTCGACGCGATCCAAGCAGGCCGGCCCGCCGGCGTTACCATCCGTGACGCCGTCACCGCGTTGGCGACAGTGCGTGCGGTGTATGTTTCCGCCACAATCGGACAGCCGGTTCTGATCGAGGATGTCCTTGCCGGCAAATACGACCATGTAGAACCCAGGACAGGAAGCAACCGCCTTGAGGACGTCCCGGCCTGAAAATTCCCCTCACCGCCTCTGCGCTGTCGCCTGTCGCCTGTCGCCCGGCAGACCGATTAGAACGGCGGTGCTGTGACGCGCCCGGCCGCGTTCACCAACGATGGAAAGAACGTACACCTGGCGGAGAACCCCCACCGGCTGGCGCCAGGGCGACGATATACGACATCGCTAAACTGACAGGCGTCAATCCCTCCACGGTGTCCCGTGCCTTGGGCAAACCCGGCCGGGTCAGCCTCAAGACACAGAAGATCGTCGAGGACGCTGCGGCGGAGCTCAACTTCAGCGTCAAGCCTTTGGCCCGCGCGCTGCCCACCGGCCGCACGGGCGCGGTCGGACCCATTGTCGCGGACTTCACCAATCCCAGCTACTTCGACATCATCCGCGGCACCGAGTCCGCGGCTTCCCCACGTGGCCTTACCTTGGTGCTGGCCGAATCGGCCGAGACGGCGCAGAGGGAGGCCCTTATAGCCCAACGCATGCAGTCCTCGACTGATGGCATCATTCTTGCCAGCCCCCGCATGTCGGACCCGGAGATCCGTGCGCTCGACAGACTGAAACCTGTCATTGTGATCAACCGCTGCGTCGACGGCATCTATTCCGTTGTCCCGGACGTGGAACCCGGCATAGGCGAAGCAGTCCGCCATCTGGCATCCCTTGGCCACCACAAGATCGCCTTTCTGTCCGGACCTGAACAGTCGTGGATGTCCGCGCGCCGGTGGGACAGCTTGAGCTCGGCCTGTGACTGGACCGGGCGGGAGGCGCACCTGATACCGACCACGGCACCGACAACCGAGGGCGGAAGACTCGCGGCCCGGGACTTGATCTTGTCCGGAGCCACCGCCGCCATTTGCTACAACGACTTGCTGGCCATTGGCCTCATGCGGGAACTGCAGGCAACAGCCGTGACGGTACCGGACCACTTCAGCGTAGTCGGATTCGACAACATCTTCGGCTCGGACTTCACCACGCCTGCGCTGACGACGATCGCTTCCCCGTTCAGCGATTGTGGTGTGGCGGCCTTGGAACAACTGCTGACGGCCCTTCCGGGGCCGGGTAAAGTTTCCGGCCCTGTGACGCCATTGCGGGAACCGACCCTGAGGACCAGCCTGCTCGTACGCGGATCCAGCGGCCGGCTCCTCGCAGCACGGACATAGATGCAGACTTCCCCCCGATCGGGCCTTCCTTACCGGAACATGTCCAGGACCTGCACATCATTTTCCCGCGGGCACGTTCACGCCGCGACCGGCATGCAGAACCGCATGCTGCAACAATGCCCGGGCAGTCCCACTGCCGGCCCTGATTAGTAAGGAATCCGTTGTGCGCGTACTCATTGCCCCTGATAAGTTCAAAGGCTCACTTTCCGGGATGGAGGCAGCGAAGGCGATGGCTGCCGGCGTCCATGACATTCTGCCCGGTGCCCAGCTGACCCAGCTGCCCGTTGCCGACGGCGGCGAAGGAACGCTGGAGGCTGTTCTTGTGAGCGGCGGCATAAGACTCACCGCATGCGTTCAAAATCCCCTGGGGGCGCCGGTGATCGCCGAATGGGCGCTGCTCGGTAGTACAGCCGTGATCGAATCTGCCCAAGCGAGCGGGCTGGCCCATATCTACCCAACGTCGGAATCTGCCGGGAACTCGCACAGTTTCGGAACCGGGCAGCTAATTGTCGAAGCACTCAACGCGGGGGCAACCGAGATAGTGGTGGGGCTGGGGGATCGGCCATGACGGACGGCGGATCCGGGGCGCTTCGCGCCTTGGGCCTGCGCGTGCTGGACATCCACGGAACTGACATTCCGATGGGGGGCGCCCATCTTACATCCGCCGCGTCGCTCATCGTTGACGGGATGGACCATCGGCTGCGCCGGACCCCGATCCGCCTGGCTGTGGACGTGAACAACCCTCTCCATGGTCCCGACGGAGCCGCCCATGTCTTTGGCGCGCAGAAAGGGGCCGACACGAGAGTCCGCGCGGACCTCGATGCAGGGCTGCGGCACTGGGCCAATCTCCTCAGGGACAACACAGGCATTGACGTCCAGTCACCCGGCGCCGGCGCCGCTGGCGGATTCCCGGCGGCATTCATGGCGCTGGCCGGTGCGACCCTCGAACGGGGATTTGACCTAGTGGCCGAAGTACTTGATCTCCAAGCAGCCATTGAATCGGCGGACTTGGTACTTACCGGGGAAGGCTCACTGGACGAGCAGTCCCGCTTCGGCAAAGCGCCGATGGGAGTGGCGGACCGCTCCCATGCCCTTGGGCTGCCCGTCGTGGCCATCGCCGGGCGCATCAGGCTAATCGCTGAGGAGCTGGCCAGCCACGGAATCGTGGCGTTTGGGAGTGTTGAGAACGTGGCTCCCTCATCGGAGGCAGGCTTCACTGAAGCAGCCATTTACGCTCGTCAGGCCACTAGGGAAGCCCTGTCCGGGCTCAATCTTCAGACCACAGCGGCTCATCCTGGCCCGGGGATCAGAACTTAGTCCTTGGTGCTTGAACGCGGGCGTCGGAGGAGGCGTTCGACGCCGGGAAGTCGAACTTCTTGAGCGCGCGGCAAGGGCTTCGGGGGCGCCGTGGAGCCGGTCCATCCCGGCATCTTCCCACTCGACGGAGATGGGGCCGGGATAGCCGATCGCGGCCAGGGCGCGGAACGACGACTCCCACGGTCGCCCCAAGGCAGGTGCGAGCCCATCACATGAAGTGGGACAGGTCCCAGTTCAGGCCGAAGGCTTCGCGGTGGCCGATCACTTCGAGAGTACGGACGGTGGTCCAGTAGTCGTAGGCGATCTCGGAGGGGTGGACTCGTGGGCGAAGCGGACCCCGCATTCGTCGAAGACGCCCAGGTCGGAAGTTCTAAGGATGATCCGGTCGCCCGGCTTTGCGAGAAGGTCCGGCACGGGCCGGCCCCCGTTCGGATGCAGGCCGGAGATCCTGCCCAGGAAGTCTCTCGTGTTCCTTGGCTCACCATCCGTCGGTGCCGCATACGGATCGTCCGCCCTTGCGCTCTTTGAGTTCCGGTCTTGCCGGATCAGCCGAACGGGCGGTTCAGCGTCACTAGCGCGGCATTGTCGCGGACCTCGTAGATGACGGCATCGTCCTGCGTCGGCGTGTCGGGGCAGGTGATGGCGGTCTCCTTTTACTACCTCTGCGGCAGGTTTTAGGCCGTGAGCATCGGGCCTAGAGGACTAGAACGGTCCGGCCCCCGGTTCCTGTCTCGTAGGATTCGAACGCCTTGTGGATGTCCCTGAGCGCGAAGACCGTTGGCACCGGCAGGGTCAGCGTTCCGGATTCGACGTGGCCAGCCAGGATGGCAAGGCGCTCACTCGATTCTTTGATCCGCACCACTGTTCCCGTCTTGCCTTCCATCGCGGCGGCTCCCGGCTCTCTCCCCGGCACCACCGAAACGTAGATCCCGCCTGGGCGAAGCGCCTCGGCGATGTCAACACCGGCAGCGTCGACGATCCGGTCGAAGGAATTCGAAGGCACATCATCCACGTAGACTTCGCTGACCCCAGCGGTACGCAAGGGCTCCACCTGTGCCTCCCTGCGCACGAGTGCGTGAACTTGAAGCCCCCGGTTCAGGAGAAGTTGAACGACAATCCCCCCCACTGCCCCTGCCGCTCCGGCCACCAGAATCCGCTCTCCGGCGGCGGGGGCCAAGTCCTCTACAGCGGTAAGCGCCGTGACTCCGACCAAGGGCAACTGCGCCAGCACGGCCGACTCGATGCCCTCAGGGGCCGGGGTTATGGACGAAGCTGGCAGAACGACATACTCCGACCAAGTGCCTCGGGCGGTGCCCGCCATGTTGGACATGCCCAGCACCCGAGTGCCCACGGCAGGCCCCATCGTTTCCGGGCCGAGTTCCGCGACCTGCCCGACCAAGTCCCAGCCCAAAATGAAGGGATAGTCGCCGCTTAGCGGAACGACGGTGCCGTTGCGGATCTTCAAGTCCGCAGGATTGATGGCCGATGCCTCGAACCGAATGAGTACCTCGCCGGGCCCAGGTGCTGGTGTAGGCAGGTCCCGGAGATTGAGGTCGTTCGGTGCGTCAAGTTGCACGGTAAGCATTGCTGCCTTTCGTAGAACGGGTAAAGGGAAACGGGGATCCGTTGGTCGTCAAGAGCAGGCCTTCGCGGGGCGGGGCCCTGAAGCTTCCGGGCCATTGGGGACTCTCCTGAACCATCACTGGTGGAGGAGACGCCAACGGTGGCGAAGGCCTCTTTATCTCCGTCGGTCGTCCTGTCTTTGTCGGCGGGAACCGTTGCTGGTTTAACAGGTTCGATATCGTTGCACTGGAAGCCGTCACCTGTCAAACTGGTGACATGAAACATTCATTCGACTGCGGCAATCCGGCCCTCGACTTCGCCGCAACATTTGGCTCACGGCTTGGGGTGCCTGTCGAAATGTTCTCGGCGCCTGAGCGCCTGGACTCTTGGTTCCGTGAATCCGGGATTGTGGACGGGGACACCAAATTTCAACCGGCAGACCTGGACGAGGCCATCGTGATCCGGGAGGCCGTCTACTCACTCGTCCACGCCAAAGTGGCTGGGGATGCATACGACGGCGATGCCCTTGCGGTCGTGAACGATGCGGCCCGCACACCGCCCGTCGTTCTGCAGCTCACGCCGGATGGTCGACAGACCGAAGCAACTCCGGCCCAGGCGCTGTCGACCGTGGCGCGTCACGCTATCGAGGTCCTCGGCGGTTCCGATGCGCCGCTGCTCAAGAAGTGCTCGCGCCACGAGTGCACCCGGGTCTACATCGATCGGTCCCGGGGGGAACGCCGGGAGTGGTGCGCCATGGACCCGTGCGGCAACATGATGAAAGCGGCCGCCTACCGTGCCCGCAAACGAGAAGAGAAGCTCCCCGCGGCCGGCAAATAGCCGCCACGCTTCAGCGGAGGAAGCACCGAAGCCAAGGCCTCGGCGCGTCCAGACCTCCCTGATGTGGATCGGAGGAAGAGTTGTGCATTGAAGACCCCTTTCATGAGACTCACGGAATGTGATTGATGGCGTCGTCACGGAGAATCGTCTCCGGACAGCATGATGCGGGGTGGTAAGCCCATCACCGCCGATGTGTGCGGACAGGGCTCTCACGGTGTCCACTGGTTGGAGGTCAGCGTCTGGAGCCAGGTTTACGATTTCCTGGTGGTTGGCCGCCCCTGGGCGCGCTGCTGGTTCAAGTGCTTTGTCTAACGGATGGCCGGTTCGCGTGCTCCGCCGGCGGACCCGCCTTCCCCTGGTACAGCTCTTCGGTGGTCCGTTCCTGCAGCTATTCGTCCTTCGACGATGCGTTGTGCAGGGCCTGGCGGTATTCGAGTGCTGGCAGTCCGCCCCATCCCCAGTTGTCGGTTTCCACTTCGTTGATGACCACATATGTTGAGGCGAGGGGTTTGTTGAGGACGTCCAGGAGGACCTGGCTGACGCCTTTGATGATGGCGGCTTTTTCGGCAGCGGTGGGGGCTGTCGCGCCTGGCGTCGATCCTTCTTTGGTGATGTCGATGGTGATAATGGGCATGGCTTCTCAGTCCGTTCTTTAGTTGGGGTTGGGTCATCGTCCGGCGTGCTGGCCGCCGTCGACGTGAAGGATTTCTCCGGTAACGAACTCGGCTTCTTCGAGGAAGACGATGGCATGGACGATTTCATCGATGTCCCCCAGCCGCCCCATAGGGTGCAGTCCTGCGAGCTGCGCGTGTGCTTCGACCGGGTGCATCGGGGTCTTGATGACGCCGGGAGATACGGAGTTGACCCGGATACCGCGGCTCGCGTATTCGGTCGCTAGGGACTTTGTCGCCGAATTTAGCCCGCCTTTTGTCAGGGCGGCAAGCATCGCCGGCACGTCCGTGCTTGGCTGGTCGGCGAGGGTGGTGGTGATGTTGATGATGTGCCCGGATCCGGCTGCTTCCATGATCGCGACGGCCCTTTGGCTGACATGGAAAAACCCCGCGAGGTTGACCGCGACGAGTTGGTGGAACTCGGAGGCGGTGTATTCGGTGAAGGGCTTGGACAAGAACTGGCCGGCATTGTTAATGACGGTGTCTACGCGGCCGAAGCGTTTCATGGCTGTCTCGAAGATCCGGTCCGCGGTCTGGGGGTCGGCAATGTCTCCTCGGACGACCTGTACTCTCGGGTCCTCTACGGGCTCGATGGATCGTGCGGAAGCGACGATGTTGTAGTCCCGCTTCAAAAACTCCTGGACAAGGCCAGCACCGATTCCCTGTGAGGCTCCGGTGATTACGACTGTTTTCTTGCTTATACTCATGATTCTCCTAGGAAGGGGTGGCGCTGGCAGCTGCAGGTGCGCTGCCAGCGCCGGTGGGTGAAGGAAGGATCAGGCGCGTGCGGCCAGATCGAGTACGGCCTTCGCTGCTTCCTCGGCCGATGCGGGATTCTGGCCAGTGACCAGGTTGCCGTCGACGACGACATATGAGCCCCAGGCGGGCCCGGATTCGAAGATGGCGCCGTATTCGCGGAGGCGGGATTCCAGAAGCCAGGGTGCCTTGTCGGCGAAGCCAACCTGGGTTTCTTCCTCGTCCAGGAACGCCGTCAGGCGCCGGCCCTTGAACAGCCACTGTCCGTCGCGGGTGGCTGTGCTGAAGCTGGCGGGACCGTGGCACAGAGAGGCGACAACCTTGGTGGGGTCATCGAGCGTTGCCTCGAAAATCCGCTTGATGTCGGCGTTGGTCGCGAGATCCTGCATGGGACCATGTCCGCCCGGGACGAAGACTATGTCGTATTCGCTGGGATCGACCTCCTCCAGCGCGACGGCGGCCGCCAGGTTCTCCTTGGAGTCCGCGAGGTAGGTCCGGAATTCCTCGACTTTCTGGGTGTCGTTGTTATTCGTCTCCGGAACGAGGCTGAACTCGTCGACAACCGGGGTGACCGCGCCAGGAGTGGCGATGGTGACCTCCAGTCCCGCCTCCCGGAACATGCGGTCAGGGACCACAAACTCTTCCGCCCAAAATCCGGTCGGATGCTTCGACCCGTCCTTCAACTCCCAAAAGTTGGCTCCGGTTATGACCATTAGGACCTTTTTCATTTCATATTCCAATCAATAAATAAACGGTGAATTAGACAATCAAGACGCGCCGACAAAGTAGACGGACGGTCTACTAGTTCTGCGGAGGGGTGTGTCCATCTTCTTTGCGCGGACAGTTCACGATTTTACCGAGGGGTGATGCGACTGTCACTCGCCCTTGTAAATCTGAGGGGCTCCGCCGCCTGCCCTGCGGGGACAAAAACCACCACAGGTGGGCGTGCGAGTTCCCGTCGCGATTCCGGAGCTGGTGCCGCTCCTGGTCAGGGGACATTCCTGCGCTGGATTTCGTCATGCTGGCTCTCGCCGCTCCGGCCGGCTTTCGCTTCCTGCTGAAGAAAGTAGGTGTCGCGGCGAATCCGAGTCCTACGATGATCACGGATGCCAGGCGCGAGGAGCGCCTGGCCTCGGCCTGGAGCGGTGTCGGGCTTGGGACGCAGAAGTCGGCTAGCTAGACGGTGATTCCTTAGACGCGTCCGGGGAAGCGAGTGGTGATCTCCTGGAGGGTCCACTCGTTGCCCTCCGGGTCGCTGAAGGTTGCGAAGGAGAAGTAGCTTCCGCGCTCGGGGGCGAGGCCGGGGGTCCGTCCCTCGAGATTGACGCTGGGGATCCCGCCCTGCGCCTCGTGGAAGACCTCGCTGATCTCGACGCCGCGGGCGGCGATGTCGGCGCGTGCAGCTTCGACGTCGTCAACGACGAGGTAGAGGCCGCGGACCGAGCCGGGAGTGGCGTCGGTGAGGCCGTTGCTGACGATGATCGAGGCCGG
The DNA here is from genome assembly GCA_963722145.1 of uncultured Actinomycetota bacterium. Taxonomy (GTDB): domain Bacteria; phylum Actinomycetota; class Actinomycetes; order Actinomycetales; family Micrococcaceae; genus Arthrobacter. Next base: position 55,142 of record CAVRLW010000028.1, on the reverse strand, counting down.
GGAACCCGTGGGGTGAAGTGCACGGCACGGAAGCCGTCTTCGCCCTTGATGTCGATGTCAAGCCGCCAGTCGAGCTTCTCGTAGAACGCCTTGGCGCGCTCCACGTCGGTGACGGGCAGAATAGCGAGTTCGAACTTGTAGTCCATGGTCCAGTTCCTTTTAGGTGGGGGTGTTTACGGAGGAGTGCCGATGCTTATCAAATAGACCGGTCATCTAGTGAACCCGCGGTTGCCGTCAGTCATTCCCAATCGGGCTGATTAGTCTTGAAGCCTCCGGCGACTAACGCGACCGGTCGTTCACTTGGAGGAGCCCCTAATGGGGCAAAATTCCAGAACCGCCCGTGAATATCCTGCGCTCGCTATGACGTCGCAAGCAAGGGCTGGCCCGGACACGTGGAGAAGGAGAACCCCCGGCTCCAGCGGCTGCTGGCGGAGAAGGAGTTGGCCACGGACTTCCTCAACGAAGAGTATCCGACAGCCGGACTGATACCCGCTGGAGGAAAAGACGGTCAGGCGTAACCTTCAACAGTGTCTTGCGGGCGCCGACACGGGCCCCGGTGACCGCAGCCAATAGGATCATCGTCGCTGAAGTGACGCGGACTCCGCTAGGGCGTGGAGGTCAACCCAGGACGGCGCGGACATCGCTGTGCCCGCATTATGAGGGATGCTCCTATGGAGCCCCTTAGCTGGGGAGTCGAGTACAGAGCGTGGGGCGACCGCACTGCACGGCCCCCGCTTGCGCCTCTATTTCGTCGCGGCTCCCTCGGGGTTTCCGCCCTGGATGTCTAGTCATGAAGACGCTTCGAGTATCGCCCGGACCAGAGGGACAACGCGGGTTCCGTAAAGTTCGATATTGGTCATCAGGGCCTTCTGGGAAAGACCTCCCATTGCGAACTTTAGGTCGAACCGGGTGGCGTTAAGCTGTGTGAGGTTCGCCGCGATCTTACGCGCGACCGTTTCCGGTGATCCGACGTATAGAGCACCGCCTGGCCCAATCTCGTGCTCGAAGGAGGCCCGCGTCGGTACGGCAAATCCCCGGGTCTTGCTCACATGCCGGATCACTTCCAGGTACCGGGGCCAGAATTCTTCTTGGGCTTGCCCGTCAGTGGCTGCAACGTGTCCGGGAGAATGGACGCCTATGGGTAGCGTTGGACGGCCAAACTGCTCCAAGGCCTGATGGTAGAGGGCGGTAAAGGGTCGAAACCGTGAGGGGGGCCCACCGATGATAGCCAGCATGAGGTTGAAACCATGGCGCGCAGCGCGGACCACTGACTGCGGGCTTCCGCCGACTCCGATCCAGGTCGGGAATGGATGCTCCAGATGCGGGACGATATTTTGGTCGGTGAGTGACGCCCTGGTCGTGCCGCTCCAATTGATAGGACCTCCTTGGACTAGTGCGGCGAAAAGCTCAGACTTCTCTTCGAAAAGTTGCTCGTAGTCGCTGAGTTCATATCCGAAGAGTGGGAATGAATCGATGCTGGATCCGCGCCCAAGGATGACCTCTGCTCTTCCAGAAGAGATGGCATTTAAGGTGGCGTAGCGTTGAAAAACGCGTACTGGATCATCAGAACTGAGCACGGTAACCGCTGATCCCGTTCACCGCTTCAGCGCAACTATGCTGCGATTTTTTTTGTTTAGAGCTTGTTCGAACTGCGGTCGGTTAAGTGCGGCACCGAAAACCGGCCGGCCGGGTTCGAGCGCGTGACCTTGGCGGAGTCCGTTGATCCGGACGGCGTCGTAGCCTATGTTTTCGGCCAGATCGGCCACCAGGGCCACAGCTGCCTGGTCATCGCCAGCTACCCCCAACGCGAGCCTGTCAGCAGGTCCGGCTGGGCGTCGCTCAGATTCAAGCTCGTGGTAGCCGATGTGGTTGAAGGACTACAACCGTCGCGCCATCCAAACGCTGCTGGACAACTTCGCTGCTTCCGTACCGCTGGTCATCGAACAACTCCTGAGTACCGTCCACCGGTGCCCAGTAGTTCATCAAGTCGACAACAATCTTCCCGGCGACCAGAGCCGGATCGAAGGTGCGGAACTTGTGAAGGGGGATGGCGAGGATGACGATGTCCGCCTCAGCGGCCGTCTTCGTTGGCCATTGCGGCCGAGCCCCCGGCACGAGCATTTTGCCGATGAGGGAGATTCTCTCAGGGTCCCCCGAACCGGATATGGAGACGTCATACCCGGCTTCCGTTGCGATCCTGGCAAAAGCGGAGCCCACATGACCTGCCCCGAGTACTCCGATACGAGGCAAGTCCTTCTTATCTTGGGTGGTGTCCATCATGGTCACTCCGGGGCGTTTTTAGTAGCGAGATGGTGCTTAAGGGAGTCGAGGACATCCGCCAAGGCGTTAACTTGAGCAGGGGTGAGCGCATTGGCGAACAGGTCTTTCACGGCTTGCATTTGAGGTACTGATGCACGCCAGAAGGCGTCGGCTCCGGTTTCCGTGAGCACGACGATGGCTCCACGGTTGTCGGTCAGGCATTCCTCACGGCGTGCCAGTGCCCGCTTTTCCATGCGTCCAATGTGGTGGGAGAGTCGACTGCGCTCCCAATTGATGGGACGACCCGAGCGTCCAGGTCGTCCGAGGTGACATTGCCGACTCCCAGACCGCGGACCGCATCTTCGAAGCCGCCATGGGACGCTTCGGCCGCGTAGACACCGTCATCAACAACGCGGGCCAGTTCTTGTCCAAGCCCTTCACGGAATACAGCTCCGCCGAGTTCGACCAGCTCGTGGCGGTCAATCTCGCTGGGTTTTTCCATGTCAGCCAACGGGCCGTCGCGATCATGGAAGCAGCCGGATCCGGGCACATCATCAACGTCACCACTACCCTCGCGGACCAGCCGAGCACCGACGTGCCGGCGATGCTGGCCGCCCTGACAAAAGGCGGTCTAAATTCGGCGACAAAGTCCCTCGCGACCGAATACGCGAGCCGCGGTATCCGGGTCAACTCCGTATCTCCCGGCGTCATCAAGACCCCGATGCACCCGGTCGAAGCACACGCGCAGCTCGCAGGACTGCACCCTATGGGGCGGCTGGGGGACATCGATGAAATCGTCCATGCCATCGTCTTCCTCGAAGAAGCCGAGTTCGTTACCGGAGAAATCCTTCACGTCGACGGCGGACAACACGCCGGACGATGACCATTCGACCCGCACTGCAGAACGGACTGACACGTCATGCCAATAGTCACCATCGACATCACCAAAGAAGGAACGACGCCGGCCGCAACAGCCGCCACCGCTGCCGAAAAGGCAGCGATTATTAGGGGCGTCAGCCAAGTGCTACTCGACGTCCTCAACAAGCCCCTCGCATCAACGTACGTCGTGATTAATGAAGTGGAAACCGACAACTGGGGATGGGGCGGACTACCAACGGTCGAATACCGGCAAGCCCTGCGCGACGCAGCGCCCAAGGACTGCTAGCCGCACAGACCAACGGAGGCGGCCCGGCCGGCGGAACAAAGAGGCAATGCGTTACCGCCGGCCGTCCGATCCTCCTCTAAACCGCGGGGTACCGGCCGCCTGCCTGGGTGACGGGACGTATCTCCTCTACGGACAAGGGCCCCGATCCCTGACCGCGGTAGCGCGGAAGAGCACTTCCACTCCCGTCCGAAGCCATGTAGCTAGACGAATGGGATAACTTCTTCTCCGAGTTGTTGAACGATGTCGTCAATTGGGCGTGGCGTTGGCACGAGAATGACAATGACATGGTCCACGCCGAGCTCCTTCGATTCCACGAGATAGTTCAGGAAAGCTTTACTTCCGCCGCGCAGGCCGAGCTCGATGGGCTGCGCCGGTGCCAGAGCGTCTTCCAGGAGCTGCAGATGCGTTGACTGAATCAACAGTCGTTTGGAGCCTTCGCCTGCCTTCTGTTGGACCGCTTGCCGCCACAGTTCCAGACGCCCCGCTTGGTTTGCCCTGTCTCGGTGGTAGGTGGCCCAGCCCTCCGCATGTGCGGCGATCCATTGCAGGGTTTGCCGTGCTGAGCCTACCGCCAGCATGGGAATCTGCCGTGCCGGTGGATTCATCACGTCAAATCCTCCGGTCGCTGCCCGCACCAGGCCCCGCATCTCTGGGCCGGGGTGTAGGGCCGAACGGACTAGGTCCCACCGTTGGCGGAACGTCTCGCCGCGCCGCTCCATTGATTGGGCAAACGGGGCAAACTCCTCTGGCCGGTCTCCCGATCCGAGTCCCAGTACGAAGCGACCGTGACTCACACGGTCCAGAGTCAGCGCCGACTTGGCCAGGTGCAAAGGGTGCCGTAGCGGTAGCACCGCTGCAGCAGTACCCAGCGCAACTCGACTTGTTGCCCCGGCCAAGGCTGCCAGCCACAGGAACGGATCATCCAAGCTGCTCACTTGACTGTCAGTTCCTTGTGGGATCAGTAGCGGAACGTCCCTGGCCCACAACGCGCCGAAACCAAGACGGTCCGCGCGGTCAGCTAGTCCTAGCCAGGAGTCTACGTCCGCCATGGTTCCCGGCTTCAAAGGCCCCGGCGACATGAGGCCCAGTGTCACCTGACCTGGGCGATGTAGCTCTGCGAATGCTTTGTTGAAACAATCCATAAACGCTCACCGCCACCTTTGGTGCGGTGACGGTACGCTCACCGCAGTTCGTAAATTTGCGACCAACACCCCATCAGTCGGGCCGTGAATTCAGTCTCCGTCACAGTAGATCAAGCCATTTACGTTCGGGAATGCCTCGGGGAGCACCTCGAATAGCGGGTCGGCAAGGGCCTCTTGAATTGAAACGTGCCGTCGAGTCGAAGGCCCCCAACGCCGCCGCGTCAATCTGTGCTGAATGGCCTCCTCGCCGGAGCGCCATGACTTGTACCGGTGACAGATTCTAGTCGCTGACAATGTGCGCCTTCAAGCCACCACCAAGCGGGGACCGTCCGGGTACTGCCTCACAAGGTCGGTCCCCACTCAGACGCTGTTCCACTGCGTCAGGTCATCCCGTCACGGGCAAATGCGGCCTCCGTGTTTGCTGAGGGCGGGCAGCGCGCACGCAACTCGTCTCCGCGGCCACTCCCTGTGGGAGAGTTCAAGCCTGGGCGAAGGGATCCGTAACGCTTCCTGCGCTCGGGTGGTGAGCCGGGCGAGGATGGATCGGGCTGAACCCACGATGAAGCAATTGAATCCGGTGCCCGCCCAGAGGTTAATACGGTGGGGATCACCGGCCCCGGCTGCGGCGGCCCTCAGGGGACGGGTCAGGTGATGAATTTCCGGATACCCGACGGGCGCCTCGAGGTCGTGCCGCCTCGTGAAGTCGTCATACAGGCCCCGCGCATGCCTCCCGGAGAAGGCCTTCGTGACAGCCGTCGACGTAAATCCAGCAAAGGAGAGGGCGGCCCGGCGCACCGCTCCGGTCCCAGCTTCGTCTGCCCGTAGGAACGCGGTGCCGGCCTGGACTGCCACCGCACCCCGCGAAACCGCAGCCCGCGTATCTGCCCCGTGACAATGCCGCCGGCTGCAATCAACGGGATCTCCAGGCTGGACAGGTCATTGAGCAGCAGGGGCAGGGGTGTGGTCCCTGCCGGTCCGGCTGCATCGAAGGCACCCTGGTGGGTCTAGTCGCCTGCGAGCTGGCCGGCGACTGATGGTTTCAAGCCCCGGCTCAGCCAAGGAACGGAACTCAATTCCCCCGCTGCCCCAGCACCGCCGATGTCAGCCAATTCCAGCGTACTGCGATCCAGCCTAGTGAGGTCACCAACCATGAGGACGCTACCGCAGGCCGGACGTGCGTCGCCCGGGAAGCATATTCCTGAAACACCCGCGGCCCCGCCGACACCAGCGCATCAACCCAGAAATCCAAACACTGCCCTCCCCGAGTGCTGAGAATCGGCATAACCGATCACATCGCCCGAGTCGTCAAAAGCCCTCCACCCAACGCGGAAACCGGCCCTTTCTGGTTTCCCTCGGAAAAGACATCTCATGGTGCTAAGACGTCAAGTCGTCCGAGCCGGAGACAATCATTGGCCCCCGTTGAACACTGACGAAATGCGTGACCGCGCCGGTGACATCCCTCAGCCGAGAGACAGTGAGGGCATTCCAGAACGGACCGCTCTCCCCCACCGCAACGAACCTCGGGCTGGTTAGACAGCAGAGCCCGCCGCGATTTCCCGGGAGCCGGAGAAACAGAAAACCCCGCCATTCCTTTGTCAGGAACGGCGGGGTTTCATCTTTTGGTCGGGCTGACAGGATTTGAACCTGCGACCCCTTGACCCCCAGTCAAGTGCGCTACCAAGCTGCGCTACAGCCCGCTGGTTCCACCGTTCTCCGCTCGGAAGTCGTCCCGGATTCTCTCCAGGTTTTCTTCCAAGCAGTCCGGCCGAACCACCTCCAAAAGCTTACACGATCCGGGAGGGTGCCTGTGACAATTTCATGTTGTCACAGGCAAGGTGTGTCGGAATTAACGTTTCTTGCCACGCTTTTCGCGCACACGCATGTTGACCTCGATCGGCGTGCCCTCGAAACCGAAAGTCTCGCGGAGGCGCCGGGTGATGAAGCGGCGGTAGCCCGGGTCCAGGAATCCGGTGGTGAACAGCACGAACTTCGGCGGCCGGCTCGAAGCCTGGGTGCCAAACAGGATGCGCGGCTGCTTGCCGCCACGGACCGGGTGCGGGTGAGCTGCCACGAGTTCGCCCAGGAACGCGTTGAGGCGTCCGGTGGGGATGCGCTTGTCCCAGTTCTCCAGGGCGATGTCCAGGGCAGGGACCAGCCGGTCCTTGTGCCAGCCCGTCAAGGCTGAGATGTTCACGCGCGGGGCCCAGGCGACGTGTGCCAGGTCCTGCTCAATCTCGCGTTCCAGGTAGCGGCGGCGTTCGTCGTCGAGGAGGTCCCACTTGTTGAACGCGAGCACCAGGGCGCGGCCGGATTCGATGGCGAGCTGCAGGATGCGGACATCCTGCTCGCTGAGGACTTCGTCCACGGCCAGGAGCACGACGGCGACCTCGGCCTTTTCGAGCGCGCTCTGGGTGCGCAGGGAGGCGTAGAAGTCTGCGCCCTGGGCCATGTGCTGGCGGCGCCGGATGCCGGCGGTGTCCACGAAGCGCCACGTGCGTCCGCCGAGTTCGATGAATTCGTCGACCGGGTCGCGGGTGGTGCCGGCGGTGTTGTCCACCACCACACGCTCGGAACCGGCGAGCTTGTTCAGCAGCGAGGACTTGCCGACGTTCGGGCGGCCGATCAGGGCCACGCGGCGGGGTCCGCCGGAGCGCTCCAGGCCTTCGATCAGGGAGTACTCCGGGAGGGTGTCCATGACGTGGTCCAGGAGGTCGGCCACGCCGCGGCCGTGCAGGGCCGAGACGGGGTACGGCTCGCCGAAGCCCAGGCCCCAGAGGGTCGCCGAGTCGGCTTCCTGGGCGAAGTCGTCCACCTTGTTGGCCACCATGATGACCGGCTTCTTGCGACTTGCGCAGCATCTTCATGACGCCTTCGTCGGTGGCGGTTGCGCCCACGGCGGAGTCGACGACGAACAGGACGGCGTCCGCGAGTTCCACGGCCATCTCGGCCTGCTCCGCCACACGGGCGTGGATGCCGCGGGCATCGTGTTCCCACCCGCCGGTGTCCACTACCGTGAAGTTGCGGCCGTTCCAGTTCGCCGAGTACATGACGCGGTCGCGGGTGACGCCGGGGGTGTCCTCGACCACTGCCTCGCGGCGGCCGAGGATCCTGTTGACCAGGGTGGACTTGCCCACGTTGGGCCGGCCGATGATGGCCAGTACCGGATCCAGCTTGACCGGACCGTCAAAGTCCTCGTCGTCGAACTGGCCGCTCAGCAGCGCGGCGTCGTCTTCGTCCAGCTCGTAGTCGTCCAGGCCGGCGCGAAGGGAGGCCGCGCGGAGCTCCGCTTCGTCGTCGTCCAGGGCGGCGAGGTTTTCAGCCACCTGGTCGGTGCCGGTGGGCGTGTATTCGTCTTCGCCGGCGCCGAAATTGCCGGAGGTTTGAGTCGTATCGCTCATTGCACTTTCCTTAGGTGGTGATCTGCCGGCGTCCCGGCTACTGCTTCATGACGTTGGTGCGGGGATTCCGCGTGGGGCAAGGGCTGCCCGGTTCTTTGGATCGAGTCCTGGACGTGACGGGCCAGCGCGGCCCGGATTTCGATTCCCGCCCTGTCCATTGAAACACGGCCGCTCTCGCCGGGCCTGCGGCTGACGTTGATGGCCCCGCCGAAGCTGACATGCAGCCGCCGGCGGAGTGCGGGAACCGTGTCCAGATGTTCGCCGCCGATTCGTGTGCCCAGGATGGCCACCGGAACCACGGTGGCACCGGAGTTGAGCGCCAGCCATGCCACGCCGTTGTTGATCGCGGCGGCCTCGCCGCTCCCCCGCGTACCTTCGGGAAGAATCCCGACGCACCGTCCGGCGTCGAGTAGGCTCCGGGCCGCTGGCCAGCGCCGCACGACCGCCGCGGCGGTCCACGGGCAGCTGGCCCGACGCCTGCCAGCACCCGGCCAAGGAACCCGGTGAACATCTCCTGCTTGACGAGGATGTGCATGGGCCGGGGCGAGGCGCCGAACATGACGGGCCCGTCGAGGAAGCTGATGTGGTTGCCCGCGAAGATTACCGGGCCCGCGGCCGGGACGTTGGACCGTCCCGTCACCGAAGTCCGGTAGACGACGTGGTCCAGGATCCAGCCCACGGGCCGGCTCCACGCCGTCGTCCACCGCCCCGGCACGGCCGGCTGCGGATCAGTCACCCTTGGTGACCTTGGTAGTTGATCACGCGGTCCACGATGTCGAGGGCGGCTCTGAACCGTCTCCTCAAAGTCCAGCTCCGAGGAGTCCAGGGTGACGACGCCGTCGGCGGCCGTGGTGAAGTTCACCACGGTGGAGTCCTTGGCGTCGCGGTGGGTGACCTGGGCTGCCAGCTGCTCGGCGTTCTGGCTGCCGCCGATCTGGATCCCGCGGCGGCGCAGCCGGGCTTCCTCGCTGGCGGTCAGCAGCATCCGGACCTCGGCGTCGGGCGCGACGACGGTGGTGATGTCCCGGCCCTCGACCACCATGCGGCGGTGGTGCTTTTCGATCAGCTCGCGCTGGCGGCGGATCAGTTCCGTACGGGCGCCCAGGGTGGTCGCAACGGCGCTGACCGCCGCGGAAATCGCCGGCTCACGGATGGCGAGCGTGACATCGATGCCCACCGACGCGGACGTACTCTTCCTGCGGGCTGGTGCTAATCTCCAGCGGAAGGTCCTCGGCTGCAGACTCGACTGCGGCACGCGTCGTCCAGGTCGGTGCCGTTCTCCAGGCAGAACCACGTCAGGGCACGGTACATTGCGCCGGTGTCGAGGTAGGCAAGTCGGAGCCGCCGGGCCACCTCCTTGCTGACGCTGGATTTGCCGGAACCGGAGGGGCCGTCGATGGCGACCACAAGGCTTTTTCCGGGGCGGAGCACGTTCACTGTCTCGATGAGTTCCTGGGTCATTACTGGAGTACCCGCCATCCGCGGTCGTTGAGGGCTTCGATCAGGAGGTCGTGCTTGTTGGGCAGGACGGAAATTTCCACCATGCCCACGTTCTGTCCCGAGGAATGGTCCAGGCGGAGGTCCTCGACGTTGACGCCGATCTCGCCGATCTCGGTCAGCAGCTTCGCAATCTGTCCCGGCGTGTCATCCACCAGGACCGTCAGCCACGAGTAGGCCTGCGGGGGTCCGCCGTGCTTGCCCGGAATCCGGGACTGGCCGGCGTTGCCCTCGCTGATCAGCTGCGCAAGGTCCAGCCGGGCGCCGGGAGCGGTCGGGGCCTCCAGGGTGCCGATCAGCCGGTTGAGGTCCTCGCGGACTCCGTGCAGGATCTCCACCACCTTGTCCGCGTTCGCGCCCAGGATCTGGACCCAGAGCGTGGGATCGCTCGCAGCGATCCGGGTGACGTCCCGCAGCCCGTTCCCGGCCAGGGACAGGGCGTGCAGCGGTGTGCCCTGCAGCCGGCTGGCCACGAGCGAGGACATCACCTGCGGCAGGTGGGAGACGAGCGCCACGGCTTCGTCATGTTCGTCGGCGGCGAATTCGGACACGACGGCGCCGAGGTCGCCGGCCAGCGCACGCGCCACCTGCAGGGACTCCGGCAGAGTCTCCTCCGCCGGGCACACGACCCACGGCATGGACGTGAACAGCTCGCCGCGGGCAGCGACGGGGCCGGATTTCTCGCGCCCGGCCATGGGGTGGGTCCCCACGTAGCGGCCCACGTCGGCGCCGCGGCTGCGAAGTTCGGCCAGGATACCCGCCTTCACACTCGCGATGTCCACCACGACGGCGTGCGGGTAGTCCCGGAGCGCGTTCGGCAACGACGTCCGCCGTGACATCCGGTGGCGCAGCCACTACGACGAGCTCCGGCTGGTCCCCGTCGAGGCGCGCCAGCGGCAGGCCGGCGCCGATGTCGACGGCGACGGCCTGGTTGGTCGGCGAGGGATCCGAGAGGAACACAGCGACACCACGCCCCCGCAGCCCCAGCCCGATGCTGGTGCCCAGGAGCCCGGAGCCCAAACGACCACTGGGCCATTCAGGTGGCCGCGGCCGTGAGTGCGGAAGGCGGACATGCTTACAGCCCCACAGATGCCAGCAGGTGGCCGACTTCCTGCTTGCCGAGGTTGCGGATGCTGCCCTGGCGCTGGTCGCCCAGCCCGATGGGGCCAACCTTGACGCGGACCAGGCGCAGCACGGGGAAGCCGACGGCGTCGAACATGCGCCGGACGATCCGGTTCTTGCCCGAGTGCAGCACGACCTCGATCAGCACGTGGCCGGGGGTCGAGTCGACGAGCTTGAAGGAGTCCACCGAGGCGATACCGTCCTCGAGCTCGACGCCGGCCTTGAGTTCGGCGCCGATGCCCTGCGGGAACGGCCCGCGGACCTGCACGAGGTAGGTCTTGGGCACTTCGTAGGACGGGTGCGTCAGGCGGTTGGCGAGCTCGCCGTCGTTCGTCAGGAGCAGCAGCCCTTCGGTGGCGACGTCGAGCCGGCCCACGTGGAACAGGCGTTCGCCGTGGTGGTTGCGGACGAAGTCGCTGATGCACGGGCGGCCGTCCGGGTCCTCCATGGTGGAGACAACGCCCTTGGGCTTGTTGAAGACCATGTAGACCATGTTCTCGTCCAGCTGGATGCGCAGTCCGTCGACGTGGATCACTGCCGTCTTCGGGTCGACGCGTACGCCGAGTTCGGTCACTACCTGGCCGTCGACCTCAACGCGGCCTTCGGCGATCATTTCCTCGCAGACCCGCCGTGAGGCGACCCCGGCGGAGGCCATGACCTTCTGCAGGCGGATGCCGTCGGCGTCGTGCAGCTCAGACTGCGGCACCTCGCGGCGCGGTCCGCGGTTGCGGGCGGGCTTGCGCACCGGTCCGAGGTTCTGGCCGAAGCGTTCGCTGCCGAAGGCGCGGGGACCGGCGAACTTGGCGGCACCGGTGCGCGGCTTGGGCTTGAGGGCACCGGGGGTGCCGGGAGTCTTGCCGAAGCCGGGCTTGCGGGCGGCGGCCTTGCGGGCTGCTTCCTTGCCGGAGGGCGCCTTGGACTTCCAGTCAGCGGAAGCCGGGCGGGCCGCAGACGGCGCGCCGTCGGGACCCTGGAGGTCCGGATCGATGAAGGCCTCTTCGCGAGGCTTGGGGTGCTTGAAGGGGCGGTCTCCGCCGCCCTTTGAGAAGTCACGGCCTCCCTTGCCGGCGGCAGCGCGCGGGCCGCCGCCCTGGACCGGACCGCGTGTCGGTCTTACCTTGACCTCTGCTTTGTCCGGCACTGCTTTGTCCGGCACTGTTGCGTCCCGAACTGTTACGTGGTGAACCCTGGCGTCCCGCCTGTGTCATGACCCGTCCTTACGTTGGTGGCCTGCGGCCGCTGTCTCCCGACAACACCCGCCGGCCGGGCAAATTGTTCTGCCCGGTGGATACTCTTGTGCAGACGTTGTGCCCGCACAAATACTGCTTACATTCTTGCTGCGTCATAGTATTCCTCGATGCCTTCCAGACCCGGAAGGTGGGGGGAAAGCTGTGGCAATTCAGCCACGGAGCCGATTCCCATCCGCTCAAGGAAATACGATGTCGTGCGGTACAGGATGGCTCCGGATTCGGGATCAGTTCCCGAGTCCTCGATCAGCCCCCGCTGCGTCAGCGTCCGCACGACAGAGTCAACGTTGACTCCTCGAATTGCAGACACCCGCGCCCTTGATACGGGCTGGCGGTAAGCGATGACGGCGAGCGTTTCGAGCGCCGCCTGCGTCAGCCTGGCTGTTTGTCCTTCCAGCACGAATCCGCCCACGATCTCGGCGAACTCCGCGCGGGAATAGATCCGCCAGCCTCCGGCGATATTCCGCAATTCAAAACCCCGGGGGGCGGTATTGTTGCCGTCATTGTTGTTGCTATGGCTGGCGACGTCCGCATCCGGGGCATTAACAGTATAGCCGTTATACTCCCGCTGCAGTTCAGCCAGGAGGGACTCGACGACGTCGACCGTCAGGTTCAGTCCGGTTGCCAGTTCCGTGGCGGTGGCCGGTTCATCGATAACCATCAGGACGGCTTCGAGGGCAGCGCGGGCCCCGCCGGGCAGGTTCGCGACGTCCGGCCCGGTTTCAGGCTCGGCGTCGGGGTTGGTATCCGGCAATCGTTCGTTCACTGCTGGTCCTCGTATTCTTCACTCAGGTTTTCGCTGCTCCACCCGTCGGTATCGGCCGTCCAGTGCACGGTCAGGTCCCCCAGCGGCAGCAGCTGGTCAAAGCCCACCGCGCGGTCGCGGAACAGCTCCAGCAACGCCAGGAACCGCGCCACCACCACCAGCGTGGATTCGGCGTCGGCAATGAGGGCCCGGAAGGTCAGCGGCGTGCCCAGCCGCAACCGGTTTCCCAGCAGTTCGGCCTGTTCCTTGACGCTGACGGGCGTGCCGTGCAGGTGCGCGAGGCCTACTTCCGTGGGGGCTGCCTCCTTGGGTTTGAGGGCCGCCTCGGCCAGACCGGCGAATTGCTCCGGGGTGTGCCCCCAAAGAAGTTCGGGAAGCAGGGCCGCGAAGTGTCCCTCCAGGGCAACCTGCCGGGGATACCGCCGGGCTTCGAGTTCGAGCGTGGAGCCGATCATGCCGGCCACCTGCTTGAAGGCCTTGTACTGCAGCAACCGGGCGAACAGGAGGTCCCGGGCCTCCAGCAGGGCAATGTCCTCATCGTCTTCAACCTCGCCGGCGGGCAGCAGCCGGGCCGCTTTGAGGTCCAAGAGCGTGGCCGCAATCACCAGGAATTCGCTGGCCTCATCCAGCGCCCATTCCTCCCCCAGCTGTTGCAAGCCCCGGATGTACTTGATGAATTCGTCAGTGACAGTCGACAGGGCCACCTCGGTAATGTCCAGCTGATGCTTGGAGATCAGGCCGAGCAGGAGGTCAAAGGGGCCGGTGAAGTTGGCCAGCCGCACTTCGAATCCGGGCTTTTTCCCGGCCGGGCCTGCGGCGACTTCCGGCACTGCGGTGACGTCCGGGCCTGCGGACGGCGCGGAATCCGCGCGTGTGTCGAGCTCCACGGGTATGTCGAGACTCGCCGGCGGAGAGAAGGCGCCTGCCACGATCCTGGCTAGGGCGCGCCGCCGCGCGAGATCAGCTCTTTGGCCAGGCGGCGGTAGGCGTCGGCACCAACGTGGTTGCCCGCGTAGGTGGTGATGGGCTCGGCCGCTACCGTGGCGTCGGCAAACTTGATCGAGCGCTTGATGACGGTTTCGAAGACCTTGTCGCCGAAGGCCTCCACCAGGCGGGCGATCACCTCGCGGCCGTGCAGGGTCCGGGCGTCGTACATCGTGGCGAGCACGCCGTCGACCTGCAGGCGCGGATTGAGGCGGTCCTGGACCTTATCGATGGTTTCCACGAGCAACGCCACGGCGCGCAGGGCGAAGAATTCACAGATCAACGGGATGATGACGCCGTGAGCGGCGGTCAGCGCGTTGACGGTGAGGAGGCCGAGGGAGGGCTGGCAATCGATCAGGACGACGTCGTAATCGTCCTCGACCTTTTTCAGCGCCCGGTCCAGGACCTGCTCGCGGGCCACCTCGTTGACCAGCTGCACCTCGGCGGCGGAGAGGTCGATGTTGGCCGGGAGCAGATCCACGTTTTCCACGCCGGTCTTCTGGATGGCGTCGCGGATGTCCACCTTGCGGTCCATCAGGACGTTGTACACCGTGAGGTCGAGCTCGTGCGGGTTCGTGCCCAGGCCTGCGGACAGGGCGCCCTGCGGATCGAAGTCGACCAGGAGCACGCGGCGGCCGTATTCGGCCAGGGCCGCGGCGAGGTTGATGGTGGACGTGGTTTTGCCCACGCCGCCCTTCTGGTTCACCATGGCGATGACCCGCGCAGGGCCGTGGGAGGACAGCGGTGCGGGCTCCGGAAAGTCGCGATGGGGCCGCCCGGTGGGGCCCATGACGGCGTCTTCCAGATCGAGTTCGGTGCCTTCCAGAGTTGCTGAACCCTGTTCGCTGCTCACGTATCTATCCACACTTTCGATGACGGTGATTGTCGTGCTTCATATTCCTGCCTCTGGGCTCCAGAGCCCAGCGCGTTCCTCCCAAGGTTACAGCGCCCGGCACGGTATTCGCCGGACCTTGACACCCGCGCGGACGCTGTGCCTTGACGTTCTGGTTGAAGTCGAAGGTTGTTCCCCGCGCGGGCACGACGGCCGGCAGCTGTGTCGGGGGCGGCCGGAGGAGGCGGGCAGGCGCGGCGATCGGCGGCTCCGACCCTATTCTGGGCGTATTGCAGGCGTATTGAAGTTTGTACCCCGCAGGCCTACATTGAAACGACGAGGTGGCAGCGGCTCATGCACGAACTTGCGATTACCCAAAGTCTTGTCGAGGCGGTCCTGAACCGGACCGGTGGCCGCCCCGTCACGGGCGTCAATCTGCGGATCGGACCCTTGAGCGGCGTTCTTCCGGACGCCGTGCGCTTTTGCTTCGAAGTCGTTTCAGCTGACACGCCGCTGGCAGGGGCAGCCCTCACCATCGATGAGTCCGAGGGCCGGGCCAGGTGCCGCAGCTGCCGCGACGAATTCGTCCTTGAGGACATGTTTCTGCTCTGTCCGTGCGGCAGTGCCGATGTCGAAATCGTCAGTGGCCGGGAACTCGTGGTCACCTCGGTGGAGGTTGCGTAGACATGTGTGCGACGTGCGGATGCGGCGACGACGCCGGGACCAGGGTTTCGGACGTCGAGGGAACGTTACACCCCCTTCCAGCCCCGCACGAGCATCCGCATCCCCACGAACACGACCACGGGCACGAGCATCATCACGATCACGATCACGGGCACAGCCACGCGCCGGACGGCCGGACCCTCATTTCCCTTGAGGAGAATCTTCTCGCCAAGAACGACCTCCTGGCCGCACGCAACCGGGGATGGCTGGAAGGACGCGGCATCCAGGCCTTCAATGTCATGAGCTCCCCCGGGGCCGGGAAGACCACGCTCCTGGTGCGGACCATACGGGAACTGGCCGGGGAACTGGAGATCGGTGTCATTGAAGGGGACCAGGAGACCTCCCTGGACGCCGATCGGATCCGGTCCACCGGGCGGCCGGTAATCCAGATCAACACCGGCGCGGGCTGCCACCTGGATGCCGGGATGCTGCAGCGGGCCCTGGGCGCGCTGGACCCTGTACCCGGCTCGACAGTCTTCATCGAAAACGTGGGCAACCTGGTGTGCCCGGCATTGTTCGACCTCGGCGAATCAGCCCGGGTGGTCGTGATCTCAGTTACGGAGGGCGATGATAAACCGCAGAAATACCCCCACATGTTCCTGGCTGCCGACTTGGTGATCATCAACAAAGCAGACCTTCTCCCCTATGTGGAGTTCGACGTCGAGCGTTGCATGCGCCAGGCGCGGCAACTGAATCCCGGCGTCGACGTCCTGACCCTGTCAGCTACCACCGGCGACGGCATGGATGGCTGGCTGGAGTGGATCCGGAAGAATCCCCACGTGGCGACGGCCGCCGGTGCGCCGCGCTCCAGTGGACTACGCGTTTGACCTGCTGACGCAACATTCGAGCCGCAGCCGCAGGGCGGGGCTCCGAAGGAGGCAACGATGCCTACAGCTACTGCATTGAAAGCGGAAGAAACTTTGATCCACGTGCTGTGGATCAATGCCGGACTCAGCTGCGACGGTGACTCCGTGGCCCTGACGGCGGCAACCCAGCCAAGCGTCGAGGAGATAGCCCTCGGGGCACTTCCCGGACTTCCCAAAATTGCCATGCACTGGCCGCTGATCGACTTCGAATGCGGCCCGCAGCAAGGGGCCGACGACTTCCTCGAGTGGTTCCGCAAGGCGGACCGCGGCGAGCTGGAGCCGTTCGTGCTGGTGGTGGAGGGGTCCATCCCGAATGAGAAGCTGCACGCCGCGGGCGGCTACTGGGCGGCCTTCGGCAACAACCTCGAGACCGGACAGCCGATCACTACCAGCGAGTGGCTGGACCGGCTAGCCCCCAAGGCGACGGCGATCATCGCGGCGGGGACCTGCGCGACCTATGGCGGCATCCATGCCATGGCCGGGAACCCCACCGGGGCCATGGGGGTGCCCGACTATCTCGGGTATGACTGGCGGTCCAAGGCCGGAATCCCGATCGTGTGCGTCCCGGGCTGCCCCATCCAGCCGGACAACCTGTCAGAGACCATGACGTACCTGCTGTACCAGGCCACCGGACAGGCACCCATGATTCCCCTTGATGAGGCGCTCCGGCCAACCTGGCTGTTCGGCCAGACGGTGCACGAGGGATGCGACCGCGCCGGATACTACGAACAGGGCGACTTCGCCACTGAATACGGGTCTCCGAAGTGCATCGTCAAACTCGGCTGCTGGGGACCTGTGGTCAAGTGCAACGTGCCCAAGAGGGGCTGGATGAACGGAATCGGCGGCTGCCCGAACGTGGGCGGCATCTGTATCGGCTGCACAATGCCGGGATTCCCGGACAAATTCATGCCGTTCATGGACGAGCCTCCTGGCGGCAAGCTGTCGACCGCGTCGGTCATGCCCTATGGCAAGACCATCAGGACACTGCGGAACATCACGAAGCACACGCTGGACCAGGAACCACGCTGGCGCAAACCCGGTAATGATCTGCTGACCGGCGCCAAGCGGACCTGGTAGGGACGCTAAGCAGAGAGGCAATGCAATGACTTCGACGATTCCGATGCCCTCGGCGGACGGTTCCGCGGGCGAGAACCTGGTGGAGATGGCCTGGGACCCGATCACAAGGATCGTCGGTAGCCTCGGCATCTACACCAAGGTCGATTTCAAGAACAACCAGGTGGTGGAATGCCACAGCACGTCATCGATTTTCCGCGGCTATTCCATCTTCATGCGCGGCAAGGACCCCCGGGACGCCCACTTCATCACGAGCCGGATCTGCGGAATCTGTGGCGACAACCACGCGACCTGCTCCTGTTACGCGCAGAACATGGCCTACGGGGTGAAGCCTCCGCACCTCGGCGAATGGATCGTCAACCTGGGCGAGGCTGCCGAGTACATGTTCGACCACAACATCTTCCAGGAGAATCTGGTCGGCGTTGACTACTGCGAGAAGATGGTCTCCGAAACCAACCCATCGGTGCTGGCCAAAGCCGAAAACACGCCGGCCCCGCACGCGGGCGAGCACGGCTACCGCACCATCGCGGACATCATGCGCTCGTTGAACCCGTTCACCGGGGAGTTCTACCGCGAGGCGCTGCAGGTGAGCCGGATGACCCGGGAAATGTTCTGCCTGATGGAGGGCCGGCATGTCCATCCCTCCACGCTTTACCCGGGCGGCGTGGGTACCGTGGCGACGATCCAGCTGATGACGGACTACATCACGCGGCTCATGCGGTACGTGGAATTCATGAAGAAAGTCGTGCCGATGCACGACGACCTCTTCGATTTCTTCTATCAGGCCTTGCCCGGCTACGAGCAGGTGGGGCTGCGGCGCACCCTGCTGGGCTGCTGGGGATCCTTCCAGGATCCGGAGTTCTGCAATTTCGCCTACAAGGACATGACGGAGTGGGGCCGGAAGATGTTCGTCACCCCCGGCGTCGTGGTGGACGGCAAACTCCTGACCACGGACCTGGTGCGGATCAATCTGGGGATCCGGATCATGCTGGGCTCGTCCTACTACGAGGACTGGGGCGACCAGGAAATGTTCGTCACCCGCGATCCGCTGGGCAACCCGGTGGACCGCCGGCACCCCTGGAACCAGCACACCAACCCGCGGCCGCAGAAGCGCGATCTGGAGGACAAGTACAGCTGGGTGATGTCGCCACGGTGGTCTGACGGCGAAAACAATCTGGCGCTGGACACCGGCGGCGGCCCGCTGGCCCGGCTCTGGTCGACTGCCCTTGCTGGGCTCGTCGACACCGGCTACCTCAAGTCAACGGGCAGCAGCGTCCAGATCGAGTTGCCCAAGACTGCGCTGAAAGGTCCGGTGACCCTGGAATGGAAGATCCCGCAGTGGAGCAACACGCTGGAGCGCAACCGTGCGCGGACCTACTTCCAGGCCTACGCCGCCGCCGCTGCCCTGCACTTCGCTGAAAAAGCCCTTGAGGAGATCCGGGCGGGACGCACCAAGACCTGGGAGTCCTTTGAGGTGCCGGACGAAGCCATCAGTTGCGGCTTCACCGAAGCGGTCCGCGGCGTGCTCTCACACCACATGGTCATCCGCGACGGCAAGATCGCCAACTATCACCCCTACCCGCCGACGCCGTGGAACGCCAGCCCGCGCGACTCAGAGGGAACACCGGGTCCGTATGAGGATGCGGTGCAAGGCCAGCCCATCTTCGAAGAGAACGACCGCGACCATTTCAAGGGCATCGACATCATGCGCACCGTCCGGAGCTTTGACCCCTGCCTGCCGTGCGGCGTCCACATGTACCTCGGTGACGGGCAGACGCTGGACCTGCTGCATTCCCCCACCCAGTCGCTCACCGGTGAGTAGCCCGCCATGGACCGGGAGAATCTGTTGGGCTCGGCGGGTGAACGGATCAGTTCCCTCCTCGATGCGCTGGGTTCCGGCGGTCCTGTGGCCCGGGACCGGGCAGAGGAACTGGTCCGGCAGGTAACGGAGCTGTACGGTGCCGGGCTGGAGCGAATCCTGCAGGTGCTGGACCGCCAGGGTGTGCTCGGCCCCGGAACGGTGTCCGCCCTCACGTCCGACCCGTTGGTGTCAGGCCTGCTGCTGATCCACGGGCTGCACCCCGTGGACCTGCCCGGGAGGGTCGCCGCCGCCCTCGACTCCGTCCGGCCCTACCTCGGCTCGCACGGCGGGGATGTGGAACTGCTCGGCATCAGCGAAGAAGGCGTCGTCCGGCTGAGGCTGCTGGGCAGCTGCCAGGGCTGCCCGTCGTCGTCGGTCACGCTCAAGCTCGCCGTCGAGGACGCGATTGAAACCGCGGCGCCCGAGGTGACGGCCATCGAGGTGGAGGAGGCGGTCCCCGCCGCCGTTCCTGCCCTGATCCCGGTCGGTGCCCTGCGCTCAAGGCTGGACGGGCAGGTCGGCCCACCCGACGGCGGCGCACCCCACAGCGGCGCGCCGGACTGGACGGCCCCCGGTTCCGCCACGCCGGCCTCCGGCACGTGGCAGGCAGTCCCGGCCCTCGCTGAGCTGGAGTCCGGAGGCGTCGCTGGCTTCCTAGTGGCGGGCGTCGAGGTGCTCACATGCCGGATCGGCCCGGATGTCTACGCGTTTGTGGACCGCTGCCCCCGTTGTACCCACTCCATGCCAGGCGCCTCGCTGCAGCGGGCGCTGGCCGCCCCGGTTGGAGGCGGGCTGTTGCGCTGCCCGCACTGCCGCAGCCACTTCGATGTCCGGAAGGCCGGGGCCTGCCTCGAGGACAAGTCGCTGCATCTGGATCCCCTTCCGCTGCTGCTCCGCGACGGCGTTCCCTCCGTGGCCGTCCCCACCACCGCGGGCCCGCTGTGACCAGCGGTTCACGACCCGGCAGCGCCGGAATCAACAGCACGTCGGCACTCTCCGTACTCCGCCGGATAGCCGCCACGCGCCCGGCCCAGCCTGCCGGCGAGCGCTGCGAGATGTGTGCCGAGCCCATTCCGGAGTCCCACCAGCACGTGGTGGATCTGGAGAGCCGCTCCCTGCTGTGCACGTGCCGGCCCTGCTATCTGCTGTTCACGGACTCGTCGGCCCACCTGCGCTACCGTTCCGTCCCTGAGCGCTACCTCTCATTCGAACCCTTCGAACTCGGGCAGGCACAGTGGGACGAATTGGAAATCCCGGTGGGGCTGGCATTCTTCTTCTTCAACTCCGCTCTCGGCCGGACCGCTGCCTTCTATCCGAGCCCGGCGGGCGCCACGGAGTCGGAACTTCCCCTGAACGCCTGGGCATCGGTCCAAGCAGCCAACCCGGCCATCACCGTGCTCGCCCCTGACACGGAGGCCCTGCTGATCCGCTCCCCTGGCCCGGACCGGGACCGGGCGGACTGCCATCTGGTCCCCATCGATGCATGCTACGAGCTGGTGGGCCGCCTGCGGCGGGTGTGGAAGGGCTTCGACGGCGGCCAGGAATCCCGCCAGGAGCTCGAAGGCTTCTTCGACCGGATCAGCAGCCGCAGCAGGCCCGCCCCCGCTCCGGCCGCGGCAGACCCGGAGGGACGCCATGGTTGACCTCGAATTCAGCGTGCTGGACATCGCCCCGGAGCTCTATGCGGCCGCACCCCAGCTGACCGCGCGCCTGCGGATCCAGGACAGAAGCGGCGCCGCCATCCACGCCATGGCGCTGCGTTGCCAGGTCCGGATCCTGGCGCAGCGCCGCGGTTACGGCGCCGACGAGGAAGCCGGGCTGCTGGAACTCTTCGGCAGCCGCGGGCGGTGGCCCACCACGCTCAAGCCCTTCATGTGGATGCACAGCGGCGTCCTGGTCCAGGGATTTGCGGACAGCGTCGACGTCGATCTGCCGCTCCCCTGCACCTTCGATTTCGAGGTCTCCGCGGCAAAGTACCTGAACTCCCTGCGGGACGGGACCGTTCCGCTGGAGTTCCTTTTCTCCGGGACAGTCTTCACCCGCGGGGCGGCGGGCTTCGGCGTCGAGCAGATTCCCTGGGACCGGGAATCGCGGTACGCCCTCCCCGTGGCGGTCTGGCGCTCGCTGATGGACGCGTTCTTCCCGAACCAGGGATGGATCCGCCTGGACCGCGACGTCCTGGCGGCCCTGGCCAGGTACAAGGCGGTCCACGGCCTGACTTCCTGGGAAGCGGCAATCGAGGGGCTGCTGGCCGGGGCGGGTGACCCGGTACCGTGAACACCGGCCTCAGCCTGGCACGCGCCGTCGCCGACGCTGTCCTCTATGAGGGGTACCTCCTGTACCCGTACCGCGCCTCGTCCGCCAAGAACCAGGCCCGCTGGCAGTTCGGGGTGCTCGGGCCGCCGGGCGCGGCAGCCTCGGGTGCCGGTGAAGTGCCGGACATGGCGGCGGACTGCCTCCTCGAGCCGGGACCCGCAGCCCGGGTCGACGTCCATCTGCGCTTCCTGCACCTCCAGACAAGGTCCGCCGAGCGCGCGGATGACGGCGCCTTCACGCCCGTCGAAGAACTAATCGTCGGCGCGTCCCGGTGGCTCAGCTGGGACGAGGCAACGGATCAGGAGATGACACTCGGGCCGTACAGCCTCGGCCAGCTTGCCGCGGGCGTGTGCGCTCCGATCAACATCCCGGCGACCGAGGACGTCGAGCCCGTGCTGGACTCCGCCGGCGCCACCGCCGGCAGGCTCGTGCGCCGGCGTCGGCAGCTCCGCGGCGAGCTGAACCTGTTGGCGACGCCAGTGGCGACGCAGGTGCCGGCAGCCGCTGCCGACGGTGCGGACGTGCCGGCCCAGCCTCCGCTGTGGCGGCTCAGGGTCACGGTCGAAAACACGGCGACGGCGACCACCGACAAGCGTTCCGCCATCGAACTCTCGTTCATCGGAGCCCATGTCCTACTGGCTGTCCACGATGCCGACTTCCTGTCCGTCATCGATCCGCCGGGGTGGGCGTCGGCGGCCGCGGCTTCGTGCCGCCAGCACCGCTGCTGGCCCGTGCTCGCCGGCCCCGAGGGGCAGCGCGATGTCCTGCTCCTTTCCCCGATCATCCTTTATGACCATCCTGCGGTGGCTCCGGAGAGCACCGTGGAACTGTTCGATGCGACGGAGATCGATGAAATCCTGACCCTGCGGGTGCTCACACTGACAGATGAGGAAAAGGCGGAGGCCCGGTCAACCGATGCCCGGGCGGCGGCGATCATCGATCGCTGCGAAAACATGACAGCAGAAGAGCTGCAGCAGTTGCACGGCATCCTGCGGAACCCGCACGCCGGCTCGCCCCGCGGCCCCGAGTCGTCCGGGTACGGAGGAGACGGCCCCGGCTTCGCTGTCCCGGAGTATTCGGTTCCGGAACTCTCCGTTCCGGAATTCTCCGTTCCGGGCAGCGGCGGCGACGCGAGCACCGGCGCCGAAACGCCGTGGTGGGATCCGGCCCGGGACGCCGCCGTGGATCCGGAATCGGACACCGTCTTTATCGACGGCGTCCCGATCTCACGCGGCAGCCGGGTGCGGGTTGTTCCGCTGCGCCGCGCCGATGCCCAGGACCTCTTCTTCGCCGGGAAATCGGGGCGTGTCACGGGAGTCCACTTCGACGTCGACGGCGGAACGCACGTCGCAGTGGTCCTCGAGGCCGACCCGGCGGCCGAACTGCAGGAATGGTACGGCCGGTATCTGTATTTCGCCCCCGAGGAACTCGTGCCGCTCGCCGCGGCGCCGGCCCCGGATAACGGAAAGGAACCATCACCATGAAGGGTCTGGGCATTATGACTGTCGTGGTCCTGCTGGCCGCGGGCCTGGCAGCAGCCGTCGTCGGACTTCGTTCGATTCCGGACATCAAGCGCTACGTGCGAATAAGCAGGATGTGAGGCCCCGTTGTGAGCAGGGTCCTCGTGGCGGGCGTCGGGAACATATTCCTTCGCGACGACGGATTTGGACCGGCCGTCGCCCGCCGTCTGGCGGAGGAGGTCTCCGGCCTGCCCGGCTGGGAACCGGAGGAGGTGCAGGTGCAGGACTACGGGGTCCGCGGGCTGCACCTCGCCTACGATCTCCTGGACGGGGTGGATGCGCTGGTGCTGGTGGATGTGCTTCCGGCCCCGGCGGACGGAAGCACGAGCGCCGGGACCCTCCGGATCCTGAAGATCCGGGCGGAGGATCTGGAAAGCGGCGGACCGCTCACACCGGCGGGCCTGCGGGTCAACCCGACGTTCGATCCGCATGGCATGGATCCGCTGGCCGTCCTGCGCCGCCTCCGCGTCCTGGGCGGATCGTTGCCGGAGACCTACCTGGTCGGTTGCATCGCCGGGCGAACAGACGAGGGCATGGAACTGTCCGAGGAAGTGTCCCGCGCCGTCCCGGCAGCCGTGGCGGCAGTGCGCACGCTGGTCACGGCCCGCATGCCGTCCGCGGACGAAGCACCCGCGAGCGCGGGTTCGGATGAAGCAGGCTGAGGAGGAAGCGCGGATGTGCTTGGGAATACCTGGCCGGATCATCGAGGTGATCGACGGCTACAACGGGCAGCTGGCCCTCGTGGATGTGGCAGGCGTGCAGCGCAAGATCAACATTGGGCTCCTCGACGACGGCCCGCTGGAGAGCGGCACGTGGGTCCTGATCCACATGGGCTTCGCCTTGGAGCGCGTGGATCAAGATGGCGCCGACCGTGCGATGACGGGACTTGAACTCATGGGACGTGGCCCGGACCCCACCGACACCGTCCCGTAGTCTGTGTTCCCCTCGCACTGGCCGGCGCTCACTATTCGGCAGTCACTGGTCCGGCAGTCGATCTGTTCGGCATTCATTGTTCGAGGGCAATCGCGGCGCCGCGGTGTTCCACGCCGGAGTTGGCGATCTTGAGGTGGCGCGCAAAGTAGTGCTGGAGTCGGTGGAGCTGGGCGGGCGTCAGCCGGTCGCACACCCAGTCCCAGTGGAGTGACACCATGTCGCCGGCCGCGAGGTCAGCGATGAAGGCGGACCCGGCCACGGCGTACTTGGCCGTCTCGATCACCGGTTCGCCGAGCGAGAGCGCCACCCCGTCCCAGGCAAGGGGCCGCGAGCGGACGAGGGCGCTGTCCCCTTCGACGGCCACCACTTCGCCCCATCGGATGCGGCACTGGTCAAGGACATTCAGGGCCGTGGATGAGCGCCGGTCATCGCGCAAGAGTCCCAGCCACGGATAGATTTCCAGCACATGGAAGCTGTGGTGCGGTACGCCGCCGGCCAGGACCCCTTCCATCAGGTGCGGAAACTGATGGCCGGTCCGTGCGCGGAACCTGTCCTCCATGGAATTGCCGATGCTGCGCACACCCACGGAGTCCAGCAGCGTGTTTCCCACCCAGTAGGCCTCCACCACACTGTAATCAAGCGGGTCCGGGTTGCCCGTGGCACCGGCAATGAGCTCCAGATACGGCCAGGCGCCGGCGAACCCCTTGGCAAGTTCGCGCAGGCCCGCGTCGGTCACCCCGGACTGGCCGTAGTGCAGTAGCGCATCGCTGTCAGGCGGCCCGCAGCTTCCCCGCGAATTCGGCGGATATGCGTACCGGACAAACAGTTGGGCGCCGTTGACTTGCATCCCGTGGCCTCGTTTCACAGGGGATATGTGCGAGGCTAGCACCGCTGCCGGTCGGCAAACAATGCCCGCGTTGCCGGCATTGACACCCCTGTGCATTCGGCAGATGCTGTGAGGGAATGCCGCGCCGGGATCAACGTTGTTGCCGGTGCGGAGCGAATGGCCGCTCGCGTGCGGTCCTTCCCGGGAGGTAGGCCGATGAACATCCCCGACGCCAACCGACGATCAGTACTGACAGCGGCCCTCTACGGCGGAGGGGCGCTGTTCCTCGCTTCCTGCGCCCCGGGAAGCACGTCGCCACAGTCGCCACCGGCAGGTACGGCACAGGCAGGGACGGCACCGCCGGGTTCCGCCTCCGGTTCCGCCGGGATCCAGGTGACGGACCAGCGCGGGACCGTGCTGAGTTTCGACCGCCCAGTCACCCGGGTGGTGACCATTCCCATGCCGGCCGCCTCCCTGCTGGCCGCCGTCGACCAGGGCGCAAGCCATCTCGCCGGGATGCACAACGCCTCCTGGGTCGCCATGCGGGATGGCGTCATGGGTGCAATGTACCCGGAGGCCCTGAATGTTCCGCACGACATCGCCACCACGGACTTCACACCCAATGTCGAGAGCATCCGGGCGCTGAACCCCGACGTCGTGGTCCAGTGGAGCGATGCGCAACTGACGGCGCCGTTGGAACAAGCGGGGATGAAGGTCCTGGGCATCACGAACACCGGCACGCAGCAGGATGTGGACACCTGGACCTCGCTCTTCGCAACGATGCTCGGGCGGCCGGACAGGGCTGTGCAGATCAAGTCGCGCAGCGACGAGAAACAGAGGTCCATCCAGGCCGAGGCCGCCGCCCGCGGCACCGGCGGCCCGGGCATCATTTATTTCAACAGGTTCAGCGGCGGGCTCAAGGTTGCCGGAAACGGCAGCTACAACGACTTCTACATCAAGCTCGTCGGCGGACACAATCCGGCCACCGGCCCGCAGGGTCTCCAGGGCAAGGGCATGGTGGGGGTGGACGTCGAACAGGTCCTGGCCTGGGATCCGGAGGTCATCCTGCTCGGGAATTTCGACGAGGCGATGCCCGGGGACCTCTACGGCAACCCGGTGTGGCAAAGCGTGTCCGCCGTGCGTTCCCGCCGCGTCTACAAGGTCCCGCTGGGCGGATACCGCTGGGATCCCCCCGGCCAGGAGTCACAGCTGATGTGGCGCTGGCTCAGCGATATCAGTTTCCCCTCCGGCAACCGGTCCGCGCTGAGGGACGAGGCGAGCGACTACTTCGATTTCCTGTACCGCTACCGGCTGTCGGCGCCCGAAATGGACAAGATCCTGTGGACTGAAGCCAATGGCGCCTCGGCCAACTACCGGCAGTTCGATGCTTCGTGAGGCCCAGCCTCTGACCACGGGATACCTTGGCGGCCACCGGGGATCGGGGCTGCGCCAGGTGGTCGGACCGTGCCTGCTCTCACTGGCCGTCCTCGTCGCTGTGTCGGCGCTTGCACTCGCCAGCGGCCGGTACAACGTGTCCCTCCCCCATGTCGCGCAAATCCTGGCCTCCCGGATAGTCCCCTTCGATCCAAGCCTTCCCGCGGCCGAGGAAAACGTAGTGCTGCTGGTCAGGTTGCCCAGGGTCCTGCTGGCCCTGCTGGTGGGTGGCGGCCTCGCAATCGGCGGCGCGGCGCTGCAGGCCGTATTCCGTAATCCCCTGGTCAGCCCGGAGGTGATCGGCGTTTCATCGGGTGCCTCCTTCGGTGGTGCCCTGGCCCTGCTGCTCGGTCTGGGTCCCGTCGCCCTCGTGGGCGGATCGTTCGGCTTCGGGCTGCTGGCACTGGCCATCGTCTTCCTCATCACCTCCGGTCGAGGCGGCGCCCACATCCTCATGGTCGTCCTTGGAGGAATCGTCACGGCCTCGTTCTTCTCCGCCCTGGTGGCCCTCGTGACGTATCTGGCGGACCCGTTCACCACCCTCCCGGCAATCGTCTTCTGGCTGCTTGGCAGTGTTGCGACCGCAACCTGGGCGAAGGTACTGGTGGCCTTCATTCCGATTGCGGCCGGAGGCCTCGCCCTGCTGGCCCTGCGATGGCGGATCAATGTGCTCTCGCTCGGCGACGATGACGCCACGGCCCTGGGACTCCGGCCGCGTCCCCTGCGCTGGACGGTCCTCGCCGCCGTGGCCCTCATGGTTGCCGGGGCCGTGGCCGTCAGCGGCGTCATCAGTTGGGTGGGGCTCGTCATCCCGCATCTCGCGCGGATGTGGGTGGGCCCGGACCATCGGGTCCTGCTGCCGGTCTCATTCCTGCTCGGCGGGGCGTACCTGATCGCCATCGACACCATTGCGCGCACCGCCACGGCCGGGGAAATCCCGCTGGGCGTCCTCACCGCCCTGATCGGAGCGCCGGTCTTCTTCGTGCTGTTGCGCCGGAACCGGGAGAGGATCTGGGACGGTGCTTGAGCTGCGCGGGGCGGGGTTTGGCTATTCACCGCAGAACTGGGTGTTCAAGGACCTCAGCTTCTCGGTGCCCCCGGGCACCGTGACTGCGGTCCTGGGGCCGAACGGCAGCGGCAAGACGACCCTGGTGCGCTGCGCGGCCGGCCTGCTGGCCGTGCAGGAAGGGGCAGTGCGCAGGTCCGAGACCGCCGGGTACGTTCCCCAGGCGCGCGGCAGCACGTTCGGCTACCGGGCCCTTGACATGGTGGTCATGGGCCGCGCCCGGCACATCGGCGTGTTCCGCTCCCCCGGCAGCCGGGACAGGGCCGCCGCGCTCCAGGCCATGGACCGGGTGGGCATCGCTGCCCTGGCCGACCGGCTGTTTCCGACCCTGAGCGGGGGCGAGCAGCAACTGGTCCTCATTGCACGGGCCGTCGCGGGCGGTTCGCGGCTCCTTGTCCTGGATGAGCCGTCCACCGGGCTGGACCTGAAAAACCAGGTCCGTGTCCTGCAGCTCCTGAGGGAACTCGTGAGGAGCGGGATGTCGCTGCTCGTGAGCACCCATCACCCGGACCACGCCCTGTTCCTCGCAGACTCGGTGGTTCTCATGGGCACCGAGGGTGTGGTGACCGGTCCTGCCGGGCCGCTCCTCGCCGATGTGCAGCTCTCGGCGCTGTACGGCGTCCGCGTCAGCACCTTGAACTACGACGACGCCGGGACGCCCCGCCGAACGGTGGTCACCCCCTTCGGCGCCGACGAGGGCTGATCCGAACGCCGAAGCGCCCGGCAGCTTGGCTGCCGGGCGCTTCGGGCGTCATCTAGCGGTATGGAGTCCGGTCCGGCCGCGGTTCAGGCCGCGTGTTCAGACCCGGTTCAGGCGTGCGCCAGGACCGGCTGCGCCGGCTGCGCCGGCTGTTCGACGGCGTCCGGCACACCGGTGTGCCCGGCGAGCATGGTCTCTTCGTCGAACGGCTCGGCACCGGCGAGGACACGGTCCACGCGTCCGCCGTCGATCTCCTTGACCCAGGTGCCGATCAGCACCGTGGCGACGGCGTTGCCGGTGAAGTTGGTCAGGGCCCGCGCCTCGGACATGAAGCGGTCGATCCCGACGATCATGCCCACGCCGCCGAGCAGCTGAGGTGCGTGCGCCTGGAGTCCGGCGGCGAGGGTGGCCAGGCCGGCGCCGGTGACACCGGCGGCACCCTTGGAGGCGATGATCATGAAGATCAGCAGGGAAATCTGGGCGCCGAGGTCCAGCGGCGTGCCCATGGCGTTGGCGACAAAGAGCGCCGCCATGGTCAGGTAGATGGCCGTGCCGTCCAGGTTGAAGGAGTAGCCAGTGGGGACGGTGACGCCGACGACCGGCTTGGACACGCCGAGGTGTTCCATCTTCGCGATCAGGCGGGGCAGTGCGGCTTCGGAGGAAGAGGTGGAGAAGATCAGCAGGTATTCGCGGCCGAGGTACTTCATGAGCTTGAAGATGCTGACGCCTGCGACCACCTTGAGCAGGCCGCCGAGGATCACGACGATGAACAGGGCACAGGTGGCGTAGAAGGCGCCCATCAGGGTCGCCATGCTGATGATGGCCTGGAAGCCGGTGGCACCGACTACCGCAGCGATCGCACCGAACGCTCCGACCGGGGCCAGCCACATGATCATGATGAGGATGCGGAACACGAGGGCCTGTCCGTAACCGACAGCCTTGAGGATCGGCGCTCCCTGCGGGCCCATCTTCTGCAGCGCGAAGCCGACCAGGATCGCGGCGAGGAGAGTCGGCAACACGGGAATGTCGCCCGGGATGATGCCAAGCAGGAAGTCAACGGTGCTGTCGGCTGCCGCCTTCTTGTTCGGATCATAGGGGGCGAGCTTGAGACCGTCGCCCGGGTGGATCAGGTTGCCCACCACGAGGCCGATCGCCAGGGCGAAGGTGGACATGACCATGAAGTAGGCCAGCGCCAGGCCGCCCACCTTGCCTACTGTCGCGGCCTTGGCGATGGAGCCGATACCCAGCACGATCGTGCAGAAGATCACGGGCGCGATCATCATTTTGATGAGTTTGATGAAGCCGTCGCCCAGCGGTTTGAGGGATTTGCCGACCTCGGGGAACAGCAGACCGATAACGGCACCTGCAATCACGGCAACGATGACTGCAATGTAGAGGTAGTGGGACTTGTCCAGTCCCTTGCGCTTCTTGGCCGGGACTACGGCCGGTGCTGCTGACTCTCCTCGTTGAGAGGCCATGGTGTTCTCCTTGGATAGGCTGGACTTGGTGCGGTCCAGGCTGTGGTCCGCTCACGTCCGTTCATGTGTGTACCCCCATCATTGATGACAAGGTGACGCGCATCACTGTTGCGTTCATATTGGTCATGGAAGGTGTTGATGATCCACCGCTGGAGCATCGCCCGCAGGCTGTTTGTGGCCCAGCTGCTGTTCGTGGTGGCCCTGACGGCCATCGTCGGCACGGCCACCTTCGTCGACGCACGCGACCACGCCTACGAGGAGGCCGGACGCCGGATGGCCGGCATCGCCACGACGGCAGCCGCTGCCCCCTTCGTCCTGGAGGCGGCGGGCACGCCCGATCCCACGGCCCTGCTCCAGCCGTATGCGCTGGAGATCATGAAGGATGCTGACGCGGATTTCGTCACGATCATGGCCCCGGACCGCACGCGCTGGACCCATCCACGGGATGAGGAATTGGGCAAACCGTATATCGGTTCCATCGACGCAGCCCTCAACGGCCAGGTATTCACGGAGGTCACGGCAGGAACCCTCGGCCCCTCGGTGCGCACCATCGCCCCGGTCAAGGATGCGGACGGCAAGGTTCGGGCGCTCGTGGCCGCTGGCGTGACGGTCCGGACGGTGGACGTGGCCATCTCGAGCAGGCTGCCGGCGCTGCTGGCCATCAGCCTGGCGCTGCTCGCGGGCGGCGCGGCGGCATCTTGGCTCCTGGGCCGGTACCTGCGCCGGGTGACCCGCGGCTGGGGACCGGAGCAGCTGGGCCAGCTCTTCGCGTACTACGAATCCGTGCTGCATTCGGTGCGTGAGGGCGTGATCCTCATCGATCCCAAGGGCAAAGTGGTGATGTACAACGATCAGGCGGCCGAACTGTTGGGGCTGAGGAAGCAGTCCGCCGACGGCGTTCCCACTGCAGGCGCGGACGCCGCCGGCGCTGCGGGCGGCGGCCGCCAGACGGCGCCCACCCTCGCGGACTTGCCGCTTGCCCCCAGCCTGAAAGAGCTGTTCGAATCTGGGCGGACCGCGCTGGATGAGATCCACCTGACGGGTTCCAGGATCCTGGTGGTCAACCAGGGTCCTGCCGTGGGACCTGCATCGGCCGGGTCCCGCCACCGGGGAGCGGTTTCCGGCGTTCCCGTCCACGGCACTCCTGTCTACGGCACTGTGGCCACCATCCGTGACCGCACCGAAATCGAATCACTGGGCAGCGAACTGGAAACCATGCACACTCTCTCCGACGCGCTGCGGGCCCAGACCCATGAGCATGCCAACCGGCTCCACACGATCGTCTCGCTGATGGAACTGGGGCGTACCCCCGAGGCGCTGGACTTCGCCACGAAGGATCTGGAACTCAGCCAGAGCCTGACGGATGACATTGTGAGCTCCATCGAGGAGCCGGTACTCGGCGCCCTGATCATGGGCAAGGCCGCCGAAGCGCACGAGCGCGGCGTCGAACTGATCCTCAGCGCCGGCGGCTCCACGGCCGTGACCGGACTGGCCGTGCAGGACCTCGTGGCCATCCTCGGGAACCTGTTGGACAACGCCATCGACGCCGCGGCCGAGGCTCCGGCGCCCAAGCTCGTGGAGCTGACCGTCGAGACCACCGGAGCCGCCCTCGTGATCACCGTGGAAGACAGCGGCCCCGGAATAGACCCGGCGGCCGTGGAGGACATCTTCCGTCACGGCTTCAGCACCAAGACACCGGGTCCGTTCGGCCGGGGCCTTGGCCTGGCCCTGGTCCGCCAGGCCGTGCAACGCCTGGGCGGTACCATGACAATCACCAGCCCGGCCGGAGCACTGTTCCGCGTCGCCCTGCCGTTCACAACACTGCCGGTCACAACAGAGGAACAGCCATGAGCGACATCAGGGTGCTCGTCGTCGAAGACGAGCCCATTGCCGCCGCGGCGCACGCCGCCTACATTGAACAGGCTGGACGGTTTCACACTGGCCGGCTCCGCGCCCGACGGTCAGTCGGCGCTGCGCCTGCTCACGGATTTCGCGGCGGCGGGAAACCCGGTGGAGCTGGTGCTGCTGGACATGAACCTCCCGGACCTGCACGGGCTGGACATCGCACGCCGGATGCGGGCGGCCGGACTCTTCGCGGACATCATCGCCATCACCGCCGTGCGGGAACTGAATATCGTCCGCAGCGCAGTGGCCACCGGCGTGGTCCAGTACCTGATCAAGCCGTTCACGTACGCAACGTTTGCGGACAAACTCGCCAGCTACCGGCAGTTCCGCGAACAGCTGGCTTCGCCCCTGGCCGGCGTCGCGGGGGCCCGTGCGTCCCAAAGCGATGTGGACCAGGCGTTCGCCAGCCTGCGTGCCCCTCCGAAGTTGCGCTGCCCAAGGGCCTGTCCGTGTCCACGCTGGACTCGGTCAAGGACTTCATCAAGGGGCAGGCCGGGGCGGTGTCGGCCAGCGAGGTCATGGAGGCGCTGGGCATGTCCCGGGTCACCGCCCGGCGCTACCTCGAATACCTCGCCGACGCCGGAACGGTCTCCCGCACCGCACGCTATGGCACCCCCGGCCGCCCGGAGAACGAATACCGCTGGAACCGCCGAGCCTGTCCTAGCAGCGCCGGCTGACTCCGACACGGCAGGACGCAGGGTTTCGAGCAGCCGGTCTATCACGCCGGCGTCCTCGATCGTGGACGGCACCACGTAGTCGTCGCCGTCCGCGATCTGGCGCATGGTCTTGCGCAGAATCTTGCCCGAACGGGTCTTCGGCAGGGCCTCCACCACGGTGACGTGCTTGAAGTCCGCCACGGCGCCGATGTCGCGCCGGACCAGGGCGATCAGGTCCTTGGCCAGCACGTCCTCGGCGACGTCCACACCGGACTTGAGGACCACGTAGCCGCTGGGACGCTGGCCCTTGAGCGGGTCGGCGAGGCCGATCACCGCGCATTCGGCGACCGCCGGATGCTGGCCGATCACCTGTTCCATGGCGCCGGTGGAGAGCCGATGTCCGGCGACGTTGATGATGTCGTCCGTGCGGCCCATGACAAAGACATAGCCGTCCCCGTCCCGGTAACCGGAGTCGCCGGTGGCGTAGTAGCCCTCAAACGCCTGCAGGTAGGAGGAAATGTAGCGGTCGTCGTTGCGCCAGAGCGTGGTCAGGGTGCCGGGCGGCAGCGGCAGGCCAAGAACGATGTTGCCTTCGGTTCCGGCCTCGACTTCCCTGCCCGCGCCGTCGACGATGTTGAGCCGGAAGCCGGGCATCGGGACGCTTGGCGAGCCGGCCTTGATCGGCAGCCCGTCGAGGCCGCGGGGGTTGGCGCAGATGGCCCAGCCCGTCTCCGTCTGCCACCAGTGATCTACCACCGGAACGCCGAGGACCCGGGAGGCCCAGTGGAATGTGTCGGTGTCCAGCCGCTCGCCGGCCGCGAACAGGGTCCGCAGGCTGGAAATGTCGTACTTTTCCAGGAGTTGGCCTTCAGGGTCGGCTTTCCGGATGGCACGCAGCGCGGTCGGCGCGGTGAACAGCACGTTGACGTTGTGGTCCTGGATCACCCGCCAGAACGCGCCGGCGTCGGGCGTCCCAACCGGTTTGCCCTCGTACAGCACCGTGGTGGCGCCGGCCAGCAGCGGCCCGTACACGATGTAGGAGTGGCCCACCACCCAGCCGACGTCCGAGGCGGTCCACATGACGTCTCCGGGGCCGATGTCGTAGATGTTTTCCATGGTCCATTTCAGGGCCACGGCATGGCCGCCGTTGTCCCGCACCACGCCCTTCGGCGCCCCGGTGGTGCCCGAGGTGTAGAGGATGTACAACGGATCCGTGGCTGTGACATCCACCGGCGCGGCAGGCTCGGCGGAGGCCATCTCGGCGTCCCAGTCGAGCCACCCGGGCTGTTCGGCCGCCATGGAGGCCGCCATGAAATAACAGTGGAGCCGAAGCCTTCCCTGGCCTTGACCAGCACTGGCGTGTCCGGGGCGCCGGCGATGCCGAGGGCCTCGGCGACGGCAGGCAGGTATTCAATCCGGCGCGACGGCTCGATGCCGCCGGACGCCGTCACCACCGCGGCAGGCGCGGCGTCGCGGATTCGGGCGGCAAGTTCCTTGGGGGCGAACCCGCCGAAGACGACGGAGTGCACAGCGCCGAGCCGTGCGGTGGCCAGCATCGCGATCACGGCCTCGGGGATCATCGGCATGTAAATCACCACGCGGTCGCCCTTGCCGACGCCGCTGCGGCGCAGGACACCGGCGAACCGGGCCACGAGATCCGTCAGTTCCGCATACGTGTAGCTCTGCCGGATGCCCAACATCGCGGAGTCGTAGACCAGGGCGTCCTGCGCACCCCTGCCCTGGGCCACGTGCCGGTCGAGGGCGTTGTAGGACGTGTTCAGGACACCGTCCGGAAACCAGTCGTAGAGCGGCGCCCGGCTGGGGTCGAGGGCCTGCCGCGGTGGTGTCTGCCAGGAGATCCCGCCCGCGGCTTCCAGCCAGAACTCTGCAGGATGATCCAGGCTCCGTTCGTAGGCGGCCCGGTAGCTCTTGGTGACCATGACTTACATCCTGTCCACGACGTTGTGATGCACCCCATGGTAAGCCGTTGCGGACCGGGGAGGCAAGGGTTTTGTATACACAGCCTATCCATTCGCCCGCCCAGGCTCCATTTGCTGGGCAAAACGCCCCGGCGTGTATACACTGTTGTTGTTCCACCATGACAGAGCCACCAGCGAAGGAGGCAGGATGCGCGCCAGCGACAAGGCCTACGCGGCCCTGCGCGACGACATCATCGAATGGCGCCTCCTGCCCGGAACCGTGCTCGCGGAGGTGGAACAGTCGGAGCGCCTCGGCATCTCCCGCACCCCGCTGCGGGAGGCCCTGAGCCGACTCACGGCCGAAGGCCTGACGACGACGGCGGGCGGCCGCGGCGTCGTCGTGACCGACATTTCCCTGGACGACATCGACGAGCTGTTTGAACTGCGCGAAACCCTCGAAGGCAGGGCCGCCGCCCTCGCCGCCGAACGCGGAGACCCCGCGACGTTCGAACAGCTCCGGCGCGAACTGGTCCAGGCGCCGGAACTCATCGGCGGGCAGGATCCCTGCCCTGCACGACTACTACGGGCTGGTTGGACGGCTGGACGCGGCAATTGACGCCGCAATCTCCAACGCCTACCTCGCCCAGGCCATGCGCAGCCTCCGCGTCCACCTCGTGCGCGTCCGGCGCCTGGCCGCCGACGACGCCGCCCGTCTCACCGCCGCCGCCGCCGAGCACGCCGCCATTGCCGAGGCGATCGCCGCCGGCAACCCGCGGCTGGCCGAGGCAGCCACCACGCTTCACCTGCACCGCAGCCTTTCACACGTCAAAGCCACGCATACACCTCAGCAAAAGGAGCACCATGGTTAAGGAACACCACGTCCGCGTTTACAAGAGCGAGGAAAACCTGGGCCGCGAGGACCAGCTCGCCTACAAGATCGCCAAGGTCGCCGCGGATCCCGTGGATGTCACCGATGAGGTCACCGACATGGTGATCAACCGGATCATCGACAACGCCTCGGTGGCGATCGCGTCGCTGAACCGTGCCCCGATCGTCGCTGCCCGGGCCCAGGCCCTGACTCACGGCCCCAGCACCGGCGGCAAGGGCGCCAAGGTCTTCGGCATCGAGGAACGCGTCTCCCCCGAGTGGGCCGCCTGGGCCAACGGCGTCGCGGTCCGCGAGCTCGACTACCACGACACCTTCCTGGCCGCGGACTACTCGCACCCGGGCGACAACATCCCGCCGATCCTTGCCGTCGCCCAGCACGTCGGCTCCAGCGGCCAGGACCTGATCCGCGGCATCGCCACCGGCTACGAGATCCAGGTCAACCTGGTCAAGGCCATCTGCCTTCACGAGCACAAGATCGACCACGTGGCCCACCTCGGCCCCTCCGCAGCCGCCGGCATCGGCACGCTGCTTGAGCTCGACGTCGAGACGATCTTCCAGTCCGTCGGCCAGGCCCTGCACACCACCACCGCCACCCGGCAGTCCCGCAAGGGCGAAATCTCCACCTGGAAGGCCCACGCCCCCGCATTCGCCGGCAAGATGGCGGTCGAATCCGCGGACCGTGCGATGCGCGGCCAGACCTCCCCCGTGCCGATCTACGAAGGCGAAGACGGCGTCATCGCCTGGATGCTCGACGGGCCGGACGCCTCCTACCTGGTGCCCCTGCCCGAAGCCGGCGAGGCCAAGCGCGCCATTATGGACACGTACACCAAGGAACACTCGGCCGAATACCAGGCCCAGGCGTGGATCGACCTTGCCCGCAAGCTCAACGGCGAACACCCGGAGGTCACGGACCCGGCCAACGTCGAGTCGGTGCTGATCAAGACCAGCCACCACACCCACTACGTGATCGGCTCCGGCGCCAACGACCCGCAGAAGTACGATCCCACGGCCAGCCGCGAGACGCTGGACCACTCGATCCCGTACATCTTCACGGTCGCGCTGCAGGACGGCACCTGGCACCACGTGGATTCCTACGCCCCGGCACGTGCCGCCCGCCCGGACACCGTGGAACTCTGGCACAAGGTCACCACGGTGGAAGACCCGGAATGGACCCGGCGCTACCACTCCCTCGACATCGCCGAGAAGGCCTTCGGCGGCATCCGTGGAGATCACGCTCAAGGACGGCACCGTCATCACCGATGACATCGCCGTCGCCGACGCCCACCCGCTGGGCGCCCGTCCGTTCGCGCGGGAGCAGTACGTCCACAAGTTCCGCACGCTCGCCGCCGGCCTGGTGGCCGACGAGGAGATCGAGCGCTTCCTCGCCGCAGCCTCCCGGCTTCCCAAGCTCGCCGCCGGCGAGCTGGACCAGCTGAACATCCAGGCGGCCGACGGCGTGATCGACCTCGCCGCGGCCCCGAAGGGGCTCTTCTGATGCTGTATTCGAAGGTCACGCCGGAGCAGAAGCGGATCCGGTTCCGCGAACTCCTCGCCTCCGGCACCATCGCCCAGTTCCCCGGCGCGTTCAACCCGCTCTCGGCGCGGCTGATCGAGGAGAAGGGCTTCGCCGGGGTCTACATTTCCGGCGCCGTCCTCGCCAACGACCTCGGCCTGCCGGACATCGGGCTGACCACCCTCACCGAGGTGGCCACCCGCGCCGGGCAGATCGCCCGGATGACGGACCTGCCGGCAATCGTCGACGCCGACACCGGCTTCGGCGAGCCCATGAACGTGGCCCGTTCGGTCCAGGAGCTCGAGAACGCCGGCCTGGCCGGTTGCCACATCGAGGACCAGTTCAACCCCAAGCGCTGCGGCCACCTCGACGGCAAGAACGTCGTGGACCTGGACACCGCCACCAAGCGGATCCGGGCCGCGGCCGACGCCCGACGTGACCCGAACTTCCTGATCATGGCCCGGACCGACATCCGCGCCACAGACGGGTTGCAGGCCACGCAAGAGCGAGCCCGGGCCCTGGTCGAGGCCGGTGCGGACGCGATTTTCCCCGAGGCGATGAAGGACCTGGGCGAGTTCCAGGCCATCCGCGACGCCGTCGACGTCCCGATCCTGGCCAACATGACCGAATTCGGCCAGAGTGCCCTGTTCACCGTGGAGGAGCTGGCCGGCGTCGGCGTCAATATGGTGATCTACCCGGTGACGCTCCTCCGTAGTGCCATGGGCGCTGCGGAGCGTACTCTGGAATCGATTAAGGCCGACGGAACCCAGGAGGCACAGGTTGGAAGCATGCTGACCCGTGCGCGTTTGTACGATCTCGTTGATTATGAGGCTTACAACCGTTTTGACACCGGGGTGTTCAATTTCCAGATCCCCGGTAAGTAAGCCCGCACACAACCACCGGCTCGTGCCGGTGCAGGAGTCAGAGACAAAGGAGTTTCAGCATGGCTGAACAGGACATCAAAAAAGGCCTCGCCGGTGTCGTGGTTGACTACACCGCGGTCTCCAAGGTCAACCCGGACACCAACTCGCTGCTGTACCGCGGCTACCCCGTGCAGGAACTGGCCGCCAGGTGCAGCTTCGAGGAGGTCGCCTACCTTTTGTGGAACGGCGAGCTGCCCACCCCGGACCAGCTGGCAGAGTTCACCGCCAGGGAAAAGGCCGGCCGCCCCCTGGACCCGGTCGTCAAACAAGTGATCGACGCGCTGCCCACCTCCGCGCACCCCATGGATGTCTGCCGGACTGCCACCTCGGTCCTGGGGGCCCGCCACCCCCTGGCGGAGGATTCCTCGCGCGAAGCCAACCTGGCCAAGGCCGTTGACCTGTTCGCCGCGATGCCAGCCATCGTGGCCTACGACCAGCGCCGCCGTCACGGCCTGGACCTCATAGAGCCCCGCGAGGATCTGGGTTACGACGCCAACTTCCTCTGGATGACCTTCGGCGAGGAGGCCGTCCCTGAGGTAGTCGACGCCTTCAACGTCTCAATGATTCTGTACGCCGAGCACTCCTTCAATGCCTCCACCTTCACTGCCCGCGTGATCACTTCAACGCTGGCGGATCTTCATTCGGCCGTGACCGGGGCCATCGGCGCCCTCAAGGGCGCGCTCCACGGTGGCGCGAACGAGGCCGTGATGCACACCTTCGATGAAATCGGCATCAGGCCCGAGGAATCACTGGAGGAGGCGGCGGCCCGGGCCAAAGTCTGGATGGAGAACGCCCTGGCCCAGAAGAAAAAGGTCATGGGCTTCGGCCACCGCGTCTACAAGCACGGCGACTCCCGCGTGCCCACCATGAAGTCGGCCCTGGACAAGATGATCGCCCATTATGGCCGGCCCGAACTGCTGGGCCTCTACAACGGGCTCGAGACCGCGATGGACGAGGCGAAGGGGATCAAACCGAACCTCGACTATCCGACCGGACCGACGTACCACCTCATGGGGTTCGACACCGCCACGTTCACTCCCCTGTTCGTCGCCAGCCGCATCACGGGCTGGACGGCGCACATCATGGAGCAGCTGGATTCAAACTCCCTGATCCGTCCGTTGAGCGAGTACAACGGCGTCGAGGAACGGCACCTGGCGTAGTCCCTGGTCCTGCCGCACTGGCGGCACCAGCTCGGCACCAGGTTAAGAAAACGCGGACCGGTCACCCCCCAAAGGTGACCGGTCCGCGTTGGTCTGTTCGCGTTTCTCCTACCCGCGTTTGTTCTGCCAGCGTTTTGCGGCTAGCCGGCGTTGATCTTCAGCGAGGTGATCATGCGCTTCGCGTTCACGTACTCCGGGGTCTGCATGTAGGCCTTCGCAGCTTCCAGCGAGGGGAACGCCTTGGCGCCCTTACGGTTTCCGTTCTGTTCAGTGCCGCCGCTGTTGACCTGGACGACGTCGGCAAAGTAGTAGAAGGGCGACTCTGCCGGACCACTGACCACGTTGTAGAACATGCAGGACTTTCCGTCCTTGCCGGCTACTCTGCCCGCGATGCCGTACGAAGCAGTGACGCGGCCCGCCTCCAGGAGGGCGCGGAAGGCAAAGCGGGGCGTGATGGTGTCGGCCGCGGCAGTGTTGTACGGCAACGACAGCTCCGTCGAGTCCAGGACGCTGTAAGGCACGGGGTTCTGGCATGCGCCGCCGAGCCCGGCACCGGACGGTCCGTAGTGGAGTGACGCCACCACCATGCCCGCGGCGTCCGACACGTCGACGTCGATGTTCGGCGCCGCGCCAAGACCTGCCGGTGTTGCCAGCGTCCAGCCGGCGGGATATTCGAAGCTGACTTTCCCGTCGGTGCTCGTGTAGGTCTGCCATTTGTCCGGCTCCGGCTCCGGCTCCGGCGCCGGTGCCGCGGAAGTCGTGGAGGCTGCGGACGACGACGCCTGGCCCGCCGGCGCAGACGCCGACGCCGACGCAGCGGCCGTTGTAGTCGCCGACGCAGTGGCCGCGGGCGCCGTGGTTCCTGCGGCCGGTGATCCCGCACTGGACGTACCGCAGGCTGTGGCGCCGAGCAATAGGGCCGTGGCTAGAGCAGTCACCGCCGCCGCGCGGGGCCCCAGGAGGCGGCCGGAAGGCTTCGCGGTGGAATGCGGCGCCGTTGCCTCGTAGCTGTCCGCAGCCTCTCCTGTGATGTCTTTCTTGGTCGATTCCATGTCATTCCCCCATTGTGCTGTTGGTGCTTCGAATTGTGTGTGCGGGCAGTTCCCCGCAGGCTACCGGCAAACCCGGTGCACTGCTTGTCAAAAGGTTCGCCTGACAGACGTCCCTGGTTGACGTCCTAGTCGGTTTTCGTGACGGTGAGCGAGGTGATGACCGTCTTGAGGTCCTTGTAGCTTTGCGTCTGGGTGAAGGCTTCTGCCTCTTCCATGGTCTGGAAGTTGTAGAGGCCCCACGCGGGTCCGCCGAGGGGCCGACGGTCGGTGAAGCCGTAGTACTTCAATTCGTCGGGACCTGTTACCGAGAAGTCGAGGACGCAGGCTATCCCCTCTTGTCCGGCTATGCGGTTCGTGATTCCTATCCCCGCTTGCACGGGACCACCGTCATCTGCCGCTGAGGTCATGGCGACGTAGGCGAACCTGGGCGCCCCATTTTGTGGCGTTGCAGGATCAACTGGCAACCCCGGCATGGGCAGGCTGTCAATGACTTTGTAAGGCGCCTCGTTGAGGCAGCCGTTCCATTCATTCGTATCGCCGAAGGCCAGCTCTGCCACGTCCTTGCCGGACGAATCCCTGAGGGAGGTTCCCTCACCGTTCATGAGGGAATTACTGTATTGGTCGGTCAGGCGCCACGCCGCCGGGTAGTTGAACGCCAATTTGTAGCCGGCGGACCAGTACTCGTAGGTCTTGATCCCCCGGGCGGCCAGGCTTCCCGGTTCAGGTGCCCCGACGAGCGCCTTCCGGAGTCCAACGGGGATTCCCTTGTCCACGAATTCTTTATCCATGGACTGTTCCGCGGTCAGTCCGTCGTTGTTGCGGTTCGCTTCGCGCCAGCTGGAAATGCTGGACGAAGGGTCAGTGTCGTCGAAAACGTAAGTGCCATTGACCAGCTTCGCGATCCAGAACGAATCACCGGGAGATGCTTCGGGTGCGTCATTTGCCGCGGCGGCAATCATTCCCATTCGTCCCTCCGAACATCCGACGAGCACAATGACAGGCAGCACTTTCGGAAACATCCTCCAGTTACTGGTGAGATTTTCCTTGGTGCATTCCCCGTGGCCAACGGCCGCCTTCGGCGTCGAGGATGCGGACGTTGAAGGCGTCGCTGTGGGCGTGGGTGTGGCCGTCGGCGTGGGAGTCGGAGTTGGCGTCGGCGTGGCGGTGCTCGAGGCTGTCCCGAGGCCGGCAACCGTGCTTGCGGGCTCCGGGGCGGTGGTGAGGGAACCCAGGTTCGTTGCCACCAGCACGCCGGCGGTGACGGCGGCCGCGGCAAGCGTCAGTACGCCGGCCAGCCTGGCCCGCCGGTGCTTCCGGTCCGCCAGGGAGGAGACATTGTGCGGCAGGCTGTCGCTAAACTCGCCGGGCGCGGCGAGCATCCGGCGCAGTGCTGCCTCGCCGTCGGGCACGGACGGATCGTTGTGCACGGGGTCCGTCGCGGAAATCATGTTCTTGATCGGATCCATCTCAGGCACCCATCTTCTGTGTCATCGGTTCAGCACTGACCGGCATTTGCTTGCGAAAGGCGGCCCGGGCCCGGTGCAGCCGGACTTTGGCGGCGGACTCGCTGCAGTGCAGCACGCCCGCGATATCAGCGATACTCAATTCATCCCAGTAGGCGAGCTGGAGAATGTCCCGGTCCTTCTCCCGTAAAGCGGCCAGGGCATCCTGGACCGCCACGTTGTCCGAGCCGTCACCGAAGCGGACAACGGCCGCGGAGCGCAGCTTGTCCTGCAGCGCCGCCTGACGGTCCCGGCTGCGGTACGCGTTCCCGATCAGATTCCGGGCCACGGTCAGCAGCCACGCAGTATCCGTCCGCGGTGTGTCGTCCCATTTCTGCCACACCACCCGGAAAACATCCGCGGCGAGTTCCTCCGCCAGCTCGGCCGATTCCACCCGCCGCCGCACAAACCTGTAGACCTGCGGATAGCTGTCCTTATGAATGGCGATAAACGCCAATTCGCGCTCCGAAAGCACGCATCCCCCAAGTAAGTTGTGTCCGAAACTGCTGGATAACTGTATTGTTTCCGGCCGCCGGGCGGGGGTTACACTCCGCGCAAAGAATATTCCGCGGAGGCCACGGTCTCGTTGTCATCGTTCAGGGTGATGACGGCTTCCACAGTGCCTTCCCCCAGTGCCAGTGGTAGCCAGTGTTCGGCATCCTGCCACATGCGCGCCAGCGGCAGGGAGGCGACCTGGAACCATTCCGGGATCATCTCCGAACTTTCGACGGGGTCGCCGGTCCAGCGGCGCGTGGTGAAAAGGCTCGTGGACATGTTCCATTCCGGCCGGGCGGGAAAGACGAATTCGATCAGTCCAGCAACGCGGAGGTCGTCCTCTGTAACCACGATGCCGGCTTCCTCAAAAACTTCGCGGCAGGCAGCCTCGGCGTCGGACTCCCCCGGCTCGACGTGCCCGCCCAGCCCCACTATCTTGCCGACGCCGAACCCGGTCTTCTTCGTACCGAGGAGGACCTGCGGGCCGGCAACTCCGTCGCGTAGCAGGAAGCACAGGGTGACAGCTGTCGAGTTCATGGATCCACCCTAGCGCCAGGCCCCGGGGCCGGCGGTGCCGCCCTCAAGCAGGTGGGTGGCGAAGGCGTGTCGCGGCGCGGATCTAGCCCAGGGCGCGCGGATGCGCGGCGGCGTAGATCTCCCGCAGCGTATCGGCCGTCACCTGGGTGTAGACCTGCGTAGTGGTCACCGAGGCGTGCCCCAGCAGTTCCTGGACCACCCGGACGTCGGCGCCGCCCTCAAGCAGGTGGGTGGCGAAGGAGTGCCGCAGGGTGTGCGGTGAAACGTCTTTAGTGATGTTGGCCTTGTCCGCCGCCGTCTTCAAAATTGTCCAGGCGCTTTGCCGGCTGATCCTGCCGCCGCGGGCGTTGAGGAACAAGGCCGGGGTGCCTTTGCCCTTGGCGGCCAGCAGGGGCCTGCCGCGGACGAGGTAGGCGTCGAGGGCGCGTGCTCCATACGATCCGAGCGGGACGAGGCGTTCCTTGGAGCCTTTGCCGAACAGCCGGACGATCGCGGGGCCGCCGCCTTCGCCGGCCTGTTCGGGCGTGTGCAGGGAGATGTCGTCGACATCCAGGCCCACGGCTTCGCTGATGCGGGCACCGGTGGAATACAGAAATTCGAGCAGCGCGCGGTCGCGCAGGCCGGTTGCCGTATCCGTGCCGGCTGCCTCGAGAATCCGGGTGACCTCATCGACGCTGATGGCCTTGGGCAGCCGTTT
The DNA here is from genome assembly GCA_963722145.1 of uncultured Actinomycetota bacterium. Lineage (GTDB taxonomy): Bacteria > Actinomycetota > Actinomycetes > Actinomycetales > Micrococcaceae > Arthrobacter. The sequence continues at coordinate 12,686 of CAVRLW010000028.1, read as the reverse complement.
GCCGGGCATGGGCGGGTGAACGTCACTGGCGGGGTCGGTGGGCGTGACGCCTTCGAGGGCCCAAAACTTGTGGAGTCCGCGTACGGCCACCACCGTCCGGGCCGCGGAGCGGATGCCCAGGGCAGAGCCGCCGTCGGACCCGTCGGAGAGGGCCTGGACGAAGCCGGTGACGTCGTGCCGGGTAATCTCGCCGGGGCGTTCCCGGCCTGTGTGGGCGAGGTGCCTGGCGTAGCGGGCCAGGTCCCGCCGGTAGGCGGAGAGGGTATTGGCCGCGAGCCCCCGTTCCACGCCCATGTGCTGCAGGTAGTCAGTGATTGCGCGGTCTATCGCTGTGAGCGGCCGGGCGGGCGGCTGGGCGGGAGCGGCAGCCTCCGCCGGCGGAGTCGCCGTCGCAGAGACCGGAAGTTGCGCAGGGGCCGGAGGCTCGGCAGTCAGCGCGCCGGTCATCGGCGCTGGCTGGGATGGGCGGGCCAGGGCGCGTCGGCGGGGCGGAGGCTTTCGAAGTTGTCGGCGCGGGCGGCGGCAGCGGCCAGCACGCCGACGACGGCGGACGGGTTGTGCAGGCGGCCGTCAAGCACCGCCTGCACGGCCTCGTCCAGCGGGGTCCAGTGCAGCTCGATTTCGGCTTCCTCGTCGGTGCGAACGTGCCGCTCATGTCCCGGCACCTCGCTCAGGCCGCGAGCCAGGTAGATGCGGATGGCTTCGCTGGAGGATCCCGGCGAGTTGAAGAAATCCGCCAGCACGTTCCAGCGGTCCGCAACGAGGTCCGCTTCCTCGGCCAGTTCGCGGGCGGCGCCGATGACGAAGTCCTCCCCTTCGACATCCAGCAGCCCGGCCGGGATCTCCCAGAGGTCCATGCCGACGGGGTGCCGGTACTGCCGCAGCAACAGCACGTCGCCGGCGTCGTTCATGGGGAGAATGGCCACCGCGCCGGGATGGTCGATGTAGTCCCGGACCAGGGTGTCCCCGTCGTCGTTAAGCTGGAAACTGTCGCTAACGACGTCCCAGATCCTGCCTTCGTAAACTTTCCGGGAAGACAAAAGACGGCGCGGGCTCGGCTCATCGGAAACCTGCCGTGCAGCATTGGGGGTCTCAGACATACCAGGCATCGCGCCGTCCTTTGATTCAGTTGGAAATTACTTGGACACTGCTGCCGACGAGGGCTTGGGCGCAGCAGCAGGGGCGTCGGCCTTTGCGCTGTTGCCGATACTTGCAGCGGGCGCGGCGTCGGCTGCCCGCTGGTGCCCAAGGGCAGCCTCGATCAGGCCCGCGAACAGCGGGTGCGGGCGCGTGGGCCGCGAGCTGAGCTCGGGGTGCGCCTGCGTGGCCACGTAGTACGGGTGGACGTCGCGGGGAAGTTCCACGAACTCGACCAGCTTGCCGTCGGGCGACGTTCCAGAGAACGACAGGCCCTTGGCGGCAATCTGATCGCGGTACTTGTTGTTGACCTCGTAGCGGTGGCGGTGCCGTTCGCTGACCTTTGTGGCGCCGTAAGTCTCGGCGACGACGGAGCCTTCGTCGAGCTTGGCTTCGTACAGGCCCAGGCGCATGGTGCCGCCGAGGTCGCCCTTGCCGTCAACGATGTCCAGCTGCTCTTCCATCGTGGCGATGACCGGGTACTTGGAGTCGGGTTCGAACTCGGACGAGGACGCTCCCTCGAGGCCGACCACGTTGCGGGCGTACTCGATCACCATGCACTGCAGGCCCAGGCACAGGCCCAGGACCGGGAGCTTGGTTTCGCGGGCGTACTTCAGTGCGCCGAGCTTGCCTTCGAGGCCGCGGATGCCGAAGCCGCCCGGAACGCAGATGGCGTCGACGCCGGCCAGGGACTGCACGGCGCCCTCGCGGGTTTCGCATTCGTCCGAGGGGACCCAGCGGATCTTGACCTTGGTGTCGTTGGCGAAGCCGCCGGCGCGCAGGGCCTCCGTGACGGACAGGTAGGCGTCCGGCAGGTCGATGTACTTGCCCACGAGCGCGATTTCAACCTCGTGCTTCGGGTTGTGGACGGCGTCGAGCAGCTTGTCCCAGCTGGTCCAGTCCACATCCTTGAACGGCAGGTCCAGGGCGCGGACGATATACGAGTCCAGGCCCTGGGAGTGCAGGGTCTTCGGGATGTCGTAGATGCTCGGTGCGTCCGGGCAGCCGATCACGGCGTCGATGTCGACGTCGCACATGCGGCCGATCTTGTCGCGCATCGGCTGCGGAACGTCGCGGTCCGAACGGATCACGATGGCCTCCGGCTGGATGCCGATGGAGCGCAGCGCGGCAACGGAGTGCTGCGTCGGCTTGGTCTTCAGCTCCTGCGACGGGCCGATGTACGGCACCAGGGAGACGTGGAGGAAGAACACATTTCCACGGCCGATGTCCTGGCGGACCTGGCGGGCGGATTCAAGGAACGGCTGGGACTCGATGTCGCCCACCGTGCCGCCGATTTCGGTGATGATGACGTCCGGGGCGTTCTTGCCCTCGGCGGGAAGCCGCATGCGCCGCTTGATCTCATCGGTGATGTGCGGGATGACCTGGACGGTGTCGCCGAGGTATTCTCCGCGGCGTTCCTTGGCGATGACGGTCGAGTAGACCTGGCCGGTTGTGACGTTGGCCGATCCTTCGAGGTTTTCATCGAGGAAGCGCTCATAGTGGCCGATGTCCAGGTCCGTTTCGGCGCCGTCGTCGGTAACGAAGACTTCGCCGTGCTGGAAGGGGTTCATCGTGCCCGGATCCACGTTCAGATAAGGATCGAGCTTTTGCATTGTTACAGACAGACCGCGTGCCCGCAGGAGGTGGCCGAGGCTCGAAGCCGTCAGTCCCTTACCGAGCGAGGACGCTACACCACCGGTGACGAAGATGTGTTTGGTCGTCTTGGACGAGCCCGGGAACCGGGAATTTACACGAGAATTTGATCGCTGCACCACGGAGTTTGAGCTTATCATCAATTCGGCCTTCCACGGGTTCCTTGGCGGGATCCCGATGTGATTGTTGTCCTAGCAGCGGTCCCTGCGGGAATCCTCGCGGAGCTCCCTTTAGGACCGCCTAGATTTGCGGCAGGAGTTTGGCGTCGTCCAGCAGTTCCTGGGCGTGGGCCTGGGCTGATTCCGAGTCCTCCTGGCCCGCCAGCATGCGGGCCAGCTCGCGGACGCGCTCGGCCTCGTCCAGCAGCTGCACGTCGCTGGAGGTGAAGCCCGTGGCGGTGGCGCCGTCAGCGCCCCGCACGGAGGTCTTGGTGACCCTGATGTGCTGGTTCGCGAACGCGGCCACCTGCGGCAGGTGGGTCACCACGAGGACCTGAACGTGCTGGGCCAGCATCGCCAGCCGGCGCCCGATCTCGACGGCGGCACGGCCGCCCACGCCGGCGTCGACCTCGTCGAAGACAAACGTCGGGACGGGATCGACGGCGGCCAGCACCACCTCGATGGCGAGCATGACGCGGGAGAGTTCACCGCCCGAGGCGCCCTTGCCCAGCGGCCGGGCCGGGGCGCCGGAGTGCGGCTGCAGCAGGAACGAGATCTCGTCGGCCCCGAACGGTCCCAGCTGGCCTGCGGGCTCCACGTTGATGACCAGGGTGGCATCGGCCATGGCCAGCGCCGTCAGCTCGGCACTGACCCGTGCGGAGAGGTCCTTGGCGGCCTTCGTGCGCGCCTTGCTGATCGCGGCGGCCTTCTTCCGGAGCTCGGCTTCGGCCCGGGCGACCTCGGCGTCCAGCGATTCGATCCGGGTGGAGTCGTCCTGCAGTTCCTCGTGCCGGGCCCTGGCCGCCTCGGCCCAGACCAGCACCTCGTCGATGCTCGGCGCATACTTGCGCACCAGCTTGGCCAGCGCGGCACGGCGGTCCTCGATCTCGGCGAGCCGTTCCGGGCCCTCCGTGTCCAGGGCGGCCTGGTAGCTGGCGAGCTCCGCGGCTATGTCGTTGAGCAGGAAGCCGACCTCGGCCAGGCGCGCCGCGGCTGACCCCAGCTCCTCGTCGTGTTCGGCAACGTGCTCCAGGGTGCGCTTGGCGGCGTCCACCAGGGTGGTGGCGTCGGCTTCCTCGCCAAAGTCCTCGGCAATGAGCGCCTGGTGGGCGGTGCTGGCCGCGATCCGCAGTTCCTCGACGTTGGCCAGCTTCACGGCCTCGGCCTTGAGGGCATCGTCCTCCCCCGGCTGCGGGTCCACGCCGTCAATCTCGGCCAGGGCAACCTGCAGCGACTCGGCCTCGCGGAGGCGTTCACGGGCGGCGCTGCGCAAGGCGTCCAGCTCGCCCTGGCTGGCATGCCAATGGGCATAGAGGTCCTGATAGGCGGCCAGCGTGCCCGCAAGGCTCTCGCCGGCGAATTTGTCCAGGGCGCCGCGTTGCGCCACCGGGCTCTTGAGCCGGATCTGGTCCGACTGCCCGTGCACCACCACGAGGGTTTCGCCGATTTCGGCCAGCACGCCGACCGGCGCAGCGCGTCCGCCCAGGTACGCACGGCTGCGGCCGTCGGCACCGACGCTGCGGGCAAGCAGCAGTTCCACACCGCCGTCGAACTCCTCCACGTCGGCGCCGGCCTCCCGGGACCGCGCCACGGCAGTGTGGTCGGCGTCGAGCTTCAGGACGGCCTCCGCCGAGGCGCTCTTCGCGCCGCTGCGGACGGCGCCGGCGTCGGACCTGGCCCCGAGGAGCAGTCCGACGGCGGTAACCACCATGGTCTTGCCGGCACCGGTTTCACCGGTCACCACGCTGAGGCCAGGGCCCAGCGGCAGGACGGCGTCGGTGATGACGCCGAGGTCGCGGATACGCAGTTCTTCAAGCATGGTTCACTTCTCGGTTGAGGGATCTGGCGAGGGATCGGGGGCGTCACCGGGATCCGCGTGGCGCGGCGAGGGCAGCGGCGGCATGGGACGGGGCGTGCGGATTATCGGGATGGGTCCGGTGTGGATGGCCTCGGCCTGCGGCATGGGGCCGCGCCAGCCTTGGATCGGGAGCTCGAACTTGCGCACCAGCCTGCCGGAGAACGGGGTCTGGCGCAGCCTGGCCAGCCGCACAGGCGTCGCGGAGCGGGTCACTTCGACGCGTGCGCCCGGCGGCAGATCCACCGAGCGGCGGCCGTCGCACCAGAGGACGCCCTGGGCATCGGTCCGGTTCAGGATCTCGACCGCGAGCCTGGACCGGGGCGAGACCACGAGCGGCTTCGCGAAGAGGGCGTGGGCACTGATCGGCACGATCAGCAGGGCCTCGACCTCGGGCCACACCACAGGACCGCCGGCGGAAAACGCGTAGGCCGTGGAGCCTGTGGGCGTGGCCAGGACAACGCCGTCGCAGCCGAATGAGGTCAGGGGGCGTTCGTCGACTTCCGTGACCACCTCCAGCATCCGTTCTCGGTTGCCTTTTTCGATCGCCGCCTCGTTGAGGGCCCAGGTGTGCCAGATCTTCTGCCCGCGGACCCAGACCTGGACGTCGATCGTCATGCGCTCCTCCACCGTGTAGTCACGGCTGGCGATCCACTCGACGGTCTGGGCGAGGTCGGCCCGCTCGCTCTCGGCTAGGAACCCCACGTGGCCGAGATTCACACCGAGCAGCGGCACGTCGACTTCGCGGACCAGCTCGGCAGCGCGGAGGATGGTGCCGTCCCCGCCCAACACCATAACGAGTTCTACCTCAGGCAGCTTCACGTGGTCGTGCAGGACCTCGACGGGGTGGTCGAGCCGGCCGAAGAAGCGGACCATATCCCCGAGCTCGTTATCCTGCAGCACCGGGACAAGCCCGGATTCATGCAGCAGGGCGCACGCTTCCCAGGCAGCCTTGAGGGATTCCTCGCGCCCTGTGTGGGCAAGGATGAGGACACGCCTGCTCATCGGGTTCCGCCTTCTGGTGGTACTAGTGGTTCGGCCAGATTGTTCCGAGCAACGCAGCAACGGCTGCGTCCCGCTCCTCGATCTTAGGCGGGACTTCGGACATCGCGCGTTTTATCCACAGGAAGTATTCGACATTGCCGTCCTGGCCCGGCAGCGGGCTTTGGGCGAGGCCTTTCAAGTCAAGGCCCGCGTCCACGGCGGCGGCAGCCACTTTGCCCACGGCGAGCCGGCGTTCCCGTTCCGAGGTGACCACGCCGGTCCGGCCCAGCCGGTCCTTGCCGATCTCGAATTGGGGTTTGACCATGAGGACGAGGTCGCCGCCGCGCTCGGTGCAGGCCGCGAGTGGCGCCACCACAAGGGTCAGCGAGATGAAGGACAGGTCGGCCACCGTCAACGCGGCCGGTCCGCCGATTTCCCCGGGCGTCATGTACCGGACGTTGAGGCCTTCGTGCACGGAAACGCGGGGGTCATTCCGGATTTCCGGCACCAGTTGGCCGTGCCCAACGTCCACGGCCACCACGTGGACGGCTCCGCGCCGAAGCAGCACATCCGTGAACCCGCCGGTCGAGGCACCGGCGTCAAGGCACCGTTTGCCCGCGACGTCGACGGCGGGAAAGGCATCCAGCGCGCCGGCCAGCTTGTGCCCGGCGCGGCTGACGTAGCCGTCCTCGGCGGAGGCCGTGACATCCAGCGCGGCGTCATCCGGGATTTGCAGTGACGCCTTGGCGAGGACCTCGCCGCCGGAGCTCACCTTGCCCTCGGAAATCAGCCGGGCGGCATGGGTCCGGGACCTGGCGAGACCCCGGCTGACGAGTGCCTGGTCCAGCCGACTCACGATCCCCCGTCCCCCGCAGCATGGATACGGCGCGCCACGCCGGCGTGGCCGGCCACGTCTTCGTTCAGTGCCTCCAGCAGGGCATCATGCATGCCTGCATACACTTCGCCGTGCCCGGACACGGGGGTCTGCGGTACGGCCGCGAGGCGGTCCAGCACAGCGCTGACAGCCGGGTCCTGGCCTTGCGCCTGATGTCCCTGTGCCTGCCGGCCTTGTGCCGCGTGCCCCGGCGGTTCCGCCGGGAGCTGCTGCGCGGGCAGGTCAGGCCAGGCGACGTCGGCCGCGAGGCTCGGCGCCGCCGCCTCAGCTGGCTGCTGGTCTGGGGCCTGGGTTCGCGCAGGGATTGGCGCAGAGTTTGGCTCCTGTTGTGGCTCGGTCATGGGTCCAGCCTAGTGATCGAGCCACTCGAGGACCGGAGCCAGAGCGCTGGTCGTCTCGGGGTTCGCGGCCCACCAGGCCGAACAGGCGGCACGCCATGAATCGAGGTCGGCGGGGTCGCCGCTGATGTGGACGGACTGCCCCCGTACGATCGCCGAGGCCGTTCCGCTGCGGAACCGCCCGGCGTCGTGCTCCACCGCAGGGTACGGCGCGTACAGGCCGGTCAGGTCATTGATGAGGAAATCGGGGCGTTCCATGGACTTTGCGGCGAGGATCGATTCCCTCGTGTCCACTCCGGTCAGCACAGCCACCGTGGCGAAGCCGGCGTTGTTGCCGCCCAGGATGTCGGTGTCCAGGCGGTCACCGACCACGAGCGGGCGGTCCGAGGCCAGCCGCTTGGCGGCGGTGTGGAACAGCGGCGCCTCGGGTTTGCCCGCCACGATCGGGCTCCTGCCGGTCGCGGCCGCCACGGCAGCCACGAGCGTCCCGTTGCCGGGGGCAATTCCGCGCGCCTGGGGAATGGACCAGTCCGTGTTGGTCGCCACCCAGAGGGCGCCGCCGGCGACGACATAGGAGGCCTCGGCGAGGTCCTTCCATCCCACATCCGGGCTAAAGCCCTGCACGACGGCGACGGGGTCCTGCTCCGCGCCGCGGACGGGAACCAGGCCGACCAGCTCGATTTCCTGGGCCAGCGCGGCACTGCCTGTGATCAGCACGTGTGCCCCGGCCGGCAGCAGCGAGGCCAGCAGCGCTGCTGCCGCCTGCGAGGAACTCACCACCTGATTGTCCTCGGCGGGGGCGCCGAGATCGCGCAGGTGTTGCGCCACCTGCGCCGGAGAACGGGATGCGTTGTTGGTGACATAGCCCAGCCCGACGCCGACACCGGCCAGCCGGCGCAGCGACTCGACAGCCCCGGGGATGGCATTGGGGCCGGCATAGACGACGCCGTCGAGGTCGGCGAGCAGGGCATCGAAGGTGGAGATCAGGGCGGTATCCGTCATGCGATTAGTCCTCCACACGTTCACGCTGGGCAGGCTCTGAGCCGTCGACGAGTTCCTGATCCGCTTCAGCGTTCGGTTCCTCGTCGGCTTCGTCGTCAGTTTCACCATCGGCTTTATCGGCGTCATCGAGCACGTCGGCTTCCACCGAATCTTGGTCGGACTCGGCGTCGTCGGACTCGAAGTAGTCAGCTTCGACGTCGTCGGCGCCCGCGTCGATGGCATTGTCGTCGACCGTGTCCAGGCCAGTCGCTCCGGCTACGGTGCCGGTGGCTTCTGCCGCGGCAGCGGCACCGGCGGCACGCGGGGCGCGCTCTTCGGTTCCGGCGTGTGTGTCGGCATTCTCCTGTTCACGGAGGCGGCGCTGCCGGTTCTCCTCGCGGGCCTCTTCTTCCTCGTCCCAGCCGAGATCGATGATGTCGGGTTCCTCGTCGGCCCCGAGGCCCAGCGCGTTTTCGGCCACGATGGCCTGCCGTTGCCATTTGGCTGCCTCGGCCTCGCGACCGGCGGCCGTCAGTGCGTCAGCGTAGGCGCGGAACAACCGAGGGCTGTAGGAGAAGGCGCGGTTGATGTCCAGCTGCAGGATTTCCAGCTCGGAAACCGCGGCATCAAGCTGCCCGAGGTCGGTGCGGGCACCGGCGGCCACGATAGCCAGTTCCACCTTGCCGGGGGCGTCGAGATCCTTGGCTTCGTCGGATCGGGCCATGTCCAGGGCACGGTCCGGGCGGCCAAGGCCACGCTCGCAGTCGGCCATGACAGGCAGGTGCATGTTGGAGCCGCTGATCCGGCGGTATGTGCGGAATTCCCGGAGGGCTTCGCCATAGTGGCCGGCTGCATAGGCGGTCAGGCCGACAGCTTCGCGGACGGACGCAAGGCGTCCGCCGCGGCGGGAGGCTGCCAGGGCATGCTGGAAGGCAAGCTCAGGTTCCTCGTCCAGAAGCCGCCCCGCCATGACGAGGTGGCGGGCCACCCATTCGGCGCTGGTGCCTTCGAGGGTCTTAATCTGGTGCTGGGTGGCGCGGTCAAGTTCCTTGCCCGTGACGTCCTCGTCGATCTGGGGTGAACGCTCCCGGTCGGGACGGTTGGCGCTGCGGAGGTCACGGGCATTGGGCACGCGTACCGGACGGTCTTCCGGGCGGTCCCGGCCGTACTGGCGCGGGCCTGAGTCGCCACGGTCGAAGCTCCGTGCCGGACGGTCGTCGCGGTTGCCGAACGGCTTGCGGTTGTCGCCGCTGCCATAGGGCTTGCGATCACGGTCACCGCCGCCGAAGCTACGCTGACCCCCGCCTTCACGCGGGGCACGATCACCATACGGCTTGCGGTCACCATAGGACGGGCGGCTATCGCCACCGCTGTACGGCTTGCGATCACGATCGCCACCGCCGAAGCTACGCTGGCCTCCACCTTCACGCGGGGCACGATCACCATACGGCTTACGCTCACCGCCGGCGCCACCGCCGCTGTACGGCTTACGCTCTCCACCGCCACCGCCGCTGTACGGCTTACGCTCACCACCGCCACCGCCGCTGTACGGCTTACGCTCACCACCGCCGAAACCACGCTGATCCCCGCCCTCACGCGGAGCACGATCACCATACGGCTTACGCTCACCGCCGGCGCCACCGCCGCTATACGGCTTACGGTCACCATAGGACGGGCCGCTATCGCCACCGAAGCTGCGCTGACCGCCACCTTCACGGGGAGCACGATCACCATACGGCTTGCGGTCACCGCCGCTGTACGGCTTACGCTCTCCGCCGCCGAAACCACGCTGACCGCCACCTTCACGCGGGGCACGATCACCATAAGGCTTACGCTCTCCGCCGCCGAAACCACGCTGATCCCCGCCCTCACGCGGAGCGCGATCACCATAAGGCTTACGCTCACCGCCACCGCTGCCATACGGCTTACGGTCACGCTCTTCCCTGGAGCGGAACCCGCGAGGATCGCCGCCGGAGTTGCTCGTGCCGCGGAAAGGGGCTCCGCCGGAACTGCGTCCGCCCGAGTTGTCGCGGGCCTTGCCGCCGCGGTTGCCGTCATTGTGCTCAGCCATGCTGGAGTCCTCCTGTTGCGAGCTGACCACTGGCGCAATCGCAGCCGCTCTGTTCCGTGTTTCGTTTCCGACGCAACCCGAAATCAAGCGCTTCGAAGTCCGTACATCTCCTCCAATTCTAGGCGAGTACCCCCCGACGGGCTAACGGCACTGGCCTATTGGGCTGTCCCGGTGGGAAGTGTCACAAAATCCCGTCTTTTCGCTCCGACGATGGCGTCCGCTCCGCCTCGGCGGCCATCAGCTCTGCCGCGTCAGCACCCCTCGGGCGATGCTCTCCGCGGAGTGTGCCGGTACCCCGTCGTAGGGTTCGTTAGAGATATCAACCACGGGATACTGAGCCAGATCCAGGCCGCTGGGGATGACGAACACCCCGGACTGATTACCCAGGACTCCCAGACTGACCATCTTGGACAAGTCCGAAGAACCCACCCAGACCTCCCGGAAGCCGGACAACGGTTCATCCGGGAGACGGATCACCAACTGCCGGGTACCGTCGGCCAGCCTCTGCACCAATGCGTCACCGCTGGCGGAATGCGACGCCAGCGGTTGCAATGACGCCTCAGCCAGCAGCACGGCCGATGGTCCCGACTGGGTCGGCGCCAAGGTGCTGGGGGCGGTGACTGGGGGGTTGGCAGGCCCGAGAATGCTGGCCGTCGTCCACGCCCCGACGACCAGCCCCGCGGCGGTTCCCGCAGCGACTCCCAGGATCCACAGGCCGGTGCGTGCGCCCGGCTGCTTTCTGCCGGAACGCAAGGGGGACGGCGCCACCGGTCCGGACGGACCTTCCGGCCTCGTGCCGGACGTCTCGGTGCTGGAAGTCTCGGTATCGGCGTCGGCGCGCAAGGGATCCGCCGCCAAGGAAGGCGCGAGCCCTAGTGCTCCATGGATGGCGGCCCAGTTGTGGCTGCCGGGTTCCTGGAGCTGCACTTGGTCGGGATCTGTGGTGGCGACGAGAACAGTACGCTGCAGGGACTTCAGCGTCGCAGCGCACTCACGGCACTGGGCCACATGGACAGCGGCGTCCTTTCCAAGGTCCTCGCCGAGCGCCAGCAGGCTGAGCAGTTCGTCGTCAAGGTGTGCCATGTTCCACCTCCAGACGGGCCCGCAAACGGGTCAGGCTGCGCCGAATGTGGCTCTTGACCGTACCAAGCGGGAGTTGCAGGCGCGATGAGATCTGATCGTGGGTCAAGTCCTCATAGAATGCCAGCCGCATAATTGCTTTCTGTGGATCGCCTAGCCGCTCAAGTTCATCGTCTAAGGTTATGCGGTCCGCAACGGCCTCGACGTCTTTTACCTCAGCGTCCGCGGCAGGGTCACTGACAAGGCGCAGGGCAGACTTTTCAAGAGCGTGCTGCCGTGCGCGTGCCGACAGTGCATCGTTGATCGCATTCCTGGTTATTCCGACCAGCCATGCCGGCAACCGGGCTGCCTCGGGGCGATAGCTTGTCCTTGATTTCCAGGCCCGGATGAAGACCTCCTGGGTTACGTCGTCGGCAGTGGCACGCTCCCCCAGGGATCTCAACGCCAAGGTGAAGACCAGCGGACTCATCTTCCGATACGCCTCTGCGAGGGCCTGCTCCTCGCCGGCGGCGAACGCACGATCGAGGGCCACGTCCCAACCGTGCGCAGCAGCCTCCATAGGATGCTCCTTAGAGCGGCATCGAGCCCTGTCGAACGCCATTATGCCCCGACCCGGAAGGACCCGCAACGGGGGAACGACGCCGACGCGCTGCAGCGGAGCCGCGATCACCGCGACCCCGCCACCCGAACATTCAGAGCACTTACGGCTGGTGCCGGAGTTCGTCGTGCTTATGTCCGCCCCACAAGGTCCACCACCTGCACTGCAACGCCAAGGTTGTTGTCGGCGAGGCTGCCCCAGGCATAGACAATCGTGTTCTTCCCCTCAGTGACCGGGACATCGGCGGGTCCTATCACCGGGGTTGTGGTTCGCGCTGCTGCAATCGAAGCCGAGACCGTTCCTGCCTTGAGGGTGAGCTTCTTTTGATGTGAATTGGTGAGCCCCTTGACGACGGCGGTTCCGCCGGCAAGAACGTCGACTGCCGGCGCCGCGGCAACATGCCGGACTGTGAGCTTGCCCTTCGCATCCGGGCTGGCGGAGATGCTATTGCGGAAAAGCGTAGCCGTAGGGGTCCCGTCAGCTTTGAGGTGCGCCACAGCTGTGTAGTTCCGGCCGTCCTCCAGGTCCACCCTGACAGGACCGATCACCGGGTTGTCGGCGCTGGTAGCGTCCGCCCCGGTAATCGCGATTTTGTGGTGCCCTTCGGGGACGTCCAGCGGGCCTGCCAGTGTGCCCGGGGTGAAGTTGTCCAAGGTCAACTTACCGTCCACCCAGACATCTACGGTGAGACCGGGGACCCCGTGTAGAACGGACAGTTTTGCTATATCGTCGTCGCGCCTGTCGCTGGCTTGGGCCGGGCTGGCCACGGCAACTCCAGCCAGAAGCGACAGTACTCCGGCGGCTGCAGAGAGCGTTTTAAGCATTTTCAAGCTCCTCATCGAGGCCCGTATGCGGGCGGTGTCTGCTTACACCCTTACTACCGAGCGGAGGGCGGGCTTGGATGCACCGCCCCGAACAATTTTCTTTCGTTAATGC
>CAVRLW010000027.1:0-164415 GCA_963722145.1 uncultured Actinomycetota bacterium | reverse complement strand
ATCTCAGGCGTCGAAGGCGTCGGCCATGTCGCCGAGCACGAGGTAGTTGCCGGCGGCCTCCTGGAAGCCGAAGTCCGCCCAGTACCGGCGCAGCGCTTCCTTCCCCGCGGCGTGCTCCGGGCTGCCTTCCTCGGGTCCGCCGTCGGTGAGGACGGGGGAGGCCTGGATGATGACCAGGGCGGTGGCCCGGCCCACGGTGTTGAGGATCGCCTTGAGGACCGCGTGCCCGAGCTTGTGGCCGCGGTACTTCGGGTCGATCCACAGGGAGGACAGGACGAGAAGGTCTCCGCCGAGTTCCATGCCGGCTTCCTGCATGAGGTCCGGCCGCTCGGTGGTGAGCATCTCCGCGACGTTGGCCAGCTCCTGGTCGACCGCGTCCAGAGTGTAGAACAGGTCAATCAGGCCCGCTTCCGGCACGACCGTGAACCGCGCGTCCCCGATATGGACTTCCTCACCGTCCCCGATGTGGATTCCTGCGTCGTCTTCCTCCCAGACGGTCCCGTCGACGGCGACTGACCAGTTCATCGGATAATCCTCGACGTCGTGCTCTGTGCCCGGAATGCCTCGGTATTCGCAGCGGTAGTCGAACGTCATGTACTGAGGATCGAGAGCAACCATGAGGTGTCCTTCGGGCCGGGAGGGCGATGCGGTCACCGGAAGTCTATGCCGACATCTAAGAAGGTGGTGGCCCCGCGCCGCCGTTTGTTCCTCTGCCGGGCCCGGCGCACGGTCCAGAGGACGATGAGCGTCACGACCAAGACGACGGTGGCGACCAGCACCAGCTGCATTGCCAGAAGCACTATGACGTGCCATCCCTCGAGCCTCATCGGTTCTCCACTCCCGATCGGCTGGTTGCGATGGGCCTGATGGCGCGCGATGCCTCTCGGGAGGATCGCCGCAAGGTCACGCTGTCATTGACCCCTGAGGCCTCTCCGGGCCAGGTTGCGTGGCCTCGCGGATGTTCGGCTCGACCGTCTGGCGAGCATCATGCAAGACGACGGGCTCCGACACTGAGCCCCAGGCCTCAGATCTGAATTTGGGCCCCAGGCAGCACAAGTCCGAAATGCCGCCGGCCTGGATTACGCTCCGTGTGCCCGTACGTCCACGGCTGCGCTTGTGGAGATTCCACTCAGGGTGTCGATGTAATCCAACGTCTTGGGACTGACATGCCGCACGGCCGCGAGGGCCTCCCGGAGAGCCGTTCTCCTGGCCTGGTCGCCGAGCGCGTCTCGGAGTTCCAACACCGTCGCGATGCCCTGACTCTCGAACACGCACGTCATGTCCTCTACCTGCGCGAGACGGCCAGGCGAGGGCCAGCTGATGACTTCCGAGAGCTTTCCCGTACCGAGGCGCCGGCGGAATCCACTGGTCGTGGCGGCATCCGGCCAGGCCGCCACCAAAGAGACAACGCGCGGCTTGACGGTCGCATGGTAGTTCTGCCGTCGCTGCAGCGTGGCATCGACAATGATGGCCCCGATGTGGTCCCAACCACGGCTGGCTTCGGTCGAGTCGTCTATGCCCGGGGAGTCCGTTAGCGCCGGAAGGTTGGCAGCATCATTATCGATAGTCATAAGTGAATGGTTCCATGTTCCCGTGGTGAGTGTTGCTTCGCGCCAGCGACTCCACTGACTTTCCCGCCCAGATGCTATAGCTGGCTGACATTGATGCCAAGAGTGGGTCACTAACCCGCTCGGGCTGAGCCGAGCAGTGCCGAGTAAGAGGGGCTTCCTATCGGGCCTGCGTCCGTATCTTCGCCATCACGGTGCGGGCTGCTCGGCCGATCCCGAATCCGAGAACACTTCCGGCTCCGAGGTCTGTTCGGTCTCGGGGGCAGGCTCCGGGCTCTGTTCGGTTTCGGGGGCGAGGTCCGCCGGCGTGGTGTCGCTTGATTCGTCGGCTCCCGGCTCTTCAGTTCCGGCCGAGCCGCTGTCCCCTTGACTGGGGCTGCCGTCCGTAGTCAGGCCACCTTCTTCGTTGGCGCCTTCCTCGACTTGCCCAGGCACTTCCTCCAGGTTCTCAGCCGATTCGTCTGTCTCGTCCGGGACAGTCGGATTGCCGGTCAATGCTTTGCCCAGCGTCGTCGTGTGCCCGGTCGCACCGCCGTCGATGCTCGACGTCGACGAGACAAGGCTGGAGATGGGCTGATTGGTTCCGAATTCGACCGCGGTGACGCCGACCATCGCGATAACGAATGCGGCAGCACTGACCGCCCCGACCCTGATCCAGGTCTTGGGGGTGAACTTCCTCCTCACACGTTTGGCTCGAGGTTCGTCGCTCTCGGCCGGCGCGCTGGCGGCGAGCATGTCGCCGTCGTCAGCGGGCAGTCCGCCCGTGCGTCGTTGGGGGATTTTCCTCATTGCTACGGTGGCGGCCGAACTGAGTGTTCGGGCATAGAGAGCGGTGCCCACCGTGGCAAGAATAGAGCCGAGTGCGGCGCCGATAAGCGTCCCGGCAACGCCTAGAAAGGACCCCACCAAGGCAGAGGTCACCGCGGCCAAAGCCGAGCCAATAGTCTGGGTGCCACTGAGTCCGAGGAGCTGTTTCGGCTTGTCTTCGGTAGTGGAGTCTGCAGGCATATTCACAACGCATTTCAGTCAGGGAATGTTACGAATAGATAACTTTACCTGCCTGCGGCTGGTTCCCGACTGGGGCCGTATCTATTTGAGACGCTTCTCACAGGCAAGAGGAGTGGCAAGGATGCCCTCGAGAGTGGCTCGACCGGCTGCTATCCGCGGCGCTACCGTTGAAGTGGTGTCTGGGATGGACGAGTTTGACGGGTTGCTGGCCACAGCGCGGACGGCGTACGCCCGCGGCGACTGGCATGCCGCTTACCGGCAGCTCAGCCAGGCCCGAGCATTGTCGGAACTGGAGACGGCGGACTTGAGTCTCCTGGGCAGAGCCGCGTGGTGGCTCGGACAGGTCAAGGAATCGCTAGAGATTTCCGAGGACGTCTACCACCGCTTCCAGGACGACGGCGACGCATCAGATGCGGCCATGAAGGCCCTGCACCTGGGGCTGCTGTGGTTCATCCGCGGAGATGTGGTCATCGCTTCCGGTTGGGTGAGCCGTGCCCGGGGACTACTGCAGGGTCTTCCGGAAGGTCCGGAGCACGGCTATCTGCTCTACCTGGATGCCAGCCTCGCGCTTAGTCTCGCGGACCTTGGCCCGGCGAGGGAGACCGCGGCCAAGTTGCAGGATTTGGGCCGGAGCCTGCGCGTCCCCGCACTCACATCCTTCGGTTTGGTGCTCGCCGGCCTGGCAGACCTGCGCAGCGGCAGCACCGCATCCGGCTTTGCCCAGCTGGACGAGGCAATGCTTCCGGTACTCGCCGGCCGGGTGCCGCCGGAATGGGCAGGAGAAATCTACTGCACGGTGATCCACGCGTGCCACGAGCTGGCCGACCTGCACCGGATGCGTGCCTGGACTGACGCCACCGAGCAGTGGGGCGAGCAGTTCGTGGGAGACGTGGTGTATGCCGGCATCTGCCGCATCCACCGGCTGCAGCTGCTGAGCATCGAAGGTGGCTGGGACGCGGCGGAACATGCGATCGAGCAGAGTGCGGCGGAGCTCGTGGGCCGGAACAACTGGGTGGCGGGCGAGGCCTACTACCAGCTGGGCGAAATACGCCGGCTTCGCGGGGACAGCAGCGGCGCCGAGAAAGCTTACGCCCGGGCATGGGAGTTGGGGACCGAACCGCAGCCGGGCGAGTCGCTGCTCCAGCATGCCGCCGGGAAGAACGAGGCGGCGTGGGCGGGCCTGTGTGCCGCCTTGGCCGGGCGGGACCGGCTGGCATGCGCACGGCTGCTGGTGTCCGGCGTCGAAATCGCCCTGGCTCTCGGGCACATTGATGAGGCCGAGCGGCTCTGCGCCCGGCTGGAGGAAACCGCAGCCGATGTTCGCCACCGCCGGCTTCCGCGCCTGGGCCGGGCACGCCCGGGCCGCCATGCTGATCGCACAGTCGCAGCACGCCGAGGCGTTGCCCGTGCTGCAGGCCGTCGTCCACGAGTACCGGAGCCTGCACGCCCGCTACGACACAGCCAGAGTCTACGAACTGCTCGCCCAGGCGCACCGCGGGCTGGGACAGTCCAGCGTCGCCGCCGCGGATTCCGCGACCGCGCTGGCGATCTACCGCGAACTCGGTGCCCTGCCGGATGTCCGCCGGCTCGACGGCGGCCGACTTCCCGGCGGGCTGACCGAGCGCGAGGCGGACGTGCTGGCGTTCACCGCCGCGGGAGCCAGCAACAAGCAAACCGCCGAGGCATTGTTCATCAGCCAGAAGACGGTCGGCAGGCACCTGGCGAACATCTTTGCCAAGATCGGCGTCTCCTCGCGCACGGCCGCCGCAGCCTGGGCTCACGAACACGGCCTGCAGCCGCGCCGCTAGTTCCCGCTTGCCTTCCGGCCGACGCCGGGCAGCACCTGCCGGGACCGGCGTCTGCATGATTCGCCCCATGGGCTCCGAACAGAACGCATCGTTCGCCCGATGCCGGCGGCACCTGGAAATTCCTACGCTGGAATCAATCAGGCACAGACGCCTGGAGCAAAGGGAGGAACAACAATGACCATCGACCAAGAAACCTCACTGGCGGAGTTCGACGCCGAGGCCTCCGAGGCTTTTGCCGGACGCTTCGTGGGCATCCTGAACGATGCCGCGATCGCCCTGCTGACCAGCGTCGGGCACCAGACCGGCCTGTTCGAGACGCTGGCAGGCTTGCCCGCCGCCACCAGCGAGCAGATAGCCGACGCCAGCGACCTAAACGAGCGCTATGTGCGCGAATGGCTGGGCGGAATGACCGCGGCGCGCGTAGTCCAGCTACGACCCGGCGGCCGGGACGTACTGGCTGCCCCGCGAGCATGCTGCCGTCCTGACCAGCGCCGCGGGCCCGGACAACATGGCCATTCTGATGCAGCACATTTCCATGATGGGCGAAGTTGAACAGAAGATCATCGAGCGTTTCCGGCACGGCAGCGGGCTGTCCTACGGGGACTACCCCCACTTCCACCGGAACATGGCCCAGACCAGCGCGGCGGTACACGACGCAGCACTGCTGGACGTGATCCTGCCGCTGGTACCCGGCCTGCCTGAACGGCTGAAGGCCGGGATCGACGTCGCCGACGTCGGCTGCGGCAGCGGCCACGCGATCAACCTCATGGCCCAGGCTTTCCCCGCCAGCAGGTTCACCGGCTACGACTTCTCCGAGGGCGCCATCCGTGCCGCCCGCGGCGAGGCGGAACGGTTGGGGCTGGCGAACGCCAGCTTCGAGGTCGCTGACGTGGCCGGCCTGGACGTCGAGGCCCGCTTCGACGCGGTGACGGCTTTCGACGCCATCCACGACCAGGCGCATCCGGCGGCGGTGCTGCGCAACATCCACCGCGCGCTGCGGCCGGACGGGATCTTCCTGATGGTGGACATCAAGGCATCCAGCAAGGTGGAGGAGAACATTGAGCTCCCTTGGGGCAGCTACCTGTACGCGATCTCGACCTTCCACTGCATGAGCGTTTCGCTCGGACTCGACGGCGACGGGCTGGGCACCGTCTGGGGCGAACAGCTCGCGCTGTCGATGCTCGCCGACGCCGGCTTCGCGAACGTGGAGTCCAAGGACATCGAATCGGATCCGTTCAACGCCTACTTCATCGCCAGAAAGTAACACGCTGCCGCCAAACGTATATCCGAAGAGCCCCGCCCATACCGTGAACTGGTCCCCGGAAGTTGGACTGAGAATTCAGTTCTGACTTCCGGGGAGCAGTCTTATGTATGAGAGCATGCGGCCTTTGCACCAGACTTGCTTGCCTAGAACTGGGTAGTGCCGCGCAGCCGGTGGGGGCGGCCGTCCGGGTCCACGATCAGGCGGCTCATCGGATCTGCCCAGAGACGCTGGCGGGGCGACACTGGCTCTGGAGTGTGGTGGCGCACGTGTCCGGCAGGTCGGGGGGACCGGCGGCCAGCTTCATGCCAGCGGTCGAGAGCGTCTGCGGTGGTATTCCAAAGTTCGAGCCCGGCCGCCGGGTCGTGGAGCTGCGGATCGTTCTGGTCCAGGCCCAGGTGTTCGGCCCAGAGTTGGAGCCGGAGCCGGAGGGCCAACGGCCGGGAGGCGTCGTGGCCGTTGTCTGTGGCGGCCGTGTCCCGGTTGTCGGCAGTCGTGTCGAATACGGCGCAGGTGAGCTCGCTGTCGGTGGTCCAGGATCGGCGGTTGAAGTTGTCTGAGCCGCAGGTAAACCAGGTGTCGTCGATGATGCAGATTTTGGCGTGGACATAGATCGGAGTTCCCAAGCGGTTCTCCAGGTCAAACACGCCGACCCTGTCGGGCGCGACGCGGCGTAGCATTCCGATGGCACGCAGTTGCCCGAGCCGGCTTGGCGGCCCTGCGAGAGGCCCATCAGAGTCGGGGTAACGGGGCACAACGGCAATCACCTTCAATGTGGGATTCCGGTCGAGGGCCTCCGCGATTCCGCCTGCGACCTCTGTCGACCACAGGTACTGATCCTCGATGTAGATCAGCGAGCGGGCGCGGGCGAAGGCCTTCGCGTAGGCGCGGGCAATGCTGCGTTCCCCTCCAAGTGCGAACGGGAACGGGGGATGTTTCACACCGTAGGTGCGCAGCAGCTGCACTGCATGAGGGCCCGCCGGTGGTGGCGGCGGCGCAGTGGCCGGGAGCGGTTCGGGGTGCCGGGGCATGCGGGCCAGACGTTGCAGCAGCATCCGGTAGGGGGTGCGTCGGTCCAGGGGATGGGGGTCGTTCCACCGTTCAGCGAACACTGCCAGCAGATCTGCCACCACAGGTCCACGCAGTTCGAGGGCGGCGTCGTGCCAGGGGGGTCGTTTCCCGTACCGGGAATCCATGGTGACCGCCTGCGGGTCTCCCGCGTGGTCGGCATCGTCTCGACGGCTGTGGGAAAGGTCGATTCCGCCAACGAACGCGACGTCCCGCGACGGATTGTCACGACGTCGGATGATGAACATCTTTTGGTGATGGGAACCGAACAGGCGTACACGCTGATCCAGCAGGACCTCTCCGCCAGCCTCGTTTATTTCACGACCTAGGAGCTCGTTGGATCGGCCGCTCATCGGGGCCGATACGCGCTCTCCGTGGGATCTCCAGACAAGGCCGCGCACTTCCACTCCCGCACGGGCCAACGCCGCGAGCACGTCGCCGATCGACGGTCCGTCCGCCAGCAGCCGCTCGTCGGCGTCGCCACGCCAGTCGGTGAACCACACGCGGTCTCCCGCCTGCAGAGCCGTCAACTCCTCATGCAGCCGGGCGAAGTAGGTCGCTCCATGAATCAGAGGCCGCACTAGATTGCCCTCCGACCAGGACGGCGATCCGGCGCCGCCCGCGTGCACGTCTGTGGCCAGATTCCCCCGCTCAGCGCGACTCAGGAACCACGTACCAGCATCAGTGTCCACTCAGTCCTCCTTTCGGGGCCCGAGGCCAGGCCACTAGTGTCCGGTCTCCAAAGTAGCCTACGACTGTGCTGTCAGCGACCGGGTCGTATGCGCCGGGTATTAGCGGATCACCCGCCAGGTTTCCGGGTCGATCTGCGGACGGATTCGTTTGAGCTTGGCGGGAAGGAGCCGGACAGGGACGTGACACTTGAGGCTGTGCCGAGGACGAAAACCCGTTGACAAACTGACAGAGAAGTCCGCGGCCGAGGCCGCGACGTCCGGCGGTCTAAGCCAGCGCTGGTCAGAAGTATTCTCCGACGAATGGCTTCCATGCTGGAACATCTCGCAGGTCTAGTCGTGCCGCGAATAGGAGGAGCCGGAGGGCGTCCGTTCCAAGAGTCCGAAGTCGATCAGGTAGCGGCGCAGCATCACGACATCATCGGTATAACTGAGGAGACGTTCATTTACCTGCTTTTCCGTTAGGCGTTCGCCGGGCTCGATGGCTTCGCTGACGATCCAGGCCAGCAGCTCCCGCCGTTCCGCCATGTTGGCTGGATACCTCTCGATCCTGCCCAGGCGCATGAAGCGAGCCAATCCGGTCTGCGCCTGTCGCCGGGGTTGCTGGGTGAGCAGGTCGCGGAAGATTGCCTCGGACGCCTCCAGATCGTTGGCAGCATTCCGTTCGACGAGCCCTGACTCAAGCAGGGCAGCGATGGCCCGGTTTCGCCGGCGTTCATTCAGCTCAGCAACCACGTCGGGGAGCTTGGCGCCCAGCACGATTTGCGCGTAGGCGGTCCGTGCGTCGTTGTTGGCGAGGGCTGCCACCACTCGCCGCCAGTGCGGTCCGCTCAGCCTCGTCCCTCCGGTCACAGCGTTTTCCTCACTCTGCGTCTGCCCCTGCCCGTGCTGGTCACCGTGTGCTTGGTCAACAGGCAAAATCGTAGTCGTGCGCGGGTGTGGCGGACAGGGTCTGTGGGCGGCGGGCTGTGGGCGGCGGGCTGTGAGGCGATGCGGCGAAAGTGTCCGGACACGGCAACACCCCCTTCCCGGAGGCCACCTGTTGGCGGCCGGTACATCGGAAGGGGGTGTTGCCAGTTGTGTACGAATCCGGGTGTACGAATCAGGCCTTGGCGGACTCTTCCACCGGCTCGGCAGAGGTCTCTGCTGCAGCTTCTGCAGCCTTTTCGGCAGCTTCTGCGGCGGCCTCGGCGGCAGCCTCCGCAGCTTCGGCGGCGGCTTCCTCTGCAGCCTTGGCGGCAGCGGCGGCCTTGGCGGCTGCCGCTTTCGCTGCGGCGGCTTCACGCTTCTGGGCCTGGGTGGCCTTCTTGGAGATCTTCTTGGCCTCCTGGGCGGCGCGCTTCTGCGCGGCATCCGCAACGGCGGCAGCCTTCTTCGCCGCGGCGGCTGCCTTCAGGGCGGTCACCTTGGCCTTCACTGCGGCAAGCTTCGCGGCGGCCGCCTGCTTCTTCAGCTCCGCCTTGGCCTTCGCCTCGGTGGCCTTTGCGGACGCCTTCACGGAGACCGAGTGTGCGGACTTGGTCGGGGCGGCGTTGGCGACACCGGCACCTGCTCCGGTGAGAACGGCGACGGTCAGGACGACAGCGCCCAGCTTCTTTGCAATCGACATGCGTAATGCTCCAATTGTGTGTGGCCCGGCAGTGCGGGCGGGGATCCGGCTCGCCGGTTGCCGTCAGCCTAAGGTGGTTTCAGAGAGCTGTTCAACCGGAAGTGCCGATGCTTGGCAGAACCTTGGCGAATGTTGAGGCTTCAGCCATCAAAGACCCATTCCACTGCGGTGTACGGCGGTCCGCGAAGGCCACGGCCGGGACCTGTTCAACGGTTCCAGGCGGCGGATCCAATCGGAGTCATGCCACCAACTTGGTTGTGCGTGCCGCCTGCAATGGATGAGCGGCCGTGAATTGGTGCCAGTCCGGGAAGGGATCGGGGCGCTGTTCCACGTCGTGATCTCGGCCCGGATCCTGGTCCAGGAGTGTGTCCGTGGCCAGCACGTCGTGCGGCCAGTGGGGTGGTTCCCAGTCCTGGTGTTCGCTGGGGTAGTGGCGTCCCGACGGTGAAGTCCACCCCGGTGGATTGTCCTTGCCGGCCCCGGTTGGTTGCCAGGCGGAGCCGTGTTTGAGGCGGTGGTGTTTGGGGCAGGGCTGGCCCAGGTTGGAGATGCCCGTGGTGCCGCCGTCGGCCCAGGCCAGAAGGTGGTCTGCTTCGTTGTCCAGGGAGTGGTTGCTGCAGCCGGGGAAGGGGCACCTGCCGTCTCGGAGGCGGAGCCATTGACGCTGGGCCTTCGTGACACGGTAGCTGGTCCGTCCGATTTCCAACGGGGCGCCGTCACGGGGGTCTGTCAGGACGCGGTAGAAGGAGTCGGCGCCGTCGGTGATCAGGCGGCGGGCCATGGACGGCGGGATCGGCCCGTAGCCGTCCATGATGGCCGGTTCTTCGGTGGCGCCAAGGAGGGACAGGACCGGCACGGTGATCAGGACCTGGGCCCTCGGGGACGGGACACCCCCGGTGCCGGTGGTGTGGCTGGTGAGGAGCCAGGTGGCGGTGATGTCGGCGCGGAGCTGGCTGAGGGTCCGGGCCTCGTCCGGGCCTTGGAGGGCGCGGGCGGCGGCTGTGGTCCGCTCCCAGATCCCTGCGGCGGCATCGGCCGGGAGGTAGGCGGATAGCCAGGCCATGCCGTCCCGGTCCGGGATGTAGTCGACCCGCCGGTCCTCGGCACTTTTGGTGTGGCGTTTTTCGATGCTGACCGGGTGGTGGCGTTCCCGCCAGGCGCGTGCTTTGGCGCGGAACCGGGACGCCACGAGGTCCCCGGCCTGGCAACCGCGGGCCGGGTTTGGTGCGTCAGGGTCAAGGAAGTGCGTTTCGAGCGCGGCCGCTCCGGCGGGGTCCAGTCCGGTGGTTTCGTCGACGATGATCCGGGCGTGCTGCCAGGAGATCGTCCCGGCTTGCAGGGCCGTCAGAGTCAGCGGCAGCGCCGTCGTCAGAGCCCGGCATTCGGACAGGAGGGCGCCGGCGGTTCGTTCGCTGACGGTCAGGACACAGGCGACCTCGGCGACCAGCGCCATGGCCTGCGCGGCCTGTTCCTGCGGGGACGACGGCGGTGGTGCCAGAGCCCTGGCCGCGCGCACGTAGTCGGCGGCCAGCCTCACCTTCAGCGCGGCGGTCCTGGCTTCGATCCGGGACACCTCGGCCAGCGCGTCCAGGCAATCGTCCGCCAGATTTCGCAACGGATCGGCGTTACGCAGCCGGTCGGCGCCGGACGGAACACCGCGGCCTGACCCGGCGCCGGTGAAGGCAGCAAGCACAGCAGCGGAGGCGGCGAAGGCCTCGAAGGCCTCCCTGCTTTCCGCACTCCAGGTTTCCTACTCCAGCTTTCCGTACTCCTGCTTTCCGCACTGCAGGCTGCTCCGCTGTCCATACCCAAAGCATCGCAGGAGGCACCGACAATAATGACGCGTGTGGGGCGGGGTGCCTCCAGCACAGATTTACGCCCTGAGCGGTGTTTGCCTCAGCATGATCTGTCCAACCCGGCCGCCGTCGGACCCTTTAGGTCAAGAGCGGGCCCCCACCGGGGGTTTGACGGCAGTGACGGGGCAGCCCGCTTCGAGGATGACCCTCTGAGCTGTGCTGCCTAGGAATATTTTGCCTACCGGGGAACGGCGCCGGACGCCAACGACGACGAGTTCGACGTCGTCCTCGAACGAGGCGTCGATGAGGACGTCGGCAGGATCGTCGTCATTACCTGATGGCCGGATTCGCGCTGATACGCCCTCTTCGGACGCCAGGGCCAGGGCCGCTGACACGTCAGGGGAGATGTCGGTCTGGCCGTCGGCCGCTGGCCACAGTATGTCCAGGGTGGTCCGCCGGCGCGCTGCTTCAGCGATGGCTGCGTGCAGGGCCGCGAGGCCCTCATTCGTGGAAAGGTAACCGACGGCTACGCTCATTGCCCGTTCTCCCAGCATTCTTGCGATGTCCTGTTGATGTGCCGGCGGCCGTACGTCGGGGACGCAGGCGGGGCGTCCGGCCGGGTGCTCAGCATACCGGCGTCACCAGGTTGCCGGTCTTCACGTACTGCAACAGGTTCGCCAGCGTCAGCTCGGCCATCGCGGCGCGGGTCTCGTGTGTTCCGCTGCCCAAGTGGGGGAGAAGTACCACGTTGTCCAGTGCCAGCAGGTCGTGGGGCACCTTGGGTTCGTCGTCGAAGACGTCCAGGCCTGCGCCGGCAAGCTGGCCGGCCAGAAGCGCCGCCACCAGAGCCTCTTCGTCCACGACAGAACCCCGCGCAACGTTAATGAGGTAACCGGAAGGGCCGAGCGCTTCAATCACTTCCGGACCGACGAGCTTGGCTGAATCGGGACCGCCCGCCGCAGCGATGATCAGGACATCGGACTGCAGGGCCAGGTCCACCGGTGAGGCGCAGTACTCATAGGGCACTTCCGCCACCGGCCGGCGGTTGTGATAGCTGATGGTGCAATCGAAGGCTTCAAGCCTGCGGGCTATCACCTTGCCGATGCGTCCCAGTCCAAGGATGCCGACGCGTTTGCCGCTGGCTTTCGTGGCCAGGGGAAAGTTTCCCGCGGTGGCCCATTGGCCGCCGCGCACGTACCGGTCTGCCGCGCTGATGCGCCGCAACACATCCAAGTACAAAGCCAAGGCCGTATCGGCCACGCAGTCATTGAGGACCTCCGGGGTGTTGCTGACGGCGATGCCGCGTTCCCTCGCCTGGCTGATGTCGGTGGCGTCGTAGCCTACGCCGAAGTTCACGACGGCGCGCAAAGCCGGGAGGGAGCGCATCAGTTCCGTGCCGACACCTACTTTTCCCGAGGTGACGGCTACGTCGAAGTCGCCACCTCGATGCTGCAGGAAGGCCTCTCGCTCCTTTGGGTCATCCGGAAGCCGGACGGCGCCGTAGTCAAGAACCACGGCGTCCTGTACAGAGGGCATCAAGGGTCCTACTTGAAGGACGGCTGCGTTGTTCATACCTGCACCATAGGTTTGCCAATCAATACGCGTCCAACTTGTAAGTTGTATCGATCAATGCGCCGGGCGCATTGATTGGGCCCTTTCCCAGTAATGACGCGGATCACATGCCCCCGTGGCACTAGTCACAGGGCGCGAGTTGAGCAGTTCGGTGCTCTACGCAAACGGGCGCAGGGCCGCTGACTATTGTCCCGCCTTTGCCGGCGCCACTACTTTGAGTTCCACCACAGACCTCAGCACCAAACATAGATCTGCGTTGATGGCGTGAGGCCGCCCACCACCCCTAATTCCGAGGAATCCAATGACGTCTTCTTCACCTGTCCTTTCCCAGGCCGCAGTCCTGAAATGGCCTGCCCTCGCTGCGGGCGCTGTGCTCCTGCTGAGCGGGTGCTCGGTTGCGAACTCTGCTTCCGGCCCAGCTGCGGCGGGCAGCAATCTTCGGGTTGTGCTGGCGCAGGAGCCCCCCACGTTGGAGGCTTGCGAATCCAACCTCACCTCCACCGGCGTGGTTGTCCGCTCGAACGTCACAGAACCCCTGATTGAGCGAAATCCCACTACGGGCGAACTGGAGCCCCTGCTGGCAACGGAATGGAAAGCCACATCTGACACGGAATGGACGTTCAAGCTTCGCGAAGGGGTGAAATTCCAGGATGGCACGCCGTTCAATGCGGAGGCGGCAGCCTTCACGATCGACCGGGCCGTCAATTCCAAGCTCGGCTGCAACGTCGAAGGCTACGTTTTTGGTGATGCCGACCTGTTGGTCAAGGCGGTCGACGCTACGACCCTGACGGTCACCTCACCCGTTCCTGATCCGATTCTGCCGCTTCGCCTTTCGTTCCTGGAAATAGTGCCGACGACGACGAGCACAACCGCGAAGGTCCGGGAACCCGTTGGGACCGGTCCGTACAAGATCGAAAAGTGGGACGCCGGCCAGAAGATTACCCTCAGCAGCTGGGACGGGTACTGGGGCAAGAAGCCGGCCTATGCCAAGGCCGAATACCAGTGGCGTTCGGAAAGCTCAGTGCGGGCCGCCATGGTGACCAGCGGCGAAACCGACGTGGCCCTGGGCCTCAGCCCCGATGACAACGTCGGGGACCTCGCCGTTGACTACCCGAACAATGAAACCGTCGCCCTCCGGCTGGAAGCCACCCAAGCGCCCCTGACCGACATCCGCGTCCGTCAGGCCATGAACTATGCCATCGACAAGGAAGGCATCGTGAATTCCCTCTACCAGGGCAAGCACAAGGTGGCGGCACAGCTGGTTCCCGAAGGCGTCGTGGGACACAATTCAGCGCTTCAGGCCTGGCCCTTCGACCTGGACAAGGCCAAGGCGCTGGTCGCCGAGGCGAAAGCCGATGGCGTGGACACCTCGGCCCAGATCTCCCTCGTGGTCCGTAACGCGCAGTTCCCGAAGGTCACCGAACTTGCGCAGGTCCTGCAGGAGCAGTTGAGCCAGGCCGGCCTGAATGTGAAGCTGAAAATGCTCGAAACCAGCCAGCAGCTGACCTACCAGGTCCGCCCGTTCGCCGAGGACGAGGGCGCCGTCGCGCTCCTGATCCAGCATGGCAACCAGGCCGGTGACGCCGCCTTCAGCGTTGACCAGTACATGCTATCCACGGGTGCGCAGAGCTACTTCGGCACGCCGGAATTTGACGGCAAGATCAAGGCTGCCGACGCGGCGTCGGGGGACGCACGCAAAAAGGCATTCGAAGAGATCTTTGCGTACCAGAACGACAAGGTGGTCCAGTTCGCCCACATCTCGCACCAAACCGGCATTCTGGGCAAGTCCAAATCTGTGAACTACACGCCCAACTCCTCCAGCGGTGACGAGCTCCGCGTCTCCGAAATGACCCCGGCGAGCTAGCCCGGACGTCCAGGAAAGAGGGACAGCCCATGCTGATCTACTTGAGAAAGCGGATCGTTTCCAGCGCGCTTCCGCTGGTGGTGGTAATTGTCGGTGTTTTTGCGCTCGCCAGGATGACCGGCAACCCGGCCGCCCTGTATCTTCCGCTCAACGCCACGCAACAGATGCGGGACGAATTCACGCACGCAACGGCCTTGACCAGCCGCTGATGGTGCAGATGGCGGACTACTTCGGCGGAGTGCTAAGGCTCGACTTCGGGCAATCGCTCAGGACCGGCCAGGATGCCGCCGCCATGGCCCTGCGTGCCTTCCCTGCCACCTTGCAGCTGGCGGCCACCACTATGGTGCTGGCTGTTCTGCTGGCACTGGTGGTTGGCTGCTGGGCGGCGCTGAAGCCGAACGGCGTCGCCGACCGCATCTCAAGTTTTGTCTCCATGGCCGCTGCCTCGATACCCGACTTCTGGCTCGCAATCGTCGGCATCTGGGTATTCGCCATAACCCTGGGCTGGCTCCCGACATCCGGTGTGTCGGGAGCCGGCGCCTGGGTTCTGCCCATCGCCACCCTCCTGCTCAGGCCTTTCGGCGTCCTGGTCCAGATCGTCCGGGGATCCATGGTCTCCGCACTATCTGAGCCCTACATCAAGCTGGCCCGAAGCCGCGGCGCAGGCGAGCTGCGTGTGGTTACCCATCACGCACTGCGCAACGCGGCGGCTCCGGCTTTGACGGTGGCCGGTGACCTGACAGTGGGCTTGGTCAACGGAGCGGTGGTGGTGGAAACCATCTTCGGCTGGCCCGGGATCGGAAAGCTCATGATCGATTCCATCCTGCAACGCGACTTCGCTGTGCTGCAGGCGGCCGTGCTGCTCACCGCAGTGGCGATCTTTGCGTTGAACATCCTGATTGACATGGGCTACGCGCTGCTGGATGCACGCGTCCGCCCCGTGACGGCAAAGGCTTAGGAGTAAGCCATGAAGAGTTCATTGACTGAGCCGGCCGCGCAGGATCAGCTGCCAGCGGACCGGGCAACGGCCCCACGGAAAGGGGAAAGGAAACCAGGACGGGAACCCCAACCTGTTCCGGCTCCTGCTGAAGGACCGCTTCGCCACGGTGTCCGCGCTGCTTTTGGTCCTCATCGGCCTGACCGCCGTCATCGGCCCTGCCCTGATGGGTGACCTGGCGACCAAGCAGAACCTCCTCTTCGCCAACAAGGCGCCCTTTTCCCTGGTCTATGGCTGGGAATACGTTCTGGGCAGCGACTCCCTGGGGCGAAGCATGCTCGCACGCCTAGTCGTGGCAAGCCGCACCACGTTCTCGGTCGCGGTGCCCGCGGTGGCTGTGGCCCTTGTGGTTGGTTCGCTGTGGGGTGTCTGGGCGGGATACCACCGCGGTTGGCGTGAAAACGTGTCGATGCGGATTGCCGACGTCATCATGAGCTTCCCGTCCCTGCTGCTCGCCGTCGTGGTGCTTTACGTCTTCAGCCCCAGCGCCGGAAACATCGTGCTGATCCTCGCCCTGACGCGCATCCCCATCTACCTGCGCACGGCACGGGCCGAATCGGCGGAGCTTCAAAGCAGTACGTTCGTGGACGCCGCCCGGACCTTTGGGGCCAGGCCAAACGCCATCATCGGACGCCATGTCATCCCCGTGGTCCTGCCGACGCTCCTGACGCTGGCCACGCTCGAATTCTGCTACGTGATGCTGGCCGAGTCTTCCCTGAGCTTCCTTGGCATCGGCATCCAGCCGCCGGACGTCAGCTGGGGCCTCATGGTTTCGCAGGGCAGGCAGTACCTGCAGACCGCATGGTGGCTTTCCATCTTTCCCGGCGTCGCGATTGTGGTCACCACCATTGCCGCGAACGTCCTGGCGGCCTGGCTCCGCATCGCCACAGACCCCGCCCAGCGCTGGCGGCTTTCACTTCCCCGCAAGCGGCTGATTGCCCGCATCCCAGTCAAGGAGGCAAAGCCGTGAAAACTGCTGCCCAAAGCGTGCTCCCCGGCCAGTCCCGGGCGCATGAAGTTGTTCTTAGTGTCAGGGGCCTGGCAGTGGACATCCGCACTCATCGCGGAACTCTCCGGGCTGTCAATGCCGTAAGCTTCCAGGCCCGTGCGGGGGAGACCCTCGCACTGCTCGGAGAATCCGGCTGCGGGAAGTCAATGACGGCCAAGGCGCTCGCCGGAATCATGGACCCTGTCTGCGACCTGGCCGGCGGAGAGGTGGTCCTCAACGGAACAGATCTGGCGGCCCTGACACCCAAGGAACGACTCAAATTTGCCGGGCCCGAGCTCGGGATTGTCTTCCAGGACGCGCTGACAGCCCTGAATCCTGTTTATACCGTGGGAACACAGCTCGGCGAGGCTTTCAGGATCCATCGGGGACTCAGTGCCAAGGAAGCCAAGGTCCAGGCGATTGAGCTGATGGAGCGGGTGGGGATTCCCGAACCCGAGTCCCGGGTGAATTCGTATCCCCACCAGTTCTCCGGCGGCATGCGCCAGCGCATCCTGATCGCCATGGCCGTGGCCCTGAACCCGCGCCTCCTGATAGCAGACGAGCCCACCACTGCCCTGGACGTGACGGTCCAGGCCCAGATCATGCAGCTCCTGCGCAAGCTCCGGGAAGAGGGGCAGATGGCGGTAGTGCTGATCACCCACGACCTGGCGGTTGTTGCCGAGGAGGCGGACTCGGTGGCCGTGATGTATGCCGGCAACGTGGTGGAGAGCGGACCCGTGTCCGAGGTCTTCAGCGACCCGCGGCACCCCTACACCAAAGGGCTACTCGAGTCGGTGCCCGTCCATGCTGGACGCGGCGCCCACCTAAAGTCCATCGCCGGCAGCCCCCCGGAGCTCCATGACATCCCTGCGGGATGCGTGTACCAGTCACGCTGCCCGTTGGTGCAGGACATCTGCCGGTCCGAGCGTCCGCAGCTGTTGCCCGTGAACGCACGTCCCGCCGTCGTGCAGCGACGACGCCGACACTTACGCCGGCGCCCAGGCGCCGAGGCCGGGCCGGGTAGCAGCCTGCCACTTCAGCAAGGAGATCAACAATGTCTGAGCCGCTTCTGCAGGTTGATGGCCTGTGCAAAACCTTCCACGTCGCCAAGAGCGCCCGCGGCAACACCCGCCTTAAGGCCCTGGATGGCATTAACCTCGCAGTGGGACGCGGGGAAACCCTGGGCCTCGTGGGGGAGTCGGGCTGCGGAAAATCCACCCTGGCCCGGACCCTCATGATGCTGGAGACACCGGACGAGGGCACAGTGACCTTTGAAGGAACGAACCCGTTCGGGCTCCGCGGAAAGGAGCTGCTGAGCTGGCGGCGCAGGGTCCAAATGGTGTTCCAGGACCCGTTTGCGTCCCTTAACGCCCGCATGAACGCCGGCGACATTATCTCCGAGCCCTGGGCGACCCACCGGAGCCTCTACCCGTCCGCGCGGGAACGCGAAGCCCGGGTGCGGGAGCTGCTTCACATGGTGGGGCTGCGGCCATCGGACGCGCGCAAATCCCCACAGGAGTTTTCCGGCGGCCAGCGGCAACGGCTCGGCATTGCCCGTGCCCTGGCCCTGAACCCCGACGTCATCATCCTGGATGAGCCGGTCTCCGCGCTGGATCTGTCCGTCCAGGCCCAGATCCTCAACCTGCTCAATGACCTCCAGCAGGAACTCGGAGTTTCCTACATCTTCATCTCCCATGATCTGACTGTCGTCCGGCACGTGGCCGACAGGGTGGCCGTGATGTACCTGGGCAGAATCATCGAGACCGGAGCCACGGAGGAAGTCTTCGACCATCCACGGCACCCCTACACGGCGGCTTTGATGTCCGCCTCGCCGAGGCTCGACGTCACGGGGGCGAAGCGGGACCGCATCGTCCTCCAGGGCGAACTGCCCTCTCCGTTGGACCCGCCGTCGGGTTGCCGATTCCGAACCCGGTGCTGGAAAGCTCAGGACGTCTGCGCCGAGGTGGCGCCCGTGCCGTGGGTGACCACTGCCCCCGATGGCGGGCTGCGCCTGGCCGAATGCCACTTTCCACTTGAAACCGTTCAGGGTCTCACAGGCGCCACAGCAACCGCCGGGTGACGGGCACGGAGTATGCGCTGATCGCCGGCGTGGTTTTCCTCGCCGCCTGCCTCCAGGCGTCAACGGGCTTCGGCATGGGGATGCTTGCCGCACCGGTGGTGGCCATGGTGGATCCGGCGCTGCTGCCGGCCACGCTCATTCTCCTGGCACTCCTTGTGACAATCCTGGTGACTGTTCGTGAACGCCAGCACCTGGATCTCCGCGGGACGGGCTGGGCCATGGTGGGCAGGATCCCCGGCAGCTTCCTGGGGGCGTGGCTGGTGGCCCTGCTGTCCAAGGAGGGCCTGGCCTGGGTGGTGGTCGTCGTTGTGGTCACCGGCCTGGTCCTGGCAATCCGGGGGTGGGCGCCTGAGCCGGTCCGGGTAAACCTGATCGCGGCCGGTGCCGCCTCGGGCATCATGGGCACCGCCACTTCCATCGGCGGACCGCCCATGGCCCTGGTCTGGCAAAGCCATCAGGGATCACGGCTGCGGGGCACCATGAGCGCGTTCTTTATGGTGGGCTCCGCAATTTCCCTGGTGGCGCTGGGGTTCGCAGGCGCCGTGACGGGTCAAATATTGACTCTGGCACTGTGGCTGGTGCCGGCGGTGCTTGGAGGCTATGTGGCCTCCCGGTTCGTGAACCGCTTCCTGAACACGGCCCGCCTGAGGATGCTGGCGTTGGGCTCGTCCGCGCTGGGAAGTCTGCTGTTGATCGGTCAACTCGCAGTGGCCGCCATGCAGCCCTGACCTGCGCACTGAAATGCGCTACTGAATCCGGGTAAATTACCTGGCCTGGACCCTCGGTACGACGTTGACTAGCTCCCGTCCGTCCGCCAGCCGGCCAATATTTGCCGCGATGTCCGCCGCCCGGCGTTCGAACGTGATCCGCGCGTGCCCGGAGTGGTGCGGTGTGAGGACGGTATTGTCCAGCGATCCGAACGGCAGTTCGGCGGGGGGCAGCACACCGTCGGCAGGGGATCCCCACCACACGTCGATGCCTGCCCCTGCGATACGCCGGGACTGGAGGGCGTCGAACAGTGCCTGCTGGTCCACCACGGGCCCGCGCGCAACGTTTATCAGGAGCGCGGACGGCTTCATGGCCGCGAACTCCGCTGCCCCGATCATCCCTCGTGTCGAAGAGTCCAGGGGCGCGGTGACAACAACGACGTCGGACGCTGCCAGCAGCTCCGGAAGCTGGTGGTTGCCGCCGATCCAACTCAGCGTGACCCCGTCCGGGACGGCGGCGGCCGGATTTTTTCGGACGGCGCGGACGTCCATGCCTAACAGGCCGGCCATGCGCGCCACTTCGGCTCCGATGGAGCCCATCCCGACGAGTCCCATGGTCATTCCACTCAGCGTTGGGTGGAACGGCACCTCGGGGTCAGTGGCAATGGTCCGCCACTGGCCTCCACGCACCGCGCGGTCAGCCACTACGACATTGCGGGACAGCATCAGCGTGACCATCAGGACGTGTTCCGCTATGGGCCGCGCATGGTGGAACGTGTTGGCAACAACGGTTGCCGGCAGCAGGCCCGGAACGAAGATCTTGTCGTACCCGGCGCCGGTGACATGCACCAGCTTCAGCCTGGTTGCGGCGGCCACCTGCTGGGGGCCCAGAGAGGAACAGACTACGACGTCGGCAGTGGCCAGCGCTTCCAGCTGTTGTTCCGGAGTCCAAGCCGCCGCCATGGTCCAGTGGTGAGCGCCGCCGTCGTGCTTTAACTGATCCTCAAAGCGGCTGATGATGGGATCGGTGACCACGATCGACAGGCCCTTGTGCGAAGGCTTCAGGACGCTCACCAGCGGGGGCTCTGCAGCTCGTAGGAAGGGTGCAGCCGCTGCATGTACCCGGTGTCGTGGCCACCCTGGATCGTGTCCTTCCGCAGAACGGCTGCAACGCGGCTGCGGAGTTCGTTGATGTTGAACACGTCGGTGCCGGGAACGGCGGCGGCCGCGAGACGAAGACGGGCCAGATGGCCGGCGTCGCCGTAGGTTTCACCCAATCCGCTGACGCCGGAGTCAGTATGGACTTCCACGATCGCCCGGAGCGCGAAGGGCTCATGGACGCCGACGGTGTTGAGCAGCGGCGGGTCCTTGAACGCCACCGGCGTGATGGTGACGCCGCTGATCCTTACCTGGTGGAGGTGCTCTACGTGCGGGCGTTCCTGGTTCACTGCGGTGTGCTCCTTAGGCGTGGGTCAGCTGACGTTCCGGACCCGCTCGGCATTGCCACCCGGTTTCCGCATCTGCTGCTGAACTGAACATAATGGGTGCAAACGATCCAAGTCCAAGCCATAATGAGCACTCAATAATTCATGAAAGGTATTGATGTTCTCCCTGCCACAGCTTGAAGCATTTATCGCTGTTGCTGAGGAACTGCACTTCGGTGCGGCCGCAGTACGGCTGAACATGACACAACCACCGTTGAGTCGCCAGATCCAGATGCTCGAGAAACAGCTGGGTACCCAGCTCTTCGGCCGCACCAGCCGGAAGGTTGAGCTGACTGCGGCCGGCCTGATGCTGCTGCCCAGGGCCCGGCAAATACTGGACCTGTGCATCAAGACCGATTTGGATGTCCGCCGAGTTTCATCCGGTGACGCCGGCGCAATAACGGTCGCATACACTGCCATCGCTGGTCAGAGCGCGTTGCCCCAGCTTCTGAGGCGTGCCGTGGACATCATGCCCGGGGTCTCGTTCGTATTGCGGGAACTGGTGTCCACGGATCAGATGGACGGGCTGGTGAAGGGCAGCGTGGACATCGGGCTGCTCCGTCCGGTGGTGGCCCGGCCGGGCATTGTTTCGCGACCCATCATGACGGACCGCCTCGTGGTGGCGATCCCCGCGGGCAGTGCCATTCTGGGCAATCTGCCGAACATGGATGCGCCGCTTCCGTTGGCGTGCCTGGATCGATTGCCGCTGCTGATGTATTCGACCAAGGAGGCGCGATACTTTCATGACCTCGTACTGCGGCTGTTTGCCAGCGCAGGCGCTCACGCGAACATCACTCAGTATGCAAGCCAGGTCCCGGCCCTGCTCGCCTTTGTTCAAGCCGGCCTGGGTGTGACGCTGGTGCCCGCCTCCGCTATGGCGTCATCGCCCCCGGGTGTGGAGTTCCACGAGATCAGCGGCAGCCATGGAATCCGGGAGCTCAACCGCGTGGACCTGGAGCTCGCGTGGAATGAGCAAACTGCCAATCCGGCCGTGCGGAGGCTGCTGGAGCTCATTGACTCCACGGGCCTGAATCCCCGCGAATAACAGAAGGCACGATCCGCACAGCTGCTTCTCGACAGCTTCCCGAAGACCGTGTATGGCAGACTTTGCCCGGTCACCCACCGAAGATTTAATCCACGATCGCGGAGAGCCCATGCTCGATTTCACCCTTGACATCCTCAGCGCCGTGCTGGAGGCGGCCCGGGGCAGCTGGCGGCCCACACCCAAACAACGCGTCAAGCGTGGAATCAGACTCTCGCGCCGCCGGAACCTGTCCGCCAAAAGCAGGCAGTTCGCGGAGATATGGCTGGATTACGGACTGCAGAATCTTGTCGACCTGGGGCTGCAGGCCCGGGAGCCGGAGATCAGAACGGCGCTGTCCAGGGTGCAGGAAGCCGCGTCGCTGGCGTGACCGTGGCCTCGTAGGTGAGGATTTCGGTGCCGTTGCCTTCCTCGCCGTTATCGGGGGCCACCTTCATGGTGAGGTGCCCGCCGTCGGCCGTCATTTTGAAGGGGTTGCGCGTGGCCACGTGGCCTGCGGTGGACCACTGCTGGAACGGGACATCGCGGATCACGCTGCGGGATTTGAGGTCGATCATGGCCATGCCGCCGAGTTCGTAGGTGGCACCGGTGCCGCCCGCCGCCGGGGTCTGCGGGAGGTTGGTGATCCCGCTGCAGAGCATCCTGGAGTTGGGCACGTACTGGCAGTCCTGGTAGTCGATGAAGTAGTTCGGGTTCTGCCAGGTCGAGAGCTGCTTGCCCTGCAGGTCCCATTCGGCGAAGCGGCGCGAGCCCCACGTGTTGCCGACCAGGTGGCCGGTCTGCTTGTCCATCACAATGCCGCCGAAGTGGTCCTTCACCTCGAACTGCTTCTGCACGTCGAGGGTGTTCGCGTCGACACGGTAGATGATGGCGCTGCTGTCGGGCCGGTACTCGGCCACGGGGACCCAGACGTTGGTGCCGTCGAAGTCGATGCCGCCCGGGTGGTACATGTCGCCCTCGCCCAGGATGATGTCCTTTTGCAGGTTGCCGGCCTTGTCCATGACGAACAGGTGGCCGACCCCTTTGCCGGGGGTGCGGTCGAACCCGTTCTGCGGGCTCGGGAACTTCACGGTCGGTTCAATGATCTGAACGGCCGAGAGGAAGATGTGGTCCTGGCTGTAGGCGATTCCCTCGGTGTGGTACGTGGGGAAGTTCAGCTTCAGCTTGGACGTTTGCTGCCAGTTCGTGTTCCGGTCAACACCGTTGAAGGCGTCGACCAGAGCCGTATTCCTGTCATGGTGATTGCCGGAATCGGTGTTGTTGCCTGCGGCCTGGGCGGCTGCGGTGGCGCTGATTGCGGACGCGGCCAGGACGATTGCTGCGGCGGCCGTGAGGATGCCTCGGGTGCGAGTCGTGCTCATTGGGGGGAGCCTCTCAAAGTTGGATCTCAACAAGGACTCGCGACGTTACTTCCCGGCAATGAACCCCAGATGCGGGCTGGTGAACAGCAGGTTGCTACTCAGTACGACGGCGGCGCGCCAGCCTTTGCCTGGGTTAGGACTCGCCCGGGCCGCTTCGGCGCAAGAGAGGGGAGACCACAGCCTGCCTTTGAAACCTCCCGGGTTCAGCCTTCGCAGTCCGTGCAGAAGACCTGGGCGCCAGTCTGCCGGGCGATTTGGGAGCGGTGCCGGACCAGGAAGCAGGAGTAGCAGGTGAACTCGTCGTTGGCCTGCGGGATGACCTGAACGGTCAGCTCTTCGGCGATGAACTCGCCGCCCGGGACTCCGGCCCCGTCCAGCCCGTCGGCCTCGTCGAGTTCCTGGACGACGCTGCGGGCGTCCGGTGCGTTAGCGGACTGCAGTGCTTCCAGGGAGTTTTCCTGGGTTTCCTTGACGTCGGAGCGGACTTCATCGTAGTCGGTTGCCACGTGGCTTGTTCTCATTTCTCGAGTGTTGACTAAGCTTTGTGCAACGTACAGCAAGCCGCGGTTGTTCCGCAGAAGCGGGCAGAAATCACGCCCTCGCGGCGTTAGGGGGCCACGCCATGAGTGTGGCGCAGGTCATCGTCGCAGTTCGGGCCTAGGATCAACCGAATGATGCCGGGACGAATCGACGCCGCTGACGGGAAGAACGCTCTCAGTGTTGACGCCGGGATACTCGAGAGCGTCTGGCGCCCCGGTTCCTTTGTGGACGCTGACGACGCCAGGGACGCCATGCTTGCTGTGGACCGCATCAGCGGCGGGACGCCGATGCCGATGCTCTCTGAGATGACCGACGTCGTGTTCAGCGCCGCGGCCAGATACCAGTTCGCACAAAGTACGGGCGTGGTGGCCATCGCGGTCCTCGGATCCAGCACAGTCGACAGGGTCATCGCTTCCGCCACCAGCCGGGAGACCAAATACCCGCACGAGTTCTTTACCTCAAGGACCGCCGCAATCGCATGGCTCAAGGAAGTCAGCAAGAGTCGCGATTAGGAAGTGGCATTGTCTTGGGAAGGATTCGCGCACGATCAGAGACAGACCGGTCTTTACCGTTGTAAAGTGACTGCACGGTCTTCCGCCCCGTTTGCTCCAAGATTGTATTTAGGGCCTAGGGATCGTGGCCGTGCCCGGGATCAGCTCTGTCGTTTGCTGCAGGCCAACCCGGGCCGACCGGAAGTTGCGCTGGCGGCACACCTGATCGCTCTCCGGGAGGAACCTGACCGGGACCGCCGCCCCGATCTAAAGCTCGTCCAAGGGGAAGCGGCGGGGGTCGAAGCGCCCGCTCAGCCCTCGAGGCCAGGCGCTGGGCGGCCGCCCGCGCTCCGTCCAGGCGCCAGCCAACCCCTCCTGCATCATCGTCCCACTGAGCGAGTGCAATATGGGCGCGTGGATCGGGCCGGGCTCGGCGGCCTGTCAGGGGATGAAATTTAGACGGAACGAATCAGGAGATCGCGTCGCTATTTGGCCACGTGGTGATCCGTTTCTGGGCTCAAGCGCCTAGGATGGCCGGGAACGCCCCAGAACCACGGAGGGGACCATCCCCATGGCTCGCATTTTCATCACCGGCTCGACCGACGGACTCGGCCTGGCCACCGCCCGGACGCTGTTGAACGACGGCCACGAGGTCCTGCTGCATGCCCGCACCAGGGCACGTGCGGCCGCCGTCGATGACCTCGCTCCGCAAGCGGCCGGCGTCGTCGTCGGTGACCTCAGCAGCGCCGCCGAAACCCGGGACCTGGCCGAGCAGGTCAATGCGCACGGGCCGATGGACGCCATCATCCATAATGCCGGCGTCTACCTCTCCCCGGGCCGCGTAGCGACCCCGGAGGGACATTCCCGGACCCTGGCCGTCAATGTTCTCGCCCCCTACCTGCTCACCGCGCTGGTCGAACGGCCTCACCGCCTGATCTACGTCAGCAGCGGCATGCACCACGGGGCCGGCGGCAGCCTGCAGGACATCGATTGGTCCGAACGGCGCTGGAGTGCCGACGCGGCCTACTCCGAGAGCAAGCTCTACGTGACGGCGCTCTCCGCCTCCGTCGCCCGTCACTGGCCCCATGTGCTCAGCAATTCCGTTGATCCCGGATGGGTCCCTACAAGGATGGGCGGCCCTGGCGCCCCTGACGACCTGGCTATGGGCCATGACACCCAGAGCTGGCTCGCCGTCAGCAATGACCCGGCCGCCCTGGTCTCCGGCAACTACTGGTATCACCGCCGGCAGCGGATGCCGGCCCCGGAAGTCACCGACACGGACTTTCAGGACAGGCTCACCGACAAACTCGCCGAACTTACGGGCGTGACGCTCTTCTGAGGCTCTCCCGTGGCGGTCTTCGGACGGACGCTCAGGGTTCCTGTCGATTCGCTGCTGCCCGGTTCCGTGGCAATAGGAATCCGACCGCGACAAGCCATGCGAGTCCGCCAAACCGCCCGATCGGCAGCAGGAACTGGAGCGGTTCGATCACCATGGAGAGGAAGCTCAGCTCGGCCAAGGCGGCGATGACGAGGCCGGCCCAGGCCAGCCAGCGCGGCACGAAGCGCAGGATGAGGGCCGGGACGGCGATCCCGGCGACGAGGAGCCCCAGGCCGACGACGTAGGCGACGCCACCGGTGATGAACGCGAGAAACGACAGCGCGTGGGTCAGCGTCACGTCGGTGGTGATTTCCGGGCGGCTCAGGACCCAGCCCAGGGCGGCTGAGAGCATGAGGAAGACCGAGGCGGTGACGCCGCCAAAGAAACCGATCGCGGGCCCGGGGACGCGCACGCCGAGCCGGAGCTGCCGGGCGTAAACCGTGGCCGCGAAGATACCCAGCGGTACCGCTGAACCGAATTGGAAGAGGCTGGCGAGCCGCACGGCGTCGGGGTTCCCGTGAAAATATGCCGCGACCTGGCTGGCGGGAGCGAACGGCGAGACGAACGTCTGGCCGCCAGTGAGGATCGCGCTGCTGAGCAGGCCGCCGACAGTGAGTCCCAGGCTCATGGCCGCCAGGACGCCCGGGTTGGGGCCGCCGGATCGTGTTGTTGGAAAGGTGTGGTGGGGGGATAGGTCAGTCATGATCGCTTCTTTCCGATAATTACGTCACAACTAAAATGATTCATCTGTTGAATGATTCTGTCAATAGCATAATATTGCGGTATGGACTCACCGGATCCGTCGCGGTCGAAGCGAACAGCTTTCCTGCTGTCCCAGCTCGGGGCGCTGGCATCGGCACGCTTCGCCGATGACACACGCGAGCTCGGGCTGACCCCGAGCGAGGCGGGCGTCCTCCGCCTGCTGGGCCGTACCCCCGGGCTGAGCCAGCGGTCCCTGGCCGATCGCCTGGGAGCGGTGCCGAGCCGGGTTGTTCCACTCATCGACTCGCTGGAAACGCGAGGCTTGGTGGCTCGCGTGCGCAGCAGCACCGACCGGCGGAACTATGAGCTTAGGCTGACGGCCGAGGGCATGAAGGTGCTGGGACAATTGCGCGGGATCGCCGAACGGCATGAAGCCGAGCTCCTGGCCCCGCTCACCAGCGAACAGTCTGCGCAGCTGGGGAGCCTGTTGGCCACGTTGGCCAGCGCCCACGCCCTCGACTCGGACCTTCACCGGGACACGAGCCCGGAGTGAAGCTGTTTCCGAAGCTGTCTGCACGGATTATTTTTCGAGGGAAAAGCGGTCCTTTTCAGCCGGCGGACACTGTGGGATCATCCCGGTATGGGCGAAAATACTGAACCGCGGGTGACCTTGCCCTCCGGCCCCGAGCGCATGAAGGGCACGCATAACCGCGACGTTGATGGCTACGGAAGTCCGGTCACTCAACAGCTTCGCATTGTCGGCCAGCGGCGCCGCGAAGCCGAAGAAAAGCTCGACCGGCACATGCAGGAAGCACGCAAGAGCCACTGAGGGCGGCATGGGCGACGGAAAAGGCAGGCGCCCATAGGGTGCCTGCCTTCCTTTTTCGCGCCCGGAACTATTTGGCAGCCACGACGTAAAGCGACGCCTCCTCAGGCGCAGCCCCTGTCTCAGTCGCGGTTTCGGCCTTGCGCTCCTTGAGGAAGTACACGAGCGCGGCGGCTATGGTGGATGCCGCGGCGAGGGCGAAGAGCCCCGGTACGACGCTGCCGGTCTGCTCCTTGATGATGCCGAATCCAAACGGGGCCACGAAGCCGCCGAGGTTGCCCAGGGAGTTGATGATGGCGATGGCCGGCGCCAGGATGATGGGGTGCAGGCATGACTGGGGGATGGTCCAGAACAACGGTGACGCGCTCTTGAATCCCATGGCGGCAATGGCCAGGAACACGAGGGCCAGCACGGGGGTGGCGACGGCGGCTGCCAGGGTGCCGACGGCGGCGACCAGGAGCGCAGCCACGAGCAGGGGCCGCTTGGATTTGGCTTTGTCCTGCCACTTGGCGGCGAAGTACATGGCGATCACGGCGCAGACCCAGGGGATGGCCGAGAGGAACCCGACGCTCAGGTCCGTGGTCCCGGGGATCTGCTTGACGATGCTCGGCAGCCAGAAGGTGTTGGCGTAAATGGAGAGCTGCACGGCGAAGTAGATGCCGCAGAGCAGGAGAATCTGGGGGTTCAGGAGCATCTTCCAGCGGTTGATCTTCCCGCTGGGATTCCCGCCTGAGGCGGGGGCGTGCTGGGCGTCCTCCCCCGCAATCGCCGCGGTGAGAGCAAACCTTTCCCCCGCCGTCAGCCATTTTGCGTCCTCGATCTTGGCGTCAAGGACGAAGAACACGGCGACGCCGACCACCACGGAAAGCAATCCTTCGAAGCCGAAGAGCCACTGCCAGCCACGGAGCCCCAGGACGTCGTGGAGGCTGAGCAGCATTCCGGCGATCGGGCCGGAAAGCGCGGCGGCAACCGAGGAGCCGGCGATGAAGATCGCTGTTGCCTTGCCCCGCTGCCCGGCGGGTACCCAGCGGGCGAAGTAGAAGATGACGGCTGGGAAGAACCCGGCTTCCGCGGCGCCCAGCAGGAACCGCAGGGCATAGAACATGGTCTCGTTCTGCACAAACACCATCAGAAAGGAGACGATGCCCCAGCTGACCATGATCCGGGCCAGCCAGACCTTGGCGCCGTACTTCTCCATCATCACGTTGCTGGGCAGTTCGAAGATGGCGTACGCGATGAAGAACAGCCCGGCCCCGAACCCGTAGGCGGCAGCGCCGATCCCGACATCCGCCTGCAGATGCTCCTGGGCGTAGCCGATGTTGGACCGGTTGAGCTGGTTGCACACCAACATGACGAGCATGATGGGCAGTACCCGCTTGAAGAACTTTTTTGTGGCAAACGCCACGTCCGTGACAGCGTTGTCTACAGACTGCATGGAGATTTCCTTTGAATTGGCGGAGCTGGTCGGCCGGGGCGGGCGGTTTGATTGTGACCAGAGTCAGCCATT
This sequence comes from uncultured Actinomycetota bacterium, assembly GCA_963722145.1. Taxonomy (GTDB): domain Bacteria; phylum Actinomycetota; class Actinomycetes; order Actinomycetales; family Micrococcaceae; genus Arthrobacter. Next base: position 136,069 of record CAVRLW010000027.1, on the reverse strand, counting down.
GCCCGGGGCGGCGGCGCGCAGCCGGCGTCGAGAGTTTGCCAAATGGCTCCGCATTGCCGCCGACGACGACGGTCCGTCGCCCTCGGCGATGGCGGCGACGATTGACTGGTGCTCCTGCACCACCTGATCGAAATGCTCACGTACATGGTGCTCGCCCACGCCTACGAGCCGGGCGCGGGGCATCGCGATCATAGTCTGGCCCAGGGATGCGAGGCAGTCGGAATAGAAGGGGTTTCCGGAGGCCGCGGCAATGGCCCGGTGGAACTCGTAGTCAGCTTTCATGGCGTGCGCCGGGTGCGCTGCGCTGTCCATGAAGTCTTCAAAAGCCTGCTGCACCGCCTTCAGCTGCCGGTCTGTATGGTTCCGGGCGGCGAGGGCGGCGGCCTCGGACTCCACCGCGATGCGGAACTCCAGCTGCCACAGGCGGTCTTCCAGGCTGGCCACGGGCCGGCTCCCGGCGGCCTGTTGCGGTCCGTCCGGTGGCGGGGTCAGCGCAAAGCTGCCCCGCCCACGTTCGGTTTCCACCAGTCCCTCCGCCTGCAGCCGGGTCAGGGCCGAGCGGACCACGGTCCGGCTGACGCCGAATTCGCTGATCAGGGTGTTTTCGCTGGGCAGCTTCGCGCCCGGCTGAATGACGCCGTCGACGATGCGGCGGCGAAGATCGCTGGCGAGGTCCGCGGTCAGGTTCCGGCTCATGGCTTCAAGGTTACTTGCCGAAATCCACTGACTCTGTTGTCCAGGCGCGCGCCTGCTCGCTGAGGCGAGATGCCGAGCCCGGGGCGGTCCGGGACCAGCATGCGGCCGTTCTTGGTTTCGAGGCGCTCGTTGAAGAGCGGATCGAGCCAGTCGAAGTGCTCCACCCACGGTTCGCGCGGGTACGCGGCGGCAAGGTGGAGGTGGATTTCCATGGCGAAGTGCGGGGCTAGGCCGAGTCCGCGCTCGTCGGCCAGGGCGGCGAGGCGCAGGAACTGGGTGATGCCTCCGACGCGCGGCGCATCGGGCTGGATGATGTCACATCCATTGGCGTTGATCAGACCCTTGTGCTCCGCGACCGAGGCCAGCATTTCGCCCGTGGCGATGGGGGTGTCCAGGGCGCGGGCGAGGTCCGCGTGGCCTTCGAAGTCGTAGGCGTCAAGCGGTTCCTCGATCCAGACAAGGTTGAACTCCTCCAGCCGGCGGCCCATCCGCAGGGCGGTGGCGCGGTCCCACTGCTGGTTGGCGTCGACCATGAGGGGCACGTCCCAGCCGATGTGCTCGCGGATGCCGGCGACGCGGCGCAGGTCCTCGGCGGTGTCCGGAAGGCCGACTTTGATCTTGATGCCGCCGATACCTTCGTCCAGGAGGGTGGTGGCGCGGGCCTTGACCTCATCCAGGGAGGCGTTCAGGAAGCCGCCCGAGGTGTTGTAGGTCTGGACGGAGTCCCGGTAGGAGCCCAGGAACTTGGCCAGCGGCAGGCCGGCGCGCTTGGCCTTGAGGTCGTAGAGCGCGATGTCGATTGCGGCCAACGCCTGGGTGGCCACTCCGGAACGGCCGACGGAGGCGCCGGCCCACAGCAGCTTGGTGTAGAGCTTGCCGATGTCGTTGGGGTCTTCACCGATGATGCCTTCGGCAACTTCCTTGGCGTGGGCGTACTGGGCCGGCCCGCCGGCGCGCTTGGAGTAGCTGAAGCCGATTCCGCTGTGTCCCTGTTCGGTGGTGATTTCGGCGAAAAGGAACACGACCTCGGTCATGGGCTTCTGGCGTCCGGTGAAGACTTTCGCGTCGCTGATCGGAACGGCGAGTGGAAGCCTGGCCGTGGACAGCTTTACGTGGCGGATGAGATCAACGCTGGTCATGGTTCTCCCTGAAGTTCCTGCGAGGCAACTCCGCCCCGCTCAACTTATGTTACAAGTTGCTTGCTTGTATAACAAGTATTGCCCGCCGCCACAAATCAGCCAAGGAGCCAGGCGATGACGAGCAAGGAGCCGGAGCAGAGCAGGGTGGTGCACAGGATGACGTCCCGGGCCACGATCACGCCGCGGCGGTACGGGGACGCGAAGAGGAAGACATTCTGGGCTGTGGGCAGCGCCCCCATGATCACGATGGCCAGCAGATGCTGCCCCTCCAGGCCGAAGACGAAGCGTCCCAGGGCCCAGACGATCACGGGCATGCCGGCGATCTTCAGGAAGGTGGCGACGAGCGATTCAGTGCGCCCGTCGCCCTTTTGCAGCGGGGCTTTGCCGGCAAGGGACAGCCCGAAGGCCAGCAGCACCATGGGGACGGCGCCGCCTGCGAGCATGTCGATGGGTTTCAGCAGCAGTTCTGGAACAGTCCAGCCGGCCAGTGCGACGGCTGCGCCCAGGCCGGAGGCAATGATCATGGGGTTCGCGAACGGCTGGAGCAGCAGTTTCTGCCAGGGAATCTTCGACCCCGATGCGAGGCCCAGCACGGTCAAATAGACCGGTGCCAGGACGAGGATCTGCGCTAGCAGGACGGGGGCCACGTGCTGGGCCGTTCCCACGGCGTAGAGCGAGACGGGGATCCCGATGTTGTTGGCGTTCCCGTAGCTGCTGGCCATCGCGCCGACGGCTGTCTCCGCCACCGGCCTGCGGAAGAACAGGAAACTCAGCAGGGAATAGAGCAGCCCCACTGCCGCCGCGGAGAGCAGCGCCAGCGGGGCATCAGTTCCGAGCGCGGCCCGGATATCGCTGCCGGCCACCACAGTGAACAGCAGTGCCGGGTTGGTGACGTAATAGGCGGTGCGGGTCAGGGCGCCCTGGACTTCCGGCCCGAGGATCCGCAGCCGGGCCATGAGATATCCGACGGTGATGACGGCGGCAACTATCAGGATCCCGGAGACCACGCCGACCAAAATTCGCCCTTACCTTAGCTCTTCACATTGACTTGCCTGTCCCGGCCCGGGATTGCTTCAGCGAACGAGGCAGGGCCGCTTGGGGTCAAAGGACCAGCCGTCAATGTAGTACTGCATGCCGACGCTGTCGTCGCGGGCGTCCAGGCCGTGTTCCAGATAAAGCTTGTGTGCCTTGTCCAGGGCGTCGCGGTCCAGTTCGATTCCGAGGCCGGGAGCGTCCGGAACCTTGATCGCACCGTCCTTGATCTGCAGCGGGTCCTTGGTGAGCCCCTGGCCGTCCTGCCAGATCCAGTGCGTGTCCAGCGCCGTGATCTCGCCCGGGGCCGCTGCCCCGGTGTGGGTGAACATGGCGAGCGAGATGTCGAAGTGGTTGTTCGAGTGCGATCCCCAGGTCAGGCCGAATTCGGCGCACATCTGCGCCACCCGGACGGAGCCGTGCATGGTCCAGAAATGCGGGTCCGCCAACGGGAATGTCGACGGCGTTGCTGCGGATGGCGTGGGACATCTCGCGCCAGTCCGTGGCGATCATGTTCGTGGCGGTCTTCAGCCCGGTGGCACGGCGGAATTCGGCCATGACCTCGCGTCCGGAGAAGCGGCCTTCCGCGCCGCAGGGGTCTTCGGCGTAGGCCACCACGCCCTGCATGCGTTTGCCCAGGCGGATGGCCTCGTCCAGGAGCCAGGCGCCGTTGGGATCAAGGGTGATCCGGGCCTCCGGGAAACGCTTGGCCAGGGCGGTCACCACGTCAACCTCGGCGTCGCCGGAGAGCACGCCGCCCTTGAGTTTGAAGTCGCTGAAGCCGTACCGTTCCTGGGCTGCTTCGGCCAGGGCCACCACGGCCTCGGGTGTCATGGCTTCTTGTCGGCGGAGCTTTTCCCACCGGTCCGCCGGCGCGTCCTCCACGAGGTAGGGCAAATCCGTCCGGCCGGGGTCGCCGATGAAGAACAGATAGCCGAGCATGGGCACCGAGCTGCGCTGCTGGCCGTCGCCGAGCAGTTCCGCGACCGGAACCCCGAGGAACTGTCCGTGCAGGTCAAGGAGTGCGGACTCGACTGCGGTGACGGCATGGACGGTGGTGCGCAGGTCGAAGGTCTGCAGGCCGCGGCCGCCGGCGTCGCGGTCGGCGAACTTCGCCGCGACGTCGCGCAGCAGGGAACGGTAGCGGGCCACCGGCTGGCCGGCCAGGAAGGCGCCGGCTTCCTCGATGGTGGCGCGGATCTTCTCCCCGCCCGGCACTTCGCCGAGGCCGGTCCGGCCGTCTGAATCGGTGATGATCACGATGTTGCGGGTGAAGAACGGGCCGTGCGCGCCGCTGAGGTTCATCAGCATGCTGTCGTGCCCGGCAACCGGAACCACGTCAACGTGGGCAATGGTGGGCTGCGTGGTCACGCGTTGACCTCTGCTTTCTCTGTTGCTGCCTGTTCTGCCGCGGCGGCTTGGCATCCTCGACGACGCCGTCGATCCGGCGGTTCAGCTGCCAGGGGTTGGGGTCCTGCAGCGGCACCGGGAGCAGTTCCTGGGGCAGGTTCTGGTAGGCGACGGGCCGCAGGAAGCGGTTGATCGCCAGCGTGCCCACGGAGGTGGTCCGGGTGTCCGATGTGGCGGGGAAGGGGCCGCCGTGGACCATGGCGTGGCCCACTTCGACGCCGGTGGGCCAGCCGTTGACGATGATCCGGCCGACCTTCTGCTCCAGTACCGGGATGAGCGGTGCCGCCGTCGGGTAGTCCGCTTCGGTGAGCTGCAGGGATGCCGTGAGCTGGCCTTCGAGCCGGTTGGCGGCGTCGATGAGTTCCTCGGTGGTTGAGTAACGGATCACCAGGCTGGCGGCGCCGAAGATTTCCGCGTGCAGCACATGGTTGGACACGAACTCGGCGACGCTGGTGCCGAAGATGGCCGGGGCCGGGGCATTCTTCGTCGCCCCTTCGGCGCCCTGCCCGACGACGCTGACGTTCGCCGGCGGAGCCCAGGGCTTCGGCACCGGCGTTCCAGGACCCGGCGATGCCTTCAGTCAGCATGGTCTGCCCGGCGCAGGCGGACACGGCCCGGCCGACGGCGGCGGCAAAGTCATCGCCGGCCGCACCGGCAGGGGCGAACAGCAGGCCGGGGGAGGTGCACAGCTGCCCGGAGCTGCCGGTGACGGCGGTAACGTACTGTTGCGCCAGGGCGTCGATTTGTTCGGCGGAGCCGTTCAGGGCGCCGGGGAAGACGAAGACCGGGTTGAGCGAGGACATTTCCGCATAGACCGGAATGGGTTCCGGCCGGGCGGCGGCGGTGCGCATCAGGGCGATGCCGGCGGACTGCGAGCCGGTGAAGCCGACGGCCTTGATGGCCGGATCGGCGACGAGGGCCTGGCCGATGCTGCTGCCCGGACCGTAGATCAGCGAGAACACGCCGGGGTGCAGGCCCAGGTCCTTGACGGCCTTGGCGATGGCCTGTCCGACGAGTTCGCCGGTGCCGGGGTGGGCGTTGTGGGCCTTGAAGACCACGGGGCAGCCGGCGGCGAGGGCGGAGGCGGTGTCGCCGCCCGCCGTCGAGAAGGCCAGCGGGAAGTTGCTGGCACCGAAGACGGCGACGGGCCGAGCGGGATCTGCCGCTGGCGGATGTCGGCACGCGGCAGGGGAGAGCGGTCCGGCAGCGCCGGGTCGATCCGGACCCCGCGGAAGTCGCCTTGGCGGACCACGCCGGCGAAGAGCCGGAGCTGGCCGGTGGTGCGCGCCCGCTCGCCCTGGAGCCTCGCGGCCGGGCAGCCCGGTTTCGAGACCGGCGCGGATGACGAGTTCGTCGCCGATCGCCTCGATGTTCTCGGCGATCGCCTCCAGGAACCGCGGCGTGGGTTTCCGGGTCGAGCGTGCTGAAGGAGGGGTAGGCCTGCGGCTGCCGCTGCGGTGGCGTCCTTCAGCTGTTCCTCGGTGAGCAGCGTGTAGCGCGGGCTCGAGCTGGAGGTTGGTGGCGGGATCGAAGGCGTAGGCGGTCTTGCCGTCCCCGGCGACGGCGTGGCCGGCAATGAGTGAGCGTCCTGTGAGTGTCACGGTGCGTCCTCCTAGGAAACGGTGGCGATGAGGGACTTGAGGTCTGCGAGGTCCTGGGGTGCCAGGTTCTGCAGCGGCGGGCGGACCCCGCCGGCGGAGCGGCCGATCGCGTCGAGGCCGCCCTTGACGATCGAGACAGAGTAGCCCTTCACCCGGTCGCGGATATCCAGGTAAGGGATCACGAACTCGTTGAGCTTCTTGTTGACGGCGACCCGGTCCTGGTTGCGGACGTCCTGGTAGAAGTCCAGGGCGAACTGGGGCACGAAGTTGTACATGGCGCTGGAGTAGGTGCTCATGCCCAGCTGCAGCAGCGGGAGGGCGAAGGTCTCCGCCGTCGGGAGGCCGCCGAGGTAGAACAGGCGGTCGCCGAGCTTGGCGTAGACGCGGGCGTCGTGTTCGAGGTCGCCCACGCCGTCCTTGAAGCCGATCAGGTTCTCGTGGCGGTCGGCCAGCGTGGCGACGGTGGTGTCCTTGTAGATCGCGTTCGCACGGTTGTAGATGATGACGCCGAGGGAGGTGGACCGGCAGATGGCGCTGACGTGTTCGATCAGGCCGCCCTGGTCCGCTTCGGTGAGGTAGGGCGGGAGCAGCAGGATGCCTTCGGCGCCGGCGGCTTCCGCGGCGCGGGCGTTCTCGACGGCCTGGGCGGTCGATCCGCCGGCGGAGGCGAGGACCGGGACGATGCCGCCGACTTCCTCGACGGCGGCACGGACAACGCGCTCGGACTCGGACGGGGTCAGCGAGAAGCCTTCACCGGTTCCGCCGGCCGCGAAGAGCCCGGCGACCGGAAAGCTGGCCTGCCAGGCGAGGTGCTTGCGGTAGTTTTCCTCATCGAACTGCAGCTGTGCATCGAACGAGGTGACCGGGAAGGAGAGCAGGCCGTCTTTGAGGACGTTCGCCAGTTCCTGGGGTGTGTACTTTGCCACGATGTGGTCCTCCGGGTGAGCGCCGTAATGGGCGGATGGTGTTGGTTCCTTTTCAGCCTAGGCAGTGGATCTATGTCTGTCTAAGCCTATTTATGTATGGGTTGATACCCTTTATGCATTGCTGGGATGGGGCGTCAGCAGGCGCGTGTCCGTGAACGTGTCCGTCGTGACAGTCCACGTCCGGGCCTGGTCGCTGATGCTGAATCCCAGGCCAGGGCGCGATGGCACATGCATGTGTCCGCCTCGGATCTCGAGCCGCTCGTCGAAGAGCGGCTCCAGCCAGTCGAAGTGCTCCACCCATGCGTCCAGTTCGTAGGCGGCCGACAGGTGGATGTGGATTTCCATGGCAAAGTGCGGCGCCATGGCCATTTTTGCCTGTTCTCCCAGCGCCATGATCCGTAGGAACGGCGTAATGCCTCCGACCCGTGGGGCGTCGGGCTGGATAAAGTCCACGGCGGCCCGCCGGATGAGCTCGTAGTGGTCGGAGGTACTCGTGAGCATTTCGCCGGTAGCTATGGGCGTTGCGAGCTGGCGGGCGAGTTCAGCGTGGCCGTCGGCATCGTAGGCATCCAAAGGCTCCTCGATCCACGTCAGTCCCTGTTCCTCCAGGGCGAGCCCCATGCGGATTGCCGTGGTGCGGTTCCATTGCTGGTTGGCATCGACCATCAGCGGGACGTCTTCGCCCAACGCCGACCGGACGGCAGCAACGCGGCTGAGGTCCAGCCGCCGGTCTGGCTGGCCGACCTTGATCTTGATCCCGCCGATGCCTGCGGCGAGGGACGCCTGGGCGTTGGTGATCAACTCATCGATCGGCGTCGAAAGGTAGCCGCCCGAGGTGTTGTAGCAGGGGACGGAGTCCCGGTGCGCGCCGAGGAGCTGCGCCAGGGGCAGCCGGGCGCGCTTGGCCTTCAGATCCCACAGGGCAACATCGAAGGCGGCGACGGCCTGGGCGGTGACTCCGCTGCGGCCCACAGACTGGCCCAGCCACGCCAGTTTGCTCCAGATCCGCTGGATGTCGTTGGGGTTCTCGCCGATCAGTTCGGGAGCGAGTTCCCGGGCGTGGGCGTACAGCGCCGGCGCGCCCGCCCGCAGGGCGTAGCTGTAGCCGACGCCTTCGTGGCCCTCCTCGGACATGATCTCCGCGAACAGGAACGCCACTTCGGAGAGCGGCTTCTGCTTCCCGGTCAGCACCTTGGCGTCACTGGCTGGCTTCTGCAGGGGCAGGATCACCAGGGAAACCTTCACCGAAGTGATGCGGTCATTCACCATCGCGGGGATTCCAGTTCGTAGTCGGGGTGGAGGCTCTGCATGTAGCCGGTGTCGTCACGGTTGAGCATGCCGGAGCGCAGGTATTGCTCATGGAGCCGTGCCAGGGCATCGCGGTCCAGTTCGACGCCGAGTCCCGGCGCGGTGGGAACACCGACAGCCCCGTTGCGGAACACCAGGGGTCCGGGCACGATGACGTCCTCGTCGGGTTCCTTCCACGGCCAGTGCGTGTCGCACGCATAGTCAAGGTTGGGGGTGGCCGCCGCGAGGTGGACCATCGCGGCCAGGCTGATGCCCAGGTGCGAGTTGGAGTGCATGGACAGGCCCAAACCGAATGTCTCCGAGATCCCGGCCAGGGCCTGGGACCGCCGGAGGCCGCCCCAGAAGTGGTGGTCAGAGAGGATCACGTCCACGGACCCGGCTTCGACGGACCCGGGCACGTCGCCGAAGCTGACCACACACATATTGGTCGCGAGCGGCATGGACACGTTGCGGCGCACTTCAGCCATGCCGGCGAGACCGGGCGTGGGGTCTTCAAGGTACTCGAGCACGCCGTCGAGGTCCTTGCCCACCCGGATGGAAGTCTCCACGGTCCAGGCGGCATTGGGGTCGATCCGCAGCGGGAGGTCCGGGAACTCGTCCCGGAGTGCCTTGATGGCGGCCACCTCTTCCTCTGGCGGAAATACGCCCGCCTTGAGCTTGAGGGCGGTGAAGCCGTAGTCGTCCACCATCCGCCGGGCCTGCCGGACGATGCCTTCCGGATCCAGCGCGGCTCCCCAGGAGTCGTCCTCGTGGCCGGGGTGCCCGGCCCATTTGTAGAAGAGGTAGCCGCTGAAGGGGATTTCGTCCCGCACAGCGCCGCCCAGCAGGTCGCTCACGGGACGCCCGAGGATTTTTCCCTGGATGTCCAGCGACGCCACATCGAACGGGGACAGCACCCGGTCCGGTGTGCTGGAACCGGTGACCATGCCGGACATCCCGTGCCCGCCCACAGTAGTATCGGCGCTCAAGGCCGTGACGACCCGGCGCCGCATGTCGTTGATGTTGAAGACGTCCGCCCCGGCCAAGGCCTCCGCGGCCAGCCGCAGGCGTTCCAGGTGCGGGGCATCCCCGTAGGATTCGCCGAGGCCCGAGAATCCGGTGTCGGTGGTGACCTCCACGATGGCCCGCAGCGCAAACGGCTCGTGCACGCCGACTGCGTTAAGGAGGGGAGGATCCTTGAATGCCACCGGGGTGATGGTGATGTCCTTGATCCGGTGGGGTCCGGCGGGGCTGGCTGCGTGGTTCACGGCTCTGATACTCCTGGCTTGGTGGTCCGGGGCCCGGCGTGGGCTGCTGAACGGGGACTGTGGTGGGCTTTAGGACTTTTCGCCGGCTTTGACTGCCAGCACCGGCCGGTCGGCCTGCAGGAGGATCCGCTGGGAGTGGCTCCCGAGGATGAACTTCCCCACCTGTGACCTCCGGCGTAGTCCGATGACGATCAGGGAAGCGTCGATCTCATCGGCGATGTCGATGAACTCGTCGGTCAGGTCGTCCGTGTGGCCCGGCTGGCGGATCGACGCCGTGACCCCGGCATCGTGGGCCCGCTTCAGCAGCGCGGCGACCTGGTCGGCGGAGGCGAGGGCGGCGTCTATCGGCGCACCCTTGCGCGGCGAATTGAGAATGACGATGCTTTCGCTCCGCAGCTTGCCTTCGGCGATTCCGGTATCGAGTGCTGCCTCGCCTTCCGGGGTGGGTACATAGCCGATCAAAATAGTCATACCGTTTCCTTTTCCTTTTCCTTGTGCGGTGCCGTGTTCAGTGACCGGTTGGCCCGTGATTTCCTGAATGCCTTCTGCAGCAGGGGCAGAAGCAGCACCAGCAGGAACAGGAGCAGGAGAACACCCGAGATGGGACGCGTGACGAAGCCGGCCGGCTCGCCGCCGAACAGGAGCAGGGAGCGCCGCAGGTTCTCTTCGAGCAGCGATCCGAGAACAAAGGCCAGCACCAGCGGGCCCGGCTCAAAGCCGAACTTCTTCATGAGGTAGCCGAGGACGCCGAAGGCGATGACCAGCCAGATATCGAAAAGGCTGTTGTTGATGGTGTACACACCGATCAGGGTGATGAGCACCGTGATCGGTGCCAGGATTGCGGCGCGGATCCGGAGGATTTTCACGAAGACGCCGACCAGCGGAATGCTCATGATCAGCAGCAGGATGTTTCCGATGTACATCGAGTTGACGACGCCCCAGAAGAGCTCCGGGTTGTCCTGCACGAGTTGGGGTCCGGGGGTAACCCCCTGGATCAGCAGCGCGCCAAAGATGATCGCCATGGTGGCGTTGGCGGGAATGCCCAGGGTCAGGAGCGGGATGAAGGACGACGTCGCCGCGGCGTTGTTCGCACTTTCCGGTGCTGCGACACCCTCCACTGCCCCCCGTCCGAACCGCTCGGGGTTCTTGGCGCGCTTCTTCTCCATGGCGTAGGCCGCCAGGGAGGCGATGGTGGCGCCGCCGCCGGGCAGGATTCCCAGGAAGAATCCCAGGAGCGAGCCCCGGCCAATGGCTCCGGACGATTCCTTGAGGTCTTTTCGCGAGGGCCAGACGTTGGCCACTTTGGCGGGAGCCTGCACCTTGTTGTGGCGTTCCTCCAGGTTGTACAGGATTTCGCCGAGCCCAAAGATGCCCATGGCGATTGGAACGAAGTCCAGACCGTCCGAGAGGGAGAGGTTGCCGAAGGTGAACCGCGATTCCCCGGTGAAGCCATCCCGGCCGACGGTGGCCAGCAGCAGCCCGAGGGAAGCGGCGATGATCGATTTGATTTTGCTGCCGTTGCTTACGGTGGCGACCAGCAGGATGCCCAGCATGGCGAGGGCGGTGTACTCCGGCGGTCCGAAGCCGAGGGCGAAGCCGGCGACGATCGGTGCCAGGAGCGTCAATCCGATGATGGATACGGTTCCGCCGAAGAAGGATCCGATGGCAGCTATCCCGAGCGCCGTTCCCGCCCGGCCCTGCCGGGCCAGCGCGTAGCCGTCAAAGACGGTAACGACAGAGGATGCCTCGCCTGGCAGCCTGAGCAGGACGGAGGTGATGGTGCCGCCATACTGGGCGCCGTAGAAGATACCGGACAGCATGATGATGGCAGTCACCGGTTCGACGCCGTAGGTCAACGGCAGGAGGATGGCGATGGTGGCCGCCGGGCCGAGGCCGGGGAGAACGCCGATGAGCATCCCGATGACGACGCCGATGAGGCAGTACAGCAGATTCGTGGGTTCCAGCACGACGCCGAATCCGTTGAGGACTGGTCCGAATATGTCCATGATTTTCCCTAGAAAAGGTGGGGGATGGGCACGCTGAGTGCCACGACGAAGATCAGGTAGAAGGCGGCGGTGACGATTCCGCTGAGGAGGGTCGACATCCGCCACGTCTCCTTGCCAAGGAACCTGAGCCAGAAGAAGGTGAGGAGCAACGTCGGGATCTCAAAACCGGTCAGGCCGATGACGAGAACGAATCCGATCAGGGTTCCCACACCGGCGGCGACCTGCCAGCTGGAGGATGAAAACGCCTCGGCATCCAGGGTCTTGCGCCCGAACAGCAGCAGTGCCACGGACAGAACCGCCATCACCAGGCTGATGATGAGGGGCCACATACCGGCTTCCGGCCGTTCGGGGGTGCCGATGCCCATGGACAGCGACAGTGCAATGCCGGCAACACCGAGCAATGCCGTCACGACGCCGGCCGCGACATTGGCGAGGGGCCCGGCATGCGGAGGTCGTTCCTCGTCCCATTCAGCGGCCAGTTGCTCGGCTGTCAGCGGCTCGACAGGATCGGCTTCGATTGCAGGGGACCCGGTGCCGGATGCTGCGTGCGGGGTGGAGGTGCCCAGGGGAGCCTCCGGCCGGGAGCTTGACGTCACTTCCCGCCGCCCAGGTCAACGTCGTACTTCTGTGCAAGTTCCTTGAACTTCGCCGCATCCGCAGCCCAGTCCTTGGCGACCTGCGCTCCATCGTTTTCCGCTGCGGTAAACAGGTTCTGCTTGTTGAACGCCTTGTACGCTTCGGAGGCAAAGGCGGCCTTGAAGGCTGCCCGCAGTTTCTCGAGCACCGGCTCCGGGGTGCCCTTCGGCGCCGCGACGGCCCTGAACTGCGAAACCGGAACGTCGTAGCCCGCTTCGATGGCCGTCGGAGTGTCGGCCAGGTACTGGTTCCGTTCCTTCGAGAAGACAACCACCGGGTTGAGCTTGCCTGCCTTGATCTGCGGCATGGCTTCGGCCAGCTGGATGGTCGCCACATCGACCTGGTTGCCCAAGAGAGCAGTCATGGCGGGGGCGCCGCCGTCGAACGGCACATCGGTGCCTTCGATTGCAGCCTGCTTGAACAGCAGGGCCTGTGCGAGCTGACTGCCCGTGCCGACGCCGGTGGTGGCAAAGTTGAATTTCTTGTCCGCCTTGGTGAGGTCCTCCATGGACTTCATTCCGGAGCTGGCATTTGTGACCAGAACGTAGTCGTCCTGAGAAATCCCGGTGATGACCTCGTAGTCCTCGATCTTGACTGCTTCGTTGGCGGAGACGGCCAGCGGGGTGATGGCGAACAGGGAAGCGTTGAGGATGACGAGCGTCTGGCCATCTGCCTTGGCGCCGCCCACCTCCTTGGTGGCAAGCGCGCCGTTGGCGCCCGGCTTGTTGACGACCGGGATCGGTGCACCCAGGCCCGCGCTGGCGTTTTCGGCCAAGGCACGTCCGATCAGGTCCGTGCTGCCACCGGGAGCGGCCCCGATGGTCAGTGTGACGGGACCCGACGGGAACTTGCTGCCATCTGACGGTGCGCTGTTGCCGGCAACGTTGCCGCCGCAGGCAGTTAGGGCCAGGGCGAGTGCGAGGCCGGTTCCCGCGCCGAGTACAGAGCGTCGGCTGAAGGTGGACTTGATCATGAAGATTCTCCTTTGAATGTTCGCTGTGAGGACGGAAGTCGTTCTTGGTGAGTTCCGTCACGTCGGCGGCTACCACTGAACATTAGAGGTGGCCGTCGATGCGTGTCCAAGACGATTAAGGCATGGCGTGATACTGTTTCGGCATTATGTATTCCCTGGACCAACTACGTGGCTTCGTCGCCGTCGCTGAGGAACTCCATTTTGGCCGCGCCGCCGCGCGGCTCAACATGACCCAGCCACCCCTGAGCCGGCAGATTCAAAAGCTCGAAAAGTCAATCGGCGTGCAGCTGTTTGAGCGTGACAACCGGGGCGTCGCACTGACAGCCGCCGGCTCGGCTTTCCTCACGGATGCGGTCAAGCTGCTGGAGCTCGCCGAAGCCGCTCCGAGCCTGGCCCGGAGGATATCTCAGGGCTCGGCCGGCTCCGTCCGCATCGGCTTTACGGCGGCATCGACGTTCGGGCTGCTCGGTGCCCTTCTCAACGAAATCTCCAGCGCTCTTCCGGACGTCGATATCGACCTGCGGGAGATGGTGACGAAGGATCAGACGGCCGCCCTGATCAACGGCGAAATCGACCTCGGACTTGCCCGCCCGCCCTTTGATGAGGACCTTTTCGATTCGCGCCTGCTCTACCGGGAACCGATCATGGTGGCGGTCCCCGTGGGGCACCGTTTCACGCGGCTGGACCGGCTCGTGACTGTGGAGGACCTGCACGGGGAAGACCTGATCATGCACTCGCCCACCCAGGCGCGCTACTTCTATGACCTGGTCATCAGCCTGGTTTCATCCCACCCCACCTTTGTCCACACGGTCAGCCAGATCTTGACCATGATTTTCCTGGTTGCGGCCGGGCGTGGAATCGCCCTGGTGCCACAATCCTCAACAGCCCTTGGCATCGAGGGCGTGGAATACATTGAACTGGGTGGATTCGAGACCGATCCGGTCGAACTGCATGCCATCTGGCGGCGGGAAGCCCGTAATCCGGCGCTGCACCGCGTACTGGATCTGATCAGCGGGGCGGACGACTAACTATGAAAAGGATCGGGTTCCTATCCTTCGGCCACTGGGGCGACGTCCCCGGTTCGCGTGTGCGTTCCGCCCGGGACGCCCTCCTGCAGGCGATTGAGTTGGCCGTGGCCGCGGAGGAAGTCGGCGTCGACGGCGCGTTCTTCCGGGTCCACCACTTCGCCGAGCAGCAGGCCTCGCCGTTCCCGCTGCTCGCCGCGATTGCCGCGCGCACCTCTCGCATTGAGATGGGCACCGGAGTCATTGACATGCGGTACGAGAACCCGCTCTACATGGCCGAGGAGGCCGCCGCCGTCGACCTCATCAGCGGCGGGCGCCTGCAGCTGGGGGTCAGCCGCGGTTCCCCCGAAACAGTGCTGGCCGGCTACGAGGCCTTCGGATACCTCCCCGCCGGCAGCGAGTCCGACGCCGACATGGCTCGCCGGCATACGGAACGCTTCCGGGACGCCATCTCCGGAGCCGGCATTGCCGTGGCCAATCCGCAGGTCAGCGGGCTCACCGGGCCGGTCCCGATTCAGCCGCTGTCAGAAACGCTCCCCGAGCGGGTCTGGTGGGGTGCGGGAAACCGGGCCAGCGCCCGGTGGGCCGGGACGCAGGGCATGAACCTCATGTCCTCGACCCTGCTGACGGAAGACACCGGAGTACCCTTCGACCAGTTGCAGGCAGAGCAGATCGCCGGATTCCGGGAGGCCTGGGTAGCCGCAGGCCACCCGCGCACGCCGCGGGTGTCCGTCTCGCGCAGCATCATCCCGCTGATCGACGACGAATCGCGGCGCTACTTCGGGCTGCGTGCGCAGGCTGACGCCCGGGACCAGGTGGGCTACCTCGACGGCGGGCTGGCCCGCTTCGGGCGCAGCTACATCGGCGAACCCGACCGTCTCGTCGAGGAACTCGCCCGGGACGCGGCCGTGGCCGCGGCGGACACCTTGCTTGTCACCGTCCCCAACCAGCTCGGCGTGGACTTCAACGTCCGGCTGCTCGAAGCGATTTCCCGCGACCTCCGCCCAGCCCTGGGCTGGGATTGACGACGCGCGGCTTGCTCCCGCGACGGCCATACGGTGGCTATGCGACGTGGGTGCTGGTGGTACCGGGCCCGGCATTAATTGCCGCGGCCACCAATCGGTCGAAGCTGTCGGTCCCGTTTTCCGGAGGGACCACTGTGAAGACCGCAACCCATTTCTCGGGCGCATGTCTCTCCAGCGTTGAAGCCCGTGCCACACGCAGGGTCAACCCGGGCACGCCGCTGACAAGGAGCGGAATCTGCTCGCCGCTCTTGGTCATGTGCCGGAATTGCTTGACCGAAAGTTGGTCGCCAGGGCTGCTTGTGACCTCGGCGAGGGTGTCATTGACCCTCTTGGTCAGCCCCCGCATGAACCGTCGCTGGGCCGAGACCGTGCGCACCGTGAGAAGCGCGGCGAAGAGGAAGGTAAACAAAACCATGGCACCGAAACTTCTGAGAACCGGGCAGGAAGATCATCAGGAACAGGCACAGGATCAATCCGAAAATACTGGACATGATGAACTTGATAACGGGGTTTTCGCCGGGCTTCTTTGACCATCGAACAAGAGCGACGGTGTCCTTGCGGGGCTGAGCGGCGCCTTGAGATTTCCATGATTAGTACCCCTTCACTTCCATCAGCGCTTCGGCCAGAATGATTGCCTCGCGTGCGTCCTTGAGGTCGCTTAGCAGCCCCATATCGGGAATGGCTCCGGTGGCAACGGTGGAGCCGGCGAGCTCAGAAAAGATGCCGCTCAACGCTTCGCGGTCCTGGGAGAGCATCCGGGACGACGTCAGCTTGATTCTGCTCAGCTCAAGTTCCAGCAGTGACTTGTCGATGGCCTCGCGCCGCCCTTGCATGACCGCCAGCTTTTCGGTGACGCGCTCGACACGGCCGCGCAGCATCGATTCCATCTTTCCTGCCACGATGTGGAGCTCGCACAGCGCGGTGTAGGACTGCGGGGACCCGGAGTGCGCGGCGAGCTGCTTACTGACGTAGTGGCGCCGTCGTTCCCATTTCCGGACGGCGGATTCGTATGGTCCCAGGAGCAACGCGACGGCTGCCAGAGCCTTGTCCAACGACCCCGCCCGGGTGCTGAGGCTGGCTGTGGCGGCGTCCAGCCTCGACAGGAAAGCGTCGTAATTGTCATGCGGCTGGGCGCTAGCGGTATTCACGGGCCACCCGCGTGCGGTGTCGCGATTCCCCTCGCCGGAATTTGCCCCCGTCTCTCATGGCAAGAGGATAGAGGCTCCGGGCCCGATGGTATAGCCCGAGGGCATAGCGTGCGGATTTTGATCCAGAGCATCTCGGGCCACGGTTAACGACACGGCGCGCGGTCAAACCGCGGGAAGCACGGAGTCCGGGTCGCGGACGGGGTCCGGGGCGTCTGGGTCCGGGTCATGGACTCCGGCGGCGGCGGGAAGGCAGCGGCGGGGTAGTATCCGGCGACCTGCACCATGTAGTTCGCCCATTGCGGGCCGGCGAGCATGTACCCGTCAATGGCCTTGTAGAACTTGCCGTTGACGGTGATGTTCTGGCCGGGCCGCTTCTGGCCTTCCAGGGCGTCGCCGAAGAAGGAAGCGGTGGCAATACCGGACGTGTAGCCCACCACCCAGGTGGCGCCGTTGGTATTGGAGGTGCCCGTCTTGGCCGCGGTCGGGAACCGGTCGTGGACCTTGGGCTTGATGTAGACGCCGGACCCGCGCTTCAGCACGTCCTGCAGCACGGCGTTCACTCCGCGGGCGACCTCGGGCTTGATCGCACCACGGCAGGCGCTGGTCTCCGCCGGCAGCTTCTCTCCGGCTGCGTCGGTTACGGCCGTAATGGCAATGGGTGTGCAGTATCTGCCGTCGTTGGCGAAGGTGGCAAACGCATTGGCCAGATGGAGCGGCGCCACGCCGATGGCACCGAGCAGGTTGCCCAGCTGGTGCATGTTCACCCGGGCGTTGTCCACGCCGCTGTGGATCCCGACGGCGTCCACCATTTTCTGGATGCCGCAGAAGTCCAGTTGGGCGGCCTCGGCGAACGTGGCGGTGTTGATGGAGTTGTACAGCCCGTAGTCCACGCGCATGCGGCGGTAGTATCCCGGCGTCGTTGTTCTGGAGATCGTCCGCCGCGCCGAGGTGCTTCTGGCTCGTGCTGTAGGCACCGAGCACCCTGCCGCAGCTTGACCGCCACCGAAATCCGAGGGGATAGGACCGCCGGGAGGCGTCCACCATGGCGGCCAGGGATTTGCCCTCGTTGAGCCATTCCGCGAACGTGAACGGTTTCATGGTGGAGCCGGGCTGGAACCCGCCGGCGCCGTTGAGGTCGTTGCCGTTGGCATCCTTGGAATCGACGTTGAAGTTCAGCTGGGTATCGAATTTTCCGGGCGCCGGGAGGAAGACAGTGTTTTGCGCCATCGCCAGGATCTTGCCCGTGCCGGGCGCGATCGAAACCATCGCGGCACCCCATTTGTCCGGGTTGGCCCCGGCGGTGGCATCGACCTGCGCCTGCGCGGCCAGTTGGAGCCGGCTGTCCAGGGTGGTGCTGATGGTCAGGCCGCCGCGGAACAGCTTCCTCTCGCGCTCGGCAACGTCCGCGCCGTAGGCCGGGTTGTTGAGGATGAGGTGGGAAACGTAGTCGCAGAAGTACGGCGCCATTTCCGCGCCGGCGCAGCCCTGCCTCCCGGGGGTGATCTTAAGCTCCACCGGGGCGGCGACGGCGGCATCATGCTGCGTCTGCGAGATAGCGCCGTGGCTGAGCATGCTGGCGAGAACCTGGTTGCGCCGCTGGACGGCGTTTTCCGGATGGACGTCGGGATTGTAGAAGCTGGGGCTGTTCACGAGGCCGGCCAGCAGCGCAGCTTGCGGCAGGGTGAGGTCCTTGGCCGTGGTGTTGAAGAAGTAGCGGGACGCGGCTTCAATGCCGTAGGCGTCCCGGGCGAAGAACACGATGTTCAGGTAGCCCTCGAGGATTTGGTCCTTGGTGTATTTCTTCTCCAGTTCGATGGCGAGCTTCATCTCCCGAATCTTGACCGCCATGCTCTTCTGCCCGTTGAGGATAATTTGATCGCCCTTGTCCGCAGACACGAGGGATTCATTGAGCACGTTGGTGACGTACTGCTGGGTCAGTGTGGAGGCGCCCTGCCTGCCCCCGCTGCTCAGGTTGGACACCAGTGCCCGGAGAATCCCCTGGGGGTCGATGCCGGCGTGTTCGTAGAAGCGGCGGTCCTCGATCGCGACGATCGCATCCTTGATGTACTGGGACATCTGGTCGAGCCTGACTTTCACGCGGTTTTCCGCGTAGAAGGTGGCGATCGGTTTCCCGTCGGCGCTGAGCACTCGGGTCGACTCCGACGGCGGATCCACGGTCAGCTCCGACGGAAGGTTGTTGAACAACACGATCGATTCTTTGACGGCGACGCCGGCCGCGGCCACGGTGGGGACCAGGAGGCTGGCGGCCAGGACGCCGCATACCGCGCTCGCGGTAAAGAAGCCGAATAGCCACCAAAGGGTCGCGGCTAGTAGGGATCTGGTGCGTTTCCTGGGCGCCATGGTGCCTGAACAGGTTAGGTCATCGAGTCGATGGCGACGGTGATCGCAAGGATGACCGGGACGTCCTCGCCTTCCGCGACTTCGACGCCGTAGGACTCACGCACGCGGAACCACTTCTTGGAGATGGTGGCGACCGTGTGGCCGTCGCGTTCGATCTCGTACTCGTGGTCGACGATGTTGCCGTGCGCCTTCAGGTCGGCGCCGTCCTTCACATCGATGGCGAAGCGGTCCCGGAGTCCGACCATCGCCTTGTGGACTGTCGCGGCGGTGTCGCCGCCGCTCTCGATGGCGACCTTGTCCCGGATCGAGAGCTTGCGCTCCTGGATGCGCGCCACCTCGTTTCCGGAGTCGTCCTCCAGAACGAATGTGTTCCGGATCCGGACCGCCTTGCCGTTGACTTTGTAGGCGCGTCTGCCCTGATCGTCTTCGATCCAGAAGTCATCCCCGATCGACAGCAGTTTCTCGCGCATCTGAAACCGCACGCCTGTGGGTTTGTCACGCCGGTGCCGTAATAGTCCCATGCCCTGACCATAGGGCGTCTTCGCGGGCCGGCACCTCACCCGAACCGGATGGTCCGGGGGAGGAACCAGGGACCGCCGTCAGATGCCGGTCAGCTGGCCGGGATCACCAGGCCCTTGAACTTGGTCTGAATGAAATCCTTCATGTCCTGCGAGGTCAGGATCGTGTACAGCTTCTGCACGCGCGGATCATCCTTCATCTCCGCCTTCACGGCCAGGACGTTGTAGTAGGCGCTGTCCTTGCCCTCGACCAGCAGCTGTTTGTCGGCGCTCAGGCCGGCGGGAAGGGCAAATGCCAGGGTCACGATTGCCGCGTCCTTGTCATTGAGAGCCTGCGGCAGGCTGGCGTTTTCGATCTCCGTGAACTGGAGGTTCTTCGGGTTGGCTTTGACGTCCTTGAGTGTGATCGGGTTTTCGGTGACTTCGATCAGCCCCTTGGAAGCCAGCAGCTTCAGGGCCCTGGCCTCATTGGTGGGGTCGTTGGGGATGGCGACCGAGGCGCCGTCGGGAAGGGCCGCAAGGTTGGCCACGTCATTGGAGTACAGGGCCATGGGCGGCAGATACACCTTGCCCACGCTGACGAGGTTCTTGCCGGAGGCCTTGTTGTAGGTCTCCATGAAGGTGGTGTTCTGGAACAGGTTGGCGTCGATGTCGCCGTCACTCACGGCCGCGTTGGGCGTGTTGTAGTCGCTGAACTCCTTGTACTCCACGGTGAGGCCCTGTTTGGGGGCGAGCTCCCGCTGGACTTGCTTCAGCATGTCCCCGGCGGGCACCGCGAGGGCACCGACCTTGATGGTCTCGGTGGCCCCGCCCTGGCTGGCGGTGCTCGCGCCGCAGGCGGACAGGGCGAGGATGGCGGCCGCGCCGGTTGCGGCGGCTTTCAGGATTTGTGCACGGAACATTGGAACTCTTTCGCAGAATGGGATGGGGGTGGGACGGAGGTTTGGGGCGGTGGGGCGGCGGCTACCGGTGGGACAGGCGCCGCGCCGCGAAGTTGCCCAGGGACTGGAAGACCTGCACCAGCAGGACCAGGAGGATGACGACGCCGAACATGTACTCCGGGCTGTAACGCTGGTAGCCGTAGCGGAAAGCGACATCCCCGAGGCCGCCGCCGCCCACGGCGCCCACCATGGCGGAGTAGCCGATGAGTCCGACGACGGTAGTGGACAGCCCGAGCGCCAGGGCCGGGACGGCCTCGGCAACCATGACCTTGGTCAGGATGGTCCACCGGCTGGCGCCCAGCGACTGGGCGGCTTCAACGAGTCCCACAGGAACTTCGCGGATGCCTATCTCCACCAGCCGGGCGAAGAAGGGAATGCCGGCGATGGTCAAGCGGGACAATGGCCGCGGTCGGCCCGATAAAGGATCCGACCAGCAGTCGGGTGAACGGAATGAGCAGGATCATGAGGATGATGAACGGGACGGACCTGCCGATGTTCACCACGACGTCCAGCACCCGGTTGACGAACGAACCCGAGCGCCCGGCTGCCGAAGAGCTTCGCCAGCAGACCGCCGGATTCGGTGGTCACGAGCAGGACGCCGGCGGCCAGGCCGAAGAGAACCGTGAACAGCAAGCTCAGGCCCACAGTGTAAAACGTCTCACCAGCGCCCTTGAGGATCGTGTCCAAGAGGTCCGACCAGAAGTAAGGGTCGTTGCGGTCGATCACTTGACTACCTCCACGAAGAGTCCTTGGGAACGGAGATCGGCGACGGCGGCGGCCACGGTCCGCTCGTCACCGGGCAGCTCCAGCCGGGTGCGCCCAGTCTGGAGTCCGCGGATGGTTTCCACCGCGGCGCCGAGGATTCCGACGTCGATGCCATGCTTGCGCGCCAGCTGGGCGATCACGGGCCGGTCGGTCTTGACTCCGCTAAAGGTGATGTCAACGATTGCGCTGGGCGTCTCCGGGATCTCTCCCATGGGGAACAGCGCCCGGCCCAACAGGGATTTCTCCGTCGTCAGCAGCTGTGCCACGGGCCCCTGCTCAAGGATCCGCCCGCCGCTCATGACGGCGGCGGAGTCGCAAATGCGCTTCACGACATCCATCTCGTGCGTGATGAGCAGCACGGTCAGTCCAAGGTCCTTGCTCAGTTTCCGAATGAGATCAAGAATCTGCTGGGTCGTCTCAGGATCCAACGCCGAGGTCGCCTCGTCGCTCAGCAGCACTGAGGGGCTGGATGCCAGCGCGCGGGCGATGCCGACGCGCTGTTTCTGTCCGCCGGACAATTGTGCAGGGTATGCGGAGGCCTTGCCGTGGAGGCCCACGAGTTCGAGGATCTCGAGAGCCCGTGTGCGCCTGGCTGCGCGCCCCGCGCCGGTGATCTCCAATGACAATTCGACATTCGCCTGCACGGTCCTGCTGCTGAGCAGGTTGAAGTGCTGGAAGATCATGCCGATGTTGTGGCGTGCGTGGCGCAGTTCTGCGCCGGACAGCGTGGTCATCTCGCGGCCATCAACGTTGACGCTCCCAGAATCCGGACGCTCCAGGGAATTGATGGTGCGGATCAGCGTGCTCTTACCGGCGCCGCTCTGGCCAACGACGCCGAAGATCTCGCCGCGGGCGACGGACAGTGTGACGTCGTCAAGGGCCCGGACCGCAGTCGGCCCGGAGCCGTAGCTCTTCGAAACCCGGCTGACGGAAATCATGAATGGTGCTCCCTGTGGTGGCTGGAATCGTCACGGAAGCGCTTCCGCAAAACTGGGCGCGGACATTGTCCGCACCCAAGCCTTAAATTCTGCCAAAAGGCACTGATGCCACAAAATCCGAATTTCCGCTCTAAAAACACGCTCCCGCGCCAAGATAATTCATCCGATCTAAGAAGATCGGCTCGGATGCGGCCGTGGCCTCTGGAAGTGCCGGGAGAATCGGGAACTCCACGCGCAGCCACGGGGAGTGAGGGATTTATCACACTCGCGGCGAACGCGGCGCTGAGCGCAGGCGTCCCTAGGACGGCGCCGGTCCGCGGACCAGGCCCCAGCTTTTCACAACTTACGCCCAGTAGGTTCGGCGGATGGCCCAAGCCCGAGTCCGTTCCGTCATCACAGCCGTGCTCACACCCCTCCTCGCGGTCGGCTGGTTGGTCGTGGGCCTCTCGGCGCCGGCCCAGGCCGTGGGTACAACGTACTTCGTCAGTGCCTCCGGGAGCGACACCAATGCGGGAACCTCAAGCGCTGCGCCATGGAAGTCACTGTCAAAGATCAACTCGGTTGTCCTCAAGCCCGGCGACACCGTCAGTTTCCGCCGGGGCCACACCTGGGCCGGAGGCATTGTGATCAACCAGAGCGGCACCGTTGCCGCGCCCATCACCGTGAACGGCTACGGGACCGGCACCGCCCCGACCGTCACAGGCGGCAAATCGGGGAACTGCATCAGGATCAACGGCAACTTCACCACAGTTGACGGGCTCCGCGGCGTCTCCTGCGGCTATGCGGGCATCAGCATCACCGGCGACCGCAATACCGTCCGGAACTCCAGCGCCTCCAACAATGCCGTGGGCATCAAGGCAGGAAACGGGTCCGACTTCGGGAAATACACCGGCAACGTGTTGACCAACAACAACATCATGAACGTCCTGACGCAGGGCACGAACTGCGGAACACCGCAGGCAGTGAATTGCAGTGACGACTCCGGCGCTTCCGGCGTGCTGGTCAACGGCAACGACAACGAGGTCTCCGGCAACACGGTCAGCGGGTCCACGGCGTTTTCCTACGATTACAACCGCGACGGCGGTTCTTTCGAAATCTACAACGGCAACCGGAACTACATTCATCACAATGTGTCCCTGGACAACAACAACTTCTCCGAGATCGGAAGATCCTCCGGAACTGCGGACGGCAACATCTATCGCTACAACCTGGTCCGGTCGACGTGCGGTGCCAACTGCGCCCAAGCAAAAGGCTTGATCGCCCGCGGACCAGGGACGTCCTTCGGGCCCACGAACGGCACCGTTTTTGAGTTCAATACGGTCTACCTGAACGGGCCGCAGTCCCAGGCGATTGTCTGCCATGCGAGCTGCCCGTCGTCGACCGTGATCCGGGGCAACATCCTGGTAGGCGTCAAGAACTCCTTGTGGATCAACGGCTCGGGCTGGACCGAAAGGCAGAACGTCCTCAATGGTCCGGTCAACTTCGTGCCGAACAGCACGTCTACCACTGCATCTGCTCGCTTCGTGAACGCACCTGCCGATCTCCACCTGACAGGCACCAGTCCGGCCATCGACCGCGCCGGAGCGAGCCCCGCCGCCTTCGACCTCGCCGGACGTGCCGTACCCCAGGACGGAGACTGCAACGGAACGGCCGCCGCCGATTCGGGGGCCTACGAGTTCGACTCGCCCAACTGTTGAGCCACTCTGCGCCGGCTGGGGCCTCAGCTGGTGCCGGATTGGCTCCAGCGTTGCTCGATCCGGCCAAATTTCCAGACGGCAAGCGCGATCAGCCAGATGACCACGAAGAGTCCAACAATGATGTACCCGACGTTTTCCAGCTCCAGCGAGCCGATGGTGGCCGCCGGCCCTGAGTCGATTCCCAGTTTGTCCGCCACGAGCCCGAGCAACAAGATGACACCGACCACCAGTGCCACCACCACCGAGAGAACAGTGACTGTGAGGTTGTAGAACACCTTGCGGACCGGTTTGAGGAACGCCCACCCGTAAGCCCTGGACATGAACACGCCGTCGGCGGTGTCGAAGATGCTCATTCCGGCGGCGAACAGCACCGGCAGGACCAGGATGGCGTACCAGGGCAGGGAGAAGGCCGCGGAACCGGCTGCGAGCACGAGCAGGGCTATCTGGGATGCGGTGTCGAATCCCAGGCCCATCAGCAGGCCGACCGGATAGACGTGCCATGGCTTGGCAATCCGCCTGATCGTTCCGCCGAGCAGTCGGGCCAGGAGGCCCCTGTTGTTGAGCTGATGCTCAAGCTCTGCCTCGTCCAGTTCGCCCGTCCGCATCCCGCGGAACACCCGGATTATGCCAATCACCGACACCAGGTTCGTCAGCCCGATCAGGATAAGAAACGTTCCAGCCACCACGCTTCCCACCAGCGCCAGTGTCTGCATCAGGGCCGAGTCATCGTTCTGCACGCTGCCGGCCATCGCTCTCACGCCGAGGGCCACGAGCAGCGCCGCGCCGAAGACAACGGTCGAGTGGCCCAGCGAGAACCAGAAGCCCACCCCCAGCGCGGTCTTTCCCTCGCCGACCAGCTTGCGGGTGGTGTTGTCGATTACGGCGATGTGGTCGGCGTCGAACGCGTGCCGCACTCCGAGCAGAAAGGCGGTAACGCCCAGCCCTATCCCGTACACGCCGGAGCGGCCCAGAGAGAAGTTTTGTGGAGCCACGGCCAGGATCAGCACTCCCCATCCGGCCACATTGAGCAGGAGGACGAAGCCGGTGATACCGGCGAGATGGAACTTGTCCCGGCGTTCCCAGCGACTGATTGTTGGTCGCTCCGGCTGCGCTACAGGCAACAAGTTGCTCATAGTCCGTAAGGGTAGGCGCGGCGGTGTCCGCTGCCAAGACCTCGCGGACTGTGGTCGGTGGGGTTGGCGCCGGCATTATCTCCGCATGCGCCGTGGAAGCCGCGACGCTCGGCCCTATCCGCCGGTGCGGCCTCCGTGCAAGCATGGGCTCACCGATCATGCACGGCACTTCGATCATTCACGGCACTTCGATCATGCACAGCGAGGGGACTCGATGAAATCCAATGAACTGCTGCTGGACGCCTTCGGCCGGATCCATGAGACGGTGGCCGCGGCCCTGGCAGGGGTCGACGACGCCACGCTGCTCCGCCGGCCCGCAGGCACCGGGAACTCGATGGCCTGGCTCATCTGGCACCTCAGCAGGGTCGAGGACGCGCAACTGGCCTCCGCCGCAGGCCTGGACCAGGTCTGGACCTCGCAGGGCTTTGCCGCTCGCTTCGACCTGCCCATTTCCAAGCGGGACACCGGCTACGGCCATACGAGCGGCCAGGTCGACGCGGTGCAGGCGCCGCCGGAGCTGTTGCTTGAATACTACGACGCCGTTCACCGCCAGACCGTGGAGTTTCTGAAGGCCCTCGGCGACGACGACTTCGACCGCGTCGTCGATACCCGCTGGGACCCGCCCGTGACGCTCGGGGTGCGGCTGGTCAGCACGATTGCCGATTGCCTCCAGCACGTGGGGCAGGCGGCCTACGCGAAGGGCCTGAACCCAGCGCACGGGCATGGCTAGGAGGTCCCGGAAGAAGAGCTCGAGTCCGTGACCGGGTTGATCGGACGTGGCTGAGCGGCGGAGGACCGTCCCTTCCCCTAGAATTGGGGCGCCTAGGCACGCCTGTCTTCCTACTTGTCGCTGTCGTAGGCGAGGCCGATCTGGCGCCTGACTTCGTCCAAAGCCTCCATGACCTGAACGCTCTGCCGGGGTGGCAGGATGTCGTTGGCAGTGGCGTGCGCCGCAATGAGCCGCTCCATCTCCCGCGCCTGGTATTGCATTCCGCGCCCGGTGACGGGCTCATCGAAAAGCTCAACGACGTTACCGTCGGCGTCGTACCGGGTGAAGGCCGTGTGCTCGTACCAGACTGACGGGATCTCGATTCGGCCCTCAGTTCCGATGATCGAGGCCTGGTTTGGCCCTGCCGTGTCCAGCGCGCAGTGCAGCACGGCCTGCTGCCCGTCCTGGTATTCGAAGATCATCGCGGTCTGCCGGTCAACACCGGTTTCAGTCATGCTGGCCGTTGCCCTGATGCTGACCGGCGCTCCGAAGACGTCGAAGGCGAACGAAACGGGGTAGATGCCCAGGTCCAGGAGCGCCCCGCCGCCCAGCGCCGGATCGTTGAGGCGGTGCTTCGGATCCTTGGGCAGATTCTGGTTGTGGTCCGCGATCACCGTCCGGACGTCGCCCAGCGCGCCGGATCGAACCAGCTCACGGATACGGACCATGTGCGGAAGATAGCGGGTCCACATGGCCTCAAGTGCGATCAGTCCCTTCGACTCGGCGAGCTCCACAATCTCCCGGGCCTGCCAGGCGTTCATGGCGAAGGGCTTTTCAATCAACACGTGTTTGCCGGCGTCCAGTGCCAACAGCGCATTTTCGTGATGGAACGGGTGCGGAGTCGAAATGTAGACAATATCCACGGCCGGGTCAGCCACCAGGTCCTCGTAGCTTCCATGGGACGAGGGGATCTGAAACCGGGCCGCGAACTCCGTCGCCGACTCCAGGTTCCGGGAGCCCACGGCCTGGACCACGGAGCCGTGGCCGATCAGGTCCGGCGTTTGCAGCCCGGCGATGAACCCTGTGCCGAGAATGCCCCACCTCGCAGCGGGCGTGGAGAGATCTGCGTTACCGGTTGTAGCGTGGTCTGACATGCGTTTGGGTTCCCTTCGAACATGCGGTCACGAAAGCATCGGGCGACTCATGGAGCGTCCACAGTTTCCCAGGACGTGTTCGTATCTTAAGCCCGAAATCCGGGACTCACGGTGTGAGCGGGCCCCGAAGCACGCGAAGGGCAACGGCGGTGTCACCTTCAATAAGGGCCGCATCTTCCAGATTGGATCGGCCCCAAAGGCCCCGGTACATCACCGGCAATGGAGCGGTAATCGATGCCACCGCCGGACCCGGGCCGACGGTCCAGCCGGCGGCCCCGGGCACCCGGAAGATCACGCCTTGGTCCGGGTGCGGCATCCGTTCCAGTCGCAGTTGGCGCGGCGTGAACATCGCCAGGACCTCGTCGACGCCGTCGAGCATGAAGTCCCTGCCGAGAGCGGGGATCTCCAGATCAAGTGCCTGGCAGGCGTCGATCAGGTGAATGGCGTGTTCGTGGGCCTGGCGGCGAAGCCAGAACCCTGCCTTGCGCGGTGGCGGACCAAAGTTCCAACATTCCTTCTCGGGATCGAGCGCCGTCATCGTTCCGAGGAAGGGGGCCGTCCCCTCGAGAAACCAGGCCGCGGCGGCCACTGACGGGGGAGCGGTTTCCTCGACGAACACTCCGCCACGAACCACGGCGGCGGCCCACCGCTCGATTGAACCGAGATGCCCGAATAGTTGCTCGAGCGTCCAGCCAGGGCAAGCCGGCACAGCGCTGGCAAGTTGGCCCGCCGGCTGCCGGGCGAGCGAACTGAGTTGGTCCAGGGAGCTGGCCAGCTCGGCCAGGTATTGATCGGGCGACATGGGATGAGCCTAACGCTGCCGCATACATGGATTCCGGCTGGCAAGGATTCCGGCTGGCCGACACGCCTCCGCGCGGGGCCGGGCTTTGGCAGCTATGCTGCCTCGCATGCGTCCCACACGACAGTCGCGGCAATGAGCGGTTACCCGGTGCTGGCGCCGCTGGCCGAGCGATTTGCGGCCCAGTCTGTGATCGAGGAGCTGCTGGCGGTCCAGGCGCTCGTTCCGCCGCGTTCGCTGCCCAGGCGGATGTTCGGCGCCAGTCCGTTGAGTGACGCCAGCTGGCCCTGGTACCGGGGTGCGCTGGGCGAGATCGCCGTGGGTCGGATCCTGGCAGGGCTCGGCCCCGAATGGCTGGTGCTGCATGCCGTCCCCGTGGGCTCGGGCTGGGCCGATATCGATCATGTGTTGGTCGGTCCTGCCGGCGTCTTCACCCTCAACACCAAGAACCATGCGGGTCAATCGGTCTGGGTGGCAGGGCAAACCCTGATGGTGTCGGGAAAGAAACTCCGCCATCTCTACAACTCCGCGCATGAGGCCGCCCGCGCCTCGAAGCTGCTCAGCACCGCGGTGGGTGCCGCCGTCGACGTCACGGCGGTCGTGGTGATCGTTCAACCGCAGCGGCTCACGATCAAGGAGGAGCCGCGCCAGGTCGTTGTGCTGAGCGATCGGCAGCTCCTGGCCTTCCTGCGGCGGCGCAACGCCGTGCTGAATGCGGAACAGGTCCAAAGCGCCGCCGCCGCTGCCGTCAATGCCCGGACCTGGCACACGAAGCCCGCGATGCCGGGCAATCCCGATGAGCTCAAACGGAACTTCGCCGCCCTCCGGCGCCTGGTTGATCAGGCACGACGGCGCCGGGTTGCGTGGGTGCTTGGTGTTCCCGCCGCCGGCCTTGTGGCCCTGGCCGCTGCAAGTCCGCTGGGTTCCGCCATCCAGCACGCATTGATGAACCGGTAGGGGAGACCCGCCAGCGAAAGGCGCCCGCAGCCGTCGCGAAACAAGGCTCGGGCCCGGAACGCTGAGAGTTCCGCATGCCCGCTTCGTCCCCGTTGAAGGGCTTCCGCCTGGATTTCCAGGAGAAGCAAGTAGGCAATGGCGTTCGCCCACGCAGCGGGCAAGTAGCGCCCGGAAAAAAGACGGGAATCGCCCCCGGAAAGTCGGGTAGCAACCACTCGCGCGCTCTTTAACCCCCGATTCTAGGCTCCAGAGTACTGGGTTAATAAAGTCAATGTAGTGGTCAGAAACGGGTCTCAGCCATGCGTGATCAAACAGAATCTTGGGTGTTGTCCGGCCATTTTAAGGGCCGTTTGAGTGGTGGGCGCATGGGTGGGTCGCCGCACCTTCGGAAGCACCGGGCGGCCACGAACTTCGCAGCATGGTCCCGGCATCGCGCGTGGTCCCGGGGCGCCTGGGCGTCCCTGCTGGCGGCATCGCTCGCACTTGCCGGGCTGTCCCTCAGCGTGCCCGCCGTCGCGGACGTGGGGACCATCGCCCACGATTCACTGCGGACCGGCTGGGACAAGAACGAACCCGGGCTCTCGCCGTCGGCGGTCGCCTCCTCGAACTTTGGCAAACTGTTCTCTGCAACCGTGGACGGGCAGGTCTACGCCCAGCCGCTCGTAGTAGGCAGTACCGTGATTGCCGCGACGGAAAACAATGCCGTATACGGCCTGGACAGCGCCACAGGTGCGAAGAAGTGGACCCGCAAACTCGGGCCGGCGTGGCCGGCGTCGACCGTGAACTGTGGTGACCTCACACCGAATATCGGAGTTACCTCGACGCCGGTCTACGACGCGGCGACGAAGAGCGTCTTCCTGCTCGCGAAGGTGAATGACGGGGCCAGCAAGCAGTTCCCGCACTGGTACATGCACTCCCTGGATGTGGCGACCGGCGCGGAGAAACCCGGATTCCCGGTCACAATCCAAGGCGCCCCGACAAATGACCCCACCCGCCCGTTCAACCCGATGACGGCGATGCAGCGCCCAGGGCTGCTGCTCTTGAACGGGGTCGTGTATGCAGGATTTGCCAGCCACTGCGATTACACCCCGTTCGTCGGCTATGTCGTCGGCGTATCGACCGCCGGCCGGCAGACGACGATGTGGGCCACCGAATCAGGCAACGCCAACGCGGAGGGCGGGATCTGGCAATCCGGCGGAGGGCTGGTGTCCGACGGCCCCGGTCAAATCCTGCTCACCACGGGTAACGGCATTTCGCCGAAGCCCGGCCCGGGATCGAAGCCCCCCACCACGCTGGCGGAGGCGGTGGTCCGGCTCCGGGTCGGCAGTGACGGCAACCTGAAAGCCACCGACTTCTTCAGCCCGGCCGACAACGCGAAACTGAACCGGAACGACGCCGATCTGGGCGCCGGAGCTCCCGTCGCGATCCCGGACGGCTATGGCACGGCTGCCCACCCGCACCTGCTGGCCCAAATCGGTAAAGACGGCACCATGTACCTGCTGGACCGGGACAACCTGGGGGGCATGGCGCAGGGGCCGGGCGGAACAGACGCCGTCCTGGATAAAGCCGGTCCGTACAGCGGAGTGTGGGGGCGGCCCGCGTTCCTCGGGACGCCCAGCGGCGGATACCTCTACATAGTCGAAAGCAACGGGTACCTGAGGGCCTTCAAGCTCGTGCCGGGCGCCAACGGCGGGATCAGCCTGGCCGCCGTCGGGACGTCTGCCGGTACGTTCGGGTTCAGCTCCGGCGCTCCGTCAGTGACGTCTACCGGCACGGACGGATCCACGGCCCTGGTTTGGGTGGTCTACGTCAGCGGAGGGACGGGGGCCGATGCCGAACTGCGCGCCTACCGTGCAATCCCAGACAACACCGGGAACCTCAAGGAGGTGTTCAGCGCCCCATTGGGTATTGGGGCTAAGTTCTCCTCGGTGGCCACAGACCGCGGCCGTGTGTACGTGGGCACCCGGGACGGGCACGTCATGGGCTTCGGCGCCCCGACAACATCAGCGGTAGGGGCAAAGAACACCGATCTCGGCACCGCCAAGGTGGGTACCACCGTGAAGGGGAGCGTGACGATCACCGCGTCGCGGGCGGTGACGGTCAGCTCCATCACGGCACGCGCCCCGTTCAAGATCGGAACCACGCTCACGCTGCCCCGGAAGTTGGCCAAGGGCGGGAGCATGACGGTACCCGTGAACTTCTCGCCGACGGTTCCTGGCCAGGCCGATGGCACCCTGACGGTCAAGACGGCCGACGGCGAGACCGACCTCATCGGCGTCCACGCCGTCGGCACGAAGGAGGGTCTGGGCGCGACTCCGGCCGTGGTCCAGTTCACCGACGTCCCGACAAAGACGGTCAGCCGGCAGACGGTCAACATCGTCAACACGGGCACAACCGTCGCCAAGATCACCGGCGTCACGTTGCCGGCTAACTCCCAGCTCAGGGTCGATCCGGCTACAGTGCCGGTGGTGGGCAAGACCATCCAGCCGCTCGCGTCGATTGCGGTCTCCATGACGTTTAGTCCCACGTCGGCGAGTCCGGTGACCGATACGCTCGTCGTCTCCAGCGACCGCGGGAAAGTGACCGTCAAGGTGGCCGCGACTGCCGTCTCCGGCGCGGCGCATCTCGAGGTGCCGCGCTCCCTGGACTTCGGTGACGTCCCCGCCGGGACGTCGGTTACCAGGGCCTTCGAGATAAAGAACACCGGTAACGTCCCGATGACCATCACGAAGGCGAAAGCGCCGCAGGGCGTCTTCTCCACCACGAATCCCATCTCCGAGGGCTTGAAAATTCCCGCCGGTGAAACCGCATTCCAGACTGTGACCTTCGCGCCCACGGCCGTCGGGCAAGCAGGGACGAGCGAGACCTTTTACTTGATCACCGCGGACGACGGCCAAGCCGCTAAGAAAGTCATGCTCACCGGGAACGGTACCGATGACCCCATCGCTGCGTACGGGTGGAAGATCAATGCAGGCCGCCCCGGTTCGAGCCTCGGCCGGTCGCTGACAGCGGAGTACGCCGTGGGCGTTGGCAAGTGCCAGGACTACACCAGAGGAGTGATCTGCTGGTCACCCAAGACCGGGGCCCATGCAGTCCTCAATGAGATCTACAAGCGTTACAAGGCCGAGGGCGGCGCCGGAGGTCCCTTCGGATTCCCGACCTCCGACGAAAAAGTGTCGCCGGACAAGGTGGGGAAGTACAGTGACTTCTCCGGTGCGGGCGGGACTTCGATCTACTATTCGCTGACCACCGGGGCGCACTCGGTAACCGGCGCGATCCGCTCCAAATGGAGGGCGCTGGGGGCGGAGACAGGACCCCTGGGATATCCGATCACCGACGAGAAGCGCACCCCGGACGGGGTTGGACGGTACAACCACTTCTCCGGTGCGGGTGGGGCATCGATCTACTGGGCACCGACAACCAAGGCCCACTCGGTGACAGGGGCCGTCCGTGCCAAGTGGGCGTCGCTGGGCTGGGAGACGGGCCTAGGCTACCCGACCACCGATACGAAGGCGTCGGCGGATGGCGTGGGTCAGTACAACCACTTTGCAGGTACGGGTACAAGGTCTATTGTCTGGTCGCCGAAGACCGGGGCGCACGTTGTCCAGGGTGCCATCCGGGCCAAATGGATGGCGCTGGGTTCGGAGACAGGACCGCTGGGCTATCCGATCACGGACGAGAAGGGCACCCCGGACAAGGTGGGGCGGTACAACCACTTCTCCGGTTCGAACGGGGCATCAATCTACTGGACGCCGGCTACCGGGGCGCATGCGGTCCAAGGGGTGATTCGGGCCAAGTGGGCGTCGCTCGGCTGGGAGACGAGCCGGTTGGGCTATCCGACCAGCGACCAGCGCCTGGTTCTCACCGGGCGCATATCGGAATTCCAGCACGGCCGGTTGACCTGGGACAGGACGACCCTGAAGGTTACCGGATAGCGGCACCCGGCCTCGGTTCCGGGGTGCCGGGACTCGGTTCCGGGACTCCCGGACCCTGTTCGGCTGGACTCTATTTGCCTGGAGCGGCTCGGCCTGGTTGCGGGCGAGGGTGGCTGCAAGAGCTTGAACGCGAGGACGTGGGCATCGCAGAGGCAGTCCAGACGCTGACGGGCCTCCGGCCGGATGGGGGCTCGGGCCCCGTGGACTGAACCATTTGGCCTCAGGCGGCTGGTGGAAGGCCGCGCGCGCGTCGACGAGTTTTGGCCTGGTGCCGGAGCTGGCGCCGCTGGCCTAGTTGCTCTGTCGCCGGCGGGCGGAGCGGTGTTCCGGGCAGGGGTGGTGCGGTGGAGTGGTAGGTGTGGCCGGTGGGGGTGGTGAGTTCGATGGTGTGCGGGCGTGTTTGCGCGGGTGCGGGGTCGCGTACCGTGCGGGCGGTCCAGCCGGGGGTTTCTTTGGTGTGGTTGCAGGCTTCGCAGAGGCCGGCGCCGTTGGCCTGGGCGGTGGGTCCGCCGTGGTGCCAGGGAATGATGTGGTCCAGGTGGCGGATAGGCGCATCGCAGTAGGGGGTGCGGCAGGTGTCGTCCCTGGTGTGGATGAGGCGGCGGAGCCCGGGCGGGAAGATCCGGGCACGGGAGTCCATCGCGACGAGGTCGCCGGTGCCGGGGTGGGTGTAGAGCCGGCGGAGCCACACGCCGAATGCAGCGTGGTCTGCCGTCCCGGCCACGCCGCTCGGTCCAGGGGGACTGCCGGGTCCCTGGGAATGGTCGGCGGTGCCAGCGTGGTTCGTGCCAGGAGCCGTGCCGGGGTCAAGGGAGCTGCCGGCCGTGGCGTTGGTGGCATGGGCGGTGCGGCTGATGAGGGTGCGGGCCCAGCCGGCGGGGACGGTGCCGTAGCCGGGGAGCCGGGCCGGCTCGGAGTCGGCCCGGAGGAGGGTGCGGTCGGTCATGACGAGCTGGATTTCGACCCCGGTGATCCCGGCCGGGGTGCCGGTGCTGCGTTCGACCAGGGCGTCGGCCATCAGCTGGCCCCGGCCCCTGGGGTCCCCGGCGGCCCGGAGGGTGTCGGCGTGCCGGCTCAGCGCAGTGTAGATCGCCGACGCCCTGGCCGTCACCGGGAGCAGCGCGGTCAGGTAGGCACATGGTGTCCGGCGCCGGGCGGAGGCTGACGTGCCGCTCACTGGCGGCGTGCGCGGCACGTTCGGTCACGGTGCGCGGGTCCAGCCGGTACGCGGCGCCACGTGCGGCGGCCACGAGGCGCTGGTCGCCCACGCCGGCGAGTGCCCCGGCGTCGGGCGCGAGTTCGGCGTCGACGGCGGCCCGGTCCGCGGCGGTCAGGCACGCGGTCTCGCGCACCAGCAGGGTGGCGCGCCATTCGTTGAGCTGCCCGGTCTGCAGGGCGGCGAGAGTGTGCGGCATCTCGGTCACGAGGGCTTTGGCCAGACCCAGGAGCCGGCCGCCCCTGGCCGGTGATTCGCGCCGGGCCAGGGCGATCTGCGCGCCGATCCCCGCGCCGAGCCGCTCCGCGGGAACTCCGGCGGCACGCTGATCGCGGCGTTGGGCGGCATCGAATGAGACAGCGATCCGGGCCTGCGCGGCCGCCGCGGCCGACTTCACGTCCTCGAGTACCCGGAGCTGGTCGATCATCCCCGGGCCGTCCGTGGCCGGACGGATCGCGGACATCATGCGGACCAGGTCCTCGACGGCCGACGGCGCGGTGCCTGGGCCCGCGGCCGGACCGGGAGGGGCACCGCGCCCGGCGCGGCGGAAACCGGTGTCGCCGTGTCCTGCCGGAACCACTTCGGGCCCCTGATTGCCGTCCATGAATCAAGTTTCCCTGCGACCTACGACAATTTAGATCGGCTCACCCCTGGGCGGACGACAAAGGCGGAGGTGACTGAATCGAGGTCGTTATCCGCCTCCGGGGGCAGGACCCAATGAGACAGGGTGAGGGGCCGCTGCCGCTCAGGAGCCAGCGCAGCGCTAGGTCGTCGTCGTCGTTGGAAGTGCCCCGGCGCCGCCGGGTAGGCAGCCTTGCAGGGCCCTTGCCTGAAATCTGACTTCGGAGGAGGATGATCGCCACACTGGAGGAGGCCTTCATGACCCAGCTTGGCAAGTTTGAGAAGTACCTGATCGAGGAATTCTTCGACGATTACCGTTCCGGCGCCATGAGCCAGCGCACGTTCACGCGCCGGGTGGCGTTCATCATGGGCAGCATGGCTGCGGCGTCGGCAGCAATGCTTCTGGTCGGCTGCACGCCCGAAGAGGTTCCCCGCAGCACTGACCCCATGCCGACGCCGTCACCATCCTCGCCGGGGACCGGTACCGCGTCTGCGGGCGCAGTACCGGGGGCCAAGAGTCCGCTGTCTGTCCCAGAGGGGGCGCCCGGACTCACGACGGCGACCGTACAGTTCGCTGCGGGCGGCACCGAAATCAGCGGTTATCTCGCCCGGCCCGAGAATGGTGCCGCCGGGCCGGCCGTGCTGATCTGCCACGAGAACCGCGGGCTGACACCCCATATCCAGGATGTGGCACGCCGCTTCGCCAAAGCCGGGTACGCGGCACTGGCCCTGGACTTGCTGAGCCGTGAAGGCGGTACCGCGGGGATGGACCCAGACGCTGTCCCGGGAGCGCTGACCCAGGCAGGGGCCCAGCGTCACGTCGCCGACTTCACCGCCGGCTTCGACTACCTGAACGCCCAGGACTTCGTTGACCAGGGGCGGATCGCCATGATCGGCTTCTGCTTCGGCGGCGGCATCACCTGGCAGTCGGCGACGGCGATCCCGGGCCTGAAGGCGACATCTGCGTTTTATGGGCCCGCACCTGATCTGGAGAAGGTCCCGGCGATCAAGGCGGCCGTTTTTGGTGTCTACGCAGAACAGGACCAGCGGATCACCGGCGCCATGCCGGCGTTCCGGGATGCCCTGGCCAAAACCGACGTCCGGAACGAGCTCAAGATCTATCCCGGCGTGGACCACGCCTTCCACAATGACACGGGGACGCGCTACAACCAGGAGCAGGCCACCGCCGCCTGGAACGACACCCTTGCCTGGTTTGGCCAGTATGTCTGAGGGGCGTGGCCGCCGGGGACCGGTCCCGACCGGATAGAGGGACGATGTTCGCAGGGCGCACGGCCGCGGCCCTGACGGCCGCAGGCGCGTTAGCTCTCACCGGGTATGGCGCCGCCGTCGACCGGCCGGCCGTGACCGCCGTCGACCGGCCAGCCGTGACCCAAGCCGCCGTGACTGCCGTCTCTGACGGGATCAGCGCCGTCGCCTCCGTCGGGACCCAAGCCGCCGTCGTCCGCGGCTGGGGCCCGGTGGTGGCCGGGGATGAGTTCAATTACACCGGGCCGCCTAACCGCGCGAAATGGAAAATCTACAAGGGCCCAGGGCACGCGGGCAAGGGGATCCGAAGTCCGACGGCTTTTGCGGTGGGTGGCGGCGTCGTGACCGTCAGCGGCGATGCTGCAGGCACCACGGGCGGCATGTCCGCCAGGTTTGCCCATCAGAAGTACGGCCGCTGGGAGGCCCGAATGAAAACCAGTGCGCGGGACATGCAATATCACCCGGTCCTGCTCCTGTGGCCAAACCACAACAAATCGCCCAACTGTGCCGAGATTGATTATGCGGAAGGCACTTGGGACACCACCCGGATTGGGTTCAACCTGCACCACGCCTGCAGCGGCCCTAACTTCCAGACCCGGGCCTCGCGGGCTATCGACACGACGCAATGGCACAACTATGCAGTGGAGTGGACGCCCGCCGGGATCACCGGCTACCTCGATGGGTCATTGTGGTTTATGGACACGGACCCGGCGCATCAGCCAACGGTGGGCATGCACCAAACTGTGCAGCTTGACTGGTTTCCCAACGGGACCCCCACCAAACCCAGCCAGATGCAGGTCGACTGGATTCGCGTCTATAAGTGAGCGTTGCGCTTACTCGCCCGCGGCAAACTCTGGCTGGACCGAGCCATCAGCTTCCGACATCTCTTCATAGGGCGCGCCCAGAGCTTTCAACGCCACGAGGTGTTCCATCAGGGCACGTTCCGGCTTTCCGGGATGCGCAGCAATCTGCTGGCGGAGCAACTCCCGGGCGCGGTCGTGTTCCGGGGCGGTGTCGGCGAGGACGGCGTCAATGATTCTGACGGCCTGCTGTCGGATTCCAGCGGCAGATGCGGCATGTTCCGCTCCGGATTCCAGGTCATACGGAACCTGTTCTTCGGGGCGTACTGGAGTGGACGAGGGCTCCACCGACATGGCTATTCCTTTGATCATCGTTCCGGCTGAGTCCGGAACCGGCCTGCCGACTTCCCCCCATCCCGGGCACGGTACCCGGATCCGAAGACGGTCCACCGTGACAAACCATACAACGGCGCAGGGCCGCAAACCCCAAACGGGGGCGAAGTTTTCGCCAAGGTGATGCACAAGTTGCGGCGTCGCGGCCCTCAGAATGTGTACGGCCGCCAGCACCGCCTCATGATTCAGCCAAAGGGCTTGTTTTGGTCACCTGCCCGAAAAGACATGGAAATACTCGGCGGGTAGCCTCGCACTAAGGATTCCGTTCGAAAGGTTGTACGCCATGCGTGTTGGACTGATCCGGGTGATGACGACGTCGGACCGACGCCTGCTCCACGCCCACGGGAAACTCCTGCAGGAAGCATTTGGATTTAACGTCACCTCCCGCTGCATTCCGGACCAGCCGTCCGGCGTCTACGACCAGGCGTCGCTTGAGGCTGCGGCACCCAAGGTAGTCCAGCTGGCGCGGAAAATGGCCGGGGACGCCGACGCCCTGATTATCAGTTGTGCGTCCGACCCCGGGCTGGCCGCCACCCGGGCGGCCGTGGATATCCCGGTCATCGGGGCGGGCTCCGCAGCCGCAGCCGCGGCGCTGACCTTTGGTGGGCGGATTGGAGTCCTGGGTCTCGGCGCCCACTTGCCGGGCCCGATCTCGGAGGCACTGGGCGACCGCATGCTGCTCATTGACGGGGAGGGGCGGGTCGAAACGCCCGATGCGTTCCTCATGCCTGCCGGGATCTTCGACGCCCTGGCCGCGGCCCACATGCTGGTAGATGCCGGTGCCGACGTGATCGTCCAGGCCAGCACGGGCCTGAGCAGCATCGGCATGGCGGACGTGCTCCGCCGCCGGCTCGGGGTTCCGGTCATCGACGCCGTGACGGCCGCCGGCTCCATGCTCGTCTCCGCGGTGGTGGCCCGGGAGCTCCAGCAGGTTTGATTCGAGCCGCCCGTGGCGTCGAGCATCGGCCGACGACAAGACAGCCCCGCACCTTGATGGGGTGCGGGGCTGTCGGATGCCTAAGCCGGTCCTACTTATAGACGCGGACCCAGTCGACCTGCATCTGTGAAGGCTTGGTGGCCGATCCGTCAGGGAACCAGTCCAGCTGCAATGTCTGATGCATGCCCACGGAGGGCAGGTGCGCAGGGTTGGTGTCGGAGAAGGTCTTCACGCCGTCGATGTATCCGGTGATGCCTGCCGGAGTCCACTCCACGGCGTAGTTGTGCCACTGGGTGGTATCGATTGTCTTGGCCGCCGTGGTCTGGAAGTTCGAGCCGCCGCAGGCGTAGTGCAGGAAGAACTTGATCTGCGTGGTGTTTCTGCTGCCCTCGGCGTAGTCAATCTCTGCGCAGTTGGGGGAGGTGTTGTTGTTGGGCCACAGGATCAGCACGGGGTGGTACTTCGGGTCCCGGGCGCTGGTCCGCATGCGCGTCTCCCACTTGCCGTATTTCTGCTGCGCAAATTTGGCCGACATGCCGCCCGTGGTGCCGGCCGAGTTGCCGCTGACCGTGGCCACGCCATTGGCAACCGACCACGCCTGCGGGCTCCGCACGCCCTTGCCTGCATGTCCGGTGCCCTTGAAAACGCTCCACTTGGTGGAGTCGGGCGCGCCGGCCTTGGAGAATTCGTCGCCCGTAACAACCGCACCCCAGCCCCGGGCGGTGGCGGCTTGCGAACCGTCGCCGGTCGCGGCGACGGCGGCCTGGGCCGCAACAGGCTTGGCGGCCGCGGCGGCGGGCGTCGACCCTGTAGTGGCTGCCGCTTGTGCGCCACCCGCTGCTGCGGGTGCGACGTCGGCTGCCGGTGCGGGTTCGGCTCCGGGATCCGCCGTTGCAGCGGCAGTGCTGCCGACGGATTTGGGAGCAGACGGCGCCGCCGACTTAGGCGCCGTGGCCGCCGAGGACTTGGAAGCCGCGGCAGGACCCGAGGCCTGGGTGGCCGCCGAGGACGTCGAAACCGCGGCAGGACCCGAGGCCTGGGTGGCCGGGGAAGGGGCTGCGGCACCGGCTGTGGGAGCGACGCTGCACCCGGTCAGGGCCAGTGCGCCCAGGCTCAGCGCAATTGCTAGTTTGTGGAGCTGTGGCGACTTGAGGCGTGGTGTCTTCGGCTGTGCTTGTTTGAACTGTGCTTCTTTGAACGGTGCTTCTTTGAACGGTGTTTGCTTGAACGGTGCTTCTTTGAACGGTGTTTTTTGGAACAACGGACCCCTCCGGGCTTTGTGACGGGCACAGACAACCGTCGCAGCCAGGGCGGCGGCGAGTGCGGGCAGCTTCATCCGGCCCCTGCTGCAAGAGCATGGGCGAGCAGACGCCGAACGGCGCAACCGGGCCCTGAGAAGGGGCGGTCCGGGGCCCTGCATTCGGGCCAGGCCTTCACGGCCAGTCGCCTACGTTACCGGAACGTTACCTAGGCCCGCAAACGTCGCAGGAGGGGTTCGCGCCATTCCCTGCGCCCACACGGAAGAATGGACGCGTGAGTGATGCTGCCGAATTCATCGACCTCTCGCTGCAACGGGAAGGCTCCTGGCGCCGCGCCGACGAGCTCCAGTCACGGCTGGAAATGGAGCCGGGAGGCAGAGGCCTCTGCTTCTACGGCACCTCCGTGGGTGCCGTGCGCGGGACCGTCCGCGATGCCGGCCGCCGCTATCCCGGGCTGTCCCACGATGAGGTCACCGCGCTGGCCTCCGAACTGTGGGGCCCCGAACTGTGGGGCTCCGAGCAGGAGGGCTCGGAACTGGAGGCGGGGCCGGTATTCGAGCGCCGGCTGGCCGCGGTGGTCCTGCTGCAGGCCAATGTGAAGCTGCTGACCAACTCCGACCTCACCCGGCTGGAGGGCTTCATCCGCGAGGCGCGGGTGCGGGACCTCGTGGATCCGCTCGCCGTCGACGTCGTCGGGCCCTTGGTGGGCGGGCTCGACGTTCTGGCCAGGGTGCGGGCTGACAGCGTGCTGGACCGGTGGGTGCGCGAGCCTGATGCCTGGCTGCGCCGGGCCGCGCTGCTCTCGCCGCTGCTGGCGCTGCGCGCGGGAGCGGGGGATTGGGACAGATTCGTCCGGCATGCCCATGCGG
Organism: uncultured Actinomycetota bacterium; assembly: GCA_963722145.1. Lineage (GTDB taxonomy): Bacteria > Actinomycetota > Actinomycetes > Actinomycetales > Micrococcaceae > Arthrobacter. The sequence goes on along the minus strand of CAVRLW010000027.1, from coordinate 96,629 downwards.
TGCTCGGCGAGACTCGCGGGGCGTTCGACGCCGGCACGCCGACGGCGCTGCGGTCAAGGACGCGGTTTCCCGGGTCTTGGCCGAGATGGCAAAGAAGAGACCGGAGCTGCGATTCGCGCCGGCTGGAGGGTGACGATCCGAAGCTTCGCCGCCGGCCCGGCCGTCATCCGGCTGTGCAGACTTCCGGATCTCAGACCTTAGGATCTCCCGGACTGCCCGGATCGCCCTGTCCGACAGCGCTGCCGGCATCGCCGGACCTGCCGCCGGCATTTGCGGGCAGCGCGAAAGTCCGCGCCGCCCGTGACCCGGCGACGGCGCTCGCGGCGATGGTGACCAGTGCGCCCACCAGCAGGGCCGCGGCCTCGCCGGGGAGCAGGACCTGAAGCTGCGTGCCGATGCTCGCCGCCGCCACCGGCACACCGAGTTGGGCCGCCGACAACACTCCGAGGGGCAGCGGGAGCCCCAGGAACGCCAAGCCGGCGTGCGACAGCAGGGCCCCGACCCCCAGGGCCAGTCCGAGGGCAATCATGTCCGGATGCCCGGCCAGGTCCGTGAGAGTCAGTGATGCACCCAGCCAGACGAAGAACACCGGGCCAAGGAAGCCGTCGCTGAGGGCGAACAGTTGCCGGGCCAGCCGCCTCGGTTCGCCGACGGCAGCCACCACCAGACCGAAGGAAAAGCCTGCCATCATCACCGACACATTGCTCCACGTCGCGACACCGGCCAAGGCGAAGAGAACGGCCAGCTGGATCCTCAGCTCGAGGGCAAACTTGCGGCTTTCCGAGAGCCGGTGCACGCGCCCGCGGATACCCCGGCGCTCCAGCCAGCGCAAGACCAAATAAAGCAGCACCGCGCAACCAGTCACCGCGAGCACGCCCAGCGCCGCGCGGCCCGCGTGGGGCGGATCCACGAGGAGCGGCAGCGCCACAATGCAGGCAATGTCGGCGATTGCCACCTGGGCGGTCATCGCCACCACATCGGGTCCGCCGAGGCGCAGGGAATCGATGATCGGAAGGACCAAAGCGGCCGATGAGGACGCCAGCAGCACTGCGTAGAGGGGGGCATGTCCAGTCCCGAAAAGCAGGCCGATGCCGGTTCCGACCGCCACCGCTGCCGCTGCGGCCGCAATGGCCCGGCGGGAGCCTTTGCCGAGAGCGGAGCGGATCTGCGGGTCCCTCACAGGAACATGGGTTCCGGCCACAAACATCATCAGCGCGAACCCGATGTTGGCCAGCAGGCTAAACGTCGGGTCCGCCGGGTCCACCAGCGCCAGGCCTGAGCGTCCGATCGCGATGCCGGCCAGCAGTTCGCCCAGCACCACCGGCAAACGCCAGCGCACCGGCAGTGCCAGCAGGGGGCCGGCGAGCGCGACGACGGCGATCAGCGCCAGGGACAGGAACGTCACGGCTCGGTGCTGCGGGCCAGCCCCGGGCCTGACCGCCGCTCCACCACCGCGTAGGCCTTTCCGTCCAGGAAGGCCCAGTCATTGACAACCATGTATCCGAGCGCGTCCACCCGGTCATTCAGGACGTGCTCGTCGAAGCCTCCGTCGCGCGGTTCCGCGTCCCACGTGGTCAGGTGGACGTCCGGGCCGTCCAGGATCAGCAGCTCGGTGTTGACGTCGAAATCCTCCTGCGGTTGATTGCTCAACTGGCAGATGGCGACACAGTGGCTGTTCATTTCGGGCCTCCGCTTCGGCGTGGTGCTGATGGCATCATCCTACGTTCGGACGCGGCGCCGCCCCATGGGCAATTGCCGGACCGCACTGTGGCCGCCGTTACCTGAATGTGACTTTTGCATGCCGTTCGAGTTACGGTGGATAAGTGCCTGTTGTCACCGATACGGGCGCTCCCCAGCCGATTGCCTAACTCTGCCGCGGCCCGGGGGTAACTCGCATCAACGACCGGCAGAGACGGGGAAACCACTTTTGGCCTGCTGATTACGCAGGTCTTGGGGTGAAGCCGCACGGTGCCCGCAACGACGGGCCCTGGAGTGCGGCCGGGTGACTCCCATCCGAATCCGACAGCTCACCTCGCAGGCATTGGGAGAGGCTACATCCATGTCTTCAATCAATACTTTTGCGCGCCATGCCGCCGTCCTTGCCGCCGCATCCGGCCTGGTCCTCACCAGCGGAATGGCAGCCAACGCAGCTGCAGCACCTGCCCAGCGCGACTCCGCTCCGGCGTCCAACGTGGACGTCAAGGGACTGGTCAGCGCTCCGGTCAACGCCGATTCAAAGGTCAAGATCAGCTTTGACCGCCCCGCGGTAGATACCGTCGCAGCGCCGGTGATCGAACAGCCCGTTGCCGCGGCGCCGGCTCCCGCAGCAGCGCCGGCGGCAGCGCCTGCAGCAGCACCCAAGGCAACCGTGCAGGTGCAGGCCGCTCCGGCCGCCGCCCCGGCCGCGGCGCCCGCTGCCGGCGGACGCAACGCCATCATGCTCTCTGCCGCCTACAGCCAGGTGGGCATCACCCAGGACTGCACAGCCATGGTGGAAAAGGCCCTTGGCGCTGCGGGTAAGCCCGTTGGCAACATCGGTCCCCGGGCGTTCCTTGGCCTTGGAGCCGTTGTGGCCTCGCCGCAGCCCGGCGACATGGTGGTCCAGTCCGGCCACGTTGCCATCTACGCCGGCAACGGCCAGGTGGTCAGTGGCGGGATGAACGGCTCCAACCAGACGATGGTCCACCCGCTGTCCTGGCTCACCGCGACCGGCGGCGTGACCTTCGTCCGCGCCTAAGCCGCACGGCCTCTTCCGGGGCTAGACAGTCCGGAAGGACCGGCGATCGATTTCCCTTGGGGGCGATCGAATCGCCGGTCTTTCCTGTGTCCGCATTCGTCTGCGCCATCACAATGCCGCACGGGTCGGCTACGCGGCGGCGTAGCGCAGCAGTGCTACCCCGTTGCCAAAGGCGCGCGTTTCCAGCAGCCGGAGCCGGGCAATGCTGTCCGCAGCCCTGAACAGGGAGTTGCCCCGCCCGATCAGTACAGGTTGCACGTACACCCAGTACTCGTCGATCAGCCCGAGCCGGCGGAAAGTGTCGGCGAGATCCGCCCCGCCAACGGCCATGTCCCCGCCGGGCTGGGACTTCAGGGCCAGAACTTCTGCCGGCACCACATCCCGGACCACTGTGGCGTTCGGGCCGGCCGTCGTCAGCGTTCGGGAGTAGACGATTTTGGGCATGTCCCGCCAAATTTGGGCGAACTCCGCCATCGGGGCGCTGATCGACGGGTCCTGGTCCGCCGTCGGCCAATACCCTTCCATCAGCTCGTACGAGACCCTGCCCTCCAGGAAGGCGCCCATGGTGGCGAGCCGCGCGTTGACGAAGCTGTGCAGTTCGTCATCGACCATATGCCAGCTGATGTCATGGTCCGGACCCTCGAAGAACCCGTCGAGGGACACCTGCATGAACAGGATGATTTTTCGCATCGCCGCTCCCTATGTTTTCTACAGAGTACGCCCCGGGGTTGCGTGGCTCACATGGCTGTTCCTGAGGCCTGTCCCTTGCGCGGCGAGCCGCGACCGGGAAGAATGCAGGGACTCTATGGCCCCACCGCGGTCAGTCACCTTCGGGGAAGAACCATGCCTGCGAACCATTTCGAACAAGAGCCCGGGGGCCGGTCCGGATGACTGAGCCGACCCCCCGCCACAACCGGCCCGGCGCGCACCGGGCCGGCGACGGATCCCCGCCCGGGCCGCTGCCCCGTGCCAGGCGTGGGGGAAGGATCCGGCCGCAGTATCTGACCGCGGCCGCCGTCGCGCTTGCCCTTGTAGCCGCCGGTGGCGTCTACGCCGGCGTGCAGGCAGGGATACCGGCTGACCCGCCGGCCGCGGCTGCCACATCGTCGGGCACCGCCGCCGCGCCCGGGCCGACGACCGCCCAAGCATCGGCGCCTGCCGCCGACGCCATCCGTACAACTTCGGCATCTGACCTGCCCGCAACTGCGTCACCCGTGGCGGGCCCTGTCTCGGCGTCCGTCGCCGAAGCGGCGGCCGCCGGGAAGCCCGCTGAAGTCCCCGCCGTCGCGGTCGCGGCCATCAGCCCCGAACTGGACAGCCAGATCAACGCGATCATCGCGGCGAACAGCGCCTACGCGTTGGGGGTGTCGCTGATCGATGTTTCGGACGGCGTGGTCCACGGCTACGGAGCCCAGGGCAAGTTTGTCGCCGCCAGTACAGCCAAGATCCTGGCGGCGTCGGCGTACTACCACCTCGTGGAGACCGGTCGCGCCTCGCTGACGGCCCCGATGGGGGCCTCGACGGCCGGGGCCCAGATCCGCCAGATGGTCCAGCAAAGCAACAACGATTCGTGGGCGCTGATCCTCCGGGCGGTCGGTCAGCGGGGGATCACGGACTATGCCGCCTCGATCGGGATCACGTACGACCGTACGGTGAACCTGCTCACTCCCGCAGAAATGGCCCGGACCCTCCAGTTGCTCTACACGGGACAGTTGCTCAATGCGCGCAACACCGCCCAGCTCTTGTCCTACATGCAGAACACGAACTTCGAGACGCTGATCCCTCCGGCGGTCCCGCCGGGCGTCGGGGTTTTTCACAAGTACGGGCTGCTGTTTGGCAACCTGCATGATGCCAGTGTCCTGGTCAAGGACGGCCGGGCCTTCGTGTTCGTCGTGTACACCCGCGGCCTGAACTACTCGGACATGGGTCCCCGGACCCGGATCATTCAGCAGCTCACCCGGACCGTGACCGCCGCGTTGTTCTGACGGCTGACGACGGCCAAATTCAGCGGATGATTGCACCAGTCATAGGCGGGGCCGTAGCGCCCCCAGCCGTCAAGAGCCATAATGATTTTCGGGCACACAGGCGTCAAGAGAAATGCAGGTGATCGCCATGAAGGCAGTCGCAGGGGACCGCATCATCATCCGGGGGCACACGGTCGAGTCCACGGACCGGCACGGCCAGATCCTTGAGGTGAGGGGGGTCGATGGTGCGCCGCCGTACCTCGTCAGGTTCGACGACGGCCACGAGACGATCATGTTTCCCGGTGGTGATTTCGTCGTCGAACGGCCCGGGAGCGGGCCCTAGCCGTACGGCCGTGGAGACCCGGCCCTAGAAACTCGACGAGCTCCCGGACCCGGAGAAGCTGCCGCCGCTGGACCCGTAGCCGGTGGTGGTGCCGCCGCCGCGCGCGCTGCTGACGCTGCTGACGCCTGTGGTGAAACCGGTGTTGAAGCTCGGGACCGAGAAGAAGTAGTAGGACGGGTAGACCGTTCCGAGGATGCTCGGCTCGTACGCGCGGCCATACCCGGCCTTGGTCCCCGCTTGCGCACTGTCCATTTCCTGGCGCATGAGAGTGGCTTCCTTGTCATTGCGGGCATAGGCGTCGATCAAGGTGTCGGCGTGGTTTTTCAGGAGCTCCGCGAGGTGGGTCCGGGCGTCACGCAACCGGTCCAGCGCCGTCTCGGGTGTGATTGAGCCGTCCGCCAGTTCTGTCGACCAGCGCTCGAGGTCACGCCGGCTTTCATCGCGGAAGGACAGCAGTGCCGCCGCCGTCGCTGAAGTTCCCTCGGCGCGGCGCTGACTGAGCAGGTTTTCCAGGCCGTCCAGGTCGCTGCGGAACGGCGCGAGCTGGCGGTCCCAGGCGGCAGGCCAGGACGAGCCTCGGTTGAGCAACGCATTGGTATCGGCGATCACGTCGTCCAGCGCGTCGAGTTCGGCCGCGGCGTCGGCGTAGCTCCGGACCAGTTTGAGGTTGGGCCGCCGGCTCAATTCCCGGCTGCTGAGGGCATGCACCTGGTTGGAAAGTTCGGTGGTTGTGTTGTAGCGGTTCACGAACGTGCGGTGTTTCTCCAGGACCGTGCTCCCGTACCGGGACGACTCGGGAATAGTGCTGGCGTTGAGCTCGGTGACCTGCAGGTCCATGCTGACGTTGGCGTAGCTGGTGTCGCCCCGGGCCAGTTCCTTCCGGCTGGACACCCGGGTCCGCCACCGCACGATCAGCCACGCTGCAGCGCCGCAGACTGCGGCGGCCACCGCCGTCCAGGCTGTGACGAGGAAAGCCGTGGAACGGTACCACGGCTGATTGATGAGTTCGGCGCCGCGGCGGATCCCGGCAATGGTGCCGTCGGTCCACTGCGCATCGCGGAGCAGCGCCTTTGAGGCGTTCTGGATGTCCTCGCGCTGTTCGGGCGAGACCTTCCGGTCCTCACCCATGTACGTCCCCACATGCCGGCCCACCGGATCGAGGGCGAAGATGAACAGCCCGTCCGCCCACTTCTGCCCGTCGGCGCTGATCCACTCGGGGTGTTCGGTGCGGGCGAACCGCAGGACTTCCGCGTTCAGGTTGTCCGCGGCCGTGCCGTTGTAGGTGTAGATCGCAACTTTGGTGGGCTCGTAAAAGTCGGTGGACTGTACTGCCGGCAGCAGCGTTTTATGGTCCAATACTCCGGCGCGATCTTCAACCACGACGGCGGTCGGCGTCACGGCTAGCGCCGCGGGGGCTCCGCCGAGAAGGCCTGCCATCAGCACAACCACAGCGGCGAGGGCTTTGCGCATGATTCCCATTTTCCGAGCGTAGTGGCTGGCTCCAGCGGCGTCGACGCAGACGCCGCGGAAAGGGGACGAAAGACATCGTGACCGTGCGCCGGCCCTGCGTCCATACTGACGGCATGAGCCCGCAGCCAGAACGACTGCCTGACGGACCGCAGTCGGAGGGACCGCAGCCGGACGGACCGCAGCCGGAAGGGCAGGCGCCGGCGGAATCCCCGCTGGAGAAGACTGTGGAACCGCGCCCTGCCCGGCCTGACCGGACCCTGCTGGCCATCATGGCTGCGATCGCGGTGCTCGTGATCGTCGCGCTGGCGGTTGTGCTCACCCGCGGGGAACCTGCGCCCCTGGCGGAGTCAACGCCCGCCGGCGTTGCGCAGCGCTATGCCGCCGCCGCCGTTGCCGGGGACGAGGCGGCGGCCGTGGCCTATTTGACTCCCGCCGCGCGGATCAAATGCAGCGCCGAGGCCCGCCCCGTGGTCCGGAATCTGCGCGTAACGCTGGTTTCCACCATCGAGCGGCCGGAAACCGCAGATGTGAGGGTGCTTATCACGGTGTCAGAGCCGGGCGGTCCCTTTGGCAGCGCCGAATATCAGGTCGAGGACGTCTTCGACCTCGTTCGGTCGGGGAACGGCTGGCTGATCGACACAGCACCCTGGCAGCTGACAGTGTGCCCGGGCCAGGTGAAGCAGTGAGCGCCCAACGGACTGTGCGCCGGCTGATCACCTACGCGCTGCTGTTCGCGCTGGTAGTGACCGCCGCCGTCGGGCTCGGCGGACTGCTGGGCCGCCTTCTGGCGGCGGGGACGGTACTGGCCTCGGACGACGTCTCTGGGCTCGCGCGCTCGCTGGCTTTCGCCCTGATTGGCGGCCCGCTCGCGGCCCTCTTGTGGTGGGCGGTGTGGCGACGGCTCGACGACCCCGATGAGCGGTCCGCCATCGGCTGGGGTCTGTACGTGGCTGGCGCCTACCTGCTTGCCCTGCTCATCGCCTCAACCAACGTGTTGAACGCGCTTTCCGCGCTGATCGGCGCGGCGGGCCCGGAGTGGCGGCTGGCCCTCGCCACCGGCCTGGTGTGGGCTGCGGTCTGCTTCTGGCACCGGTGGATGTGGGCACACCCCCGGAAGAGTCCGACAGCCCTGGCCGACGTCCCCACGGTGCTCGGCTCGGTGCTGGGGCTCGTGCTGGCCGTGGGCGGCGCGGTCGCAGCCCTGTCCACCCTGTTGGACGCCGCCCTGCGGGGAGCCGCGACTTTAGCATCGGTGGGCAAGCCGTGGTGGGTTTCGGCGCTCCAGTCCCTGGTCTGGGCCGTCGGCGGAACGGGTATCTGGTGGTGGCATTGGAACCACGACGGCGGCCGACGGCTGCGGACCGGGCTGGCCGACGTCGCGCTCATCACGGTCGGGGTGCTCGGCGCGGGCGTCCTCACCCTGGCCGGATCCGGCGTTGCGCTCTTCGTGGTCCTCCGGCTGTTGTTTGACCGTACCGAACCGCTGGAGTTCCTGCTGGAGCCCCTCGCTCCCGCCGTGGCCGCGGCCGCCATCGGCTGCCTCGTATGGGTCTACCATCGAACCATCGCGCGCGGGCGCTCGGACGCCACCCTGCAGGGCGGCAGGCTGGTGACCTCCGGCGTAGCCCTGGTCGCGACAGCGTCCGGGATCGGCGTGATCGTCAACTCGGTCCTCGCCATGACGGCGATGCCGCTGGCCGGCACGGGGGCGCGGACGCTGCTGCTCGCCGGAATCAGTTCCCTCCTGGTGGGCGGACCGGTCTGGTGGCTCGCATGGCGGCCGCTGGAGCCGGTGGCGGCGGCCGGCGCCGGACTGAACGCAAGGCGTATCTACTTGGTCGCCGTGTTCGGCCTGAGCGCCGTGGTGGCAGTGGTCACGCTGCTGGTGATCGGCTTCCGGATGTTCGAGTACTTCCTGAGCGATGTCAGCGGCGGAAGCCTCGTCGAACGGATCCGCGCACCGCTGGGCCTTCTGGTCGCGACAGGACTCGTGTTCGGGTACCACTTCGCGGTGTGGCGGCAGGACCGCACTGACCTAGCCGCGGCTGGCCTTGCCGCGGCTCGCCATACTGAGGCCGGCCCGGTTCGTCCGCGAACGATCGGCCACGTGATCCTGGTGGCGGGTTCCGATCCCGCGCCGTTGCGCCGCGTCATCGACGAAGTCACGGGGGCTGGTGTCACAGTCTGGAAGCGGGCCGACAGCGGTGCTGGCGGCGGTGCTGGCGGGGAGGTCCGCGTCGCTGGCAGGACGCAGGAAGAGCAGCTGGCGGCCGCACTCGAAGGCGTGGCCGCTGCCAGGGTTCTCGTCGTTGCCGACCAGCACGGCGGCATCGACGTCATCCCGCTGCAGGGCTGACAGGTGGCAAACCGATGGACTCTGGTCACGCGATTGCGGCGGCGCTAATCTATTCCGTGCCGGCTCCCCGGCCGGAGAAATCAGGGATGCACCATGGCTGGCAGTATGAGGTCTACAAGGATAAATCCGGCGGATTCCTGTTCCGGCTCAAGGCTTCCAATGGCGAGGTCCTCGCCTCCTCAGAGAGCTACAAGACCAAGGCGAGCGCCATGGGCGGGGTCGAGTCCGTGAAGAAGAACGCGGCCTCGCCGGTGGTCGATCTGACGGAAGCAGCCGCCGAGAAGGGATGAAACCGCAGGTCAGGTGTCCAGTCGGGCCGGCCACCGCCTAGGATTACGGCATGTCTACCTATGAAGTTACCCGCAGCGCAGTCATTCCCGCCCCGGCCCAGGACATCTTTCCGCTGGTCAACAGCTTCCACGAATGGACCAAGTGGTCCCCCTGGGAGGCCGTGGATCCCGCCATGGAACGGAGCTACTCCGGCAGCGAATCCGGCGTCGGCGCGAAGTACGCCTGGAGCGGGAACCGGAAGGCCGGCGCCGGCACCATGGAAATTGTCGATACCGCCGAGCCGCGCAACATCAAGATCCGCCTCGAGTTCACCAAGCCCTTCAAGGCAGTCAACCCCACCTCATTCACGTTCACGCCCTCAGGCACCGGGACTCAGGTCACCTGGACCATGACCGGGGAGAACAAGGGCATCGGCAAGGTCTTCGCGCTGTTCATGAATATGGACAAGATGGTCGGCGCGGACTTCGAAAAAGGCCTGGCCTCACTCGCCGGCGCCGTGGCACAGCGAAAAGCCTGAGCAGGTCGGGCCGAACGCCGGGCCGGTTCGCAATCCACGGTGACGGCTGGTCATTTCCGGTGACGGCGTCCGCTGATTCCGGAACTTTCAGGCCTGCTCCGCGCTCCGGACGAGTTCGGGATGATGAATGCGGGCGACCTCCGGGTGGGCCCGCAGCCAACCCTTGAGCACGTTGGCGCCGTAGGACGCGAGCATCGGATTGTCCGGATCATCGGTGACTCCCCGCGACCGGGCCGCAAGCTCGGGCGGAAGCGGCACCGGCTCAATGACGGCGTCGAGCCGCGGCGAGAAGAAGAAGGGCACCGTGTAGCGGTCGACTCCGGGCGGGGGCGCCTCAACTCGGTGAATGGTGGCCGCCAGGTAGCCCTGGGTGGCGACTTCGAGCATTTCCCCGAGGTTGACTACGAGAGCCCCCGGAAGAGGCTGCACCGGAATCCAGCTGTCGCTGCCCGGCGGAAGCACCTGCAGGCCGCCGACCTGATCCTGGAGCAGCAAGGTGACGAAGCCGTAGTCCGCATGGGCGCCCACGCCCTGCGGGCCCGGCCTCCGCGACGACGCCGCCGACGTAGTGGACGAGTTTGGCCATCCAGGCCGGTGTGTCCCGGAACGGTTCGTCGAAGTAGCTTTCCGGCAGTTCCAGGGACACGGCGATGGCGCTCAGCAATTCTGCGCCGACGCGGGACATGCGGTCCGCCCAGGCCATGCACACGGTGCGCAGCTCGGGCAGCGCCCGGTCCGGCAGCAGGTTCGGTCCCTGCACCAGCCAGTACGGCTGGTCCGGCGGGTAGTCCTCGACGGCGGGGCGCTCGGGCCCAAAGTCGAGCTGCTCGCGGGCGTCCGGCCGCCCTTGGGTGATTTCATGACCCAGCCGCGTGTAGCCGCGGAAATGGGGCGAGAGCCGGTTGTCCAGTTCGAGTCTTGACTCAGGCGGGAGCTCGAAGAACCGCCGGGTGACCTCGAAGAGTTCGTCCACCTCGGCGGCTGGGGCCCCGTAACCTGTCAACTGGAAGAAGCCCACCCGGTGCGTGGCGTCGCGCAGGGCATCAATAAACGCCGGGTCAAACGTGCCGTCCTGACCCCTGGCGGCGCTCAGGTCCAGGAGCGGGATTGAATCCGAAGGTGCGCTCATGAGTGCAAACTACCACCACCGCATTCGCTACTGAACGGTAGGCCGGCTCCGGAACCGGAATCGCCGGCGTCGGCGTCCACGTGGCGCGTTCCCGCCTACTGGTTCCCAGCCACTATTCAGTGTCCTCGCGGGTTTTCTTGACCACGGTGTGAAAGAGTGCAACCGCTGGAGCCGCCAATGCCACGCTGATCTGCCAATCAGAAAGCCGGAATCCATGAGCCGGAATGCCACGAAAACTCATCGTCGAATCGCCGTGCGGCTGCTTGTTGCGGCAGTTCTCGTGGTGACGGCCGCGGCGTGCGAGCCGGCGCCGCCGGGCGGCGGCCCGGGTCCCACTGCCGGGGGCACGGCCACCGCGCGGGCCGGGTCGAAGCCGGGGCACGTGTTCGTGATCAATCTCGAGAACAAGGGCTATGACAAGGTATGGGGGGCGGCCTCTGGGGCCCCGTACCTGTCGCAGACGCTTCGCAGCCAGGGCGTCCTGCTGTCCGAGTACTACGGGATCGCGCACAACTCGAACCCGAACTACTTGGCCCAGATCTCCGGCCAGGCGTCCAACGTCATGACCCGCGACGACTGTCCCATCTACGCCCCGTTCCGGCTATCGGGGACGGCCTCCCCGGCCAGGCGGAGGGCACCGGCTGCGTCTATCCGGCGTCGGTCCCCACTGTGGCCGGGCAGCTCAGCGCCGCCGGGAAGGCCTGGAAGGGCTACATGGAAGACATGGGCACGCCGTGCCGTCATCCCAGGCTGGGCGGGAGGGACGACAGCCAGGGAGCCAAGGGGGGCGACCAGTACGCAACGCGGCACAATCCGTTCGTGTACTTCCAGGCCATCACCTCGTCGCCGGAATGCCAGAGCAACGTGGTCGACTTTGGTGAACTGCACGGCGACCTCCAATCCGTGGCCACCACGCCGAACTTGTCCTACATTTCGCCCAATCTCTGCAATGACGGCCACGACAACCCCTGCGTCGATGGCAGCAAGGGCGGACTGGCCGCCGCCGATCGCTGGTTGAGCCAGCAGGTCCCGGCGATCCTGGGCTCCCCGGCCTTCCAGCAGGACGGAATGCTCGTCATCACCTTCGATGAATCCGAGGGCAGGACCGTGGGGCCGTCAGGGCTGCTGCCCGGGGGGACGGCCGGCGGCAGGATTGGTGCGTTAGTGCTCTCGCCGTTCACTATGGGCGGCACGACGTCGGACCGGCCCTACAACCACTTCAGCCTCCTGGCGAGCATCGAAGACGCCTTCTCCCTCCCGCGCCTCGGGTACGCCGGGGCGCCGGGCCTGAACGGCTTCGGTGAAGACGTCTTCAACGCAAGCTCCTAACGGCGCCGCCGGCCGCGGGAGCCACCGCGCAGGAGCGGCCGTTAGCTGGCCGTAGGTGCCGCACCGTTGCCATTGAACTCCTGGCCGTATTCGGCCGAGATCAGGATGGGAAGGTGGTCCGAGGCGCCGCGGGGCAGCGTTTCCACACTTTCGATCTCGAGCCCCTGGGAGGTGGCAAAGTCGAAGTGGCCCTTGAAGACTTTGTACCGGGTGTAGGTCCGGCGGTCACTCATTGTGAGGTCGTACCCGGCGTCCTTCATCTGCGCTGTCAGGGACTTGGTGAAGAACGGATAGTTGAAGTCACCCACCATCAGCGACATCAGGCCGCCGCCCATGCTGAGCAGCTCGGCATGGGCGGCATGGATCTGGTTCCGCCGCAGGGAGTTGGACGCCGTCAACGGCGCCGCGTGGAAGGAAGCGATGACGAGGCCGTGGTCGGTTTCGTTGTCGGTCACGCGCGTGCCGATGAGCCGCTCATGCGCGGGGGCCAGGACCCGGTCGTGGAGGGACTTCTTCAAGGCAAACGTCTGGGTCTCGTAGGCGGTGAAGCGGTCCTTGCGATAGTAGATCGCCAGGCCCAGCCGGTTGCCCCGTGTGGAGTCGGCAAGGTGCAGATCCCCGATGGTTTCCGGCAGATCGTCCGTGTCGCACTCCTGGAGGCACAAAGCATCAATCTCGAAATCGCGGGCCAGATCGACCAGCTCGCCGCTGGCCGCGTGCTTGCGGAGGTTGTAGCTGATGACTCTAAGCAGGGGGAGCACCTCTTCGGTGGATAGTCGTTGAAACCTGACTCCGAGTCTACCTAGTCAGAGCAGATGGAGTGGGAATAACCGCAGCGCGCGTCCGTCCGGTGGCCGATCGAAGCCTGAAACACAGCGGCCGGCGTGTCCTCCGCCGGCCGCTGTGCCCATGGTTGCTGTGTCCGCTGTGCCAAGCGGGCCCGCTGGGTTCAGGGGCGGCCGCCGGGGCCGCGCGCCGCGGTGTACTCCCCGGCGGTGACGGTGCCCTGCTGCTGCGCGCCGTCGAGGGATCCCTCGCCCAGGCCGGCCGTAACCTGCGCCGTTCCGCCGGTGTAAACGGTGTACTGCTCGCCAGCCGTTATCGCGGCGGAGGAAAACACCAGCGACGCCGTCTGCTTCGCCGTCACGAAGTTGCCACTGCCTGGCCGCTGGAATCGGCCAGCTGGATGGTTGTCCCCGCCGGTACTGCCGTGGCCAAGGTGACCTGGGCCCCGGACTGCGTCGAGGACGTTCCCGGGGTCACCACCATGCCGGCGCTTCCGGCCGCCGCGACGGTGCCTCCGCTGACGGCGAGTTCACCGTTGACGTCCAGCGCGCCGTTGCCATCGTTGCTGGGCCCGTTGACGACGACGGTGCCGCCGCTGATGCTGGCGTTGCCGTTGGAGTCCAGCCCGTCGCCCTCGGAGTTGATGGTGACCTCGCCGCCAGTGATGTCCACGGAGTAGTCGCCGACACTTTCACCGCCACCCATTCCGCCGCCGCCCATCCCACCGCCTTGCCCGCTCTGTAGGTGGTGCTGGAGCTGCCGCCTGCGGCGTTCATCGCCGTCGTCGTTGGCGGTGACGTTCACCGTGCCGCCGCTGACGGCGATATGGGCGGCTTCGAGGCCCTCTTCGGATTCTGCCACCGTGACGGTGCCGCCCGCGACGGTCAGCTGGCTGAAGGCCTTGACGCCGTCGTCGCCTGCCTTCACCGTCAGTGTTCCGCCGCTGACCAGCAGCCAGCCGCGCCCTTCTTCCGAGTCGTTGTCCGCCTTCACACCGTCGCCGCCGGCGGTGACGGTGTACGCGCCGTCCAGCAGCACCGTGTAGTCCTTGCCCCGGATGCCGTCGTCCGCGGCATCCACGATGACGTTGCCGGCGGCGAGCACCAGGCCGTCCTTGGAGACGATGCCGTCGTTGAACGTGGCCGTTGACCGTCAATGAACCGGTCCCGGCGACGGTGAGATCGGCCATCGAGTAGAGGGCGGCGTTGGGGGCGTCGGTGCCCTGGTCCGCATAGCTGGCGGCGTCGTCGATGGTGTTGGTGCTTCCGTCCTCGAGGTAGAGGATTGCCTCGTTGGCGCTCTGGACCACGAACGGCGACCCCGTGGAGCTGCTGAGCTTTGCCCCGTCGAGGATAACGCGCACCACGTCCTCCTCGCCGGCGGCGATGACCACCTGTCCGTCGGACAGGCCGCCGGAGAGCCGGTAGGTGCCGGCCGCGCTGATGGTCACCGTGCCGCCGTCGACCTTCACAGCATCCGACGTCGATCCGGCGGCCACGGTGCTGGCACCGTCGGCAAGCGTCACAGCCACTTCCTCGGCGGCGTCCCAGGTCAGGTCGTCGGAGTCAAAGTGCGTGTCCTCCTCCACGGAGGCGACCGTCAGGGCGGACTGGGTGCCCGACACCGCTGTGCCGGCCTGGCCGGTGGAGGAAGCCGTGCCGGCCACCGAACAACCGGTAAGCGAGACGGCGAGTGCCAGGGCTGCGACGGAAATATAGTTGCGGAACTTGTTCATGGTGGGGCCTTGTCTGCTGGAGCGCGCTCTGCTGAAGCGCTCTGTTGAAGTGGGGTCTGCTGACGCGCCGGGGAGCCCGGCGAATGTCGTGGGGTGGGGCGGGAAGTGCTGCGGGTAGGTTGAGTGTCAGGCGGCCGCGGCCGGCGTGAGGTGCAGACTGCGCCGCAGCGTCCTGTGCCAGCGGTTGGCCGGAAGCTCGGGGCGCAGCGCGGCCATGCCGGTGGCGAACTTGGAGATCCGGCTGGGCCTGATGCCGCTGGACCAGAGATGGCGGTCCAGCGGACCTGCCGTCGAGCCGGATTTTGTCTCCAGCACCAGGGACCCGTCGAGGAGCCAGGAGCTCCCGCCCGGGCGATGCCAGGTGACCCCTTCGTCGAGTGTGGCCCGGCTGTCCGATCCGGGCAGGAACAGCGTGGTGCGCCGGTAGCGGGTTTCCAGTACAGGCTCGAGCGGACCGGACGGGATCGCCGCCGATGGTTGCCGCGAGCGTGTCGTTGACGTACGACGAGCCCCTCGGCCGTGATCCGGCTGCGGTCCGTCAGGTCGTACGGGATGCGGTCCTTGACGGTGGCTTCGCGGCTGCCTTCAGTTTTGACTTCCAGGAAGCTCGACCGCGCTGTCCACATAGGTGCGGGTGCGGATCTTGAAGCGCCGGCGCCGGCCCCGGGCTGCCAGCAGGTAGCTGTCCAGCTGAGGGGTGTCGAAGTAGACGGAGTCGTAGTCGAAGGTCCGTTTTCCGTCCATCTCCAGAATCCTGAGGTCCGCTTCGAAGACGGCCAGCAGCTGCCTCGCTTGAAGCGCCGGGATGACGTACTTGCGGTCTACCCTGGTCTGCAGCGCTGCGGCGGCATTCAGTTCCTCCAGCCCGATGGCGGGCAGGTGCCGGAGGTTGCCTGCAATGCCGGCGCTCATGCCGCACCGGCCGTCGCGGGAGCAAGCTCGTGCCGCGGCAGTTCCCCGTAGGCCTCCGAGCCCGTCTGCGCGATGCCCTCAGCACGCGGGCCGAAGCTGCGGGGAGTGCCGGCGGGAAGGTAGGCGTAGCGGACGTCGACGATTGTCTTGTCGTTGACCAGGTCCAGTTCCTGCACGGTGGCTGAGTGGACCTTGCCGTGCAGGACCTCCTCGAGGCGGGCGAAGAGTTCCCCGTCGAAGGAGATCGCCCGGTCCAGGACCACTGTCTGGTGGCGGTAGGCGGGCAGGACACGCGGAGTGGTCTCCCACGAACATCACGAGCAGGATCATGGCCATCAGGGACAGCGGCAGCCACAGCGGCTCGATTCCCAGGCCCGAGATGAGTCCCAGGGCCAGGGCTGAGAAGTAGTAGGCCACTTCGTGCTGCGCCAGCTCGGTGGAGCGGAGCCGGATGATGGACAGGACACCGAAGAGGCCCAGGCCCAGTCCGATGCCGGCGGCGGAGCCGGAGAGGGCGGCGGCCACGGCCATCACGCCCACGTTCATGCCGAGGTAGGAGACCACGAGGTCGCGGCGGCGGTGCCGGCGCAGGTAGAGGGCGAAGGTCAGGATGCTGATGGCGGCCAGGTCGGCGGCGATGAGAATGAGGGGGTCATGGGAGGCTCCGGAATCAGTGGGTGGATTGATGTCTACGATTCCCGCTGAGGCTGTGCGGGAACTGTGCCGGGACCATGCCGGGTATATGAGTCGGGCTGACTGCGGCGCTGCCTGCGGCCGGGCTTGGCGGGGTCGGCAGCAGGTGGCAGCCAGGCCGTGGCCATGCCTTGGCCGGCTGCTCCCGGGCGAACAGGAACCGTTGCTGCACGGAGTAGCTGACCGCGAGCAGTGCCGCTTCCACCAGGAGCTTGGCGGGAACGGCCGGGACGGCGATCTGCTCCAGCGCCGTACATCAGGGCCAGGTTGGCGGCCAGCAGGGTGAGGACCAAGGCGAAGTAGCGGATGCCCGTGCGGGTGGCCTTGCGCTCGCTGCCGTGGCGGAAGACCAGGTGCCGGTTGACGAGGAAGTTCACGCCCGAGCTGACGCCCCGGGCGCCCACGACGGCGAGCAGGACCGAATCGGTGACCGCGTTGAGGACCAGGAAAGCGGCGGTATCGATGAACGAAGGCGGTCAGGGAAGACGCCAGGAATTTCAGCAGGGGTGCGTAGATGCGCACCGAGTCGGCGAGGGGGCGGAAGTGCGAACCGGAGTTGTGATCAAGGTAGACGGTAGCGATCCCGACCGTCCGGATCTGGTAACCGGCCTGCTTGGCCTCGAGCAGGAGGTTGAGTTCGTACTCGTAGCGCTCGCCGGGGACGCCCCTGAGCCACGGGAGCATCGCCGCCGGGTAGCCCCGGAGCCCGGTCTGGGTGTCGGGAATGTGTTCTCCGGTGGCCAGCCGGAACAGCCAGCGGGTGGCGGTGTTGCCAAACTTGCTGCGGGCCGGGACGTTGCCGCTGAAGCTGCGGGTGCCCAGGACCATCGCGTCCGGGGCCGCGGGCAACTGTTCGGCGACCCTGAGGATGTCTTCAACGCGGTGTTGGCCGTCGCTGTCTGCGCAGACCACGTCCCGGCCCGGGAAGCGGTCCGCGATGAAGCCGAATCCCGCCTTCAGCGCGTGTCCCTTGCCCCGGTTTCCGGCATAGCCTATGACCGTGCACCCGAGCCGCGGCGGCGCCGTCGAACACCGGCTGGTAGTCCGGTCCGCTGCCGTCATCGACCACCACAATGGTGAGCTGCGGAGCCGCGGCAAGGATCGAGCGGATCAGGCCGAGCAGCTGTTGGTCCGGCTCGTAGGCCGGTATCAGGATGATCATGGCTGTGGATCCTCACTGCCCGATGTAGAGGATGTCGGAGGTGCCGCGTTCCCTGCCTTGGCCCAGCGGGTTGTTGACGAGCTGCCCGTTGAAATACATGGTGGAGGAACCGCCGCCGTCCAGGTTGTACGCCGTGGTGGCGCCGAGGTCCTGCATGATTTTGGCGAGTCCGGTCATGGTGACGCCGGCGCTGTAGCCCGGGCTGCGCCCGTCCACCACGACGAAGACGAGGTGGTTGGTGCCGATAATTCCCACGGCTGTTCGGGGCTGCTCGCCCTGGATGGAGTGGTTGCCGACATTGGTGTCCACCTCCACGTCCTCGATGCCGTCCACCGCCTGGCCGTTCTCAAGGACGGCCGGTCCGAAGGACAGCGTGTTCCAGACGCCATCGGCCACGAGCTGGGCGGCCGTGGTGCTGGTTTCGTCGTAGACCTTGACGGTGCCGTCCCGGTAGAAGGCCAGGCCCTGGCGGGCGCCCTCGTCGCGGTAGACGACGCCGTTGCGGATCACGATCCCGGTGTCTCGGAAGCCGTAGTAGTCGCCGTTGATGGCGAAGACGGCATTGTGGTCGGCCGCGGTCTCCGAGGTGGTCTCCGTGATGTTCTCGCCAAAGCTGTTGTTGGCAAACGCGGACTGCAGCACGGTGGCGTAGCTCAGGACGACGTCGGCCACATAGTAGGTCACGGTGCTGTCGCCGCTGCCGGTCACGACGGTGGAGATGTTGATGCTTGAGTCGGCCGAGGTGTACGAAGTGTCCGTGGCTTCGGCGCCGGTTTTTGCCGCGTCCGCGGCCGCTGAGTTTGCCGCATCCGCAGCACCGGACGTCACGCCCTGGCTCGCCTCGTAGGCTGCGACGTCGGAAATTTCGACGTGCTCGAAGACGAAGCGGTCCAGCGCCCAGGCTGTGGCGCCTCCCGCGGAGAGAGTCAGGGCCAGGGCTCCGGCCAGCACGGCGCGCCGCACGCGGCCGCCCTTACGGTGGGTGGTCTTGTCAGGAGTCATGCACTATTTCTAGGCGCCGGACTTATGCCGGCCATGAGCCCTTGTATAGCGGGAGCTGTGAAAGCGCAGCGGGCGGCACGGGCGGGACCCGCGGGGCGGTGGTGTGGCAGGCTGCCGCTGGCCCGAAAGGATAGTGTGTTCTGGAATCACCAGCCACGCGAAAGGGCGGACGTTGACTGCTGCACTACCGGAACTTGCCGAAGGCGATTTCTACTATGAGGTTCTGGGGGACGGGCGATTCCGCTCCACTATCCACGCCCAGGGCGCGTGGAACGAACATGAGCAGCACATGGCCCCCGCGTCCGGCATCATGGCCGACTGCCTGGCCAGGCATGAGCCCCGCGGGGATATGCGCATGGCGCGGCTCAGCTATGAAATCCTCGGGCTGATCCCCGGCGGCGAGTTCGAGGTGGTGACCTCCACCCTCCGCCCCGGCCGGACCATCGAGCTGGTGCAGGCCGAGCTCGTCGCCGGCGGCCGCACGGCCATCCGCGCCACGGCCTGGCGGATGATCACCTCGGACACCTCCGCCGTCGCGGCTTTCGAGGACCCCCGTATTCCCGCGCCGGAGGACTGCGAACCATACGACGCCGCAAGTATCTGGCCCGGCGGCTACATCGCCTCCCTGCACATGCGGATCGCCGAGGGCCACCGGGCAGGCTCGGGGACGGTCTGGCTCCGCACCGACTATCCGCTGACCGACCAGGCAGACAGCGGCGACATCGCCCGGCTTATCGGCCTGGTGGACACGGCCAACGGCATCGCCGCCCGGGTCCCGCCGGGCAAGGGCAGCTACGCCTTCCCCAACCTGGACCTGCAGATCCACATGTACCGGCAGCCGGAGGGGGAGTGGCTGGGGCTGAATAACGAGGTCTCGTTCGGCACGGACGGGATCGGGCTGACTTCCACGGTGCTGCATGACCTCACGGGCCCGTTCGGGCGCGCCGAACAGATCCTGACCCTGCGCAAGTCCTAGTTGGTTTGGAAGATCCTAGTTGGTTTGGAAAGTCCTAGTTCGTGTGGAAGACGAGCCAGCCGGCCAGTGTGGCCAGTGCCGTCAGGACGGCGCCCCAGAGGATGTCGACCACGATCAGCTGCCACGGCCACGTCTTGAGCGTGGCGGCATTGGTGAGGTCGTAAGTGGCGTAGGCGAACAGGCCCAAGGCGGCACCGTAGCCGGCGGCGCTGAGCCAGCTGCCGCCGTCGAGCGTTGGCCGCAGGGCAAAGAACACGATCCCGGCAATGTAGATCACGTAGAACACCACCGCGTACCCTAGATTGGGCTTGTCGGCCATCAGGTCACCAATTTGGCGGCGGTAGAACGGGTTCATCGTCTTGAGCCAGATGGCGTCGATGATGGCGAACGCGGCGGCGACGACGAGGAATTGCAGAATGACCATAAGGGAGCATATCAACATGCCGCAGGCGCCAGCCGGGCCCCGGACACTGACGGTGGTGCGGCAGCAGGAATCACTCGGCGCCGCCGCCGACCTCGACTTCGCGCTCGGGCTCCTCCAAAAGGTCAAGACAGGCTCGTTGGGTCCCACGCTGCGGCTATATCGGCCGGTTCCCACGGTCGCTTTCGGGCAGCGCGACACTCACCTGCCCGGTTTCGAGACCGCTGCCGACGCCTGCAGGCAGCTGGGCTTCGAACCGCTGGTCCGAAAGGCCGGGGGCCGCGCGGCGGCGTACCACGAGCGAACGCTCGTCATCGATCACCTGGAGCCCGATTCGGACGCGATCGCCGGGGCCAAGGGGCGGTTTTCGCGCTTTGGCGAACTGCTCGCCCAAGCGCTGCGCGACGCGGGTGTGCACGCCGAAGTCGGTGAGATCCCGGGGGAGTATTGCCCCGGCGAGTTCAGCGTGCACGGCAGCGACCCGGAGATCCCGGAGCGCCGGATCAAACTAGTCGGCACCGCCCAGCGCGTGGTCGCCGGCGGCTGGCTCTTCAGTTCCGTGATCGTGGTGGCGGACTCCGCCCCGATCCGCGCGGTCCTGGAGGCGAGTTATGCCGCCCTCGGCCTCGAGTGGGACCCGGCGACGGCGGGCGCTGCCGATGACCTCGTGCCTGGCCTCGACGTCGACGCTGTTGAGGCTGCGGTGATCGCCGCCTACGGACGCTACGCCCCACTCAGCTACGCGGAGTTCTCAAGCCTGTCATAGGGACGGACCTCAACCGGACGACGAGGTTCCGCCAGTGGTGCTGTGAATCGCAGCCTTAAATGGCGGCATTCTCGCATCGCTATATGGCGCGGCGACGCCTCGGGAGCAGGTGGGATCGTCTGCGCAACGCAGGAACAATCGCTTCCGGCCCTCTGGAGTGTGTATCTCTGCACCGTGCAGACCACATCTGAGTATGCCTGACTTTTGCGGGCCCAATCTCCGACCAGTAGCGCGCAATATGCCTGGTCGGTGAGCGGCGGGGGAGGGGGGCGGTTTGACCGGCTGCCCACAAATCCCGGGTCAACTATCGCTGGCGCGTCACCACGTTGGACGGGGGCGGATCCCTTCGGCCCGCGCGTTACGAGGGGGCGCCGGCCGTGTAGTGTGCCAGGATTTTTGCCGGGGTGAGAGCGGCGGTGTTGTACACGGCGATGTTGTCCACTTGGCCGTTGAAGGCGGTGCTTCCGGCCCCGGGCCAGCCGGTCAGGGCGCCGTTGCCGAAACGCCACCACCCCGTGTAGCCGGTCCGGGCAGTGGTGATGCCGGCTGCGGAGGCCACGTTGGCGCCGTCGACGTAGAGCCGCATCCCTGCGGAAGACAGGGTCACGGCGGTGTGGTGCCAGTTGCCGTCGTTGTAGGCCGACGGCGAGGTGATGGTCTGCATTGAACCACCGGGAGCGACTCCGAAGACCATTTTTCCGTCGGCACGCATGTAGAGGTTGCGGTCGTTCGTGCCGGTGGTGCCGGTCTGGGAGTCTTGGAACCCGCCCAGCTTCCCGCCCAGGGTGGATGTGGTCTTGAACCACATTTCGTAGCTGAACACTGTGGGGCCGGCCTTGGCCGTTCCGGAGGTGGAAATGTACCTGGTGCCGGCGAGGTCTGCGCTCTTGCCGGCGTCGCCGCTGCATGGGCTGGCGGCGTTCAGGGATGATGTGGTCCGGAAGGTGCCGTTGGTACCGTTGCCGGAACTGTCCGTGACTGTCGTGGCTGGCGTGGGGTTGTTGTTGAAGGCAAAGAACAAGGATGGGGAATCGGCCATGACGGCCGCGGTGCAGCTGAAGTACGGCCGGGACGCAAACGTGTTGGCCGGGCTGATGCTTGAGCCGGAGAACGCGGCATAGGCGCCCGGCGCGGCCAGCATCGCCGCACCGGCCAGCCCCGCGGTGACGGACAGGACGAGCAGGACAGACACGGTCCGCCCTGCCGGCAGGAAATGGTACTTCCCGCCTGCTTTGGGACGGTTGCCTGACGTGCGCCGGACCCCGGGCGTGGTGTCGTTGCGGCGTGCGCTACGGGCGAAGGGCCTGTCCAGCCGGGTCAGTGCGAGGGCCCCGACCAGGCTGCCTGACAGGGCGGCGAGCTTGAGCCACTGGCCGCTTCCGATCCAGACCACCGGCAGACCGGACGCGGGTATCCGCAGGTAGCCGACGCCGTGTACGGCAGATGGCCACACGCTCGAGGAGTCATTCGCGGCGTTGGCATCTCCCCGCAGGATGAGTGATCCGTCCGGATTCACTGCAGCGATGCGGTGCAGGCGCAGGCGGCCGGCATGGTCGGGATCGTCCGCAAGGACCACCCGACCCGGGGATAGGTCCTCGGCCCCGACCGGCTTGGCGACCACCACATCACCAACGGCGATGGAGGGCTCCATGGAACCGGTGACCACGGTCGTGGTCTTCCAGCCGAAAACGGCCGGGACGGTCGACCAGAGCGCCATGGTCACGACGAGCATCACCACCGCCCTCCCCGCCGCGGCGCCAAGGATACGCAGCCACGGCAGAGTGGAAGCGTGGCCTTCCAGATTTTCCGGCGGGCCGGCGCGCGCAGCGTCACCCGGAGCGGGTGTTTGCGTTGTCGGCAACATCAGGGCTCCTGCAGGGTGGGATGGGCGGGGAAGGGCGAGGCTCAGCTCTGGGACTCCCAGGTGAAGCCGATCGAGGCGGTGTCACCCTGGTACGGGTTGTCCGCCGCGGTGGAACCGGCGGACGCGAAGGTCCAATCGATCTTGTACGTCCGGGACCCGCCGGCCGGCAGCGCGAAGGAATCGGCGCCCGTCGCGTAGTTCGTCGACGCCGCGGCGAAGGCGGTCAGGGACGCCGTCGGAACTGCCACCGGACCTGCCGTGAACCCGGTGCAGGCCCCGTTGGCCGGAGCCGCGCCCGCGAAGCTGCCGCTGGTGACCGTGACGTTGATGCGGTCACCGAGGCTCTTGGTGCCCTTGCTGTAGTTCGCGGCGTAGAGCTTGAGGGTGCTGGCCACCGTGGCCGTCGTAGAGACGGTGATGCACTTACTTCCCGCGTCGCCGGGCTTGATGTTCGAAGCGGTGAACAGTGCCGTGCCGGCGTCGTTGGACAAGGCGAGGGTGCCCGATGCCCAGTTGTTGCCGGCGTTGTTGGTCGTTGAGCTGAACGCCCTGTCCCACGTCTCCGAGAATGAAGGCTTGACGCCCAAGAAGCTGTCCGAGCTGATGGACCTCACCACTGGCGCAATGACGACCATGATCGACCGGCTCGAACGGGCCGGCCTTTTGGCGCGACAGCCGCACCCCACCGACCGCCGAAGCATCCTGCTGACGCTCACACCGGGTGGACGGCATGCCATGAAGCGGGTCAACGGACTCTACCTGGATGCCGCGGCCGCCGCGTTCGCGACCAGCCCCGGCAGTGGCATGGGCCAACAACTGGAATTCTTTGAAGCGCTGGTGAAGGCACTCGACGGCGCAACACAGCGACAGCGCCACGCGTCCGCTGACTGAGCGTAGCCGGCAATCAATACCGAAACCTGAAGATCCAGGACTGGACCAAGGCCAACGGATACGACCCTGCTCCAGGGGACGTACCAGCCAGGACATTAAACGCTATGTCGTATCCATGCGTTTATACGGGACGAGGTCCCGGTTCAAAGATAAGGATGCGCGTCGACAGCCACGACGACGACATGGCTTCCTGGGAGCTTGCACTGTCTGCCCGCGGGATTCTCCGCCGGGGCGGCCGGCGGCCTCCACCCGACATCCGCCACACCCCCTCCGCGTGACTTGTTCTTAGTAGATGACGGTGCCGGTGGTCTCCACAGTGGTGCCGGTAATGGCGTTGCGGCCACTGACCTCGAGCTGGATTCCTGTCCGCCGCAGCGGTGTTTCCAAAGCCGTGGAGAGGTCCGGCATGACCCTGGTGCTGATGCTGTGGAGGACGTCCCGGATGTCTGCGCGGTTGTTGACCGTGACCTTTATCGCGAGATCCGGTTCCATGGCGGTGCCGCGTAGCAGCGCCGAGGAACCCACAACCCCGGGCAGGCTATTGATCTGGTTTTCCACCGCGGAGCCCAGCACCGAGGCATCACATAGCGTGGTCCCGGAGGCGGGGTCCTGATGCAGTCGGTACCTGTGGGCGGCATTCCTTCGTGGAATCTGTGCCAGGATCCACGACAACCCCAGGGCGCCCATGACAACCCCGGCCACCAGGACAATGGCCGTAGCAGAGGCAGGCCCGAAGACCGTGCGCAGGTCCCCTGTGACGACGGGACTCTCTGCAGCGACCGTTGCGGGGCTCATGGCGTGCAGCGTTCCGCTGGCCAGCAGCAGTATCAGGACGCCGCCGGCCAGGGCGAGAATGCCAAGGATGACAAGGCACGTGCGGTTCAGCGCTCCGGCGTGTTGTCGCATGGGGTGCCTTCTTTCCGGAATGCGGCCGCGGTCATTCCTTGGACCGGACGGACGCCGTGATCTTTGGGACCGGGTCGAGCCCGGCACCGGCCAGTTGAGCCCTGACCTCGGCAATGACACGGCCGCGCAGCTCCCCTGTCTCATGCAGAGCCGTGGTCACGTTAAGATGGACCGCGCGTGCCGAGGCCGTGGCCGATGCTGAACCGACGCCGTCGACGTAGTCACAATGCGCCGCCGCGTACCGCGCAACAGCCCGCCGCGTCATGACTATCTCCTGCGTGCCCGCCACCGGGACTTGCCCCTCGTCCCCGGGCGCCCGTAGCCGCAAGGCGTTAAAGCGGCCCGGAACCAGTGCTGCCGCCAGCAGGACTACTCCCACGACCGCCGCCGCAGCCCCGACGGCCCAGACTCCCGGATCGTTCCAGGTCAAACCGGTCAGCCAGTCCCGGGGTCCGGCCAGAAACACCGGCCACGAACCCGTGACCAGCCGGGCCACTGCCGCCCACACCAGTGCCACGCCGGCGACCAGAAGCAGCGTTCCCAGGATCAGGGCAGGAACAGCCCTGCTGGGACGGTGCCGCAGGCGGGTGGCTTTCCCATCGTGCCGGCTCATAACAGCCTCCGGCGGCCGGTGGTTTCATCGGCAGGTTTCAGCCAGGACACTGTGATGTCGATCTGGCGCACCTCCACTCCGGTCAGGGCGTTGACGCGTTGGCTGATCCGGCGGCGCAGCTGTTCGGTTACCTGGCGCAGCGGTACCGGGTAGAGGAGCCCTATTTCCACGCTGAGGGCGGCGATATTGCCCGCAATCTCCACCGTGACTTTGGGCCGGGCGGAAAAGTCCGAATGTGCTCCGATGCCCAGAAACCCTCCTGAGGACCCGCCTGCAAAGGACTCTTCGCCGGCGACCTGACTGGCGATCTTCTCCAGCACCTTCCGGTCCAGGACAGTGCGCCCCCGCGAATCCAGGTCCCCGGAGCCGGCCTGTGCTGCAGAGGCATTCATCGGCTGGATGCTTTGCCGAATAGTGCCTGCAGATCCAGTTTCCCTTCCGCAATCCGGCCCACTAGCAGCCCAATCAGGCCAAAGAGGACCGCTATCACCAAGGCAGTAAAACCTCCGAAGGCCAAAACAATTCCTAATACCAGACCGACTGCCAGACACCATCGTGTAGTGGACATGCGGCACTCCTTCCAAAATCGGTTACCGCCCGAAAACGAGGCAGAGCGGGTGACGTGGTTACTCCAGAGGCTTCTTGACGTCCTCTTCTGGCCGCTCATCCTCGGGCAGATGAACATCGGTGACGTGGACATTCACTTCCAGCACCTCCAGCCCGGTCGCGCGCTCCACCGACTGGATGACATTGCGCCGGATACCCTGGCTCACCTCGACAATGGATGATCCGTACTCGACGACGATGCTCAAGTCGATGGCGGTCTGGCGTTCGCCCTTCTCCACGCTCACCCCGCCGCTGACATTCGTCTGGGAACCGGGAATGCGCTCGGTCATCGCGCCGAACGCGCGCCGGGCAGCGCTGCCCATTGCATACACGCCGGGAACCTCACGCGTAGCCATGCCGGCCAGCTTCTGGACCACGGTTTCCTCAATGGTGGTATCCCCCTGGTCCGTGTGCAGCAGGTCAGTCGTGCGGCGCGCCTCAACGGGGGCGTTCCGTTTCTGCTCCTCATAGGGTGCCACCATGCCGCCGGACTGTCCTGGGATCTGCGGGGCTTCTGTCACGGGAACCATCTCCTCATCAACCGATGCGTTTTTCCTTACATGGGTAAAGACGCACGTCACCGTTAAACGTCACGCGGAAAGGCAAACTGTTTTGTCCCTGCTTCCCCGCACCGGGCATTCCCATTACCGTGCCCGTCTGAAATATTGGTCTTAGGCCCCGGAGCCCGGGTGGCGCGGTTCGGGGCAAAAGGGGATGGCCGTGACGATGGATGAGCGTGAACCCGTTGTCCTGACACGGCCCGATGATCTGGACGAGGCGACCGTCGTCGCCCGGGCCCAGGACGGCAACCTGGACGCCTTCGAATACCTCGTCGAGGCGTATCAGGGCAGACTTTTCCGTCTCGCTTTCCGGATGCTCCATGACCGGGGAGAGGCCGAAGACGTCGTGCAGGACACCCTGGTGGCCTGCTGGAGAAAGCTGCCGCTGCTGACAAGCGTGCAGGCTTTCAGCGGGTGGCTTTACCAGATGGCCACCAACCGCTGCCTGGACAGTCTGCGTCGACGCTCCAGTCATGCGGAGGTCGTCCAGGAACCGGCAACTCTGCAAACAACCGCGGATTCCTTCACGGGGCCGGGAGCCGGAGGTGATCCCGCCCGCGAAGCGGAAATCTCCTGCGAGATCGACAGCCTGGCCACAGCGCTGCTAACCCTCCCGCCCGGGCAGCGCGCCTGCTGGCTCCTGCGGGAAATCCACGAACGCAGCTACGCTGAAATAGCCGCAACGCTGAAGGTCAGTGAACCGACGGTCAGAGGCCGCCTCGCCAGAGCACGCGCACAACTCGCGGAAAGGATGAGTCAATGGCAATAGACGAAGCCATCCCCCGCCTGGGCTGTGGCCGCAGCATCGACGAGGTCTGGGCAACCATCAACCAGCCCCCCACCGCCCATGAAAACGGCTGCGTCCAGTGCCGGACGGCACGGGCCAGCCTGGCAAAGCTCGCGGTGGCCACCCGCACCCTTCGGGACAACGATGCAGAAGACGCCTCCCTGCAGCCGCATCACACCGTCAAGGACGCCATTATGAACCTGGCCCGTGCCGAAGTCCGGAGGGGCAACCGGCTCCCCGTCTACCAGACTGACCAGGGGGGCATCACGATCAGCGAACAAGCCATCACCTCAGTCATCTGGTTCGGCGCCGATGCCCTTCCGGGAGTACGCGCGCGTCGCTGCCGCGTCCACCCTGCCCCGGATACCGCGGACGACCCCCGCCCGGCCGGGACCGCCGACATCTCGGTTAACCTTCGAATCGCCGTGGCCTCCGGCACCGACATCCCCGGAACCGCCGAGCTGCTGCGTCAGCGGATCATCAGCATGATCACAGCACACGTCGGACTCAACGCCGGGGCCATCAACATCACCGTGGAGGATTTCTACGATGTCTGACCATCCCCTCGAAGCCCGGCTGATCAGCCGCCGCCTCATTGTCGACCTTGCTGCCCGCACCGCCCTCGATACACCCGGTGTCCTCCGACTCGAACCGACCCTGAAAAACCTTCTCACCCACCTGGGAAAAGGAACAATCCAAAATCTCCGCAGGACAGACACCCGTACCACTTCCGCCCGGCACGACGGCGTCTTCGTCACCGTCCACAACGGCATCGCCGACGTCCAGCTCGACATCGCCACCGATATCGCCTTCGCGGCCCTGAACGTCGCCCAGGCCGTGCGGGAGCAGATCGCCCGGACCATCAGCCACACCGGCCTCATCCCCGGGCGCATCGACATCTCGGTCCTGGCCATAGAGCACCCGCCCGCCGCCACACCGGCCCATCCTCCCAGGCCCCTCTGATCCACACCAGCATGACGTCCACCCCACCATCATCGTTACGGATCCGCCCGACGATTCCGAACCACGGCACCGCCCCCTGCCTCCCGAGGGCTACCCCATCGGCATGGAACCGGCATGAACGCTGAACCAAACAACCAGGAAAATCCGGCCGAAGGAAACACGGACGAAACCGGCCGCCACCAAGGCAAGATGTTCTGGGCAACAGCCATTCTCCTCCCGCCGTCGCTGCTGCTGTGCGGCATCTGGATTCTGATGACTGCCAACTACCTTCCCGCCGCCGTGTTCTTCTTCGCCGCCATGGCCTCTCTGGCCTACTTCGCAGCCAACCGCCGACGCAGCCGCCTCCCCAAAGATGGCCTGCCCTAAAACTCGAAGCTCAACCGCCCCGGCACAGGAACGACTTTCTCCAGCCCATCGGCCCAGCCGAAATACCGCCTCATTGTCATCCTGGCCCTGCAGATGCCATGCCTTCGCCCAATGCCGATCAACCGGCATGAACGTAGAAGTCCAGCCACGGCTGCAGGGATTCGGTGCGTGCATGCTCCGAGGTGAAGAGCCGGCGGGGTGCGTGGAAAGCTCCGTGCCCGAACGCGGCTCCATCCCACTGCAGATGCGGCCAGGCCCTTTCAACGGCCAGCTCCGTCCGGCGGGTCGAGAGCGGCGGACCCTGGTTACATCCTGGTCGCGGAAGAGACTGAGGGAAGCGTCGTTATCGCGTCGTTCCCGTCCTCGAACGCGACCAAATTGCCCACTTGGAGCAGTTGTCGGTGCCGCCTGAGCATGGTCGGCGCGGACACGGCCGGAGACTCGTAGAGGCCGCGAAGAGCGAAGCACGCCGCCGCGGTTACCAGTGGTTAAGTTTGCGAACCTACGCCGACGTCCCCTGGAACGGGCCCTTCTACGCGCGCCGGCTTCGGCGAAACGAAGCCGGCAACCGACTTTCACAAGCACCTCGCGGAGGTCGAGGAGCAACTCGGACTCGACCGGTACGGTCGTCGCATTCAGATGACGGCCACACTCCTACAGTTCCGTTCGGAAAAGGCTCGGCTTACGGGCGATCCATGCAGCTAAGAGTGTGGTGAGGGTGGCTGAATGGCTTCGAACACAGCTCTCGCACACGAGGGCACTGTCGTCGCCGCGGCGCCTTTAACCAGGTAGTGGAGGACCGTGAATGCTGCCCGTTAGCCGGACCTCCAACGTGCATCAGTGGGGTAAGAGGCGAACTGTCATTTTCAGGAGTTGTCTGCACCAGTTCATGCAGCGGCCCGACGGCACGGGTGCACGAAACTGTTGACATTGGGCTGTCGGAAGTCCCGTGCACCGTCGTGCATTATTTCAACAGTTGTCTTCACCAAACGGCAGCTACTACAGCGTCGAGGCCAGCCGGCAGTCGATTGCGGCCCTCTCCCCGGCATCTCAAATACGTTCGTTTTCGAGACTGGAGAACGCCAAGGCCCGAGTCGCAGCGGGGCGAGCCAGGCCGCCAAATCGGTCTGAAGCGGATCTGCCTCGTCATCCGGCCTTGGCATGATCTTCCCCTGTAAGCAAACCCGCAGCCGTCGCGGCGGTCTTCCGTCTCGTTGTCCGTCCCCGATACATTTGGCGCAGGCGTGCAGTTCTGGCCAACCTCTATCCTCACCTGGCCGCATACAACCCGAGCCGAAAGGGTGCACAGCCTATGAAACTCGCAATCGCAATCGAATACTCGTTCCGTCTTCGCTACGAGGACAATCTCCACGAAGTCATCGTCCCTGCCAAACGGCTTCTGGATGTTCCCCTGGATGTCGAGGCGGTCCGCCGTGTGGTGGAAGACGATGACACCTTGTTGGCGGAACTCTTCCGGGACTTCCTGCCGCAGTACCAGTTGATGGTGAAGGATCCGGACTACTGGTCCAAGGAACTGGCGCGGGACGACGAGATGATCAAGCTGGTGGAAGTGGTCTGAGAATGTGGTCAGCGGCTCCCTTGCATCACACCGCATCGTCTTAGCCGTCGCTGTGCGGGGAATCCACGGGGACGCGTAGCTGGCCGGTTGGGCCACTCATGGCCCATACGTTGTCAATTACAGTGGACCCACCGGCGCCTGAGCCCCGGGCACAGCATCGGCTGGACGCAGGAGCGAAGGGACAGACAGTCATGACCATGGTGGACAATGCCGTCTATGTCGACGGCCGCCGCACCGATAACCCGAAGAGCCTGGATGAAACATATGAGGTGATGCGGGACCGAGGGGGGATGGCCTGGATCGGCCTGTACCGCCCGGGCCCGGACGAGATCCAGTCGGTGGCGGAGGAGTTCAGCCTGCACGAGCTCGCCGTTGAGGATGCCCTCAACGGTCACCAGCGGGCCAAACTCGAACGCTACGGCGACACCCTATTCACGGTGTTGCGCCCGGCACGGTATCTGGACGACGTGGAGAAGGTCGAGTTCGGCGAGCTGCACGTCTTTGTGGGGCCGGACTTCGTGGTCACGGTCCGGCACGCGGAGTCCCCGAACCTGGCAAAGGTCCGCCACCGGATGGAGGCCGCCCCTGAGTTGCTGGCCATGGGCCCCCAGGCCGTGCTGTACGCGATCCTGGATGAGGTCGTGGATCAGTACGAGCCAGTCGTTGCCGGTCTGGAGAACGACATTGATGAGATCGAGGACGAGCTGTTCAGCGCTGTCCCGGACGTGGCGCGGCGGATCTACGAACTTTCCCGGGAAGTCATCGAGTTCCAGCGCGCTACGCACCCGCTGAGGGCCATGATGGAGGCCCTGGAACGCGGTGCAGAGAAATACCATCTGGATGTGGAGGTGCAGCGCCGGCTAAGGGACGTCCATGACCACGTCATCCGGGTCGTGGAGCGGGTTGATGCCTTCCGGGTCCTGCTCCAGAGCGCGTTGACCGTCCACGCAACACTGGTGGCACAGCAGCAGAACGATGAAATGCAACGTCTCTCTGAACTGAGTCTTGCCCAGAATGAGGAGATGCGGCACCTGTCCGAGTCCAGCTTGTCCCAGAACGAGGAAGTCAAGAAGATCTCCGCCTGGGCGGCCATCCTCTTTGCCCCCACCCTCGTAGGAACTGTATACGGAATGAACTTTGACCACATGCCCGAGCTGGGCTGGCCGCTGGGCTATCCGTTTGCCATCGGCCTCATGCTCGCCATGGGTATCGTCCTGTATGTGTCGTTCAAGCGCCGCAAGTGGCTCTGATCACGAGACGGCAACCCGGTTTGTCCCGCCGGTCCCGGCCGTGATGTAATGGGCACGATTTTGCAGGGCAACACCGGAGAGGAGGACGTGTCCATGTACACCGAGCCTCCAAGTACCGGCGCCGGGGACACCTCCACTCCCGCCTGAGCACCGAGTCCCGGGCTCTGCACGTCATCCACACGTAGTCCAGCGGGAGTAGCCGTCAAGGCCATCTCACCCTGCACTTCGTACGTCTGGATCACCACCATGAACGCTCGCCGCATGTCCACGCGCCTGTACAAGCTCGCCAACCGCACCCGCCCTGACGCTCCGGCCCCCGTCCCGGCATCGGCCGGTACCTGGAACCCGCCCGCCGGCCGCCCCAGCCTGGTCGACAGCGGCATCTACCTGGACGGACAGCGCGTTTCGTCCCCGACCACGCTGCCGGACACCTTTCAGGAGCTGAACCACCTTCCCGGATCCATGGCCTGGATCGGACTCGTCCGCCCGGAAGCCTCCGAGCTGCAGTCCCTGGCCGCCGAATTCGACCTGCACGAACTCGCCGTCGAAGACGCGGTCCTAGCCCACCAGCGCTCCAAACTCGAACGCTACGGCGAGACCCTGTTCGTGGTCCTGCGGGCAGTCCGCTACCTCGATTCCCGGGAAGAGATCGAATTCAGCGAACTCCACGTCTTTGTCGGCCCGAACTTCATCATCACCGTCCGCCACGGCGGCTCACCCGACCTGGCACAGGTCCGCCGCCGCCTCGAGCACGACGCGACCCTGCTTCGTCTGGGCCCCGAGGCCGTGCTCTACGCGATCCTGGACGCCGTCGTCGACGGGTACGCGCCGGTGGTTTCCGGGCTGGAGAACGACATCGACGAAATCGAGACCGAGGTCTTCGGCGGCGACCCCGCGGTGTCCCGGCGCATTTACGAGCTCTCCCGCGAAGTCATCGAGTTCCAGCGCTCCACCCACCCGCTGACCGGCATCCTCGACGCCCTGGCCGGCGGCTTCACCAAATACGGCATCGCCGAAGACCTCCAGCAGTATCTGCGCGACGTCGCCGACCACACCGCCCAGGCCAACGAACGCATCGCCGGCTTCCGGGTCATGCTCCGGGACATCCTCACCGTCAACGCCACCCTCGTCGCGCAGAGCCAGAACGAGGAAATGAAACACCTCGCCGAATCCAGCAACGCCCAGAACGAGGAAGTAAAGAAAATCTCTGCCTGGGCCGCCATCCTGTTCGCCCCCACCCTCGTCGGCACCGTATACGGCATGAATTTCGAGAACATGCCCGAACTCCGGTGGGAGTACGGCTATCCGCTCTCGGTCGCTTTGATGGCCGGCGTCAGCATCATCCTGTACCGGATCTTCAAAAAACGCAGCTGGATCTAAGCCAGGCGAGTATGCAGGCGGTGTCATGAAGATGCCGCCCGCGTCCCGGTGGGGAAGCGGGCGGCATCCGTCGCGCGGTCGTGCGTCCGCGAGCAGCGCTCGGCCTCAGCTGATCTTGCGACGGTAGATGGCGATCGCGAAGGCGTAGGCGACGACGAGTATGCCGACGAGCCAGGCGAGGGTGATCCAGATGTCACTGCCGACGGGTTCCTGGGCGAACAGGGCTCGGATGGTGTTCACGATGGAGGTCACGGGCTGGTTCTCGGCGAACCATGCGACCGGGCCGGGCATCGAGCCGGTGGGCACGAACGCCGAGCTGATGAACGGCAGGAAGATCAGCGGGTAGCTGAACGCGCTCGCGCCGTCGACGCTCTTCGCCGAGAGCCCGGCGATCACGGCGATCCAGGTCAGCGCGAGGGTAAACAGGACCAGGATGCCGGCGACCGCGAGCCAGGCGGCCAAGGATGCTCCGGTGCGGAACCCCATGATCAGTGCGACGCCGATGACGATCGCGACCGAGGTCAGGTTCGCGGCCAGGGAGGTGAGTACGTGCGCCCAGAGCACGCTCGACCTCGCGATCGGCATGGACTGGAAGCGTTCGAAGATGCCGCCCTGCATGTCCAGGAACAGCCGGTACGCGGTGTACGCGACGCCGGACGCGATGGTGATGAGCAGGATGCCGGGGAGCATGTAGTTGACGTACGACTCGTCGGATCCGGTGTTGATCGCGCCGCCGAACACGTAGACGAACAGCAGCATCAGGGCGATAGGGGTGACCGCGGTGGTGATGATCGTGTCGGGGCTGCGGAGGATGTGGCGCAGCGAACGGCCGGTGAGGACGCTGGTGTCGCCGAGGGCGGGGGTGGTCATCGGGGTTCCTTTCCTGCCGGGACCGTGCCCTCGGTGCGGTCGTCGTCGGCGGTGTCGGTCTCGCCGGTGTCACCGACGAGGGCGAGGAAGACGTCCTCGAGGGAGGGCTGCTTCTCGACGTACTCGACTTTGGCGGGCGGGAGGAGTTGCTTGAGTTCGGCGAGGGTGCCGTTCTGGATGATCGTGCCCTTGTGCAGAATCGCGATCCGCTCGGCGAGCTGCTCGGCCTCGTCGAGGTACTGCGTGGTGAGCAGCACCGTCGTGCCGCTGTCGGCGAGTTGCTTGACGGTCTGCCACACCTCGATGCGCGCCTGGGGGTCGAGTCCGGTGGTGGGTTCGTCGAGGAAGATGATCGGCGGGTTCCCGATCAGGCTCATCGCGATGTCGAGTCGGCGGCGCATGCCGCCCGAGTACGTCGACGCCTTGCGGTTCCCTGCTTCGGTGAGCGAGAAGCGGGCGAGCAGGTCGGCGGCGATCGCACCCGGGTTCTTCAGGTGACGCAGCTTGGCGATCAGCACGAGGTTCTCCCGGCCGGTGAGCACTTCGTCGACCGCGGCGAACTGGCCGGTCAGGCTGATCGACTCGCGCACGTCGCCGGGCTTCGCGCCGACGTCGAAGCCGTGCACCGTGGCGGTGCCCGAGTCGGCCTTCAGCAGCGTCGACAGGATCCGCACCAGCGTGGTCTTGCCCGCACCGTTCGAGCCGAGCAGGGCGAAGATGCTCCCCGCCCTCACGTCGAAGTCGACGCCCCGCAGCACGTGCAGGTCCTTGAACGACTTCTCGATGCCCTGCACCCGGATCGCGGGTTCGAGGGCCTGGTCGGTGGTCATATCCGGTTCTCCGTTCCCGGCGCATTCCCGCCGTTGGCGGCGGCCTGATCGATGGCGTCGGTCAGGCGCTTGCGCTCCTTGTCGATCCACTGCTTGCCGGAGTACGCCTGCGCAAAGGTCTCGGCGAACTCCACCGGATCCTCGCCGACGATCGCGCGCACCGGCGTCCCATCGATGGCGGCCCGCTCCCACAGGTCGGCCAAGTCGCCGAACATCGTCATGAGCGTGTCGCCGTCGGTGATGCCCCCGTAGTACATGAAGTACCGATGCATGGCCTTCGCCGCGGTTGCGTATGGCTCGGGGAGGGCATCGATGCGGGCCTTGTCCTGCTTGTACTGCTTCTTCTGCTCGAGCGACCCGGTGAGGGTCTCGATCCACTTTGCGGCCATGATTACTCTCCTTCTTCCTGCGGGTTTTCGATGTCGTGGCGGAGCTGTTCGATCCGTTCTGCGAGGAAACTCCATGTCCTCCAGAACTCTTCGAGGTACTCGCCGCCCAGTGCGTTCAGCGAGTAGACCTTGCGCGGCGGCCCCTTCTCTGACGGGACCTTCTCGACGTCGACGAGGCCGCGCTGTTCGATCCTGACCAGCAGCGCATAGACGGTGCCCTCGACGATGTCGGAGAAACCCTGGTCACGCAGCCGCGCCGTGATCTCATAGCCGTATGCCGGCTGCACGGCCAGGATCGCGAGGACGATGCCCTCGAGCGTGCCCTTGAGCATCTCGGTCGTCTGCCTGCCCATGGAAACCATCCCTTCAACTACTCAGTGTTGCTGACTACTGGTACATAGTATCCATGAGTACCGGTACATAGCAACACTGAATAGCCCGCGCGCAAGGGGAGGATTCTCGGGTTCTCCACGCGCCGACCCGCCCCCGCGTCGGGAGTACTCGAAGTCGACTACGACATGCTCGGGCGCCTGCCCAAGGAAGCGGCGCGCTGGTACGCCGAGCCGATCAGAACCCGCCGGATTCCGGCCTGACTCTTTCCCGGAGCTCTCGTGCCAGGTGGGCGACGCATGTCACTGCTGCTACGCGTCCACGCAACTCCTGGCCATGGTCGCCGAATTCGAATCCGACCACATCAAAGCCCGCACCCGCGAAGGCTTGCAGGTCGCCAAAGCCAAGGGCTGGCTCCGCGGCAATCAACCCAAGCTCGGATGGCGTCGGCGTCCGAAGCGGCGAGGTCGTTGCGGACCTTTTCGTTGTTGTGGGAGATGAGCTCCGTGGCGACCGCGCCGGGCTCGAGCACGCCGATGCGGACGTGCTTCTTGGTGACCTCCTGGCGCAGCGATCCGGTGAAACCGTTCACGCCGAACTTCGTCATGGTGTAAACCCCGAAGTTCTTGGAGCCGGTCCGACCAGCCTGGACGATATGTTGACGATGTCGGCCACCTCCCGCAGTCCGTCTTCAGCCGCGGCCAGAAGGTGCGGCAGCGCGGCGTGCGTCATGTAGAGCAGGCCCTTCTGGTTGACGGCGACCATCTGCTCCCACTCGTCGATCTCGGTCTTTCCGGCGTGCGATGATGGCGACGGATGCGCCGCGCTCGGCGAGGTTGCGGGCGGTGGCCGCTCCGACGCCGCTGCTGGCGCCGGTGACGATGGCAATGGTTCCGGTCAGTTGTGAATCTATGAGCAGGATGTCCTTGCTGCTTGGTGTTCGGTACGCGTTCAGGCGAGCGGGCGCGGTGGCTTGCCCGCTCGCCTGAACCGGGGTGCTAGCCGAGCTCGACGAGCATGTCTACATCGTCGGGGAGGTCGTCGAAAGCGCTCAGGTCCGACGTGATCTCTCCCATCTTCGTCAGGGTGGGAACCGAGCTGGTCTCCTCGTAGATGATGGTGATGCTGTCGAGCGGGTTGTAGTAGACGATGTCTCCGGGTTGTACGTCCGTATAGAACGGACCCGTCTCCGTCATTGGGGCGGGGAGTTCGCTGATGTACTCGATGCCGGCGTTGCGGAACCAGGGCAGGGTCACCGGTAGCGTGGCCGCGAAGTCTTGGGCGACCTGGGTGTCATTGAGGGTCGCGGTCATGACCACATCACCGGCGGTGATGGTGATCGGCGTCCCGTCTGTGGAAGCCTCGGCGGGGGCGGACGACTCGGCAGCGGCGGACGGGGCAGTTGCCGCGGGCGGGGATGTGGTGGTGTTCTCGGCCGCGGGTGCGGAACATGCTGCGAGGCGCGATCGTGACCGTAGAGGCGAGGGCGATAAGGGACGGAGATTTCTTCATCATTTCCTAAGCGTTTTCGATGACCATGGAGGAGGACAGGTCGCGGTGGGCATCGACCTGGTCGAGGAGCAGCTGGGCCTTCTGCTCGACGCCGGCGACGACATCTGCTCCGGCGACGAAACGCAGTGGCGGGGTCTCCAGTGCGGCGATCGTGACTAGGGCTGCGCCGAGTTTGGCGGGGTCTCCGCCCTGCTTGCCGTTCATGCTCTTCCAAGCGGCGATGGTCTGGGCGGTGCGCTCGGCGTAGTCATCGATCGACAGTTCGGGCCAAATAGAGGACGCGCCTTCGACAAGGAGTTCGGTGCGGAAGAAGCCGGGTTCGACGATGGTGGTGTGGATGCCGTAGGGGTGGACGTCGTACTGGAGGGACTCCATCCAGCCTTCGAGGGCGAACTTTGATGCGGCGTAGGCGGCGCAGAACTCCTGGCCGATGATTCCGGCGGCGGAGGTGATGGTGATGACGTGGCCGCTGCGCTGCTTGCGCATGACCGGCAGGATCGCGCGGGTGACGTTCAGCGGGCCGAAAAAGTTTGTCTCCATCTGCTTGCGGAACTGCTCGTCACTGATCTCCTCGAAGTAACCGGCGTAAAAGTTACCGGCGTTGTTGATGAGAACGTCAATGCTTTCAAAGCGTCCGACTGCCGCTTCAGCGGCGGCAGCCGACGCTGCGGTATCGGTGATATCCAGCGACAGGGCCAGAAGGTTCTCGTGCTCGCCGAGAGCCTCGGTGACCTTGGCGGCGTCGCGGGCGGTGCCGACGACGCGGTGGCCGGCGTCGAGGGCGGCCTTGGCCAGGTCGACGCCCATGCCGCGAGCAGCTCCGGTGATGAACCAAACGTTGGTCAATGTGATGCCTTTCTCCAGTCCTAGCCGGCCCGTTCGGGGCGGCTGATGTTTCAAGTCAACCGGCCAGCGCCGTGGCTAGCGAGACTCTACCTAGAGGTTCCCTAGCAGGGACCCTCAACGGGGCGCGAGGTGGGGTACCTTCAACTCCATGGACAACCAGGACGACCTCAGCGAGTTCCTCATCTCGCGTCGAGCCAAGCTCGACCTGCAACGAGCGGGCCTACCCGACTTCGGCGGACGGCGCCGCGTTCCCGGCCTGCGACGAGAAGAAGTCGCCCTCCTGGCCGGCATGAGCTCGGAGTACTACAAACGCTTGGAACGGGGCAACGCCAAAGGAGTGTCGGAGGCCGTGATCGATGGGGTCAGCCGCGCCCTCCAGTTGGATGAGGCCGAGCACTCACATCTCTACTAGCTCATCCGCTCAGCCAATGCCGGAGCCCACCCGCCACGCAGACGCCCGAAACGCAGAACACAGAGTAGTCCGGCCCTGCAGCAGACCATCGACGCCATGTCGACCGTCCCGGTGTTTGTGCAGAACGGCCGCCTTGACGCAGTCGCCACCAACCGTCTCGGCCGGGCTCTCTTCTCGGAGATGTTCGACGACTCCCGGCAGCCGGTGAACGCCGCGCGCTTCGTCTTCCTCGATGCCAGGGCACAGACGTTCTACCAGGACTGGGAGTCCAACACCCGCCAGATCGTTGCCCTCCTCCGGGTCGAAGCGGGCCGGTCCCCCTACGACCGCCAGCTCAGCGATCTCGTCGGGGAACTTTCAACCCGCAGCGACCTCTTCCGAAAGCTGTGGGGAGCGCACGATGTCCGCGAACACCGCACCGGCGTCAAGAGCATCCACCATCCCGTCGTTGGCGACCTCGACCTGACCTACCTCGGGCTGGACCTCGCCTCCGACTACAGTCTCCAGATGCTTGTGTTCTCCGCAGAACCAGGCTCCGCGTCCCACGACGGGCTGCAGCTGTTAGCTAACTGGGCGGACACGCACAGCGTCGGGTTGAAAGCCAACGACCCATCAGCCACTAACCTCCTCAACGGAAATTGATGCTGCGACACTGAACGCTGCAAATATCACGACACCAAACGCTGCAAACCGCCAGTGGTGCACAGGGCGCTGCCCAGGTTGCGGTACTTCGCCAGGCGCCGGGGGAGGAGTTCGCTGACTCCAACGCTGGCGAGCGTGGCGAGTTCGTATTCGATGGCCTGTCCCAGGCGCTGGCAGAAGGCCTTGCGCCTCCTGGGCGGCGTCGGGGCGTTCGTCCACGATGTGCTCCACGAGTCCGTTGGCGTGCAGGGATGCGACGTTGACGCCTTGGGCTTCGGACATGGCCGGGGCGAAGTCCGTGCTCCGGTGGACGATGGCGCTGGCGCCTTCGGGCGGCAGCGGCGACAGCCAGGCGTGCTGGGCGGCGATGGTGCGGTCCGCGGGCAGCAGGGCCAGTGCCCCGCCGCCGGCTCCCTGTCCCAGCAGCACGGACACGGTGGGCGAGTTGAGCCCGATGAGGTCGTGCAGGGACCGGGCGATCTCGCCGGCCAGGCCGCCTTCCTCCGCTTCCTTGGACAGGGCGGCGCCGGCGGTGTCGATGACGGTCAGCAGCGGGAGCCCGAGCTCCTCGGCGAGGCGCATGCCGCGGCGGGCCTCCCGGAGGGAGGCCGGTCCCATCGCCGCTGTCATGCCTGGCGAGCGGCCGGGGCCGGGTGTGGCCGATGACCACGCAGGATTCCTGACCGAAGCGGGCCAGGGCCAGCAGAAGGCCGGGGTCCTTTTCGCCCTGCCCGGTGCCGTTGAGCGGGAGCACGTCCCGGGCGCCGTAGGCCAGCAGCTGGCGGAGATCCGGCCGGCGCGGATTCCGGGAGATTCCGATCGATTCCCAGGCGCCGGCGTCGGACGGCTGCACGGCGAGCGTCGCGGGCGGGGCGATCGCGCGGGTGCGGGCCGGTGACCAGGATGCCCAGGGCGCGGTCGACGACGTCGGACAGCTGCCGGGGCGGGACCACGGCGTCGATCAGCCCCTTGTCGAAGAGGTTCTCGGCCGACCTGGACGTTCTCCGGGAACGGGGTGCCGTGGAGGGCCTCGTAGACCCGGGGGCCGAGGAAGCCGAGCAGGGCGCCGGGCTCGGCCACGGTGATGTGGCCGAGGGACCCCCAGGAGGCCATGACGCCGCCGGTGGTGGGATGCCGCAGGTAGACGAGGTAGGGCAGCCCGGCCTGGCGGTGGGCGCGGACGGCGGCGCTGATCTTGACCATGGACAGGAAGGCGATGGTTCCTTCCTGCATGCGGGTGCCGCCCGACGCCGGGCCCGCCAGGAGGGGCAGGCCTTCCCGGGTGGCCCGCTCGACGGCGGTCGACGATCCGTTCCGCCGCGGCCTGGCCGATGGAGCCGGCGAGGAACCGGAATTCGCTGACGATGACGGCCACCCGGCGGCCGCGGATGAGGCCTTCGCCGGTGAGGACGGATTCGTCCACGCCGGTCTTGGCCCGGGCGGCGGCCAGTTCCTGCCGGTACTCGGGGCCCGGATCGGGGTCCATGCACGGGCGCGTCCCAGCTCCGGTAGGACCCCGGGTCGAGCACGGCGGCGATGAGTTCGGCGGCGTCCAGGTGCCGGGCTTTCTGCTGGGTCAGCATGCTCAGTGCCCTTCCTGATCCGTACGGGCGGCGGCGGAGCCGGACTGCCGGCCGCTGTCAGCCCGAGCCACTGCCGGATCTGCTCCCCGTCCTGGTCCAGCAGCGGCGGGGCGGTGTGGGCCTTCAGGGTGGTTTCGGCGGTGTCGGCGGCGCTGAAGAACCGCAGCGGCGGACCGGGCAGGCTCACGTTGCCCAGGATCTTGTGCTCGACGTCGATCACCAGGCCCTGGGAATGGACCTGCTCCCATTCGTAGACTTCGTCCAGGGTCCGGACCTTGCCGGCCGGGATGCCGGCGTCGTTCAGTTTGGCGAGCAGCGGCTCGGCCTCGAAGTCGGAGAAGGCCTGTTCGACTTCTTCGATGACCTTCTCGCGGTTGCGCACCCGGTCCGCGTTGGTGGCGAATTCCGGCCGGGCGGCGTCGATTCCGAACGTCGAGGCGAACGTGGCCCAGAGTTTCTCGCTGCCCACGCTGATCTGGACCCGGCCCTGCCGGCAGTGGAACAGCCCGTAGGGGGCGATGGAGGGGTGGTGGTTGCCCTGGGCCTGCGGGACTTCGCCGGCGACGGTGGCCCTGGTGCCCTGGAAGGCGTGGACCCCGATCAGCGCCGCGAGCAGGGACGTGCGGACGATCTGCCCCTGGCCGGTCCGCTCGCGCTGCAGCAGCGCCGCCAGTGTGCCGAACGCCCCGTACATGCCGGAGAGGAGATCGGCGATGGGCACGCCCACCCGCTGGGGATCGTCCGGCCCGGACCCGGTCAGGGACATCAGCCCGGCCTCGCCCTGGAGGATCTGGTCGTAGCCGCTGCGCCGGGATTCCGGGCCGTCGTGGCCGAAGCCGGTGATGGAGAGGATCACCAGCGCGGGATTCAGCGCGTGCATGTCCGCGGCGGAGAACCCGAGCCGGTCCAGGACGCCGGGGCGGAAGTTCTCGATCACGACGTCGGCGCGTTCCAGCAGTTCGCGCAGAACCGTCCGCCCGTCGTCGCTCTTCAGGTCCAGGGCGATGGATTCCTTGTTGCGGTTGCAGGACAGGAAGTACGTGGCCTGGGGATCGTCCTCGGGGCCGACGAACGGCGGACCCCAGCCGCGGGTGTCGTCTCCGGTGCCCGGGTTCTCGACCTTGATGACCCGGGCGCCGAGGTCGGCCAGCATCATTCCGGCGTGCGGGCCGGCGAGGGCGCGGCTCAGGTCCACCACGAGGTAGCCCGACGAGCGGGCCTTCGGCTGTCGGGTATGGGTTCAGTGCTCATTGGCTGGGTTCCTTCTCTGGGTCTGGTTGCAGGTGCGCATGCGTGGGGCGCGTTGGCTGTGTGGCGGGTACAGGGCGGTTACAGCCAGCCCGGGACCACCATGACCAGCCAGGCGATGGCCGGGTCCGGCCACGACGACGATGCCGCTGTAGGCCAGGATCTGCTTGTAGAACCTGTCCTTGTCCACGTCTTCGGGGGCGTTGGCCAGGACCAGGGCGCCGTTGGTGGAGAACGGCGACACATCCACGATCGTGGAGGCCACGGCCAGGGCCGCGATCACGCCGACGGCGCCGATCTCGCCGGTGGCCAGGAACGGCACCGCCAGCGGGATGAGGGCCGCGAGGATGGCGGTGGAGGAGGCGAAGGCGGAGACGACGGCGCCGATGTAGCAGATCAGCAGGGCGGCAAGCAGCGGCATGCCCAGGTGCGGCCACGCCGTCGGAAACGAACTCGATGGTGCCGGCTTCTTCGAGGACGCCGACGAAGGTGAGCATGCCGCAGATGAGCAGCACGGTGGACCAGCTGATCTTGTTGACGGCGCCCTTCTGCGCCGTCGGGGACACGAGGGCCAGGACGATGGCGATGGTGATGGAGACGAAGCCGACGTCCACCTTGAAGCCCGAGCGCGATGACGGCCAGGGCGATCAGGCCGGCGATGGTGACCAGCTGCGGAACGATTGGCGCGGGCGCCGTTCGGCTTGCGCTGTCGCGGCGACCGGCCGTCGGACCGAGCCGCCGAGGTGCCCTTGGCCGAGACGCCGGCGGAGGAAATGTCGGAGCCGGAGCCCTGCAGCGTGACGCCGGCCGCGCGGGCCCCGACGCTGACGGACATGCGCGTTTCGGCGGCCTGTTCCACCAAGCGGCCGACCTGTGGGGACAGCAGTTTGCTGCCGCCGAGGACGATGAACAGCACCAGCGCGATGACGAGGTTGAAGATGAAGCTGGCCAGGAAGATGGCCATGGGGTTGGCCTCCAGTTCCGTCTTGGCAATGATGCCGTTGACGGTGACGCCATAGACGGCGATGGGCGAGAAGCCGCCGGCCTGGGCGCCATGGATGACCATCATGCCCATCATCAGCGGACTGATCTTGTACTTCGCGGCGAAGCTCAGGGCGATCGGCGCGATGATGGCGACGGCGGCCGGGGACAGGGCGCCGACGGCCGTGATCACGGCGGTGATGGCGAACATGACCCAGGGGATCAGGGCCACGCGGCTGCCCACCATCCTGACGGCGCCCCGGACCAGCAGGTCGATGGTGCCGTTGTTCTGGGCGATGGCGAACAGGTAGGTCACGCCGACGATGGTCAGGAACAGGCCGCCGGGGAAGTTGGCCAGGATGTCGTTGGTGGACATCCCCAGGACCACGCGAGCCCAGCAGAAAGGCTCCCACGAACGCCAGGGCGCCCATGTTGAGCGGCAGCACCGTGGCCAGCAGGAACATCACCGCCAGGATGATGATGGACAGGACGGGAGCGGACATCTTTGTTCCTCCGGATCAAGAAGTGTGTGACGTGAACTGGCTCACTGGCCTAGCCTCCTAGACACTAGGTGTCTTTGTCAATAGTCCTCCGGTAGTCTTGGGGTCAGACGACGTAGCTGGAAGGACGCGCATGTGCAAAGAAGACAGCAACGCATCAGATTTCCCGCGTTTCGCGGCCGCGGCTCTACGAGCAGCTGGTGGAGCAGATCCTGGACTACATCGAGTCCGCCCAGCTGGGCCCCGGCGACACGCTGCCGGCCGAGCGGGAACTTGCCGAGCGGCTGGGCGTTTCGCGGGCAACGCTGGCCCAGGCCCTGGTGGCCCTGGAGGTGCTCGGCGTGATCGACGTCCAGCACGGCACCGGCGCCGTGCTGGTCTACCGGCCCAACGTTCCGTCCGTGATCAAGGGCCTGCGCGAGCACCGCAGCCGGCTGCCCGGAAATCGTTGAGGCGCGAAGCACCCTGGAGGTCAAGCTTGCCGAGCTGGCCGCGGCCCGGCGCACCGAGCAGGACATGGACGGCCATCGACGCGGCCCTCGAAGTCGATGGCCGAGGAAATCGCCGCAGGGAGACCGGGGCGCGCAGGGCGACGAGCTGTTCCACCAGGCCGTGACGGCCGCGGCCCATTCCGCGGTCCTGGCCCAGCTGATGACCTTCATCGCGGAATGATCCTGGAAACCCGCCTCGAATCCCTCGGCCAGCCCGGCCGGCCGGAACAGTCCCTTGCCTCCCACCGCAAGATCGCCGACGCGATCAGGGCCCAGGACTCGGCTGCCGCCGCGGAGGCGATGCTCGAGCACATTGAACTTGTCTCCGATGTTGCCCTGCTGAAGAACAGCTAAACCGGTATGACTGTGAACCTTTCCTTCGATCCGCTCTGTGGCCCGGTCACCGGATGGAGCGACGGCGCCGTCGTGCGTGCCACCGGCATTCCCTACGCCACCGCGGAGCGGTTTCAGCCGCCGGCGCCGGCACCCGACTGGTCCGAGGTGCTCGAGGCGACATCCCTGTCCCCGGCGTGC
This sequence comes from uncultured Actinomycetota bacterium, assembly GCA_963722145.1. Lineage (GTDB taxonomy): Bacteria > Actinomycetota > Actinomycetes > Actinomycetales > Micrococcaceae > Arthrobacter. Next base: position 53,107 of record CAVRLW010000027.1, on the reverse strand, counting down.
CCGCAGGCCCCGGTGCCCTTCCTGGACGACGTGCTAGGCACGCGCTACGGCGAACTTCCAGGCAGCGAGGATTGCCAGCGCCTGTCCATCACCCTGCCTGCCGATCTCGACGACGGTGAGCGGCTGCCGGTGATGGTGTGGCTGCACGGCGGGTCGTACACGTCCGGATCGGGGGATCTGGCGATCTTCGACCCGGCAGCGCTGGTTGCCGAAACCCGCGTGATCGTCGTCTCGGTGACCTACCGGCTGGGCCTCTTCGGCTATTTGTCCACCAGCACTGGACGGCCCGCCAATTTGGGCCTGCTGGACCAGATCGAGGCGTTCCGGTGGGTGCAGCGCAATATCGCATCGTTCGGCGGCGATCCGGGCAGGGTCACCGCGTTCGGGCAATCCGCCGGGGGCGACGCTGTCGCGCACCTCATGGCGACGCCGGACGCGGCCTCGCTCTTCCAGCGGGCCATCATTCAAAGTGCGCCCGTTGGGTATTACCAGGGGTCGGGAAAAGATGAGCGCCGCCATGGGTATCGCCGCGGAAGCGGTCACCGACGGCACTCCGGCGATGGACGTCGTCGCCCTCGAAGAGGATGTCGCGCGGGCGGCCAGGAAGTTCGGGCTGATGGCTGCCATGCCGTTCGGAATCCAGTACGGGCATTCACCCCTGCCCGAGGAATCCAAGCTTGACGGGGCCTGGAATGCGGCTGCGCCAGGGATCGACATCCTGATCGGCCACACCGCGGATGAGGCCCGGCTGTTTCTGCCGCGAAGCCCCCACTTGAGCCGAGTGGCGAGGATTCCCGTGGTCGGCAGCGCCGTCCTGAAAGCCGTCACGTGGGTGGTCACGGAGACGGTGTACGGCAAAGCGGCCAGGCAGTTTGCCCGGCGGCATGTGCGTGCGGGCGGGCGCGCCCACCGGTACGTGCTCTCCTGGCGCGCACCGGGAAATCTCTACGGCGCCGCGCACACGGTTGATCTGCCCCTGCTGTTCGGCCACCAACGGACATGGGACGGTGCCGGGCTGCTGGCGGGCGCCACCTGGGACGACATCAATGCGCACGGCAAGGCGATGCGCGCACTGTGGGCACGGTTCGCCTACGGGGAAGGCCTGGGGACCCGAGGCGAGATCCCCGGCTCACTCCGCTACCGCTCGGTCTAGAACATCTGGGCGGCGATCAGGCAGAGGAGCGCGACGACGCCGAGGGTCATCATCGGGCGGTTCCAGGTCGAGGTTACTGTGGTTGGGGTTCCTGTAGTTGGGGTAACCGCGCCGTCGAAAAGCGGAGCCCGGCGGCGCGGGCGTCCTGCCACGCCTGGGCGATCTCGTCACGGCCGGTGGTCACCGCGGGCTGTTGGTGACAGTGACGGCGTAGCGGACCTCGACGTCCTGCACCGTGTCGAAAGGTATCCGGTGGTCGCGGAGGCCGTTGATCAGCGTAAAGCCGTCGCCATCAACGCGCAGGCATGGCAGCCACTGGGCTACGTAGGCGAGCCAGCACACCAGCACCAGCCAGGGTGCGGCGTCCATCGCGGACCGGGTCTCTCCGCTGGCCACCAGCCAGCACAGGGTGCCGGCAGCAGCGGTCCAAACGGCAGCGGCCACGGGGCGGCCCGACGCTGAGCAGTCCGCCTGGGGCGGGTGCTGCTTCTCTTGTGATGCTTTCAATGGTCCCCCTCCATTGCCCGCGTCGTCGTCGGGATGAGTGCAATCTACCGCACGGGGTATCCGACTCGGTTGTCAAGGGTGAAACCCGGACACTCGGGAAAGTCGCCAACACGATCGGCCGTGAACCCTAGAGCCTCGTAAAAGCCGATGGCAGACGGACTTGCCTGCCAGTCCAGGATCATAGGCTGCGGCCGGGCCCGCGACCAGGCGAAGATGAAGTTCATGAGGGCCCGGCCGGTGCCACCCAGGCGTGTGTCGGGATCGACAAAGACGTCGTGTACGCGGCCCGTGGAGAAGATAGCCCGCAGGCCTGGCCCGAAGTCCTGTGCCAGGCCATAGCCGATCAGCCTGCCGCGCGCCTGAGCCACGGGGAGGCACCATGAGGGGTCGGCCAGAAACTCAGCGAAGCGGCTATGGAAAGCCTCTGGCGGAACCTCCCGTGCGGCTGGCGTGAACGAAATGGACAACCGACGAACCTCGGCCGCGTCCTCCGGCCTGGCTGCGCGCACCACTAGACCCTCGAGCGTCACGGGCTGCTCCTTCCCTTGGCCGGGAGGTCTATTCAGTGAGTTCGGCCAGCACTTCGGCCGCGTCCGTATTTCCGGCGGATGCCAGGCGCCGCAGTTCGTCGAAGTCTTCCTTCTCAGCTGCGAGCTCAACGAGCTGGTCCTCAGCGTCTTTGCTGCCGCCGTCGGCAAGCTGCCGCAGCTCGCCGAAGTCCTCCCGCTCCGCGGCTAGCTCGATGAGTTCGCCTATGGCGTCGTTGTCACCACGGGCAGCCCGCTCCCGGAGGGCTGAAAGATCAGAATCTGACATCGCGTGGACCTTCCCAGAGTTGATTCTGCTGGACTCTTCCGGGCCGCGGGGTTGGTGTGGCTCATCATGGCCCGGAAGAGGCATGCAGCGTGTCAGTGAAGAGTACCGCGCTGAAGGAATCGGCCCTACTGTGATTCCTGAAAAGTGTTTTGTGGGCTAGGCCCACGTCCTGGTCATCAGCGCCCTTGCCCGCCGCCTAGTGCGCGCCGCACGGCACCGGTGACCCCAGTTGGTAGATTCGGGACCATGACCACTCCGGACATCAGCGTCAGGGCCGCGACCGTAGCCGACGCCGCACGGCTGGCCGAGGTCCATATTGCGGCCTGGCGGGCCACTTACCGTGGAGTCATGACCGATGAGTATCTTGACGGTCTCGATGTCGGGCGGGCAGCGTCTGCGTGGCGCCGAAACATCCTGGAGCCCAGGGAAGGGACTATTCACCTCGTCGTCCAGAGCGGCCATGAGGTTGTGGGCTTCGCCATCCTAGGTCCTGCTGACAGCGACTCGGACCCGGAAACCGGCCAGCTGCACGCGATCAATGTGCATCCGGACTGCTGGGCGCAGGGCGCAGGCTCCGTCATGTTTGCCGCCGTCGAACAAAAGTTCATCGAACTCGGCTACCGGCGGGCCTTCCTCTGGGTGGAGAAAAGCAACAATCGGGCCATCAGCTTTTACAGCAACCGCCGCTGGCTCGACGACGGCGGGACCCTGGAAGACACCAGATTCGATCCGCCCGTGGCCGAGAACCGCCACAGCCGGACCTTCCCGCCCGTTCGGTAGCCGAAGTACTCACCGGGCTCATGCGCCCGTCCAGCGCCGCAGCGTGCTGTTGAACAGTCCGACCAGTACGGAAGTCCACCAGCAGGTTTGCGAGATGCACAAAGCCGCGAGCAAGCGGGCCCGCAGCCCGGCCGCCATTGCTGTGAACAAGGTTCCCGGCGGCAGCCGATGCAGTTGCTTCATGGTCCGGGTCAGGACCAGCCCGTTGAGCATGAGCACGAGGATGCTCACGAGTTTGATTTGCGTCGGAGGGCTGGATAGCTCGGGGTGCAGCAGCGCGCCGGAGACGAGCAGGATGGCCAGCCCACCCCAGATCAGCGGTTGCGCGGCGGAATCGAGCCGCCGGGTGTCGTGGACGTCGCGGCGGCCCAGGAGCCACAACAAACCGACCCAGTCGAGCACCAGAATGGCTCCGAAGGCCAGCACGAGGGCCAGGATGTGGACCGCGAGGGCGACCCCGTGGATCTCCGGCCCCGGGTCGAGGAACCCGCCGATCAGCACGGACGCCAGCCACGCCGCAGAACACGCCACTGCCAACAACACGAGTTTCAGGGTTGGCTGCCCCGTGGGCCCGCCGGGCCGGATGGTGCCTGGCCCCGGATGTTCCGTTCCTTTGGGCTGGCCCGTTCCCTCGGTGCCGGGCGGAAGGCCGGCATCGGTGACGGCCGCCGTCATGCGAAGAGCCCTTCGCCGATGAAGCCCCCCGCCCTGGTTCCCGGGGGAACCGCGAACAGGCCCGAGCCTGTGTGCTTGAGGTATTCCAGGGCCAGCGTGTCCTCTTTTGCCATGGCCAGCTGCATGGGCACGTAGTGCGTCCTGGGGTCTTTTACGAAGGCGATGAAGAACAGCCCGGCGTCGAGGTGGCCGAGGCCGTCCGATCCGTCGGTGTAGTTGTAGCCGCGCCGGAGCATCTTGACGCCGTCGTTCCGGCTCGGGTGCGCGAGCCGGACGTGGGCGTCCAGGGGAATCAGTGGTTCGCCGCCGTTTCCCGTGATGTCGAAGTCGGGGTCGGTGAATTCCCCGCCGCCCGAGAGCGGGGATCCGGTGCCTTTGGTGCGGCCGATCAGGCCTTCCTGTTCGCGCAGTGAGGTCCGGTCCCAGATTTCGATGTGCATCCGGATCCGGCGCGCCACAAGATACGTGCCGCCTGCCATCCAGGCTTCGTCCGGGCGGGTTCCGGGGCCGGCCCACACGTGCTCGTCCAGCAGCGCGGTGTCCTCGGCTTTGAGGTTGCTGGTGCCGTCCTTGAACCCGAAGAGGTTCCGCGGGGTGGTCTGGGACCGCGAGGTGGAGGAGGTCCGGCCGAACCCCAGCTGTGACCAGCGGACTCGCGTCTGGCCGAATCCGATCCGGGCCAGGTTCCGGATCGCGTGGACTGCCACTTGGGGGTCGTCGGCGCAGGCCTGCACCACGATGTCGCCGCCGGTGCGTCCGGGCTGGAGATCATCGCCGGGGAAGTGCGGCAGGTCGATGAGGGCGTCCGGGCGGCGTCCGTCCAGGCCGAAGCGGGCCTTCCCGTCCTTCTCGAACAGGCCCGCGCCGAACCCGAAGGTGAGGGTGAGTTTTCCGGCCCCAAGGTCCAGGGCCTCGCCCGTGTCCTCCGGAGGCGCGTCATAGGGGCCGTCGACGGCGCCGCTGCTGCCCGTGCTGCGCCCCGCGGTCATCGCCGCCGCAGCGGCAGTCCAGTCCGCCAGGAGCCGGATGAGCTCTGCGCGGTCCTCCGTGACGACGTCGAACGCTGCAATGTGAAGGCGGTCCTGGGCGGGCGTGACGATGCCGGCCTGGCGGTCACCGTGGAAGGGGACGACGTCGCCGGGCGCCGCCAGCGGAGCGGCCGCTGCCTCGACGGCGTCGTGGCTGAGGAATCCCGCCGCCAGCCCGGCGACGGCACCCGCGCCGCCGGCGCCCGCGAGGGACAACAGCCCGCGGCGGGACATCCCGCGGCGGGAGGGACCGCTGTTCCCGGAGGCGGCGGTTGCCGGCGGTCCGGCCGCGGCCGCAGGCTCTGGGGTGCCGGCGTCGGGCGTCTGGCCGGTGCTGCCGCCGAAGGGGCAACCGCTCACAGGACTACTGCCGACGTGAGCTTGGCGAGCGGCTCGCCCAGGGCATCAACGAGGGAAGCGAGCTGCTGGACCTGGGCCTGGCTGAGCTGGTTGTAGTAGGCGAAACCCTCTCCCTTGGAGTGCTGCTTGAGCCCGGCCTGCAATGCCGCGAACTTTGCCTCGAGTGCCTGGGCCAGGGCCGGGTCCTTGCGCTGCAACACAGGCTTCAGGCTTTCGAAGGCGATCCGGGCCCCGTCCACGTTGGCCTGGAAGTCCCAGAGGTCGGTGTGGGACCAGATTTCCTCCTCTCCGGTGACTTTGCCGGTGGCTACTTCGTCCAGGAGTTCCTTGGCGCCGTTGCCGATCTTGTCCGCGGAGAGTTCCACGGTGCGGGTCCGCTGGGCCAGGTCCTCGGTGTCGGCAACGAGCTGCCTGGCCAGGCCGGCGCGCTCCGCCACCGTGAGGGGGGTGTAGCCGGTGGGCGGGAACAGGTCCTTTTCGGCCCGGTGCCAGCCGGTCCATTCCTGGCCCGGTTCAAGGTCGGCCTCGCGGGCATCGAGCTTGGGGTCAAGGTCCCCGAAGGACTCGGCCACCGGCTCAATGCGTTCCCAGTGCATGCGGGTGGCGGCGTAGAGCCCGCGGGCCTTTGCCGCGTCTCCGGCGGCGTAGGCCTCGGCAAACGCGTTGGTACCTTCCACGAGCTGGGTGGTCTGATCTTTCACGTAAGCGGAGTACTGCCGGGTGCCGGTGTCCAGGAGCTCCTGGAGCCCGGCGTCGACGGCGGGGTTGGTGCCCGAGTCTGTGACCTGGAAGCCCGCGCGGATTCCGTCGCCCTGCATTCCAGGCTTGCAGGCCGTGGTGTACTTGCCGGCGGTCGCCGTGACCACCAGATTGCGGCTCAGGCCCGGGCCGATGTTCTCGACTTCGCCGATCACCCGCAGCCCGTCCTCGGCCAGAAGGTAGAAATCTGTGGCCTGGGTTCCTGCGTTCTTCACGGCGAAGGTCAGATTTCCGCTGGCGACCTGGCTGGCAGAGACCTTGCATTCGGTCTGGGTGCTGGTGACCTGGATCGGTCCGTCGGCTGCGCCCGGGGTCTTTGCGCTGCCCATGCAGCCGGTCAGGGCCAGCGGGGCGGCGGTTGCCGCCGCAACCAGGGCAAGCATCTTCCGGACCCGTGGGGCGGTTTTGGGCAGGGGGATACTGGGCATGGGTGTTTCCTTTGGTCGGTGGGGCGGAACGACTAGCGGTTGAGGGTGCGGAAGCGTGCGGGGCCATTGGGGGTGCGGATTCCTCCAGCGACGATGCTGCGGAAACCAGTACTTAGGGGCACCTAAGTAAGGAGGATACCCACTCCGGGCGATTACGCAAACCTTTCGTGCCCTAATTTGGTTTAGGTAAGCCTTATCTAATAACATGGCCGGGTGACCACGCAGCTTGACTTCATGCGGGTGCCCTTTGCCGCCGATCTTGCGAGCTACGGGGACAGACCTGCCATCCTTACGGACACCTTCGCACTGACCTACCGGGAGCTGGCGCAGCGCGTCGATGCCCTGGCTGTCCGGCTCGGCACCGAGCGGCGCCTCGTCGCGTTGGCCGCAACCAACGACCTCGACTCGATAGTCGCCTACCTCGCAGCGCTCGTGGGCGGACACCCACTGATCCTCCTGCCCGAGGACAAACCGGCCGCCTTGGAATCCCTGGTTGCGGCCTACGATCCCGACGTTGTGATGCGGCCCGGGAACGGGCGGACCGTGCTGGAGGAACGCCGGCCCGGCACGCGGCACGAGCTGCATTCGGACCTGGCGCTCCTGCTCAGCACGTCCGGATCCACGGGCTCACCCAAGCTCGTCCGCCTCTCGCACGCAAACCTGCAGTCCAACGCCGAGTCGATTTCCGAGTACCTGAGGATCGGCCCGGATGACCGCGCAGCGACGACGCTGCCCATGTCCTACTGCTACGGCTTGTCGGTAATCAACAGCTACCTGCTCCGCGGTGCGGGGCTGGTCCTGACCGACCTTTCCGTGGTTGACCCATGCTTTTGGGACATCTTCCGACGCCGTGGCGCCACTTCGCTGGCGGCCGTTCCGTACACCTTTGAACTGCTGGAACGGGTCGGATTCGCGGACATGGACCTGCCCAGCCTGCGCTACATCACCCAGGCCGGGGGCAGACTGGCGCCGGAATCGGTGAGGAAATACGCGGAACTGGGCCGCCGAAACGGCTGGGAATTCTTCGTGATGTACGGCCAGACCGAGGCGACCGCCCGGATGGCGTACCTCCCGCCGGAGCTGGCGGCCGAGGTCCCCGGTGCGGTGGGTATCCCGGTGCCCGGCGGCTCGTTCCGGATCGATCCAGTGCCGGGCCTGGAGCACGGCGAACTCGTCTACACCGGCCCAAACGTCATGCTCGGCTATGCCGGGAGCCCGGCGGACCTCGCCGCAGGCCGGACCAGCACCGAACTCCGCACCGGCGACCTCGCCCGGCGACACCCTGCCGGCGTCTACGAGGTGGTGGGCCGGCGCAGCCGGTTCGTCAAGATCGTGGGACTGCGCGTTGACCTGGGACAGGTGGAGCGACTCCTGGCGGATCTCGGGGTGCAGGCTGCCAGCGCGGGGACGGACGACGGCGTCGTTGTCGCCGTTGAAGGCGAGCACGACGCGCAGCTGCTGGCCAAGGTGCTCGCCCAGGGCATGGGACTGCCGCGCGCGGCCCTCGAGGTACACGCCGTCGAGCATCTCCCGCGCCTGGCGACGGGCAAACTGGACTACCAGGCGGTCCTGGCGCTGTCCCGGCCGAAAGCAGGGTCAGCACCCAAGCCCGCGGCCGAAAGCGGCGCGCCGGTCAGCGTCCGGAAGATCTTCGAGGACGCCCTGGAGTGCGGCGAGATCGGCGACGGCGACACCTTTGTCTCCCTGGGCGGCGACTCACTGTCCTACGTGGCGGCGTCGGTCCGGCTCGAACAGGCCTTGGGCCATCTCCCGCCGGACTGGCACGTGACTCCGGTGCGGGATCTGGAGCCGCGGCCCCGCACCGCTCCGGTCCGGAGGCGGCGACGATTCTTTGTGCCGGTCGAAACGAGCATCGTGCTGCGTGCCGTGGGGATCGTGCTGATCGTCAGCACGCACGTCGGTCTGTTCAGTTGGCAGGGTGCGGCCCACGTGCTCATGGCCGTGGCCGGCTACAACTTCGCACGCTTCCAGATCTCCGGGCCAACGGGTGCCGCGGCTGCGGCGGCAGCTGACCAGCGTGGCACGAATCGTGGTGCCGAGCATGGCGTTCATCGCGGTGGCCTACCTGATCACCGACAACTACGCGCCCGCTAATATCCTGCTGCTCAACGCCATCCTCGGGCCGGAGGCGGTGACCACCCAGTGGCACTTCTGGTTCATCGAAATTCTTGTCTACCTGCTTGTGGGGGCGACGGCGCTGCTGGCGATTCCGTGGGCGGACCGTGCGGAGCGGCGTTTCCCCCTGCTCTTTCCGCTGGCGTTGACCGCCGTGGGGCTACTGACGCGCTATGAGCTGGTGAACCCCGGAGTGCCGCACACGGCGCCTGCGCTCTGGCTCTTTGCCTTGGGTTGGGCCATTGCACGGTCCCGGACCTTAGCCCAGCGTTGCATTGTCTCGGTCATTGCGGCACTGACCGTTCCGGGATTCTTCGAGAACGCGGGCCGGGAGTGCACGCTCCTCGTCGGAATCCTGCTGCTCATCTGGCTGCCCAGCGTCCCGGTGCCCAAGGGCCTCCGCCGCCTCATGATGGTGCTGGCCAGCGCCTCGCTCTACGCGTACCTGGTCCACTGGCTGATCTATCCTCCGCTGGCCGGGATAAGCCCCGCGTTTGCCGTAGCAGTCTCGCTCGCCGTGGGAGTAGCCTACTGGGCGCTCTGCATGCGGGTGATGGCCGCGGTCGGCCGACGGCGGGCACGCTCTACCGGGCGCTCTTCCGGGCGCCCTTGGCGCCCTTCGCGCGTTCGCAGCCAGCGTCAAGCCAGGCTCTTGCCCAGGAACGCGAGGACATCCGGGAGGATGGAGCGCCAGTAACCGCCGTCGTGGCCGCCAGCCTGGAAGCCTCCCTCGTGGCCCCCGGAAGGTCCTTCACGTAGTCCCTTCACGCTGAAGAGCAGATTGTCCGCCGTGCCGCAGTCAATTCGCTTCGGCAGCGGCTCCAGCTCCGGCCGCAGGGCAAGTTGTCGTTGGCCGCAAAGTCCGCGGCGCTGTCGAAGTTGTCGGACCGGCCGGCGTCGTACAGGCTCCAGACCGCGGGGCTCATCGCGGCGACGGCGCGGAGGCCGGGGACGCGGTGCTGGGAGGCCAGGAGCAGGGCGCCGAAGCCGCCCATCGACAGGCCGAAGACGGCGAGCCTGCCGGCATCGACTCCCTGGCCGGCCAGCAGGGAAAGGAATTCCTCCACCAGCATGGACTGCGTGTCGGTTCCGGATTCCCGGCGGTGCCACCACGTTTCGCCTCCGTCGATGGCAGCGATCGCGAATGGCGTCCCGCCGCGGGCCACATGCTGTGCCAGGACACCGCCCGCGTCCAGTTCGTCGAAAACCATGCGGTGGTCCGCGCCCGTGCCATGCAGGAACAGCGCAACGGGCAGCCGGCCGGAAGGGCCGCCGTCGGTGGTTCCGGGCACGGCCAGTGACCAGCCCGTGGGTTCCTGCGGCCGGAACCGTGAGGTGAAGCTGCCGCTGCGCATGGCGATGGGTGGGGTTTGTGGTGCCGCTTGGCTGGACGCGCCTAGGCCGGCGCACCCCGCGACGGATGCTGCCGCCACGGCGCCGGCTCCAAGTCCCAGCAGGCTGCGGCGGGAAATTCCGGGTGATCCCATGGCCCGATCATAGGCCCGACCCGGTTAGTCGTTGGGACGGGGTGAAAGGGCATAATCCGGCCTCGGCACGCGGAACATGTTCACGAGCCATCTGGTAGTCCCTGAGCCGGTGTAGGCTCACCGTCATCAAAGGCTGAAGGGGACAGCGCAATGAGGCATCACAAGAAATCCATGATCGCGGTGTTGGCCGCGGCGGTGTTGGCCGTGACCGGCTGTTCGGGGGAACAGGGCTTGAAGGCCTTGGATCGCCCGGCCACGGACCGCGACGCGTTGCCGAGCGGCGTCGTCGTCATGGGCGGTGCCGACAAAACGCTGACAGAGAGTTTCCGGCTCCTCGCGGAGAAGGACGGGTATTCGTATTACGTGGGCCAGAACGCGAAGGAGCATGTTTCTTGCCTGGCGGTGGTTCCCGCGGGGGACCAGCCGGCATGGGGTGCGGTTTGCGGAGACCTGTCCCGGGCGGACCACATCCTGGGGCTTGGATTGGACAAGGGCCGCCTCAATGTTCGTCTTGTCGGAGACGACGCGAACACGAAGAAGCTGGAATCAGAAGGCGCAACCAGGATTCACCAGAACATCTACCGGTAGCCGGCCATCTCCAGGTCCGGAATCCGGACCATGTACCGTGGAGGCCGATGACTCTTTCTGAAGAACTTCTTACGGCGTACGACCAGCAGCTCCGAACGGATGCCGAGACGCCCAGTGCCCTCGGCGTTGAACGGCTGGGCCCGCTGCGCCTGGTGACCTTCGCAGGCGGCAGAGGCTTCGTGACTTATCAGGACCTCGACGGGGCCAGCGCCCGGACGATCGCGCAGTGGGTGGTCGAAGCGCTCGCGTTTTACCGCAGCGATCCCACAATCGTGCGGGTCGAGTGGAAAACCCGTGGCCACGATCATGCGCCCGGACTCCATGAGGCACTGCTCGGCAACGGGTTTGAGCCGGATGAGACCGAGTCGGTCATGATTGGGCCGGCCACCGCGTTGAATGTGGATGTGCCGCTCCCACCCGGCGTCAGCCTGCGGCGGGTGAGCGAAGAACGGGACATTCGCGCCATGAGCGCAATGCAGGACCACGTTTTCGGTGATTCCGCCTCCGACGGCAACGCCGACGCAATCCTGCGTCGCGTGGCTCTGGACGACGGGATGGAACTGTGGGTCGCCGAACATGAAGGGGCGATTGTGAGTGCGGGCCGCCTCGAGCCGGTACCGGACACGGAATTCGCGGGCATCTGGGGCGGGGCAACGCGTGCAGAATGGCGCGGCCGGGGTATCTATCGGGCGCTCACCGCGGCCCGGGCTCAAGCCGCGCTAACGCTCGGCAAGACACTCATCCATAGCGACTCGACAGAATATTCGCGACCGATTCTGGAACGCTATGGTTTGCACCGGGTGTCAACAACCACCCCTTACCGCTGGCGGCGCTGAAGGCCCAAGCACGTCCGCCGGGAAGATTGTCCAGGTCCGCATGGGCGAGCGCGCGATGGGCACTGCGGAGGCGCCGCGGCACTGGGTATGACCCGGCAATCAGCGTGGGAACGCTTTTCCTAGCCGCCGCGCGGAAAGACTGCCGGCGGCCCGGGGAACGGTCCCGCATTGCCCTCGGTGTCGCCCCCGGTGCCGCTGCCGAGGAGGCTTCGGGTGAGGGCGGCGCTGTCGGCCATCAGGTCATCCACCGCCTTCCCCAGATGATTGTCCGCGACCGGCAGGCCTTCCAATGCGCCGGCAACCACCGCCCGGCGGACGAGCTCGCGCGCGAACGAAGCGGTGGTGCCTTCCGTGCGGGCTGCGGCATCTTCAATCGCGTTCGGGCTGAAGGGAATACCGCGGGCATACAGTTTGATCAGCGAGACCCGTTCCGCCTGCGCAGGGAGCGGAATTTCGACGGCCAGGTCCACACGTCCGGGACGCTGTGCCAGGGCGCGTTCGAGCATGTCCACGCGGTTGGTGGTCAGGACGAACGCGACGTCGGCGTCGCTGGCCAAACCGTCCATGGCGTCCAGCACCTCGAATAGCAGCGGCTGGGGTCCGTGCCCGAAGCTGCGGTCCTCGGCGATGAGGTCACAGTCCTCAAGAACGACAATGGAGGGCTGCAGGGCCCTGGCCATGGTGGCGGCCTCTGAGATCCTGGCGAGCGATCCCCCCGAAAGAAGGATTGCCGTGACACCTTCGCTCCGACTCAACAAATACCGCACCGTGTGGGTCTTGCCGGTTCCCGGCCTGCCATAGAGCAGGACGCCGCGTTTGAGGTGCTGGCCGTACCTGTTGAGGGAGTCCCGGTGCTCGGCGATGCCCAAGGCGTGGTCCGACACTTTCGCCAGCAGGCCATCCGGCAAGATGACATCGGACGCGGCAAGCGCCGGCCGGGCGTGGAAGGTCACCCCGGCCGCGCTGGGACCATACTCGCCCATCACCAACGAAATGACCTGCCCCTTGAGCACGCTGCGGTGCTGCATCCGGCGGCGGAACTCCGAGAGGAAGCGGGCGGCCTTATCCGTAGCGTCGGCCAAGACTTCAAGGGAAGCGGACTGACGCCCGTACCGGGGGTTGGCGTCCCGCTGCAGCACTGCGATTGGGCTGCCGCCGTGGCTGAACAGCCACAGTCCCAGTGCCACGGCCTGCCGCTGTTGGTCCGGGCCGACGGCGAGGTTGGCGTAGTCCGGCTGGGACAGGGGGTATTGGGGAAACAACTGGGACTGCTGCAACATGTCGCTCAGCGAATGATGGTGCCTTTGGTCTCCGCCGCCGATGCCCACGAGCCTGAACTCGGGGTCCTCCGCGGCGAGTTCTTCCATGAGGATGTCTGCGTCCACGAACCGGTGCGGCGGAATCTCCTCAACCACCACAGCCACTGACTCTGCCGGCACCGCCAAATGGTCGGTGAGCGTGGTCAGCAACTGGGTTCCCCGTTGCACCCGATGCTGCCCGGACTGCGCCAGCTCCACCAGCCGCGCGAAATTGTCGATGAACGTCCCCAAATTTTCATCCATGGGCAGACCCTACCAGCGCCGCAAACTGCTGTGGCCGCATAGCGGGACGGGTGGACGGTAGTGTCAACCGGCGGTTGCGCTGACCGCAATGATGCCGCCCTGGGGGTCCCTGATCACGGCGCTGCGAAATCCCGGTGTGTCCGTGGGTGCCATCAGGATGCCGCCACCCAGTGTACGGCGTGCGGGCGATGGCGTCCGCGTCGCGGACAGCGAAATTTACGCTCCAATGCGGTGGGACCACGACGCCGTCCGTGGCCGTCACGACCGCCACGAGCCGGCCCGAGCGGAGCCATAGAGAGAAGGGAGCGTCCGGCACCGATTCGAGTTCCCAGTCGAACATTTCGCCGTAGAACGCTTGGGCCCGACCGATATCTGTGGTTTGCTGCGAGCTCATGGCCCAGGTATTGGGCTCATTGGTCAGCTCGGCGCCGTCGTTCTCGCCGGCCTGCCGCAAGCAGAACGGAACGCCGGTGGCGTCGGCGAGCACAGCAATGCTGCCATCGGAGCCGGCCCCAAACTGGCGCCAGGCGCTTGCCTCCCGCCAGCTCGGCACGAGCCAAGGCTTCCCCGACGTCGTCAACCCGCACGTGCGTGATCCACCCCGGAGGCGACTGCGGCGGCGCCTGTCCAATGCCGGCCACCAGCCGTCCGCCCAGGCGCGCGGGGTAGTAGTCGCCATCGAGACCGGACGGCATCGGCGTTGGGTCGTCGAAACTCCAGCCGAAGAGCGGACCGTAGAATCTTGGCGGCCCGGGGATCTGGCTGCCATGTGTCGACCCAGCACGGCGCACCGGCTGAGGACGCATCTCGCGCTGTCATTGAAGAAACCCTTTCGCCGGGCCAGTTCGGCGGAACATTGTTTCCTGTGCCCGCGCATTCGAGCAAGGCCGTACTGACGCCTGCAGAGTTCCAGGCGGTTTCACAAACCCCAATAGAGGGAAAAGTATCTTCATTGCAGGCCCTGGCCATCGCGCGGTAGGCTCGCAAAAATATTCTGGCTATTTGGGGGGACAATGAATATGCGGGAACCATGCTACAACGAGGCCAGGCCGAACAACCGAATGACCTTCTGCTACCGGACCGTGGGCCCTTGGAATAGCACCAAATCCTCTGACGAGGAAGTCCGGAGCATGATGTCTCGTTGAGCGAATGTTGAAGGCCGGCAAGACCGTTCAAGAGATCCAGCGCTATTCCCGGAGTACTCTCGTCCACGAAATGACACCGTCCGCCACTCAACCCGGCGACGGTGTTAGCGGCGGGCGCGGTGTCACTGGCGGGCGCAGTCTCCCGGCTAGTGTCCCGGATCCGGAAGCGATCCGCCGTGCATGGCTCCAAAGCGTTCGGGTTTCGCAAGACGGGGAACCGGAGGCCGGCGTCGATGGAAAAGTCGCATATGAATTGTTACTCTCTTTTTCTTTTGTGCGGTAAATGCAATTGATATTCTGAATTTGGTCAGGCAGCGGCTGCTCACTTCGTTGCGGGGAGTTCGTGCCTTATGCCCACCAGACTCGATGTCGCCGTCTGCGCGCGGCTCTGTGGCGTTCACCCTGAAGCCACTCGGCTATCTGACCGCCCGCAGCGCCGCCGCCTCACCGGAGCCAGGTTGGGGCGGTGCGCATGATCGGCGCAGGGTCACAGCCACGCCCCGGCAGCAGGATCTTTTATACGTTCCGGCAGTGGCCGCAGGTGCCCACTGGAGACCTCTGATCTGCGGCAGGCGCTGGCGAATAGCCAGGAACCGGAAGACGCAAGACGCCGCGTCCGAGCTCCTGCGGGTCATCAACGCGGAATTGCGGGGGCGCGGCCGGCGCCGCGCGTGGCGCCGATCCTGGCGGGGCGCGATCACGCCGCAGGCACGCGGGCCGACGGCCGGCAAACGGGACAAAAGCCTGATCCAGGCCTTCCCTAGACCAGCGCGGAAGCGGCCCGGTGAACACATATCGGGGGTGGCCGCATCCGCGCTGATACGCCCTATTGTGCACAAGGCCCCGTCCCGCCTCGGTGAGCCCGCACTGTACGATTGTTTGGGGGCATGCGGCCGGAAGGAGCCGGAGTGAAACTTGCAGGGCAGCGTTTTGTTGGCAGGACCGCGGAGCGGCTTCAGGATCTCGTGCTCTCAAGCGAGGACCTGGAAGAATTTTTGGGTGAACTAGCCCAGCACGCAGCCATTGGGCTATCCCACGCGGAGCGTGCAGTCGTCTGCGCCGTAACTGTCGCGAGGCCTAAGAAGACCCGCCGCCACCGGCGCCGGCAGCCAGCGGGCATTTGAACTTGAAGGGCAACAGGTCGAGGCCGGCAAGGGCCCCTGCATCACCGCCATGAGCGGAGCGCACACCGTATATGTCAGGGATGTGACGCGCGAGAGCCGGTGGCCGGAATTCGGTCAAGCGGCTGCGGAGCGGGATACGCCGCCATCCTGGCGGTCCCCATCGATCTGGATGACGAATGCCGAGCCGCCCTGAGCTTCTACGCCACGCACCGTTCCGGATTTACCGACGGCGATATCCTCACCGCGGAAAACGTTGCCCGGCAGGTCTCCCGGCCCCTGCGCCTGAGCTTGCGGATCAGCCGCCTCCAGGACGCCCGCGACGACCTCGCATCCGCCATGAAATCGCGGACGGTCATCGACATGGCTATCGGCGTGGTCATGGCCCAGAACAGGTGCGCCCCGGATGAGGCGTTCACATTGCTCCGCAAAGCCTCCAACGCCCGCAACACCAAGCTGCGGGACGTCGCGGCATCCGTCGTTGCTGCAATCGCCGGCACCGCAGATATTCGTTCACGCTTCGACTTGTAGAGCCGCCCGGGCGGCCGACGCCGTCAGGAACGTGCAGGCGGCGCGAATCCGCGCAGGCCTGGCTGTAGGCGGCCTGGAGGCCCGGGATGGTGTCTTCCTCCGATACTTGCGGGCGCGGTCAGTGCCCCCGCGCGATCCATTCCTCAAGATGCGGAGCTTCGGCGCCGATCGTCGTCGGATCCCCGTGTCCGGTCCGGACCGCCGTGTCCGC
Organism: uncultured Actinomycetota bacterium; assembly: GCA_963722145.1. Classification (GTDB taxonomy): domain Bacteria; phylum Actinomycetota; class Actinomycetes; order Actinomycetales; family Micrococcaceae; genus Arthrobacter. Next base: position 36,984 of record CAVRLW010000027.1, on the reverse strand, counting down.
GGGGAGCGTCAGGAGCCGGTTCCGGATGGACTCGATGATGGTAGGGAAGTCGCTGAAGGAACGCCCGGTCGCTCCCGGGCCGCCCTTGAACAGCGTGTCCCCGCTAAACACCGTGTTTTCAAACTCGGCGCCTTCGCCCTCGAGGAGGAAGCACACGGACCCCGGCGAATGGCCCGGGGTGTGCAGTGCCACCAGTCGCGCCCCTGCGACGTCGAACGTGTCGCCGTCGGCAATGGCGTGGTCCGGCTCGGTGCCGGGGAACACCCGCTCCCACAGCATCCAGTCATCCCGGTTCAGGTACACGGGGGCGTTCACGAGCGCCCGGACCTCGCCCACGGCGCGGATGTGGTCATCGTGGCCGTGCGTGAGCAGGATCGCGGTGACCTTCCTGCCCGCGACGGCGGCAGCGACGGCGGCGGGATCGTGGGCCGGGTCGATGATGACGCATTCTGCGTCATCCCCGAGGACCCACACGTTGTTCGTCAACGTCCCACGTCCCGCCGTCGAGCGAAAACGTCCCGGAGGTGACCAGCCGGTCGATCCGGACGCTCACAGCTCCACCACCGAGCGCAGCACCGCGCCGGCGTGCATTTTCGCGAAGGCTTCCTCGATCTGGTCGATCGTGATCCGCTCCGTCACGAAGGCGTCCAGGTCCAGCTTGCCCTGCCGGTAGAGGCTGATGAGCGTGGGGAAGTCGCGCGAGGGCAGGCAGTCGCCGTACCAGGAGGACTTCAGCGAGCCGCCGCGGCCGAACACGTCCAGCAGCGGCAGTTCCAGCGTCATCTCGGGGCTCGGCACGCCCACCAGGACCACCGTGCCGGCGAGGTCCCGGGCGTAGAACGCCTGCTTGTACGTTTCCGGGCGGCCGACGGCGTCGATCACCACATCGGCGCCGAAACCGCCGGTCAGTTCGCGGATCGCCTCAACGGGGTCGACGGCGGAGGAGTCCACCGTGTGGGTGGCGCCGAGCTCCTTGGCGCGCTGGAGCTTCTTGGCGTCGATATCGACGGCGATCACGGTGGTGGCGCCGGCGAGCGTCGCGCCGGCGACGGCCGCCACGCCCACTCCGCCGCAGCCGATCACGGCAACTGAATCGCCGCGCTGGACGTTTCCGGTGTTGATCGCCGCGCCGATGCCTGCCATGACGCCGCAGCCGAGCAGGCCGACGGCGGCGGGGTCGGCGTCGGGGTCCACCTTGGTGCACTGGCCGGCCGCCACGAGCGTCTTTTCGGCGAAGGCGCCGATGCCCAGCGCGGCCGACAGCTCCGTGCCGTCCTCCAGCGTCATCTTCTGGGTGGCGTTGTGGGTGTTGAAGCAGTACTGGGGCTGACCTCGCCGGCAGGCGCGGCACTCGCCGCAGACGGCCCGCCAGTTCAGCACCACGCGGTCACCGGGGGCGACCTCGGTGACGTCCGGTCCCACGGCGCTGACAACGCCGGTGGCCTCGTGGCCGAGCAGGAAGGGGAAGTCGTCGTTGATGGCGCCCTGCTTGTAGTGCAGGTCGGTGTGGCAGACGCCGCAGGTGAGGATGTCCACGAGGGCCTCGCCGGGGCCGGGGTCCGGCACCAGGATCGTCTCCAGGGTGACGTCGGCATTCTTGGAACGGACTACTGCGGCCTTGACTTTATGGACCATGAAACAAGCTCCTCTGCTCTGATCGCGGATTTCTCGCATAACTTACTGGCACAACGGGCGGCGGCGCGGCCCTTGGGAGGCCGCGCCGTCGTGGTTTGGTGTTGTTCTTGGTAGGCAGGAAGGGACTAGGCGGCGAGCCGGCTCTTGACCTCTGCTGCGGAGGGGTTGGTGGCGGCGGTGCCGTCCGGGAACAGCACCGTGGGGACGGTGCGGTTGCCTCCGTTGAGCTGCTCGACGAGATCGGCGGTGCCTTCGACTTCCTCGATGTTGATCTCGGTGTACCCGATGCCCTGCGCGTCCAGCTGCTTCTTCAACCGGTTGCAGTAGCCGCACCACGTGGTCGAAAACATGGTGATGGTGCCGGATTCGGGGGTGAAGTCCACGAAGTTCTCCTCAAGCTTGTGGTTGGGGCCGGCGTGTAGGCCGGCCCCACTGAAGTCGTACGTCACTGCCAACAACCGTACCCCGGAGCCCGCTATTCCCGCAGAGTGCGCGGCCCCGCTACGCCCTCGGGCGCGAATTCGCGGGAAAGCTGCGACGCCGCCGGAAAATTCCGGCGACTTCGCACATTTCCGGCGGCCTGCGGCTCAGCCTGCGGCGCAGCCTGGGGGCGGATGACATGGAATGGGTGCGGTGGCATGCTGGTGCCATGTGTGGACGCTACGTGATGGCCCGGGCCGTCGGAGACCTGCTGGCCGAATTCGATGCCGGGCTGGAGGATGAGATCGCGATTCCGCCGTCGTGGAACGTGGCCCCGACGGCGGACGTGCCGATCCTGCTCGAACGGCTGGTGGACGGAGAGCCGGTCCGCCAGCTGCACATTGCGCGCTGGGGTCTGGTGCCGTCCTGGGCCAAGGACCCGGGAATCGGGTCCAAGATGATCAATGCCCGCAGCGAGACCGTGCTGGAGAAGCCCGCCTTCCGGAAGGCGACCCGCGCCCGTCGCTGTGCCGTCCCCGCGGACGGCTACTACGAGTGGAAGGGCGAGGGCCGCAGCAAGCAGCCCTACTACGTCCATCCCAAGGACGGGCGCCCCCTTGTCTTCGCGGGACTCTATGAATGGTGGAGGGACCCGTCCAAGGCGGAGGGTGACCCTGAGCGCTGGATGCTCTCGACCTCGATCATGACCACCGACTCGCCGCCGGAGGGCTACGCCGGGGGGATGCTGGCCGAGCTGACCGCGCTGCATGACAGGGTTCCGCTGCCCATGAACCGCGAGACCATGCAGACGTGGCTGGACCCGCAGGCCGATGACGCGGCCGGACTCGTGGACCTGGTCCGGGCCGGGGCGCACGACGTCGCGGAAGGCTGGACGATCGACGCCGTCGGCACCGCCGTCGGGAACGTCAAGAATGACTCACAGGAACTCATCCAGCCGGTGGGGAGCCTGTTCTAGCGAACCGCGCCCATGCAGGTCTGTCCGGCCAGGACCGGTCTTTGGCTAGAGCGTCACTTTGCCGCCGCCGTCGACCGCCCAGCCGGGGTTGAAGGCGACCTCCCAGCGGTAGCCGTCGGGATCGGCGAAGTAGCCGGTGTAACCGCCCCAGGGCTGGGTCTTCGGTGCCGCGACGATGAGGGCTCCCGCGGTCTCGGCCTCGGCCATCACCCTGTCGACTTCGGCCGTGCTGGCCAGGTTGTGGCTGAGCGTGATGCACGCGACGCCGGCAGGCGGATCGGTGGCGGCCTCGGACTGCATTTGGCCCGCGTCCCAGAGCGAGAGGATGAGGCCGTGGTTGGCCTGGATGAACAGCACCTCGCCGGGGACTTCCCCGTGGACCGGCCATCCGAGGCCATCAACGTAGAAGCTGCGTGAGGCGTCAACACTGCGGACACCCAACGAAATTAAGTCGACTCGTGGCTGCATCTTTCGATACTGTCATGCACATGCCCACAAATCACGCAGACGACAAGACCGCCCAAGCCGACCGGGAACAGCTCGCCGCAGTGCGGGTGGCTGTTGACGAGGTGGACGAGCAGATCGTGGCCTTGATCGGGCGCCGCGAACGGCTGATCCGGATCGCCGGGACCCTCAAGGCGGACAGCGCCGAGGTCCGTGCGCCCGGGCGTGTGGAGCGGGTCATCGAACACGTCCGCGCCACGGCGGAACAGAAGGACATCGACGTCGAGCTCGTCGAGAAGACCTACCGGGCGATGATCGATGCCTTCATTACGCTCGAGCTGGAAGTGTACAAGTCCACCTCCTAGCAGAGCGGCCTGTTCCAAGGCCGCTCTAGAGGGACTCTTCGCACAGGACGTTGGCCTGGTATTCCCGGCCGTCACGTCGCTGAAGGCGGTCATCAGGTGGCCCTTGGGGAGCCCAAGCACAGTCGTCATGCGGGAAGTTGCCGGTGATGGTGTTTCCTGAGTGCTCCACGCCTTTGAGGTCGAAGTTCTCCTCCGTGCCGTCATGGTTGAAGTAGTAGAAGGACACGGCCTCGCCGTTCATGAACTCGATGCCCAGTCTCCGCTGATGGGAGTAGTCCGGCGCGGCTGCCAGTAGACCCACCACGTAGGCGCCCTGCCCCGGGAATATTGCCGTCTATATCGAAGGTCGCCACCAAGATTGAATCCTTGGCGGCGATCTTTACGTGCTTCAGGAGTGCGATATGGGAGCTCATGGCTCAATCCTGCTACCTGCACCATCGTCCGTCCACCCCTGATCTGGGTTTTGTCGCCTCTCCGACGTAGACTGATTTTATTCGAAGATATGTTCGAATTTTGAATGTTCGGAATAACTACGGAAGCGCTAGAAAATGAAAAGCCGAAGCGGGGACTGGGCCGGCTCCAGTCCGGACTGGGTCGGGAGGCAACGTGGGCATGTTCAGCGAGTCTGTGGATGTCGTCTGCACGCCCTCCGGCCAGCCCCTGCGCCTCGACTGGGCGGGCCGGCATTACACGGTCTGCGCGGAACCCGTCCGCTGGTATGAGCGCCGCCAGTGGTGGGCGGAGGAAAGCCGTGCGCCGCTCGGGAGTGGCCCGGGGCTGGTGGACCACGAGATCTGGCGGGTCCAGGTGCGTGCCGCCGGGGGCCACGCCGCGGACTCCACCCTCACCCTTGACCTGACCCGGCATATCGGCAGCGGCCGGTGGCGGCTCCTGAGGATCCACGACGCCCTGCAGCCCCTCCGGAAGCCCAAGACAGCATGAACTTCACCCATCTTCACGTCTCCACCGCCTTCAGCGCCCACTATGGCGTCTCCTGGCCAGATGAACTGGCCGCAGCGGCCGCCGCCGACGGCGCCACTGCGCTGGCCTGCACGGACCGTGACGGGCTTTACGGAACCATCAAACACTTGAAGGCGTGCATGGCCGCCGGGCTGGATGCGATTGTCGGGGTGGACCTTGCGGTCTTTGACGACGACGGCGACCTCCGCACCCAGCTCGGGGGACGCGTCGTCGTGCTGGCGCACGGACACAACAACGGCGCCGGCTACCGGGCCTTGTGCCGGCTGATCTCCGACGCCCATGCCCGCACCACGGGCAAGGCCGGGGGAACGGTGCCGGTGGCCGTGACACGGGCGGAACTGGCCTCCCGCACCCTGCACCCGGAAACCCTGCAGCCGGTCCTGACAGTACTGATCGGTCCGGACTCCGACGTCGGCCGTGCCATGGGCGGCCGGCGCTACCTGCGGCCCCGAACATTGTTCAAACGCTGGCTGGACGCCATGCCCCCCGGGACGCTGGCGGCCGAGGTTGTGTCCCAGCTCAGCCCGCCCGGGGAACCGCTGAGCACCGCCCACGCGGTGCGGATGCTCAAGCTCGCCGCAGAACATGGGGTACCGGCCGTGCTGAGCAACGCCGTACGGTATGTGGCCGAGGACGGCGCGGCCACCGCCGATGTGCTGGACTCGGCCCGGACGCTCAAGTCCCTCCCCGAACTCTCCGCCGCCCCGCTGCTGCAGCCCAACGGGCAGGGCTGGCTCAAATCGGCGGCCCAGATGCTGCAGCTGGGCAAGGAGATCATCCACGCCGCCGGCTACGGCACGGCGGACCTCAAGCGGCTCCTGGCCCAGACCGAGGCGCTCGCAGACCGCTGCCGCATGGATCCTGTGGCCGACATGGGCTGGAAACAGCCCGTGGTCCCGGAAGCATCCGTGATCGGGATCGACGGCGACGCGCTCGCCGAGCTGACCTTGCGCTGTGAGGCCGGCATCGGCCGGCGTTTCCCGGGAATCTCCGGGCAGCAGGAACAGGATATGCGGACCCGGCTGGAGCACGAGCTCAGGATCATCGACTCACTGGGCTTCGCCTCCTACTTCCTGACCGTCGCCGAAGTCTCCCGGATGATCCTGGCCCTGGGCGTCCGGGCGGCCGCCCGCGGTTCGGGCGCCTCCAGCCTGGTGAACTACCTGATCGACATCAGCCAGGTGAATCCGCTGCAGCACGACCTCATCTTTGAGCGCTTCCTCTCCCGTGACCGCGCCACGCTGCCTGACATCGACATCGACGTCGAAAGCGCCGAACGGCACAACGTCTACCGGAAGATCTTTGAGCGCTTCGGAGCCGAACGCGTCACGCTGATGAGCATGCAGAACGGCTACCGCGCTCGCGGTGCCGTGCGCGATGCCGGCCTGGCCCTGGGCATGGACGACGGCGAGGTCGGGGAAATCGCCAAACAGCTGTGGCGGTTCTCGGCCCGGCACTTCCGCGAAGCCCTCGTGGAGAAACCCGAACTGAAGGAATTCGCGGACCGGGTGGAGCAGCGCGGCTACACCGAAAACCAGCAGCTGGACCTGCTGGTGGACCTCACGGAACGGCTGGACCGGCTGCCCCGCCACATCTCCATGCACCCGTGCGGCGTCATCCTCGGCGATGCCACCCTGCTGGACCGCACCCCCGTGCAGCCCAGCGGCCTGGGCCTGCCGATGAGCCAGTTCGACAAACACGACATGGACCCCATGGGCATGCTCAAACTCGATGTCCTGGGCGTCCGGATGCAGAGTGCCATGGCCTTCGCAGTCCGGGAAGTCATCCGGCTCCACCCCTCCAAGGCCGAGGTGGCGGCCGCCGGCGCGCATCCACCCGGCCCGGACGGGACGGGTCCGGACTACATCGCCGAGGACGGGCACATCGACCTCAACGCGGTCCCGCTCGATGACGAGCCAACCTTTGAACTGATCCGCAGCACCCACACCCTGGGCTGTTTCCAGATCGAATCCCCGGGCCAGCGCGAACTGATCGGCAAGATGGCACCCCGGGAATTCAACGACCTCATCATTGACATTTCGCTGTTCCGCCCCGGCCCGATGAAATCCGACATGGTCCGGCCCTTCCTGGAGCACCGGCACGGATTCGCCCCGGAGGTCTATCCGCATCCTGACCTCAAGCCGGTCCTCCAGGAGACGCACGGGGTCACCGTCTTCCACGAACAAATCCTCAAGACCTTCGACGTCATGACCGGATGCGGGCTGGCGCGCGCGGACGAGTTCCGCCGGGCGCTGGGCAACGAGGTGCTGGAAGCCAGGGTGGAGGAGTTCTTCCGGAAGGAGGCGCGGGCACGGAACTACAGTCCCGAGGTGGTGGACAAGGTCTGGGGCACGCTGAAGGCCTTTGGCAGCTTCGGGTTCTGCAAGGCCCACGGAGCCGCCTTTGCCGTGCCCACCTACCAGTCGGCCTGGCTCAAGGCGCACCACCCGGAGGCCTTCCTCGCCGGGCTCTGGGAACACGACCCCGGCATGTACCCCAAACGCCTGCTCGTGGCCGAGGCCCGACGGCTGGGCATCCCCATCCTGCCCCTCGACATCAACCGGAGCCAGGCCGAGTACCGGGTGGAGCGGGTGGAATCCGGGCCGGGCCGGGGCAAGCTGGGCATCCGGCTGAGCCTGAACGGCATCTTCGGGCTCTCCGGCGCCGAGCTGAAACGGATTGTGGCCGGCCAGCCCTACGACTCCCTGGCGGACCTGCGCGCCCGGTCGCGGCTGAGCAGGCCCGGCATCCAGCGCCTGGCCCAGCTGGGCGCCTTCGATTCCCTGCACCGGGCGTCCGGGGGCGCAGCCAACCGGGCGGATCTGGTCCAGCACCTGCAGAAGCTTCAGGCCCGCCCCCTGCGGAAGGGCGTGGAGGTCATCGAGGGCCAGCTGGCGTTGCCGCTGGGGGATGTGGAACTGAAGGAACCTGAAAGCGGTGCTGCCCGCGCCGAGCATGGTGGACAATGTCCGGGCGGAGCTGGACCTGATGGCCGTGGACGTCAGCGAGCACCTCATGACCAGCCACCGTCCGCTGCTGGACCGGCTCGGTGTCACCACCGCTGACAGCTGCTGGGACTGCGCAACGGCACGGAAGTGCTGGTGGCCGGGGTGCGGGTAGCCACCCAGACCCCGCCCATGCGGGGCGGCCGGCGGGTGGTGTTCATCAGCATCGACGACGGCACGGGCTGCGTGGATTCGGTCTTCTTCCATGAAGCGCAGGAACAGTCCGGATCCTTGCTGTTCGGCACCCGCCTGCTGCTGATCCGCGGCACAACCCGCCGGACCGGGCCGCGGGGGATCAGCATCAGCGCCAGCATGGCCTGGGACCTCAGCCGCCCGGAAACCCTGCCGTTCCCGGAATCCGGTTGCCGGGTCCCCGGCCAGCCCGAGCCGGAGCTTCCCGGCCCGCTGGACGGGATCAGCAGGAACCTCGCCATCACCGGGCTGGGCGGCTGAGCGCCCCGGCGGCGCGGCCTTCGTGTGCCGGCGGCCGGGCTGTGGCGGGGCCGCCGCTGGGCTCGCGTCTGCGCCAGGCGTTGGTTGGCCCCTGGAGTAAACCGATAGCATGGACGAGGCTGGCTGTGGTCCCCGTATGCCACAAGCTACGAAGCCTTAACTTTGAATAGGAGACACCCGTGTCAGATGCCCAGCAGATCACCCTTCTCGTCGACGGCGAAGAGACCAAGGTGACTACCGGGACCACCGGCGCGGAACTCTTCTTTGAGCGCCGCGACGTCGTTGTAGCCCGCGTCAACGGCGAATTGAAGGACCTGAACCAGCCCCTTCCCGAGGACGCCTCCGTCGAGGCCGTCACCATTGATTCCCCGGACGGACTCGACGTCCTGCGCCACTCCACGGCCCACGTAATGGCCCAGGCCGTGCAGCAGCTGCGCCCCGACGCGAAGCTCGGCATCGGCCCCTACATCACGGACGGCTTCTACTTCGACTTCGACGTCGCGGAACCGTTCACCCCGGAAGACCTCCGCCAGCTCGAAAAGATGATGCAGAAGATCATCAACCAGAACCAGAAGTTCGTCCGCCGCGTCGTGTCCGAGGACGAGGCCCGCGAGGCCATGAAGGAACGAGCCCTACAAGCTCGAACTGCTGGGCAAGAAGAATGACGCCGCCGAGGCCGGAGAGGGCGTCAACGTCGAGGTGGGCGCAGGCGACATCACCATCTACGACAACGTGGACCGCAAGAGCGGCGACAGCATCTGGTGCGATCTGTGCCGCGGCCCGCACCTGCCGAACACCAAGCTGATCTCCAACGCCTTCGCACTGACCCGGTCCTCGGCCGCCTACTGGCTGGGCAACCAGAACAACCAGCAGCTGCAGCGCATCTACGGCACCGCCTGGCCCACCAAGGACGCGCTCAAGGCCTACCAGGAGCGCATTGCCGAGGCCGAGCGCCGCGACCACCGCAAACTCGGCGCGGAGCTGGACCTGTTCTCCTTCCCGGACGAGCTCGGCTCAGGCCTGCCGGTCTTCCACCCCAAGGGCGGCATTATCCGCAAGGCCATGGAGGACTACTCCCGCCAGCGCCACGTGGATGCCGGCTACGATTTCGTCTACACCCCGCACATCACCAAGGGCCACCTCTACGAGGTCTCCGGTCACCTGGATTGGTACCAGCGAGGGCATGTTCCCGGCGATGCACATCGACGCGGAGCTGAATGAGGACGGCACGGTCCGCAAGCCCGGCCAGGACTACTACCTCAAGCCGATGAACTGCCCCATGCACAACCTGATCTTCCGCTCCCGCGGACGGTCCTACCGCGAACTGCCGCTGCGGCTCTTCGAATTCGGCTCGGTCTACCGCTACGAGAAGTCCGGCGTGGTACACGGCCTGACCCGCGTCCGGGGCATGACCCAGGACGACGCCCACATCTACTGCACCCGCGAGCAGATGAAGGACGAGCTCACCACCACGCTGAACTTCGTCCTCGGCCTGCTCAAGGACTACGGCCTGGACGACTTCTACCTCGAGCTCTCCACCAAGAACGAAGACAAGTTCGTGGGCGACGACGCAACGTGGGAGGAAGCCACCCGCACCCTCGCGGAGGTGGCAGAAGCCTCCGGGCTTGAGCTCATCCCGGATCCGGGCGGAGCCGCGTTCTACGGCCCCAAGATTTCCGTCCAGACCAAGGACGCGCTCGGCCGCACCTGGCAGATGTCCACCATCCAGCTGGACTTCAACCTGCCCGAACGCTTCGAGCTCGAGTTCCAGGCCGCCGACGGCACCCGGCAGCGGCCCGTGATGATCCACCGCGCCTTGTTCGGCTCGGTGGAGCGCTTCATGGGCGTGCTGACCGAGCACTACGCCGGTGCCTTCCCCGCCTGGCTGGCGCCCGTGCAGGTGGTGGGCATCCCGGTGGCGGAGGCTTTCAACGACTACATGTACGACGTCGTGGACCAGCTCAAGGCGGCCGGCATCCGCGCCGAGGTGGACATCTCCTCGGACCGTTTCCCGAAGAAGATCCGCACGGCAAGCAAGGACAAGATCCCGTTCGTGCTGATCGCGGGTGGCGACGACGCCGAGGCGGGAGCCGTGTCGTTCCGCTTCCGCGACGGCAGCCAGGACAACGGGGTGCCCGTGGCCGAGGCCGTCCAGCGGATCGTCGACGCTGTCCGAAACCGGACCAGCTAGGCAGACGGAAGGGCAACGCGTGCAGGACACCACAGGGGCCGGGCCGGAGTATCCGGGCGACCACGCCGTGACGGACGACTTCGGCCTGGCCGGGGTCCCGGACGCTTTCCAGCGCCTGTGGACCCCGCACCGGATGGCGTACATCAAGGGCGGTCAGCAGCAGTTCAAGAACCCGGACGACTGCCCGTTCTGCGTCGCACCCGAGCGGCGGGACGAGGACTCCCTGATCGTGTACCGGGGACGGACCAGCTACGTCGTGCTGAACCTCTTTCCGTACAACCCGGGGCACCTGCTGGTCTGCCCCTACCGGCACATCCCCGACTACACGGATCTCACGGTCGAGGAAACGGCGGAATTCGCCGAGCTGACCCAGACGGCCATGCGGGTGTTGCGCAAGGTCGCCAACCCCTCCGGATTCAATCTGGGCATGAACCAGGGCGTCACCGGCGGGGCGGGCATCGCCGGCCACCTGCACCAGCACGTGGTGCCGCGCTGGGGCGGGGACGGGAACTTCTTCCCCATCATCGCCCAGACCAAGGCGATCACGCAGACCCTCGGCGAGGTTCGCCAGCAGGTGGCTGACGCGTGGCCGCAGGAAATGCCCGGCGCAGGAACAGGAAACAGCCGGGGAGAAGGATGCTTAACAGGCACGCCCGGGGTTTCTTCACCGCCCTGTTTTCTCCGGTTGCCCGCTGGCTGCTGAGGATCGGTGTGTCTCCGGACGCCGTGACGGTGGTCGGTACGCTCGGCGTGGTGATCGGCGCTCTCGTGTTCTACCCGCTCGGGGAGCTCTTGTGGGGGACCCTGTTCATCACGGCGTTCATTTTCTCCGACGTCATTGACGGCATCATGGCGCGGATGCAGCAGCGCGGCGGCCGGTGGGGCAATTTCCTGGACTCCACCCTGGACCGCGTGGCAGACGGCGCCCTGTTCGCGGGCCTCGCCGTCTGGTTCTTCACCGGCGGCGCCAACCCGCCGATCGCCGTCGCCGCCATCATCTGCCTCGTGCTCGGCATGGTCGTCTCGTACGCGCGGGCCAAGGCGGAATCCCTGGGTTTTCACGCCAACGTCGGCATCGCCGAGCGCGCCGAGCGCCTCGTGTCCGTGCTGGTGGTCACGGGACTCACGGGCCTGGGCCTGCCCGTCGTGGTGCTGTTCGTGACGCTGTGCCTCCTGGCGGCGGCGAGCCTGGTGACCGTGATCCAGCGCATCATGACAGTCCACCGCCAGTCGCTGGAGGAACCCGAAGGTACCGCCACGGATCTGTCCGCCTGACGGCGCCACACGGCGCCCCGGCGGACTCTCCGAATCCCCGGCCCCGCGCGAGATTCGACAGCTGTAACTCGAATTCTGCCGCGCCCCGGCCGGGGGATAGTATTAGATTTACCGGCCAATGGATCCGGTAATCCGGTGTGTGCGAGACACGGCATGAACGTGCCGTCCGCGCCCCGGCGAGGTCATCTATCTACCCATAGGGGTTTTTGTGTCTACACCTGATGTAAGCAGCGAAGCCGGCGCGTCCGCGAAGAACGTCACGGGCAGCAGCCGCGTCAAGCGCGGCATGGCTGAGATGCTCAAGGGCGGCGTCATCATGGACGTCGTCAACGCCGAGCAGGCCCGCATCGCCGAAGACGCCGGTGCCGTGGCCGTGATGGCGCTGGAACGCGTTCCGGCCGATATCCGTGCCCAGGGCGGCGTGTCCCGCATGTCCGATCCGGACATGATCGACAAGATCATCGCGGCCGTGTCCGTGCCGGTCATGGCCAAGGCCCGGATCGGCCACTTCGTCGAGGCCCAGGTCCTGCAGTCCCTCGGCGTGGACTACATCGACGAGTCCGAGGTCCTGACCCCGGCCGACTACACCAACCACATCGACAAGTGGAAGTTCACCGTTCCCTTCGTCTGCGGTGCCACCAACCTCGGTGAGGCCCTGCGCCGCATCAACGAGGGCGCGGCGATGATCCGGTCCAAGGGCGAGGCCGGCACCGGCGACGTCTCCAACGCCACCACGCACATGCGCCAGATCCGCGCCGAGATCCGCAAGCTCGCCGCCCTGCCCGAGGACGAGCTCTACGTCGCGGCCAAGGAACTGCAGGCCCCGTACGAACTGGTCAAGGAAGTTGCCGCCACCGGCAAGCTCCCGGTGGTGCTGTTCACCGCCGGCGGCATCGCCACCCCGGCCGACGCCGCGATGATGATGCAGCTCGGCGCCGACGGCGTGTTCGTCGGCTCCGGCATCTTCAAGTCCGGCAACCCGGCCCAGCGCGCCGCCGCCGTCGTGAAGGCCACCACCTTCTTCGATGACCCGGACGTGATCGCCAAGGCCTCCCGCGGCCTGGGCGAAGCCATGGTCGGCATCAACGTCGACGAGATCCCGCAGCCGCACCGCCTCGCCGAGCGCGGCTGGTAGTTCGCGCCTTTGGGGGCGCCGGACGGCGCTGATCCTCTGCGTGCTATTCCCCGCGCCGTGTTGGCAGCTGAGTGGCTGCTCGGGGCGCGGGGCCCCTTTTACGCACGCTGCCGGATCACACCGCCCTTCGCCTTGCGCTCCTGATTGAACGAGTCCGGCCGGTCACCTTTTCAGGTGGCCGGCCGCCGTCGTTTCCCCGTCGATTGCTCCGTAACTGCCCTTATGGGCCCCCAAAAGGGCGTCCACGGAGCAACCGACGAAGGGGTTAGTCCAGGCCTCTGCGCTTCAGCAGCGGCCCGAGATCCGCGTCCCGGCCGCGGAAGGTGCGGAATGACTCCAGCGGGTCCCGGCTGTTGCCGCGGGAAAGCAGTTCGGCCCGGAAGAAATCGCCGTTGGCGCGGCTGAGGCCGCCGTTTTCCTTGAACCATTCCACGGTGTCGGCGTCCAGGACTTCGCTCCAGATGTAGGAGTAGTAGCCGGCGGCGTACCAGCCGCCGGCGAAGATGTGCTGGAAGTAGCCGGTGCGGTAGCGCGGCGGGATCAGGCTGTGCGCCACGCCCGGCTGCGGCCAGTGCCTTCGCCTCGAACTCGACGACGTCGTCCGGGACCTCGGTCGCCGTCCAGGACATGCCACGCCAGGTCCAGCAGGGCCGCGCCGAGGTATTCGGTGGTGCCGAAGCCTTCGCCCCAGAGCTGCGCGGCGTTGAGCTTGTCCACGGTTTCCTGCGGCAGGGGCTCGCCGGTGGCATGGTGCCGGGCGTAGTTGGCCAGTACCTCGGGCCACATGATCCACATTTCGTTGACCTGCGACGGGTACTCCACGAAGTCCCGCGGCACGTTCGTGCCGGAGAACCGCGGATACGTGACGGCGGAAAACAGGCCGTGCAGGGCATGGCCGAACTCGTGGAAGGTGGTGCGGAGTTCATCCAGCGTCAGCAGGGTGGGCTCGCCGGCCGGCGGCTTGGAGATGTTGAGGTTGTTGATCACCACAGGACGGGTGTTCAGCAGTCCGGACTGCTCCACGAGGGAATTCATCCACGCGCCGCCCGCGCTTCGTGTCCCGGGTGTAGTAGTCGCCCAGGAACAGGCCCAGGTCCGTGCCGTCGGAATTCCTCACCTCCCAGACCCGCACGTCCGGGTGGTAGCCGGCGAGGTCGGCGCGTTCGTGGAACGTGATGCCGTACAGGGCGTTCGCGGCGAAGAACACGCCGTCGTTCAAGACCCGGTCCAGCTCGAAGTAGGGGCGCAGGGCCTGCTCGTCCACGGCGTACCGCTCGCGCTTGACCTTGGCCGAGTAGTACGCCCAGTCCCAGGCCTCGAGCGGGTGGCCGGCGGCTTCGGCCAGCGCCTCGGCCTCGGCGTCCGCGTTGCGGACGGCGGCCGGCGCCAGCCGGCTCATCATGGCCTGCACGGCCTGGAAATCCGGTGCCGTCTGCCGGTCCACCGCTGAGTTCGGCGAAGTTCGCGAAGCCCAGAAGCCGGTCGCCTTCTCCGCGCGGAGCCGGACCATGTCCTTGACCAGGTCCAGCACGTCGAGGCTGCCGCCGTCGCTGCCGCGGCCGATCGAGGCCTCGTACAGCCGCCGGCGGACATCCCGGTTCTCCAGGGCGGCCATGGCGGGCTGGTTGCTGGGCTGGATCAGGGTCAGCAGGAACTTGCCCTCGTGCCCGGCAGCGCGGGCGGCCTCGGCGGCGCTGGCGACGTCGTCGGCGGGCAGCCCGGCGAGGTCGGCGGCGTCGTCCAGCAGCAGGGCCGCGGACTTCATTCCTTCCTTGACCCGCTGGCCGAACTCGGTGCCGAGCCGGGAAAGCTCGGCGTTGACATCCTTCAGCCGTTCCTGGCCGGCGTCGTCGAGCTGGATCCCCGACTGGCCGGAACTCCTTGAGGTACTCCTCCACGAGCCGGGCGGATTCGGCGTCCAGGCCTGTCGGTGTCCATGCGCGGCGAAGCGTTCGTAGAGCCCGCGGTTCAGGTAGACGGCGTCCTGGTGGGCGGAGAAGCAGCGGGGACAGCCGGGTTTCCAGTTCGCGGATGGCGTCCGAGGCGTCGGCCGAAACCAGGGTGAAGAAGGACGCGGCTGCGCGCTCCAGCAGCCGGCCGGTGCGTTCCATGGCCAGGGCGGTGTTCTCAAAGGACGCGGGCCCGGGGTCGTCCACGATGGCCTGGATTTCGGCCAGATGCTCGGCCAGGCCGGCCTCCACGGCCTCGGCGTAGTGGGCGTCGTCGATCTCCGCGAACGGGCGGCAGGCCGTAGGGCAGGGTGCTGGGGCTCAGGAGGGGATTGGTCATGAAGTGAACTCTTTCATGCAGGCGCGCGGGTTCTCAACGGCGGCACGAGGGTTTCGTGTCGTTCGGCACCGTAGGATGGCGGCATGGGGAACAGCAGCAGCGCTCTGCCGCGCGGCCGGATGACTGCCGCTGCCATGGCCGCCGTCCTCGCGGCGTCGCTGGCATCCTGCGGACTCTTTGCCGGGTCGGACGGCCCGCCGGGCCCCTCGGCGGCAGCCGGCAGTTCCGCGGGAGCGGAAGACGGCTCGCAGCGCCCCGCCGGCGCCACCCCACGCCGCACCGCCGACGCCGACGCCGGGCAAGGGGCCCGGCTGTCCGGCCGTCCGGTGCACCTCCGTCCTGGTCACCGGGGACATGCTGGTCCACCCCAGCTCTGGCAGCAGGCCCGCGAGGACGCCCGCGCCGCCGGCGCGGCGGGGCTGGACTTCGGGCCGCTGCTGGAGGGCCAGCGGCGATACATCGAGACCAGCGATCTGGCGATCTGCCACCTGGAAACCCCGGTGGCCGGCCCCGACGGACCGTTCTCCGGCGTATCCCTCGTTCAATGTTCCGCCGCAGATCATCACCGCCATCCGGGGCGTCGGCTACCAGGCCTGCACCACGGCCAGCAACCACACCATTGACCGCGGCACCGCTGGTCTCGTCCGTACCCTGGACGCCCTCGACGCCGCCGGCGTGCGGCACACGGGTTCCTACCGCACCGAGGCGGAGTCGCAGGGCAGTCCTGATCCTGCAGACCCCGGCGGCCAGGATCGCCGTCGTCGATGCCGCATACGGCCTCAACGGGCTGCGCGCCGAGCAGCCCTGGCAGGTCGACCTGCTCGATCCGGCGGCAATGATCGCCAAGGCGCGCAAGGCCCGGGCACTGGGCGCGGACATCGTGCTGGGGGTCATGCACGCCGGCGACGAGTACTCCAGCGAGCCGAACGCGCAGCAGCGCGATGTCGCCCATGCCCTCGTGGACAGCGGCCAGTTCAGCATGATCTACGGGCACCACAGCCATTCGGTGCTGCCGATCGAGAAGTACAAGGGAACCTGGATTGTCTACGGGCTGGGCAACGGCATCACCGAACTCTCGCCATCATTCGTGGTCAACAACGAGGGCCTGCTGGTCCGGGCGCAGTTCAGCCAGGACGCGGCCGGGGCCTGGGCTGCCTCGGACCTGGCCTGGGCGCCGTCGGTGATGGTCCGCGGACCCTACCGCTGGTGTTCGGTGGCTGCCGACGCCCCGCAGGGCCGTTGCGCCGGTGCGGCGGCGGACGCCGCCACGCGCCAGCGCACCACGAGCAGTCCTGGAGTCAATGGGCGCCGCGGCGGCGGGCGCCCACGAGCTGATTCTTTCCCGGGAGCCCTAAGCTAGGGCAGCATGGAGATGTTCAATGAACGACGCCGCACGGTCGCGTCGCACGGGGCGGAGCTGGCTGTGTTCGAGTTCGGCCCGGAGCCGGGAGCGGATGTGCCGACGCTGCTGCTGGTGCACGGCTACCCGGACGACCATCAGGTGTTCCTGCCCGCCATCCGTGACCTGGCCCGGCAGCCACCACGTGGTCGCCTACGACACGCGGAACGCGGGCGCGTCCTCCGTCCCGGGCCTCCCCGGGGACTTCACCCTGAAGACGCTCGTGGATGACATGTTCGCCGTGCTGGCCGCTGTCGGCGCCACGGACGTCCATCTCGTGGGCCATGACTGGGGATCGATCCAGGGCTGGGCGGCCGTCCAGGACCGCAGGGCCGCGGGCGCTGATCGGCCGGTACACGACCATCTCGGGCCCGGACCTGCGGCATTTTGCCCGCTGGGTGCGGGGCCGGTATTCGCGGCCCCGCGCGTGGCCGCAGCTGGCCGGGCAACTGGCCCGCAGCTGGTACATCGCCGCGTTCCTCGTGCCGAAGCTGCCGGAGGCCGCCTGGCGCCTGTTCCTCACCAAACGCTATGAGCAGACGGCGAAGCGCGACGTCGGCGACGATCCCGTCCGCGGGCTGGCGCTCTACCGCGCCAATTTCTTCGTCGGCCGTGAACTGGCCGGCAGGCGGCCGCGTGAGGATGCCCGTCCAGGTGGTGGTGCCGCTGAAGGATTCCTTCCTGTCGCCGGACCTCGTGGACGGACTGGATTCGTGGGTGGAAGACCTCACGGTGATCCAGGGTGGACACCGGCCACTGGTGGCCGGCCACCCGGCCGGCGGAGTTTGCGGAACTGCTGCGCGGAAGCTACGTCAGCCGATGACGGCGGCGCAGCGGACGGCGCGGTGGACGGCGGTGGACCGCCCGGAGCGGAACGTTCCGGAACGGAATGGACTACCTGTGCTGGGGCAGCGGCCCGAAGACGCTGCTGTTCATCCAGGGCGGTCCGGGGAGTGCGGTGCCCAGGGGCTGCTGCGCCGGATGTTCCGCCGGCAGTTCGGGCCCTACCTGGACGCCGGGTATTCCGTCTGGATTGTGACCCGCCGCAGGAACATGCCGGCGGGGCACACGATGGCCGACATGGCGGACGACTACGCCCGCGTGATCACGGAGGAGTTCGGCGGCCAGGTCGACGTCGTCGTGGCCGAATCATTCGGCGGGATGATTGGCCAGTATCTCGCGGCCCTGCACCCTGGCGCCTTCGGCCGGATCGTCCTGGTCATTGCCGCGGCCGAGCTGAGCGACTGGGGCAAGGACGTCGACTCGCGGATGGCCGACGCCCTCGCCGCCGGCGACCCGGAGGCGCCGGGACGGTCTTCGCCGAGTACCTGCTCACGGGCCCGCGCACTCGCTGGCTGCGGGAACTGCTGGGACCCGTGATCGGCAGGGGAGTGCTGGGCCGCTCCGGCTGCCCCGCCGCGGACGTCCTGACCGAGGCGCGGGCCGAGCTGGCCTTCGATGCCCGGGCGGTGCTGCCGCGGATCCGTCCGCCCGTGCTGCTGCTCTGCGGCGGGCGGGACGCGTTCTTTCCCAGGGCGGTGGCGGAGGAGACCGCGCGGCTGATCCCGGACTGCACCCTGATTGTCTACGAGCGGTGGGGCCACCTCCGGGCGGGCTCCAGCAGCCGGGTCGCCCGTGACGTCCTGGCCTTCGTCCGAGCCGAGGACTCCCGGCCCCGTGATGGCTAGCCCGCGTCGAGGGGCCGGGCGTCGAGGGGCCGGGCGTCGTGGGGCACCGCGTCACTGGTGTCGAGGGACAGGGTCATGAAGACGCTGTTCGGATCCGGCTCGTAGCCGGCGAACGGCGGGCAGACCGCGAAACCGTGCCGCTGGTACAGCCGGCGGGCAGGAGCGAAAAACTCCTGGCTCCCGGTCTCCAGGAACAACCGCCTGTAGCCGCCGTCCGGGCCTCCGCCAGGATGTGGCGGAGAAGGGCCGTGGCTACGCCCCGCCCGCGCGCCGGCGCCGACGTGCGCATCGACTTGATCTCGCCCTCGCCCGGTCCCAGCTGCTTGAGCGCCGCGCAGCCCAGGAGCTCGGAAGTGCTCCCGCGCGGTCCAGAAGCTGATGCCCGGTCCGGACAGCGCCGCGGGATCCAGGGCGTGCACGCTTTCCGGCGGGGAAGTCGCATACATGTCCGCGAGGTGTCCGGCGAGGAGCTCCTGGACGTCCTCCCGCTCAGGGGTGTCGAGCCCGATCAGGATCCTGCCGCGGGCGTCTCTGCCAACGAATCAGCGCGGCCGGCGGGCGGCGTGTTCGCGCGCCAGCACCGCGTAGCGGTCGTCCGGGGTCGCCCGGCGTGAAGCTGCCGTACTTGCGTTCGACGGCGGTCCGGATCAGGAAGTCGGCAATGGCCGGGTTCTTGGGCAGCAGCGAACCGTGCAGGTAGCTCGCCACGATGTTCCGGTAGCGGGCGCCTTCCTGGCCGTCGCTGCTGTTGTTGCCCGTTCCCTTGGCGGTGGTGCCGAGCGGCTCGACGCCGGGCCCGAGGGTGGTCTGGCCGCTGTGGTTTTCATAGCCCAGGATGCTGCCGAACTCCGCCGTGGACACCTTGACATTGCCGATCAGGCGTTCGTCGGTGCCGTGGGTTTCCACGTCCAGGATGCCGATGCCGGGAATGACCGAGCCGAGCCGGGTCTTGAAGAACCGGCCGAACAGCTGGTACAGGCCGCAGATCACCAGCATCGGCGTGCCGTCCTCGGCCAGGCCTTCAGCGTGGACTCCCGCGAGAGCAGGTCGTCCTGGATGACCAGCTGTCCGCTGTCCTGGCCGCCGCCGCCCACGATGAGGTCCACGTCCGCCGGGAAGTCGTCGCCGACGTTGTACTCGAGCAGCTCGGGCGTGTAGCCGTGCCAGCGGAGCCGCTGTGCCAGGACCAGGGCGTTGCCCCAGTCGCCGTAGATGTTCATGTCCCGCGGGTAGAGCTGCAGGACCCGGATGGTGCCCTTGCTGTTGCACGGTTCCTTCGGGCGGAAGTTCGTGTCCGGACAGCTCGTGCGGCGTTTCGGGATTGGGGGGTCATGAGACCACCTCCACTGTGGTGATTTTGGACAGCTCGCGGCGGATGGCCAGCATGGCTGTGTAGGTGCAGAAAATCCGCTTTGGCTTGCCCTTGGCGCCGCGGATGAACGCGGCCAGCGCGGGCGCGATCTCCGGCTGGACGGCGCCGATCGGCGACGTCGTCATACTGCAGCCGCAGCGCCATGTCGTAGGCGCGGGAGCCGGTCAGCTGGTCCACGCCGCCTTCGCGCAGCGAATCGAACTCCACGTCCCAGAGCCAGGACATGTCCCGGCCGTCGGCGTAGTTGTCGTTGATGGCGATCATGGTGGCGTAGCCGCCCGCCGGGAAGGACTTCAGCCCCAGCCGGAAACCGCTGGGGTTCTTGACCAGCACCAGGTCCAGGGGCAGGCCGTCAACCATCAGGCTTTCGCCGCGGCCGAACGCCGGCGCCACCTGGGACAGCGCCGTGAGCAGCGTGCCGTGGTCCGCCGTTGCCGCGCCGCCGCCGCAGATGCTGCGGGCCAGGGTCAGCGCCGCCGCGGCATTGAAGATGTTGTAGACGCCGCGGAGCTTCATCGCGGTGGTGACCGTGACGCCGTCGTACTCAAAATCGGCGGTGTCCGGCCCCACCCTGCGGAGTACGACGTCGGCGGGCGGCTTGTGGGGGGGGCCGCCGGGACCGGGCTGCCGGGGGCGGCCCGCATGTCGTCGTCGTTGGGGAAGGTGCTCAGCAGGGAGTCGTCCAGGCCGAAGTACTGGACGTCCGGCCCGTCCAGGGTGTCCGCGATGCGGGCCACCCGGGGGTCCTCCCGGTTCAGGACCACCGTGCCGGTGGTCTTGGCGGCGATGTGCTGCAGGAGCTGGGCCGTTTTGTCGATCTCGCCGAAGCGGTCCAGCTGGTCCCGCAGGACGTTGAGCAGCAGGCTGTAGCGCGGCGGAACCCGGTTGACGAAGTGCACGGCATGGGCTTCGTCCAGCTCCAGGACGGCGACGTCGGCGCTGAGCCGGCCGCGCCAGTCCACCTCGCCCAGCAGCGCGGCGGCCACGCCGCGGGTGAAGTTGCTGCCGGTGCGGTTGGTGAAGACCTTCAGGCCCTGGCTTTCCAGGAGTTCCACCACCATTTTGGTGGTGGTGGTCTTGCCGTTGGTTCCGCTCACCACGGCCACGCCGTGGGGGAGGGTGGCGAGTGTCCGCTGCATAAAGCCGGGGTCGATTTTCTCGACCACCAGCCCGGGCAGGGCGGACCCGCCGCCCCTGAGCCGGGACACCCGGCGGACGAGCTTGCCGAGCGGAACACTGATGTAAAGCATGCTCTGTAATATATCCCAGCAACGGCATGGAACCCTGCCCGGATGGGCGCCCGGCACGGCCCGGGCGGATTCCGGGAGCATTATGCTGATTGGATGACAAACCCCCTTTCCGCAGCTTCCGCACGCGTGGGCGCGGGCCTGCGGATCGGCGTCCTGGCGCTCCAGGGCGACTTCCGCGAGCACCTCCGGGCCGTGGAAGCCGCCGGCGCCGCCGGCGTCGGAATCCGCCGGCCCGCCGAACTGGACGGCCTGGACGGCCTCATCATTCCCGGCGGCGAATCCACCGCCATCGACAAGCTGGCGCGCGCCTTCGAACTCGCGGACCGCTGAAGGACCGCATCGGCGAAGGCCTGCCGGTCTACGGCTCCTGCGCCGGCATGATCCTCCTCGCCGACGAGATCGCCGACCCGGCCACGGACCTGGCCGGCAACCCGCAGCAGACCTTCGGCGGCCTGGACATCACCGTGCGGCGCAACGCCTTCGGGCGCCAGCGCGAATCGTTCGAAACGGACCTGGATTTCAAGGGCCTGGACTTCAGCGCCACGGAATCCGGCGTGGCCCCCGTACACGCGGTGTTCATCCGCGGCCCCTGGGTGGAACGCGTCGGGCCGGGTGTGGAGGTCCTGGCCCAGGTGGAGCCCGCAGACCCTGAACACGCGTCCCACGCCGCAAGCCTGCCGGGGACGGCTAGAATTGTTGCAGTGCGTTCCGGCCACCTGCTGGCCACCTCCTTCCACCCGGAAGTGACTGGGGAGAAACGCGTACACGAACTTTTTATCCGCATGATCAGAGGAGAAGCGTAAAGCATGTCAGGCCACTCCAAATGGGCAACGACCAAGCACAAGAAGGCCATCCTCGATAGCCGCCGCGCGAAGTCGTTCGCCAAGCTGATCAAGAACATCGAAGTCGCCGCCCGCATGGGCGGCCCGGACCTCGCCGGCAACCCGAGCCTGGAACTCGCCGTCACCAAGGCCAAGAAGACCTCGGTTCCCGCGGACAACATCGACCGCGCCATCAAGCGCGGCGCCGGCCTGACCGGTGAAGTCGTCGACTACACCGAGATCATGTACGAATGCCGCGGCCCGCAGGGTTCGGCCCTGCTCATCGAGTGCCTCACGGACAACAAGAACCGCGCCGCCTCCGAAGTCCGCCTCGCCATTTCCCGCAACGGCGGCACCATCGCCGATCCCGGTTCGGTCAGCTACCTCTTCAGCCGCAAGGGCGTGGTCTCCCTGCCCAAGAACGGGCTCACCGAGGACGACGTCCTGATGGCCGTCCTCGACGCCGGAGCCGAGGAAGTCAAGGACAACGGCGACACCTTCGAGATCCACTCGGACCCGAAGGACCTCCAGGCCGTCCGCGACGCCCTCAAGGAAGCCGGAATCGAATACGACACCGACGAGGCCGAGTTCGTGCCCTCCATGGAGGTGCCCCTCGACCTCGACGCCGCCAAGAAGTTCATGAAGCTCGTTGACGCCCTGGAAGACCTCGACGACGTCCAGAACGTCTACAGCAACGCCGACCTCAGCGACGAAGTCCAGGCCGCCCTGGAAGCCGAGTGACCTCCCGCCGCTGCTGGCTTGAGGCCGGTTGTGGCCCAGGCTGACGCTGCGCGTATTGGGCGTTGACCCGGGCCTCACCCGCTGCGGCATCGGCGTGGTCGACGTCGAGCGGAACCGGCGCGCCACGATGGTGGCCGTCGGCGTGGTGGGCACCTCCCCGGAGGAAACCCTGGACCAGCGGCTGCTGGTCATCGCCCTGGCCATCGACGAGTGGCTGGACCGCTACGAACCGCACGTCCTCGCCGTCGAACGCGTCTTCTCCCAGCTGAACGTCAGCACGGTGATGGGTGTGGCCCAGGCCTCCGGCGTGGTGATCGCCGCCGCCGCCCGGCGCGGCATTCCGGTGGCGCTGCACACGCCGTCGGAAGTCAAAGCGGCCGTCACCGGCAGCGGCAACTCCAACAAGGAAGCCGTGACCAAACTGGTCACCAAGATCCTCCGGCTGGACGCGCCGCCGCGCCCGGCGGATGCCGCGGATGCCCTTGCCCTGGCCATCACGCACGCCTGGCGGGCAGGCAGCGGCGCCGCGGTGGCCACCACCGGTCCGGGCAGCCTGTCGCTGACGCCGGCCCAGCGCGCCTGGGCCGAAGCCGAGGCGAAGGCGCGCCGCGCACGCTGAATGTCCGCGGCCGCTTGCTAGGGTATTCGTAGATATGTTCGGATAGCCGGTCCCTCCCCTTGCAACGGCGAGCCCGGCAGTACACCAGGAGCCCGGCCTTGATCAGTTTCCTTCGCGGAACCGTAGCGCACGTTGGCCTTTCCACGGCCGTGATCGACCTCAACGGCGCCGGAATGAGCGTCAACGCCACGCCGCAGACCCTCAGCCGCCTCCGGACCGGCGAGGAAGGGCAAGCTCTTCACGTCCCTGATCGTCCGCGAGGATTCGCTGACGCTGTTCGGTTTCGCCTCCGACGACGAACGGGAAGTCTTCGATGTCCTGCTCAGCGTCAGCGGCGTCGGTCCCCGGCTCGCGCTGGCCGTCCTGGCCGTCCACGATCCTGAAGCCATCCGGGTTGCCGCCCACACCGGCGACAGCAAGACGTTCACCAAGGTACCCGGCATCGGCCCCAAGGTGGCCGGCCGGATCGTGCTGGAACTGGCCGGCAAGCTGGTGCCGCACGGCACCGGCCGGCACGCCAGCGCGCGCCACCTCCGGCCGAAGCGGCCTGGAAGCCGCAGGTGGTGGCTGCCATGACCAGCCTTGGCTGGTCGGAGAAGGACGCCACCGCCAGCATCGACAAGGCACTGGCCGACGAACCCGACTTGCGGTCCGCGGCAACGTGGCCGAGATCCTGCGGACCACCCTGCGCTGGCTCGGCCAGGACGGCGCCCGCGCCGGCAACCGGGTAGGCAGCCGTGGCTGAACCGTCGGTCGTGGCCGGGGGGGAGGAGCCCGAGGAGCGGGCCATCGAAGCCGCCCTCCGGCCCAAGAACCTCGACGACTTCGTGGGCCAGCACCGCGTCCGCAAACAGCTCTCGCTGGTGCTGCAGGCCTCCCGGATGCGGGGCCGCAGCGCGGACCACGTGCTGTTTTCCGGCCCGCCCGGCCTCGGGCAAAACCACCCTGGCCATGATCGTGGCCGCGGAAATGAACGCGCCGCTGCGGATCAGCAGCGGCCCGGCCATCCAGCACGCCGGGACCTCGCCGCCATCCTGTCCTCCCTGTCCGAAGGCGAGGTCCTGTTCCTGGACGAAATCCACCGGATGTCCCGGCCGGCCGAGGAAATGCTCTACATGGCCATGGAAGACTTCCGGGTGGACATTGTGGTGGGCAAGGGCGCCGGGCCACCGCGATTCCGCTGGAGCTGCCGCCCTTCACGCTGGTGGGCGCCACCACCCGCGCCGGGCTGCTGCCCGGCCCGCTGCGCGACAGGTTCGGTTTCACCGGGCACCTTGAGTTCTACTCCGTGGAGGAGCTCGAACTGGTCCTCCGGAGATCCGCCGGGCTGCTGGACCTGAAAGTCAACTCCGCGGGCTTCAGCGAAATCGCCGGCCGGTCCCGCGGCACGCCGCGTATCGCCAACCGCCTGCTGCGCCGGGTCCGGGACTGGGCCCTGGTGCACGGCATCGAGCAGATCGATGCCCGGGCAGCCTCCGCCGCGCTGGACATGTACGAGGTGGACAAGCGCGGCCTGGACCGGCTGGACCGTGCCGTCCTCGAAGCGCTCATCACCAAGTTCGGCGGCGGCCCCGTGGGGCTGTCCACCCTGGCCATCGCCGTGGGCGAGGAAACCGAAACCGTGGAGACCGTGGCCGAGCCGTTCCTGGTCCGCGAGGGCCTGCTGGGCCGGACGCCCCGGGGCCGCATCGCCATGGCCCCGGCATGGACCCACCTGGGCTTCGCCGTTCCGCCCGGCGTGTTCGGGCAGGAACCGCTGGACTGTTCGAACTCAGACCGGGAGCGATACGGAGGCCGACCGGCGGCGACCTGAATCGCAATGGATCCCGAACAGCCACTAGCACCGTTGCCTTCCAGCTTTTCCCTTTAGACTGGTATGACGCTCGGCACCTCCGGGTCTTTGTTTCCGTGGCGTGGCATGCCAGCCAGCCGTCGGTGGATGGTCGCTGCAGTCACCGCTCGTCCTGCCCGAGCCGCCCGGTACAAAGCGGACGTTGCTGTCAACCAGCTACGCCAGTACAGAACGGAACCTCCCTGTGTTCGGACATATTACTGCCCAGGCCCAGCCGCAGGCCGGCGGCGGCATCGACATCATGAACATCGTCCTGTTCGCCATGCTCGGCATCTTTATCTTCATGATGTTCCGCCGCAACAAGAAGACCAAGGAGCAGCAGGCCACGCTGCAGTCCCAGTTTGCGCCGGGGGTTGAGGTCATGACCAGCTTCGGCCTGTTTGGCCGGATTGTCTCCATGGATGACGAAGAAAACAAGGTTGTCCTGGAGCTCTCCCCCGGCAACCTGGCCACTGTCCACCGCCAGGCTGTCACCAAGATCGTGGAGCCCGTCGCGCCGAGGCGCCACGGTCATTCCCGACGACGCATCCTCGCTGACGGCCGAGAGCAGACCGCCGAGAGACGGCCCCCCGCCACCGCAGCCCGCGAGACCCCGGACGAAACCCTGAAGCGCCTCAACGACGAGGGCAAAAAGGACAACTAGTCCGCGCCGCGACCCGCTGGGCACCACCTCTACGGCTGCGGGGCTGCCGCCGGCTGGGGTCGAAAGCCTCGCACCGGCGGCTCCTCCGTAAATAAGAGAAAGATCGACAATGGCACGAACTGGCCCCAAAAACTCAGGCCTCAGGGTACTGGTCTGGCTTGGCGTAATCCTCGCTGTGCTGACCGCCGTCCTTGCCGGCGGCACCATCGCCGGACAGGCAAGCTGGGCACCCAAGCTGGCGCTGGACCTCGAAGGCGGCACCCAGATGATCCTGGCGCCCAAGGTTGAGGGCGGTTCGGACATTAACGAGGAGCAGCTCAACCAGGCGGTGGCCATCATCCGCCAGCGCGTTGACGGCTCCGGCGTTGCCGAAGCGGAAATCAGCACCCAGTCAGGCCGCAACGTGGTGGTCAGCCTTCCCGGCACGCCCTCCACCGAGACCCGCGCCCTGATCCAGGCCTCCGCGGACATGAACTTCCGCCCGGTCCTGCTCAACGGAGCCGGCGCAGCCGTTCCCGCCGAATCCCTCACACCCGAGGACCAGCTGCCGAAGCCGACGGCGGAACCCGCCAACAGCAGCGACATCAACTGGATCACGGCCGAGGTCTACCGGCAGTTCGAAACCCTCGACTGCGACAACCCGGCGCAGGACAAGCAGGAGCGCTCCGACCCGGCCAAGCCGCTGGTGACCTGCGAACCCGCAACGACCACACTCCGGCCATCAAGTACATCCTGGGTCCCGTGGAGGTCAAGGGCAGCAACATTGTCACGTCCTCCTTCCAGCTCCAGCAGGGTGCCCAGGGCGCCGTGACCAATGAATGGGCCGTCAACATCCAGTTCGACGACGAAGGCACCGCCAAGTTCAAAGACGTCACCGAACGCCTGAACCAGTTCTACGTGGCAGCCGGCGGCGAAACCGGCACCGACCCCAAGGCGCAGTTCGCCATCGTGCTCGACGACCAGGTCATCTCCGCGCCGCGGTCCCTGGCAGTCATCACCGACGGCCGCCCGCAGATCACCGGCGGCTTCACCGAGCAGACGGCCAAGGCCCTCTCCGACCAGCTCCGCTTCGGTGCGCTGCCCATCAGCTTCGAGATCCAGAGCGAGCAGCAGATCTCCGCAACACTGGGTGGCGAACAGCTCCGCATGGGCCTGCTTGCCGGCGTCATCGGCCTGCTGCTGGTGGTGGTGTACTCCCTCTTCCAGTACCGGGCCCTGGGCTTCGTCACCATTGCCTCCCTGGTGGTGGCCGGTGCCCTGACCTATCTGGCCATCGCCATCCTGGGCTGGACCGAAAACTACCGGCTGTCCCTGGCCGGCGTGGCCGGCCTCATCGTGGCAATCGGCCAGACCGCGGACTCGTTCATCGTCTACTTCGAACGCATCCGCGACGAACTCCGCGAAGGCCGCGGCCTGGTCTCCGCTGTCGAGAACGGCTGGAAGCGGGCCAAGCGCACCGTCCTGGCCTCCAAGGCCGTCAACCTGCTTGCCGCCCTGGTGCTGTACTTCGTGGCCGTGGGCAACGTCCGCGGCTTCGCGTTCACGCTGGGCCTGACGGCCATTGCCGACCTCATCGTCGTCTTTATGTTCACGCACCCGACGCTGCAGCTGCTGGCGCGCACCAAGTTCTTCGGGGAGGGCCACCGGTTCTCCGGCCTCGATCCCGAAGCGACTCGGGGCCGTGCCGCTGTACCGCGGCGCCGGCCGCCTGCGCACGCCCGGAGGCCAAGCCGTCCGTGGTCGCGCGCAAAGAACACAGGTGCCGCCGCTGAAGCGGAGCGCAGGATGACCATCGCTGAACGCCGCCTCGCGGAGAAGCAGGAGCAGCTCACCGGCTCCTCCAAGAGCGCAGCCAAGGAGAACAAGTAAATGTCCAGCTTTGCCACTTTCGGTAACGAGCTCTACACGGGCAAGCGCTCCTACGACTTCGTCGGGCCAAAGAAGATCTGGTTCCTCATCGCCGTCGTCGGCCGTTGCCCTGTCCATCCTGATCCCGGTGGCCAAGGGCGGCTTCAACCTCGGCATCGAATTCCGCGGCGGCTCCGAGTTCACCGTCTCCAACGTCAAGACCACCGAGGCCGCCCTGGGCGAAAAAGCTGTGCAGGACGTCGTGGCCGGAAGCGTTCCGCGCGTGGCCAATGTCGCCGGCACCACCATGCGGATCCAGACGGACAAGCTCACCGACGACGAGACCCTCAAGATCAAGGAGGGCCTGACCTCGGCCTACGGCGTCACGGACAACGAGGTGACGTCCACCTTCGTGGGACCCACCTGGGGCGCGGATGTCACCAAGCAGGCCCTGATCGGCCTGGTGGTCTTTGTGGCCCTGGCCGCCGTCCTGATGGCGCTGTATTTCCGGACCTGGAAAATGTCGCTGTCCGCGATCGCCGGCATGCTGGTGACGATGTTCATCACCGCCGGCGTATATGCCCTCAGTGACTTCGAGGTGACGCCCTCGGCCATCATCGGGTTCCTGACGGTGCTCAGCTACTCGCTGTATGACACCGTGGTGGTCTTCGACAAGATCCGCGAGAACACCGCGGATCTCGATGCGTCCACCCGCCGCACGTTCGGCGAGGAGGTCAACCTCGCCGTCAACCAGACCCTGGTCCGTTCCATCAACACCATGATGGTGGCCATCCTCCCCGTCGGCGCGATCCTGTTCATCGGCGCCGGGCTGCTCGGGGCGGGCACGCTGCGCGACCTGTCGCTGGCCCTGTTCGTGGGCATCCTGATTGGTACCGCGGCCACGATCTTCATCGCCGCCCCCATGTATGCCTGGCTGCGCCAGAACGAACCTGACCTGGTGAAGCAGGCCAAGCGCGTGGAGCACCGGCGGGTCGAGGCGGCTCCAAGTCTGCAGCGCCGGCCCGCCGAACTCCGCCGCAGGCCTGAGCCCCGGCCATCGCCGCGGGCCGGACCGCCGTCAGGATGACTGGGCACGCGCGGCCGGTCCCGTTTCGACATTCTCCGGCCCGCCGCCGTCGGCCGGTTATATAAGTGTGCTGATGCGGGAATAGACTGGGGTAATTGAACGGGTCGTGAGGGGTGCTTCATTGGAAGAACGTTCGGCGTCGGCGCCAACGGCAGACGGGATAACGGTCCGGGCAGGGTACCCAGACCGGGCTGGTCCCTGCCGCACGTCCCGGGCAGGTTGTTCCCGTGGACAACTCGGGCGCCCGCCCCACCTTTCCGGGACGGCGCGAACGCACGCGTTCCCGCCTGGCCCGGCTGACCGGCCGCGGCGCCGCCACGCTATTCGCCCGATCCTTGAGCCGCTGCTGCGGACCGTCCGGGCCAACAAC
Organism: uncultured Actinomycetota bacterium; assembly: GCA_963722145.1. GTDB lineage: Bacteria > Actinomycetota > Actinomycetes > Actinomycetales > Micrococcaceae > Arthrobacter. Next base: position 8,125 of record CAVRLW010000027.1, on the reverse strand, counting down.
CCCAAAGAGGACTTCGACCTCATCCAGCGCGCCTTCGAGGTCGCGGAACGCAGCCACCGCGGGCAGAAGCGCAAGAGCGGAGATCCCTACATCACCCACCCGGTGGCGGTGGCCACCATCCTTGCCGAACTCGGGCTCAGCGGCACCACCCTGGCAGCGGCGCTGCTCCACGACACGGTTGAGGACACCCCCTACACACTGGCGGACCTGAAAGGCGACTTCGGACCCGAGGTCGCCATGCTGGTGGACGGCGTCACCAAGCTGGACAAGGTCAGCTTCGGAGAAGCCGCCCAGTCCGAGACCGTGCGCAAGATGGTTGTGGCCATGGCCAAGGACATCCGCGTCCTCATGATCAAACTGGCGGACCGGCTCCACAACGCCCGCACGTGGCGCTTCGTCTCCGCGGAGTCCTCCGCCCGAAAAGCCCGCGAAACCCTGGAGATCTTCGCCCCGCTGGCCCACCGGCTGGGCATGAACACCATCAAGTGGGAACTGGAGGACCTGTCCTTCGCGGCGCTCTACCCGAAGGTCTACGAGGAAATCGTCCGGATGGTGGGCGACCGCACCCCGGAACGCGAGAAGAGCCTCGGCGTCATCCGCGACCAGATCACCGAGGACCTCCGCGCCGCCAGGATCAAGGCCACCATTACCGGCCGGCCCAAGCACTACTACTCGATCTACCAGAAGATGATCGTCCGGGACAAGGACTTCGACGACATCAACGACCTCATGGGCGTCCGCGTCCTGGTCGATTCGGTCCGGGACTGTTACGCGGCCCTGGGCACCATGCATTCGCGCTGGAACCCGCTGCCGGGGCGGTTCAAGGACTACATTGCGATGCCGAAGTTCAACATGTACCAGTCCCTGCACACCACGGTGATCGGTCCCGGCGGCAAGCCCGTGGAAATCCAGATCCGGACCCACGAGATGCACCGCCGCGCGGAGTACGGTGTGGCCGCCCACTGGAAGTACAAGGACCAGCCCAACCGGACGGCCGCCGGCCCCGGCAGCCCCCGCGACGGCGACATGGGCTGGCTTCGGTCCCTGGTGGACTGGCAGCAGGAAACGTCGGATCCCGGCGAGTTCCTCGATTCGCTGCGGTTCGAAATCAACGCCCGCGAAGTGTTTGTCTTCACCCCCAAGGGCGAAGTCATGGCACTGCCCGCCGGATCCACGCCCGTGGACTTTGCCTACGCCGTCCACACCGAAGTGGGACACCGCACCATCGGCGCACGGGTCAACGGCAAGCTGGTCCCGCTCAACAGCGAACTGAACCACGGCGACTGGGTGGAGATCTTCACCTCCAAGGCCGAAGGTGCCGGCCCCAGCCAGGACTGGCAGCACTTCGTCAAGAGCGCCCGCGCCCGGAACAAAATCCGCCAGTGGTTCAGCAAGGAACGCCGCGAAGAGGCGATCGACCGCGGCAAGGAACTGCTGACCCGGGCCATGCGGAAACAGAACCTGCCGCTGCAGCGGCTGATGACGCACGACGCCCTCGCCGCGGTCGCGGAGGACTTCAAGTACGTCGACATCTCCGGCCTCTACGCCGGCGTAGGAGACGGGCATACGTCCGCCCAGTCCGTCATGGAAAGGCTCGTCGAAAGCCTTGGCGGGAACGAAGCACCCGGACGACGACCTCACCGAAGTCAGCATCCCCACCCAGGTCAGCAAGGCCCGCTTCTCCGATTCCGGAGTGGTTGTCCGCGGCGTGGACGACGTCTGGGTGAAACTGGCCCGTTGTTGCACGCCCGTCCCGCCCGACCCGATCTTGGGTTTCGTCACGCGTGGCTCCGGCGTCTCCGTGCACAGGACCGACTGCACGAACGTGAGCGGCCTGATGGACCAGCCGGACAGGATCGTGGAAGTCGACTGGGCACCCACGCAGTCCAGTGTGTTCCTGGTGGAAATCCAGGTCGAAGCTCTGGACCGTAAATCGCTGCTCTCCGACGTCACCCGGGTCCTCTCGGAAAATCACGTGAACATCCTCGCGGCCAGCGTTCACACGTCCACGGACCGGGTGGCCATCTCCAAGTTTGCCTTCGAGATGGGCGACCCCAAGTACCTCAGCCATGTGCTCAGCGCTGTTCGCCGGATTGACGGCGTCTTCGACGTGTACCGCACCACCGGTAACCGGCGGCGGAGCTGATCCGGAGCTGACCCGCTGCTGACCGGCTGCGGCCCGCCGCAGCACGGGACGGGCTCCTGCACCGGGCTCCTGCAGGCGGAAAGCCGGACGATTCAGGATTAGCCGCTGGCACCGGGCCCCTCCTGTGTCGGCACGACCGCGGCGAGCTTCACCAGCGCAGCCCTTTTGTGCGGGACTCGGGGGCTGGCCTCGACGGCCAGCCTCAGCAGCCGGAGCCGTACGCCCAGTTCGGGACGGGCCAGGAGCGCCTGCAGGGCCGGCACGGCCCGTTCCGCATCCACATGCAGGGCGATGTCCAACGCGGTGCGCAACGGGCTGGAGACCATCAAACCTCCTATGCTGACGACGTCGGAAGGCCCTAGCCGAACTTCGTGGAAAGTGCAGCCACGCACGGATCTCAGGCTCGAAATCCTCCGGTTGGCGTCAACCAGCAGCGCCAGACGGTCAGGCTCTGCAGCGCAGCCGTAGATCCACGCCGCAGTCATCCGCCCCGCCACTATCCGCTGCCGGATCGCGGGCGCCACCGCCAGCGACGCGGCTCGGGCCCGCAACTGCGGGCTGGCATGGGCGCCCGGCGGCAGATAGCCCCGCTGATAGAGCTGGGTCAGCACACCGTCGGCGGCCATGGCCTGGAGCTCCGGCCAGGAGAACAGAACACCCGGGGAGTAGAGCTCGCATTGCTCCCGGTCCGGAGCCGACTGGCCCGGAACAATGGGGCCTGACAGTCCTGACTGGCCCTGACCCGGCGGGTTCTGAGTCGGCGGCCCCTGACCCGGCGGGCCCTTCCCCGGGGCCCGCTGCCCGGGGGCGAGTTGTCCCGGCGCTCGGTGTCCCGGGGAAGGGGTGGGGCCGCGGGGCAGAAGTACCATTCCGCCATCGTTCCCCGTTCCCCGGGCACAGAACAGGCCCCGCTCCGGTCATGTGGATAAACCGAAACGGGGCCTGGTCTGGCTTGCCTGGTGTGCGGGGCCTAGGAGAGTTCGCTCGCCGAACGCTCGAGCTGCTCCATCCAGGCCTGGCGTGCCTCCAGGGCCTCCCGGGCGGCCTTGATCTTGCGTTCGTCCCCGGCCTTCTCCGCCTTGGCCAGGTCTTCCTTGAGACCGGCAATGGCGGCTTCGAGCTGGGTCAGGGCGCTGTTGGTGCGCGCCTTGGTCTCCGGGTTGGAGCGCTTCCAGTTCTCGTCTTCCGCCTGGCGGACGGCGTCCTCGACCTTCCGCAGGCCGGCCTCGATGCGGCCCATGTCGGCGCGAGGGACCTTACCGGCTTCTTCCCAGCGGTCGCGGATGGACTGCAGCGCCTTCTTGGCGGCCGTGAGGTCCTTGATGGGCAGGAGCTCATTGGCTTCCGCCAGGAGGGCTTCCTTGACCACCAGGTTTGCGCCGTATTCCTGGTCGATCTCGTCGTTGGCTGCCTGCCGGTTGGTGAAGAACACGTCCTGGGCGGCGCGGAACCGGGCCCACAGAGCATCGTCGTCCTTGCGGCTGGCGCGCGGGGAGGCTTTCCATTCATCCATCAGACGGCGGTATTCGCCCGCAGCGAATCCCCAGTCAGTCGATGAGGAAAGGGCCTCGGCCTCGGTGATCAGCTTTTCTTTGGCCGCCTTGGCCGCCGAATTGGTGCTGTCCAGCTGGGAGAAGTAGGCGCGGCGGTGCCGGTCGAATACGGTGCGGGCGGCGCGGAACCGCTTCCACAGCGCGTCTTCGTTGCTGCGGCCCAGCCTGACGCCGCTCTTCTGCGCGATCTTCCAGCTCTCGAAGAGCTCGTTCATCCGAGCGCTGGAGGTTTTCCACTGGATCTGCGCGGGATCGTGCCCGGCGATCTCCTCAGCCTCGGCCACGATGGCCTCGCGGGCGGCAAGCTCGGCCGCGCGGACGGCGTCGTGCTCTGCCTTCTCGGCCTTTTCGAGCTCACCGATCTGCGTCACCAGCGCGTCCAGCCGGGCCTCGGCGGAGCGGAAGTCGCCCACCATGTTCTTCTCGGCGAGCTGCTCGCGCAGGTGCGTGACAGTCTTCTGCATGTCCGTGGTGGGCGCCTTCGAGCTCACGCGCTGCTCAAGCAGGACAATCTGAGCCACGATGTCTTCGAACTTCCGGGCAAAGTATCCCAAGGCCTCGTCGGCGCTGACTCCCGGGTACTGGCCGACGGGGTATTCCGTGCCGTCAACGGTCAGGAAGACGTGGCCGTCGCCTTCAACGCGGCCCCAGCGGGCTGCTTCGGCCAATGAGGCTGCGGAGGAAACTGTCGCAGGCGCCGGTGCCGGGGCGGCAGAAGACTGCTTGGCCTTCGGTCGGGCAGCGAACGCTGCCGGGCTCGGTGCGGGACGCGCAGCCGGCGAAGGAATCGGAGCGGCAGGGGACGCAGGCTCGGCAGCAGGCTCGGCTGGGGTTTCGTCTGCCGTTTCCTGGGCGGACGAGGCCGCGGCGGGGCTTCGGCAGGGCGTCGGCAGCGCTTCGGTCGCGGCCTCCGCGGCGGGTGCCTCTTCAGCGGCGGCAGCTTCGGTCGCGGCCTCCGCGGCGGGTGCCTCTTCAGCGGCGGCAGCTTCGCTCGCGGCCTCGGCGGCGGGCTCGGGGGCGTCGGCCGCAGCTTCGGTCGCGGCCTCGGCGGCGGGTGCCTCTTCAGCGGCGGCAGCTTCGGTCGCGGTCTTCGCGGCAGGCGCCTCTTTAGCGGTGGCCTCTTCGGTCGGCGCCACTTCAGCCGGCGCCTCTTCGGCGGCCGGAGCCGGGTTCGTTGCCGTGTCGTCGGCGGCCTCTACGGCAGCGCCTGCATCCTCGGCAGGGGTTGCCTCGGCTTCGGTTTCGTTGGCAGCTGCTGCTGCCAATGTTTCGTCGGATTTCTGACTGTCTGTCACCGCTAGAAGTCTTTCGCTTGGAGGGAAATACCGGGACCACGGCCCTCGGGGCCGCGGCTGGTTACTTCAGTGTGAACGAGTCTATCGTGACTGGTTCCACAGGTGCGCCGTCGGTGGCGTTCTCGCCGGGCTTCAGTCCGGCGGCGGCAATCCCGCTCACCACGTCGAGCCCGGAGGTCACCTTTCCCACTACGGTATAGCCACCGGCGGCATCCGCCGGAATGACGGTGTCCTTGTACACAATGAAGAACTGTGTGCCGTTGCTGTTGGCGTTGCCGCTGGTCCGGGCAACCGCAATGGTTCCGGCAGGGTAGTTGTTGTCCTGCGGGGTGTTTTCCAGCGGGCCCCAGGTGTAGGAGGGGTCGCTGCTGCCGTCTCCGGTCTTGGAACCGCATTGCAGAACACCGAAAGTCTCCGCAGTGGTCAGCCGGTGACAGCTGAGGCCGTTGTAGAAGTTCTGGTCGGCGAGGGACTTGAAGACGGCTGCGGCCTGCGGGGCCTTCGTGCCGTCAATCTCGACGCCGAGCGGACCGCTGTTCAGTGCGAGTTCGCCGGTAAAGACCTTGCCGGCGGCCGTTTCCGGCTTGGGAATGTTGTCGGCATTCGTGGCGGCTGCGGTCGGTGTGGCGGAGGCTGACGGGCTGGCTAGCCCCTCCTGCGCAGCAACAAAGTCCTCTTCGCTCGGGTTTGAGGCAAAGACAGTGAGCTGGAGGAGCAGCGCCAGGGCGATAGCGGCTCCGCCGACGCTGACGGCCACCACGTTGTCGCGTTTGCGGCGCTTGTCCTGGTCCCGGCGCAGCGCCCGCCTGGCCTCCATCTGCTGGACGCGCCGCTTCGCTTCGCGTGCGTTGCGTGAACTGGCCGCCAAAAGGTCCTCCTGGTTGTAAGGCTGTGACCGTGGCGGGCTGTAGGCGCGGTCACGGTAACAGCAGTAAGCTGCCGGCAGTCCCGCCGTGCCGGCTCCGTTGGAAGAAGCGGGCACCGAACGCATAAACTGGCTGCCGCACACAGTTTATGCACGACTGGCAGCTCTGCCGCCCATCTTCGCTACGTTTCGACAGAGAATGCTGTGTGACACCCGCGCCCCAAATACTGCAGTAGCAATGTGATACCGCAGTGGTTACCAGAGGAGAAAATTCCACCATGGCACGCACAGCCTCCCTGTCAGGATTCCCCGAGTGGCTTCCCGAGGAGCGGCTGGTGGAACTCCATGTGCTGGATACGCTGCGCAGGACGTTCGAGCTCCATGGTTTCTCCTGATTGAGACCCGCGCCGTGGAAACGGTTGGGCAGTTGCTGCGCAAGGGTGAAATCGACAAAGAGGTCTACGGCCTGCGCCGGCTTCAGGACGAGGAGGCGGACGCAGCGGCCAGGCATGACCCCCACGCATTGGCGCTCCACTTTGACCTCACTGTGCCGTTCGCCCGCTACGTTGTGGAGAATGCCGGGTACCTGGCCTTCCCGTTCCGCCGCTACCAGATCCAGAAGGTCTGGCGCGGCGAACGTCCCCAGGAGGGACGGGCACGCGAGTTCATTCAGGCCGACATCGATGTTGTCGGCGACGGCGATCTGCCGTTCCGCTATGACGTTGAGATCGCGCTGGTGATCGCGGAGGCGCTCAGCGCCCTTCCCATCCCCGAATTCCTGCTACGGATCAACAACCGCAAGCTGGCCGAAGGCTTCTACACCGGGATCGGGCTGACGGACACCGCTGGCGTTCTCCGCAGCATCGACAAGCTCGAGAAGGTCGGTCCCGCGAAGGTGGCCGAGTTGCTCAAGGAGGAACTCGGCGCCACTGACGATCAGGCGCAGGCAGCCCTCAAGCTCGCCGGCATCCGGACCAAGGACACCTCCTTCGTGGAGCAGGTCCGCGCCCTGGGCGTGAGCAACGAGCTGCTGGAGGAGGGCCTGAACGAACTGGAGCAGGTCATTGCGGCCGCCGTCCTGCATGCCCCGGGGCGGGTTGTCGCGGATCTCAGCATCGCCCGCGGACTCGACTATTACACGGGCACCGTGGTGGAAACCGTCCTGGTGGGCCATGAGCAGCTCGGTTCGATCTGCTCCGGCGGCCGCTACGATGCCCTGGCCAGCAAGGGCAACCGCAAGTTCCCCGCGTCGGGCTCTCCATCGGTGTGACGAGGCTCGTCTCGCGCATCCTCAGCCATGACCTGGCTAAGGCCACGCGCACCGTCCCGACCGCAGTGCTTGTGACCCTCAACAACGATGAAAGCTGGGGCGCGGCGCAGGATGTGGCGGCGCAGCTGCGCAGCCGCGGCATCGCCACGGAAGTCGCCGCGAAGGCCAAGAAGTTCGGAAAGCAGATCAAGTTCGCCGACCGTCGCGGCATTCCGTTCGTCTGGTTTACCGACGACGACGGCAAGCACCAGGTGAAGGACATCCGCACGGGAGAGCAGTACGACGCCGACCCCGCCGCGTGGACTCCCTCCGAGGAAGACCTGCACGTCCGGGTTACCGCCGTTCGCTAGTTCTGCCGTTCGCTAGTTCTGCCGTTCGCTTTCTGCCTTCGCTGGTTCTGCTGTCCGCTGGTTCTGCTGTCCGCCAGCTGTCGCCCGGGGGAATGTGCGCTGCTCGGGCACGTGCGCCAGTTGGCTACATTGGCCAGTTGTGCACCTGCGCTAGTCCTTTCGGGCAGCCCTGCGCACGCGCAGGACGAGGAACCGCCCGGCCACTCCGACGGCCAGCACCGCCGCCATGACCAGCATGGAAGCAGGAGGCAGCGTGACGGCAAGGATCAGGCAGCCGAGGAAGCCCAGCACATTGAGCCAGCGCGGCGCATGCCAGGGGCGGCCGGCCAGCGTGAAGGCCGCGGCGTTGGTCACGGCGTAATAGATCAGTACGCCGAAGCTGGAGAACCCGACCACGGTCATCACATCGGTGCTCAGCAGCAGGGCTATGACAACGGCGGCGACGGCCAGTTCCGCTACGAACGGGACGGTGTGGGCGCCGCCGACGCGGGCCAGCGGGCCAGGCAGGTCCCGTTCCCGCGCCATTGCCAGGGTGGTCCTGCCCACGCCGGTAATCAGGGCCAGCAGTGCGCCGAGACAGGCGGCCGCCGCGCCGGCCTGGACGAAGGGGACCCCGCTCCGGAGGCTGGAGACCGCCACCGCATCA
>CAVRLW010000026.1:0-179196 GCA_963722145.1 uncultured Actinomycetota bacterium | reverse complement strand
TCCCGGACCGGGGCGATCTTCAACGCCGGGGCGTGCAGCACCTCGGCACCGCGGCGTTCGAGGGCCTCGATGAGGTCCTGCGAGCGGCGGTGCGAGGTGACGCCGATCCGGAAGCCGTCCAAAGGAAGGTCCCGTTCGGTCGCGTCGTCGGCCGGTTCCGGCGCGGGTGCGCCGCGCGTTGCGGGGGTCAACGGTGTTAGGGTGCGCCGGGCCCCGGGAAGGTTGCGGCGACGGTGTTCAATGCGCTCATGGGAATCCTTACGCCTCCATCAGTGATGCGGCCAGTCGGTCGAGCTCTGCGGTGGCCTCGGCGCAGCCCCGGTTGGCCTCGGCCACCCGGACAACGTCCCCGATCACCAGGACGGCGGGGTTGCTGCAGCCCGCGGCTGCGGAGGTAATGGTGCCCAGCTCGGCGATCGTGGTGCGCTGGCCCGGGCGGTAGCCGCGTTCGACCACGGCCATCGGCATGTCGGCCCGCATCCCGGCCCGGCGGAGTCCGGCCGCGAGGTGGTGCAGCGTGCCGATGCCCATCAGGACCACAATGGTTCCGCCGAGCCCGGCCAGGTGCTCTAATTCCTTCTCGGTCAGCGGGGCATGGCCGGAGACCACGGTGAACATGTGGCTGACTTCGCGGTGCGTGACCGGGATGCCGGCGGCGGCCGGAACCGAGATGGCGCTGGTGACACCGGAGATGACGCGGACCGGAACCCCTGCCGCGACGCAGGAAGCGACTTCCTCACCGCCGCGGCCGAAGACATAGGGGTCCCCGCCCTTGAGGCGGACCACATTGTTGCCGGCCAGCGCGCTTTCCACCATGAGCTTTTCGATGTCGGCCTGGCTGACCTTGTGGTGGCCGGGCTTCTTGCCCACATCCACGAGCTCCGCCGAGGTCAGGGACGGCAGGTCCTGGTACGGGGCGAGCCGGTCGTAGAAGACGACGTCGGCGTCCCGCAGCGCCGCCACGGCGGCGACGGTGAGCAGCTCGGTGGTCCCGGGCCCGCCGCCGACTAGCGTGACGTGTCCCACCGGGCCGGCAGCGGGCTCGGCCGCGACCGGTATGCCGGTGGCGTGGCACCGGCCCAGGAGGGCCTCCCAGCCGGGCTGGCCGTCGTCGACGGCCGCGACCAGGAACGGGCGCTCGGGCAGCGGGCCGTCAATATCGGCGCCCTGCGGGGTGCTGAGGCGGAACACGATGGCGCCGGCCGCTTCATAGCGCCGCACGGCCTGCCGCGCGGCGTGGTCCGCGCCCGTGACCAGGACTTCGCGTCCGGTGAGATCAATGTTGAGCTGCATAGCTATACCTCGTTCTCGTCAAGCTGTCCCGGGGTGGTGGCATCGGACCGGAATATAAGCGCCGATCAGGACTGGTTGCTGACCGGCTAGCGCCTTTTCTTCTGCCGTGGCGGGGCGCATCTGGCCGCGCTCGTCGGAGACGAAGGTGATGGAATCGTCCTTCTGGTCCGGGGCGTTGACGAAGGAGCGGAAGCGGCGGAGGCGCTCGGGATCCTTCAGGGTGTCGGCCCATTCGTCGACGTAGGTGTCAACGTGCTTGGCCATGGCGGCCTCAAGGTCCTCGGCGATGCCCAGGGTGTCGTGCACCACCACGTCCTCGACGTGCTTGATGCCGCCGTCGAGTTCTTCCTGCCAGCGCGCGGTGCGCTGCAGGCGGTCGGCCGTGCGGATGTAGTACATGAAGTACCGGTCGATGTACTTGATCAGGGTTTCGTCGTCGAGGTCCTTGGCCAGCAGCTGGGCGTGCGCCGGGGTGGCCCCGCCGTTGCCGCCGACATACAGGTTCCAGCCGTCCGCGGTGGCGATCACGCCGACGTCCTTGCCCCGGGCCTCCGCACATTCGCGGGCGCAGCCGGAAACACCCATCTTCAGCTTGTGCGGGCTGCGGAGGCCGCGGTAGCGCAGCTCAAGCGCGATGGCCATGGCCACCGAGTCCTGGACGCCGAAGCGGCACCACGTGGAGCCGACGCAGGACTTCACCGTGCGCAGGCTCTTGCCGTAGGCCTGGCCGGATTCGAAGCCGGCGTCCACGAGCAGCTTCCAGATTTCCGGCAGCTGCTCCAGCCGGGCTCCGAACATGTCGATCCGCTGGCCGCCGGTGATCTTGGTGTAGAGGCCGTACTGCTCGGCGACCGCGGCGATCACGCCGAGTTTCTTCGGGGTGATCTCGCCGCCGGCGATGCGCGGAACCACCGAGTAGGTGCCGTCCTTCTGCATGTTGGCCAGGGCGCGGTCGTTGGTGTCCTGCAGGGTGCCGCGGCCGGCGTCCAGGACGTAGGCGCTGTTCTGGCTGGCCAGGATGTTGGCGATGGTCGGCTTGCAGATATCGCAGCCGTCCCCGGCGCCGTACTTGGCCATGATCTCCTCGAAGGAGGTCAGTTCCAGCACACGGATGGCGTCGAAGAGTTCCTGGCGGGAGAGCTCGATGTGTTCGCAGAGTGCTTTGGAGACCTCGACGCCGGACTTGGTCAGTTCGGTCTCGAGCAGCTTCTTGAGCATCGGCACACAGGATCCGCAGCTGGTTCCGGCGCGGGTGCAGCCCTTGAGCTCGCCGAGTTCCTGGACGGGCGCGTTGCCGTCGCAGGCCCCGCAGCCGTTGACGGTGTCGCGGATGGTTCCCGCAGAGACGTTGTTGCAGGAACACAGGATGGCGTCGTCCGGCAGCTCGGTCTCCGGGGCGTCGCCGCCGCCGGCTGCGGTGAGGTAGGCGCCGGGTTCGGCCGCCAGTTCGCGGCCCAGCATGGGGCGCAGGGAAGTGTAAGGGGAGGCGTCGCCGACGAAGATGCCGCCGAGCAGGGTCTTGGCATCGTCCGTGGTGACGATCTTCTGGTAGACGCCCCGGGCGGGGTCGGCGTAGACGATTTCGAGCGCATGTTCCGTGCGGGCGAAGGCGTCACCGAAACTGGCGACGTCGACGCCGGAGAGCTTGAGCTTGGTGGCCGTGTCGAAGCCGGGGAACGTTGCGTCGCCGCCGTGCAGCCGGTCCGCGACGATTTCGGCCATCGTGTTGGCAGGGGCCACGAGGCCCAGGCACATGCCGCCGAAGTTGGCGACCTCGCCGATCGCCCAGATGCCGGGAACCTCCGTGGAGCAGTCGTCGGAGATAACGACGCCGCCGCGCTGGCCGAGCTGGAACTGCTGTTCTGCACCCTCTGCGGCCCGGAACAGCTCATCGCGGGGCCGCACACCGATCGCCACGATTACGATGTCGGCGTCGATGGTCCTGCCGTCGGCCATGAGGACGCCGGTGACCTGGCCGTCGTCGTCGGAGAGGACCTCGGAGGGGAACACCCCGCCGTGGACGGTGAAGCCCTTGGACTCGATCAGCCGGCCGAGCGCCTGTCCGGCACCCTGGTCCAGCTGGGTGTTCATGAGCCACGGCGAGCCGTTGATGACGATCGGGGTGGCGCCGAGCTGTTCGGTGCCGGCCGCCGATTCCAGGCCCAGCAGACCGCCGCCGATGGTGACCGCCTTGACCTTGCGGCCAAGCTTCTCGGTGAGGTCCGCGATCGCCTTGTTGATGGACCAGACGTCCTCAAGGGTGCGGTACACGTGGGTGAGTTCAGAGCCCGGGATGGGCAAACGGGCCGCGTCCGAGCCCGTCGCGACAACAAGATCGTCATACGGAAAGACGGTTCCCGCCGCGGTCTTGACCGTCTTGCCGGCGGAGTCGATGCTGATGACACGCTCGCCGGTCTTAAGGTCCAGGGCGGTGTGGTCCCACATGGAAGCGCTGCCCAGGGTGAGGTCGACGTCGCTGTCGGTGAGTGCCTTGCTCAGCGCGACGCGGTCATAGGGGAGGTGGGCTTCCTCGGTGAGGACTGTAACGTGCCACCCATCGAGTCCGCGGGCGTGCATTGCATCGGCGAAACGGTGCGCCGCGGGGCCGCCGCCGGCCACCACAATACGGCGCGGGGCGGCGCTGGCTGCGCCCTGGTTCGGGTGGCTTGAGGGGTGTCCGGTCACGGTGGGCCTTTCGCATGGGCCGCAGACGGTGCTCTGCAGCTTGTCGTCCCAGACTAGGCAACGGGAATTTCGCTTCAGTTTCCCTTATGTTTCGTGATCTTAACTTCTGCATCACGAATGCATTTCCGGCTGTGTGAGCTCTCTTTTACGCGCCGGACACATCCGGCGCGTCCGGATGAAACACCGCGGGCCTAGCTTGAATATGTGGCCGCAGCAGCGGTTGAGCCCGTAATGGGTTGTATCAGAGAGGGGCCGGGATGACCGCCGTACTTGAAACCGCAGTACACGAGCTTGAGATTCAGGCTGCTGAGCAGGCAGCCGCAGCCGGCTGGCACCGGGTGTGCGCCGTGGCGGACCTGGAACCCGCCTGGGGCGAGGCCGCACTGATTGCGGGCCGCCAGGTGGCCTTGTTCCGCACCGTGTCCGGTGAGGTTTTCGCCGTCGCGCAGGAAGACCCGGCCACCGGGGCGAACGTCATGGCCCGCGGCATCACCGGGTCCCGCGGGGACCGCCCCACGGTGGCTTCGCCGTTGCACAAAGAGGTCTACGACCTCGCTACAGGGGAGTGCCTCGGCAGCCCGGAACTCCGACTCGCCACCTTCAGTACCCGGATTGTGGGCGGGTACATTGAGGTAGAGCTCTAGAGGCCCAGGGCCTCGCGGACGTCCGCCAGGACGCTGTCCAGCGCGGCGCGGGCCTCGTCCCGGGCTGCCGGAAGTTCGGCGGCCGAGCCGACGCTGCGGATGACTTCCAGGTAGCACTTGAGCTTCGGCTCCGTACCGCTGGGACGGATGATGACGCGGCTGAGGTCCCTCGTCAGGTACAGCAGGCCGTCAGTGGGCGGGAGCTGCTCGCTGCCCACGGCCAGGTCCGTGACGGCCTCGACGCCGGAGCCGCCGAACGATTCCGGCGGGTTGACGCGCAGCCGGTTCATCATCGCGTCCAGCAGGCCGAGGTCCGCCACCCGGATGCTGAGCTGGTCGCTCGCGTGCAGTCCGTGCACCATGTAGAGCTCGTCCAGGGTGTCAAAGATGGTCTTGCCCTCGGCCTTCGCGGCCGCCGCGAGCTCGGCGATCAGCACCGCAGCGGAAATGCCGTCCTTGTCGCGCACGAGCGACGGGGCGACGCAATAGCCCAGCGCCTCCTCGTAGCCGTAGACCAGCCCCGGAACGCGGGCAATCCACTTGAATCCGGTCAGGGTTTCCTCGTGGGCGTAGCCTGCCGCGGCCGCGATCCGCGCCAGCAACCGCGAAGACACGATCGAGTTGGCGAACACGCCGGCCGGTGCCTCGCCGCCGGCGGCCTGCCGTGCCACGACGTGGGCACCGAGCAGGGCGCCCACCTCGTCGCCGCGCAGCATGCGCCACCCGCCGGTGGCCGGGTCCTTCGCCGCGACGGCTGCCCGGTCGGCGTCGGGATCGTTGGCGATCACGATGTCGGCGTCCTCGCGCGTCGCCGCTTCGAGGGCCAGATCCAGCGCCCCGGGCTCCTCCGGGTTGGGGAAGTTCACCGTGGGGAAGTCCGGATCCGGCTGCGCCTGTTCCGTGACAAGCGTGACGTCGTCGAAACCGGCGGCGTTCAGCACCGCCACCGCCGTTTCACCGCCTACGCCGTGCATGGGGGTCAGGACGATCTTCAGCCCGCGGGCCGGGAAGTGCTCCGGAACCGCCAGGGCCGCGACGGCGCCCTGGTATTCGGTGGCGATCGAGGGCTCCAGCACAGTCCACCCGTCCGCGGCCACAACGATTGAGTCCAGGGCTCCGACGGCGTCGATCTTCGCCGCTATCAGGGCGTCGTAGGGCGCCACGATCTGGGCGCCGCGGCCGCTTTCCTCAACCGCGTGACGGCCGAGGTACACCTTGTACCCGTTGTCCTGCGGCGGGTTGTGGCTGGCAGTGACCATGACGCCGCCGTCGCAGTCCAGCGCCCGCACGGCGTACGCGAGCAGCGGCGTGGGCAGCGCGGCCGGCATCAGGAAGGTTTCAACACCGGCCGCGGTGAGGATCGCGGCGGTTTCTTCGGCGAAAATATCGGAGTTGTAGCGGGCGTCATAGCCGACGACGGCGCGCGGCCGGGTGCCGGGGGAGGCCTGCTCGACGGCGTTGGTGAGGAAAGCGGTGAAGCCGGCGGCGGCGCGGCGGACCACCACGCGGTTCATCCGGTTCGGTCCCGGGCCGAGGGCCGCCCGCAGTCCGGCCGTGCCGAACTGGAGGGTGCCGCTGAAGCTGTCGGCCAGTTCCTGGCGGGCCGCGGCCACGCCCCCATCGGTGAGCCGGATCAGCTCAGTCAGGGTGGCGGTGGTGGCGGGGTCCGGGTCCTGGTTTGCCCAGTCACGGGCATCGCTCAGGAGTCGGGCGAGTTCGGCATCAGAAGACGTCATAGGAACCAAACTATCGCCAATCGTGAGCGATTCCTGCCCAGAGAATCGAGAGTGGGGGTTTCAGTTCCATCTCAAAGCCACACGCGGGACCTTGACACCCAAATTTCCGGACACGTAGCGTCTGGAATATGAAGATGGGCCGTGGCGTGGAATGGGCCGTGCACAGTTGCGTCAACATGGCATGGACACCGCCGGGTGAGCCGGTGAACAGCGCACGGCTGGCGGAGTTCTACAAACTCCCGGCCGCGTATCTCAACAAGCAGTTTCAGTCGCTGGTCCGGGCCGGTGTGCTGGACTCGGTCTCGGGGCCCCGCGGCGGATTCCTTTTGGCGCGCCGGCCCGAAAACATCACGGTGCTGGACATCGTGCTGGCGCTGGAGGGCCAGGACTCGGCCTTCCGGTGTGAGGCGATCCTCGGAAATGTCCCGGAGCCGGATCGGCAGGAGAACTTCGCACGGACGTGCCTTATTTCCCAGACCATGCGGCAGGCCGAACTCGCCTGGCGGCAGGCGCTGGCGCGCCAGAGCATCGCCGGGATCGCGGACTCGATGGAGCGGCGGTTCCCGGCGGACAAGGCAAAGGTCCTGGACTACCTGGCTGCGGAGTAGCCGCGGCCGGCGGTCCAGGACCTTGGCCGGGGCCAGACGGCTCAGGCCAGAGCCCAGATCAGAGCTTGGCGATGATCTCCGCGAGCAGCTTGGAAATCCGCGGTCCGGCGGCCTGGCCGGCCTCAAGGACTTCCCCGTGGCTGAGCGGCACCGGGCTGATCCCGGCGGCGAGGTTGGTCACGAGCGAGATGCCGAAGACCTCCATGCCGGCGTGGCGGCCGGCAATGGCCTCAAGGGCCGTGGACATGCCCACCAGGTCGGCGCCGATCCGCTTGGCGTACTGCACCTCGGCGGGCGTTTCGTAGTGCGGGCCGGTGAACTGGGCGTAGACGCCCTCGTCCAGCGACGGGTCCACTTCGCGGGCCAGGCCGCGGATCCGTGACGAGTACAGGTCCGTCAGGTCCACGAACGTTGCCCCTTCCAGCGGAGAGGTGGCGGTGAGGTTGATGTGGTCGCTGATGAGCACCGGCGTGCCGGGCGTCCAGTTCTCGTTGAGCCCGCCGCAGCCGTTGGTCAGCACGAGCGTCTTGCAGCCGGCGGCCGCGGCGGTGCGCACGCCATGAACCACGGAGCGGACGCCCTTGCCCTCGTAGTAGTGGGTGCGCGCGCCGAGGACCAGGGCCCGCTTTCCCTCTTTGGTCAGCACCGAGCGGATGGTGCCCACGTGCCCCACCACGGACGGTGCGGAGAAGCCGGGGATTTCGTCGGCGGACAAGGTGGCGGTGGTCTCGCCGATGAGCTCGGCGGCGTCGCCCCAGCCCGAGCCGAGCACGAGGGCCACGTCGTGGGCGTCAACGCCCGTCTCTTCAGCGATATAGGCGGCGGCGTCCCGGGCGGCGTCGAAGGGATCCACGTTCAGGAATTCTGTATAACTCACTGGTACAAGTTATCGTGCCGGTGGCGTGATGCCCAGCATGCACGGCGGGACCCGCGCGCGGCCCCGATTCTTGGTGGCTCCGGTTCGGATGGTGGACAATGGTTGATTGTGACTACGCATCCTGACTTCAGCTCACCCCGCATCGCAATTCTCGGCGGAGGGCCCGGCGGCTATGAAGCCGCCATGGTCGCCGCCTCGCTGGGGGCGCAGGTCACCATCATCGAGCGTGCGGGACTCGGCGGCTCCGCGGTGCTGACCGACGTCGTGCCCTCCAAAACCCTGATCGCGACGGCAGACCTGATGACCCGCATGGGTGAGGCGGGCGAGCTGGGCGTCAAGTTCGACGTCGACGGCGGCGACTTTGCCCCGGCGATGCGCGCCGACCTCAAACACATCAACGACCGCCTGCTCCGCCTGGCGCGGAAGCAGTCCGAGGACATCCAGGCCGGGCTGGAACACCAGAACGTCCGCATCCTGATCGGCTCCGGCAAGCTGCTGGACAACCACACCATCGAGGTCCTGACCGCCGACGGCACCGAGACGGTGGAAGCCGACACCATCCTGCTGGCGGTCGGCGCCCACCCGCGCGAGCTACCCACCGCGCGGCCGGACGGTGAGCGCATCCTGAACTGGGCCCAGATCTACAACATGGACGAACTCCCCGAAGAACTCATCGTGGTGGGTTCCGGTGTCACGGGCGCAGAATTCGCTTCGGCCTACAACGGCCTGGGCTCCAAAGTCACCCTGATTTCCAGCCGTGACCGCGTGCTGCCGGGCTCGGACACCGACGCCGCCGAGGTCCTCGAGGGCGTCTTCGAACGCCGCGGGCTGAAGGTCCTCTCCCGGGCCCGCGCCGAGACCGTGGAGCGCACGGATGACGGCGTGGTGGTCACCCTCGGCGACGGTTCCAAGGTGACCGGCAGCCACTGCCTCGTCTGCGTCGGCTCCATCCCGAACACGGCCGGGATCGGCCTGGAGGAAGCCGGCGTCGCGCTGACCGAGAGCGGCCATATTAAGGTCGACGGCGTCTCGCGCACCACGGCGCCGAACATCTACGCCGCGGGCGACTGCACCGGCGTCCTGGCCCTTGCCTCCGTGGCCGCGATGCAGGGCCGGATTGCCGTGGCCCACTTCCTGGGCGACGCAGTCATGCCGATCAAGCTGCACCAGGTGGCGTCCAACATCTTCACCTCGCCCGAGATCGCCTCCGTGGGCGTGTCCGAGGCCGAGATCGACTCCGGTAAGTACCAGGGCGACATCATCAAGCTGTCCCTGCGCAGCAACGCCCGCGCCAAGATGCGCAACCACCGCGACGGCTTCATCAAGATCTTCGCCCGCAAGGGCTCGGGCACTGTCATCGGCGGGGTGGTGGTGGGCCCGAACGCCTCCGAGCTCATCTTCGCGATCTCGATCGCCGTGACCCAGAAGCTGCATGTCGACGACATTGCCAGCACGTTCACCGTGTACCCGTCGCTGAGCGGCTCCATCTCCGAAGCAGCCCGGCGGCTCCACGTTCACATGTGACAAGAGTTCACATGTGACAAAACGGAGGCCGTAGCCATGCAGAGTCCCCGCACCGTTGTTGACTCCGTGGAACAGAACCCCGTGCTGCCCTCCGGCCCGGAGGAATGCTTTGCCGGCTACGGCGTGATGGGCGTTCCGTTCAGCTCCGGCTACATCCTGGCCATGCGGCATTTTCCGGCCTCCTCCGTAGGCCCGGGCTACTCCTCGGTCTGGATCCGTGACCCTGCCGGCGTCTGGACGATGCACAGCACAGCCGAGCCGGGGTCCTCCTGCCCCCGCTACTTCGGCAGCGCGCTCGGAGCGGCGTCCACGGGCGGGATCTCCATCCGTTGGCGCGACGACTACTCGTTCAGCGTGGAGGTCGGGGACGGGATGGACCTGAGCTGGGACCTGACGTTGGCGGCGACGCCGGTCACCCGGCTCATGTCCGCAGTGTCCGGCCGCGTTCCGGAGCGGCTGTGGCGCAGCCGGACGTTCCTGCGCACCATGGGGGCCATCGCCGGCCCGGCGCTGGGGGCGGGACACATTGGGTTGACAGGCAGGGTGCCCAACGGCCAAGGCTTTGGCGCGCGCCCGCGGCGGATGTGGTTTGTCCGCGAAAGTACAGCCCACTTGAAGGGGCACAGTCTGGGGCATGTTTCCGCCCTACCCGTCCAAGACAAGCTCGGGGACTTCTGGATCCCGCAGCGCGGGATCTTCATGGTCGGCTCGTCCGTGTTCGAGCCCTTCGACCCCGCCACGGGGCAGTGATCAGAAGTCGGGCTCAGGAGTAGGCGTAGGGCGGAACGGTGTCGCCGGGGGCGAGCGGCTTGAACCAGTGCTCGAAGTCCAGTTCCCTGGCGTCATCTTCGAGATCGTCGAGCCTGTCTGAGTACAGAGCCTCGCTGTCCGCGTCCTCCAGCAGGACTTCCTCGACGGCGGCACGCCAATCCTCAGGAAGGTCCAGCTCGTAGATGTCCTCGGTGATTTCCGCCTGATCGAGCAGGCAGCGGACGGCCAGTTCCCCTGCAAGGCATCCGGGAGCGGTCCAGCCCCGAACAAGGCACGCGGTGACGTCTGCTGCGACCACGACGAACTTCTGGGTGAACTTCGCGTCGTAGCTGGCGGCGAACTGCGGCGGCAGCGAGGACAGGACGGATGTCCCGGCGATATCGGCCGGCGTGACAACATCCAGCGTGCTAAGCGTCCCGAGATCGCGGAAAAGTTGGTCGATGAGGATGCTGGACGAGTTCCACAGAAGTCCGGCCAGCAGGCGCGTCTGGCCGACGGCCTTCTGACGGTCTTCGGGTAAGACGGCGGCCATCTCGGCCAGGTCCTCGGGATCAAACTGGAGCCGCTGCTCGGCCGTCATGTCATCCGGGTGCGGATCAAGCCCGAGCAGTTCCAGGCTCAGTCCGGTGAGTTTCCCGGCGTCAGCCAGCAGTTCTTCGGTGATGTCGTCGTCGTCGGCGCTCATGCCCCGATGCTACCTGCCGTTTGTTTCCGGCCCGATTCGCGTTACGTGGCCGGGTAACCGGAAGTTTTCAGGCCGTAGTTGCCTGTTGCTTCCCGGATGCCGTGCTGCCGTGGGCCATCCGGACGGAGAGGAGGTAGCTGATCCCCGCGATCAGGGGGATCACGCTGGCGGCGATGATCGATCCGACAGGGCCGGACCTTGCGATGATCGTGATCACGAGCGGCAGCACGCCCAGGGCCACGAGCAGCCAGCCGGCCAGCGCGGCACGTTTCAGGCCGAGTACGGCGGCCGGGAACGCAAGCGCGACGACGCTGACGGCGATGATGGGTCCGTTTTCGCTGACGAAGCTGCGCAGGGCCGCGGGGTCGAAGGCCAGCCAGACGCAGGCGGCAATGAAGCTGGAAGCCAGGGCGAGCAGCAGGGGAGAAGTTGCCGCCGGCCAGAACCAGGCCGAGACCGCGAGGATGAGCATCGGCACCACCCAGGCGAGCGTTATCAGGATCGCGGCAGTTCCACCCGGATCCTGCAGCGCATAGCCGACGATGACGATTGCCGCGAGGACCGTGAACACCCCCATGATGGCCGCCCCGGTCCGTAGCAGCACGCTGGCGCGCTGCTGCGGATCCTTGTCGCGCGTCATGACCACGACGACGGCGAACACGACAATCGCGCCGAGCGCCAAAATAATCGGAACGTTCATGGGATGCCTCCTGCTGACGAACGGAGCCTACGTTCATTGCATCCCCGCCCCAGCGGCCGTGCCAAGGGGAGAAAGGCCCACTTCGCGCAGGAGGCGGCCGTAGCCCACAATCGCTGCCTGGTGGCAGCACCGGCGCTGCCGCCCCAGCCCGAGCGCGGACGAACAAAAAGAACAAGACACCGGCGCCTACTACTACGCCGGCACCATCGCCGGCCGTTGGATGGAATCTCCCACTCGCTGATCGTCCTGAAACTGTCCTGTCGACCGTGGCCCGGCTCACCCTGTATCCCCTTGATGTCGTCGTGGCAGCCGCCGCAGCCCGTGCCGGCAAGCTGACGTCGATCAGAGCCTTCGAACGGCAGCCGTCCCGTGTGAGGATGCAGTCCGCTGTATGCGGTGCCCGTGGCTGGACTTTTCACCGTGACCTCTTTTCCCGACGATATTGGCAGCGACCTTGTACGAGGACGCCGTGGCGCCCTTAATGGCAACGCCATTTGCAAACCACTGGTAGAGAAGGTTTTCGCATTCTTGTTCCAAACGCCCGCGGTAGCCGTCAGTTTGCCACCGACTTTGCGGTGCCTGTCACCTTCGGTTTGGAAGTGTTGGTGACGAAGCGATCAACGGCAGCGGCCGTGACCTCCGACGTGGTGGTTTGTGGTGAGCCCTCTGGCGATGGGCCGGACCGTACACTCTATTTTCGCGCCGACATCTGCCAGCGTCACAACGTAAGTGTCCGACCGTCAAAACTGACGGGTCGGGTGACTGGCCCCGATGGTAAACCAGTGGCAGGTTTGGGCGTAGCCTCCGTCTTGGTGGAGGGCCCTTACAATGGCGGAGGGCTGGCAGTTGGGTGTTGCGAGGTAACTACGGATGAAAATGGCCGCTTCAGCTTTTACGCTGACAGCCACTTTGCCTACAAAGTGAAGTTCCAGGACGAGGGGTTCGGCGACCGTAGACCGTACACTTTCGCCGACAAGTGGTTGGGCGGAAAAAGTACCTTCAATGACTTGGAAGGGTACTTTTCCGCAAAGGAAATTGTCTTTACCCCAGGAGTCAAAGACATAGGAACCGAGACCGTGGAGCTGGCCAACATTCCTCCATATACAGTCTCCTCGAAACCGACAATCTTGGGAGATTTGGCATACGGTGAGGAACTCCTTGCATCGCCCGGCTCATGGTCTCCGACCCCGCCCTACGGCTGGAAGTACGTCTGGTATCGCGGGCAAACCGAAATCGGTCGGGGCCCGACATACCGCATCGAACCGATGGATGTCGGCCAGGCTCAGCTCCATGTCTTAGTTAGTGCCGTGGACCGGGCAATAGCTAGCTACACAGAAGCCAAATCGGCGGTCGTCTCCATACCGCCCGTCGGCTTCCGGACCATGGCGTCGTCATCAAGGCCAGGCTCAAGTGGGTCATCGGTTGACTGCCGACTTGGCCGTTCCGACAGGGTGGGACGCGTCCGTCCTCAGGTCGGTTAGCTCGCCTCAGTGGTATCGCAATGGAATCAAGATCAGCGGGGAACAGTCTTTGGACTACGACGTCGTGGCGGCCGATCTGGGCACTGTCCTAAGCTTCAAAGCCGGTGAGCGCATCAGCCACGCGCCTGCCCAAACGCAAAAAGTCATTCCGGGCGTTCTTGGATCTACGCCGGTTCCGACAATTGCCGGTCACACGAAGGTCGGCTCGATTCTGACTGCAGTCCCAGGGGGTTGGCAGCCTGCGCCCGTGAGCCTTGGGTACCAGTGGTACCGCTCGGGGACCGTTGTTCCGGGAGCCACCGCGCGCACGTACAAACTTACGGCCTTGGACGTCGGTAGGACGATCAGGGTGAAAGTCACTGGCGCCAAGCCGGGATACAAGTCCGTTAGTCAGTCGGTCTCTACGCCGCTGATCGCCAAGGGAACACTGGCAGCATCGACGCCGGTTATCAACGGAACGCCCAAGGTCGGCCGGACTCTGACCGCCATGGTTGGCTCCTGGACCTACGGCACGACGTTCAAATACCAGTGGTACCGGTCGGGCGTAGCCCTCGAGGGGGCTACTGCCAAAACCTACTTGCTCACTGCGGGCGACAGATCGCGTTCGTTCAAGGTGCTGGTTACCGGTTTCAAGACCGGATACACGACAGCCAAGAAGTTCTCAGCGATTTCCGTCATCGGCTGACGCAAGAGATGCCTGGCACTCGCCACTGACGACGTCAAGGTGGCAGTAAGTAAGCTTCCCTTCCGCTAGAGCCGTTGCCCCTACGGGCGACGGCTGGTTGTGCATGAATAAACTCCCCGGGCTCCCCTCTATGTGTTTATTCCGGTGTGGTTTTGTAGGCCACGGAGCGGCCCTGGCGAGAGCCCTCACGGTTGGTCGGGGCTCTCCAGGATGATAGCCAGCGCAGCCCGGAGCTCTCTCCGGGTGCGCGGGTTTCCTTGAGCGCTGTGTCGTGGGCAAACCATGTCTGGGAATCCCGATAGTGTTTGCGGCGGGAGATGTTGGTCTACGGCCGTGCGGGCGATCAGGGAGTAAGTCCTCTACCTCCGGGCGTGTCGCATATGGATAATGTCGCCATGTGGATCCCTGCTCTATTCCTAATCTTGGTCGTGATCTCCATACTGGTCACTTACTGGCAACTCACCTTGGCCGGGCTCGCCATTTGGGCGCTTGTGGCCTGGAGGAGGCACGGCACGGCCGACACGACGCCGAACTACCCCCGGAAGCCCGTCCAGACCCGGCCTGTGTCTAAGCCTGTCCAGACTCGTCCTAGACCCAAGCCTGTCCAGACTCGGCCTGAGCCCAAGCCTGCCCGCGAGATACCCGCGCCCGAATATTTGCCCAGGTGGACTGCGAACCGCCGGCTCGACGCAGGCCGCGAGCATGCCCTGTGGCAGCAGAAGTTCGACGACGCAGCGCAGTAGTACCCCGCCGGGCCGGGGTTCACAAAGGGGTAGCGGCCGCGCCGGTGTCCGGCGGAGAAAGGTCGCTTCCGGGGCGCCGGTTGCCCATTCATTGATACGCGGGCAACGCTTCTGAACTGGCCTCGGGCTTATTCGGCCTGCCAGAGCCGTATGCCGCAGGGCGGCTTCCGACGACCACCGGAAGCGCCCTGCTTTGTTGGGGCTATGGCGCGAGCAACGCGCAGACGTCGGTCACCTTGCCTGGTCCGGAGAACAGACGGAGTTCCTTCCCATTTTGGAGGGCGTAGTTGACATTGCCCGTCGTGAGGAACAGTCCCTCGGGATGCCCATTGGGGCCGAGAACTCTGGGAACGGTGATAACGTTCCTTCCCGTCGACCTGATCTCCTGGACGCCCCTGGGCAGGTTCTGAATGTGAGTCGTCCCGGTGATGACGTAGCTCACCGTTGTTCCGCTCGGGCCTGTCAGAGTGACCTTCTGACCCGGCGCAGTGATCTTCTGCCGGCCGCCTGGCAGGTTGATGAGCTTCGCCTTGCCGGTGAGTTCGGCCGTGACTTGGAAGCCTGGACAGTCCAGTGGGAACGCGGTCGGGTCGACCGGCCCTGGCGGGTTTGGTGCGGCGACGGCGGAACCGGCGCCTGCGGCGAGTCCGACTGCGAGGGCGAGCGGTGCGAGCCAGCGTTTCATGAGGTCCTCCTATATAGCTTGCGAAGTCCCCCCAGACACACGGGACAAGTCCCTGACGGCAAAGCCCTTGAATGCTATGTCGAATTCCCGGCCTGAACGCGAGTGTTCGCTACGCACTTTTGGAGTCTCCACTACTTGTTAATGGCGAATCGTCGTGCTGCCGGTGGTGGGCACTCTTGTTGCCAGTGGTGTCCGTGTGGTTGTATGCAGCCTTGGGGGGCGCCGTTGACGGTGTATGTCGGATGCGTTCAGCCAAGGTTTCATCTGCGACGATCACCGACAAGGGTGTGCAGGTCACCGTGCCAGCATCGACTCGACAGGCCACAATCCGTACAACGGCAGCCGCGGGCATCCTGTCCGCAGCCATTGCTTCAGGCGCCTTCATCGGCGCGGCCCCGGCCCCGGCGTCGGCGGCACCGGCCCCGGCCGCCACAACCGCCCTGTTGCCGGCCGTGGCGTCACCTGCGGTGATTAACAAGACGCCGCCGACTATTTCCGGCGCGTTCGAGACCGGGCAGAGGCTCACCGCCAACCGCGGCACTTGGACCTGGGACGCGAAAATCAGGTACCAGTGGTTCGGGCAAAACCACACCCCCATCCCCGGCGCGACCACCAAGTACCTCCGGATTCCGGACGGCGTGACGGCGATCAGCCTGGAGGTGACGGGGTCCATGGTCGGCAAGACCGGCACCACGGTGGCAACAAAGGAAACACCCGTGAAGACAGACCTCAACAGCGTCCGCCCGGGGCCGATCACATTCGGCAACGGATGGATGCCGAGAGAGGGGGCCCCCGCCGTCGGTGAACTGCTCCTCGGCAACAAGGGCACCTGGTCGACGTACGATCTGCACTACCGGTGGTACCGCAACGGGCAGCCAATCTCCGGCGCCTGGCGGGACAAATATCGTCTGAAGTCCGAAGATGTCGGGGCCTTAATTACCGTTGGCGTCACCGGAATCAAGGACGGCTATAAGGCGCGGACTATCGTCTCCGATCCCATCGGGCCGGTGGTACCACTCCGGCCGAAGGTGGCAGGAGTCACGCCGAAAATCCTGGGAACGGGGCTCGTGGGCAAGCCGCTGACCGTGGATCCCGGCGCCTGGACTCCCGGGACGCGGTTCACGTACCAGTGGACGATCACTCGGACGACCGCTGACCGGTTAGGGTACGACATCCAGAGCATCGATGGTGCCACGTCGGCCTCGTATGTTCCCACGGGCGCCGACGACGGCGAGGCCATCGGTGTCGATGTGACTGGATGGAAGGACGGCTATACGCCGTTGCTCGTGAGCAAGCGTTACAACGGCGCAGTCCTCGCCCCGACCGTCGTCCCCGTGCACAAGGCGATCGTGGCGCCACCGGCACTGGTCGGTGCATTTGTCGTCGGCAATACCGTGACCGCCAACCCCTGGCGGAGCGGTGCTGCCCTGACGTACCAGTGGAAGCGCAACGGCGTCGCCATCCCAGGGGCGACCGGGCAATCGTACAAACTTCGGGATGCTGACTTAGGCACGGGGGTGAAGGTCACGGTGACTGGAGTTTTAGCGGGGTACCCGACCGCATCAACCACGTCCGCGCGGGTAGTGGTAACCGCGAACTAACCGACGTTCAGCAGAAGGCTGAAGTCATGCCTTCACGAAGCCCGCCTCTCAGGCGACCGCCACCTGAAAGTGGGCCTCGATGATCCCCTTGATATCGTCGTGGCAGCCGCCGCAGCCCGTGCCGGCGCGAGTGGCCGCGGACACCTCGGGCACGGTCCCGCAACCCTCCGTAACAGCAGAAGCAATGGCCGTCCCACTGACGCCCGCGCACCGGCAGACCGTCCGGGATGGGTCCACGGCGCCCGCAGCGGCGCCCTGGTCCGGCCCGTCCAGGCGCAGCAACAGGGACCTGTCCGCAGGCAGTTCGGCGCCGCGCTCGAACAGCTGCACGAGCTCGGCCGAGGTGCGGGGCATGCCCACGGACACGAGGCCCTCGAGGACGCCGGCGCGGGTGGTCATCTTGACGTAGCGGCCGTGCTCGGGATCGGCCCACTGCGCGATCTGCAGCCGCGCGCGGCCGTTCACGGCCCCGGCGCTCAGGGCTTCCTCGTCCCATGGGTCGGCGGATACATTCCCGGCCACGGCCATGTTCATGCCGCGGGCCTTGAGCACGATCACCCCCGGCAGTTCCGCCGGTAGGGACGGCAAGGCCTCGGCCTCCGCGTCGGCGCCGGATGCCAGCAGGGTCAGGTAGTCGGCGAGCCATTCGGCCTGCCGCCAGCCCGGGCCCACCAGCCCGGACGGGCCCCGCGCGGTCCGGCACTCCACGCACTCGGGGTCCGGGCAGCGGACCTCGGCGCAGTCGCCGATCGCAAAAATGTGGGGCTCGTGGTGGGCGCGGAGCTTGTGGTCCACCAGGATCCCGGCCGCGGTGGAGAGCCCGCAGCCTTCCGCCAGTTCGGTCCGCGGCCGGACACCGCAGGAGAGCACCAGGAGGTCGCCGTCGATCGCGGAGCCGTCATCCAGCAGCAACGCCGAGAAGCCGCCGTCGGGGGCGTTGTGTTCGACGCCGACGGAGCGGGCGTTGCCGGCCACCCGCACGCCGCAGTTCCGCAGGGAAGCCGCGAGCACGGAGCCGCCGCCGCGGTCGATGTTCCGGCCCAGGGGATGCGGGCCGTTGTGCACCACGGTCACGGTGGCGCCTTCCTCGGCCGCGGCAAGGGCCGTCTCCAGGCCCAGCACGCCGCCGCCCAGGACCACCACACGCTTGCCCCCCGCCACGGCAGAGTGGAGCACGGACGCGTCGCGGAGATCGCGCAGGGCGGTCACGCCCGGCGGCAGCACCGGCGCCGCCGGGTCCGGATTGAGCCCGGTGAGGTTCGGGATGACAGGCCGGGATCCGGTGGCGAAGACGAGCCGCTCGTAGCCGGGGGAGGTGCCGTCGCTCAACAGAACCCGCTGCCGGGCGCGGTCCACGCGGCGGACGCGGACGCCCAGCCGGACATCGACGCCCTCGGCCACCAGCGCCGCTGCGTCCGCGAGGGCCAGGGCGGCCGGCGGTGGTCCGGCCGACGCCAAGATCGGCCACGAGCACGCGGTTGTACGCCGCCTCGGACTCTTCACCGATCACCGTCAGGTGCGCGATGCCGCTGCGCACGGCCGGCAGCAGCTCGTCGATCAGCCGCGCGGCGACGGGCCCGAAGCCCACCACCACAATCCGCTCAGTCATGAGGTCTCCTCTGCTTGAAGAATGCGGGCTGGAACACCGCTGTGATTGCCGGCCGGGACAGCCGCGGAAACCGCGTCTCCGCATACCCCCGGGCGGATCCACACCTTGCTGGTCTTGAACTCGGGCATCCCGGATATGGGGTCCGTGGCCGCCTCGGTGAGCCGGTTGGCGCTCTCGAGCTCCGGGAAGTGGAACGGCAGGAACACCGTCTCCGGCCGGATGTCTGTGCTCAGCTCGGCACGGCAGCTGACCACGCCGCGTTCGTTGGAAATCGAGACGTAGTCGCCGTCGGCGATGCCCTGGGCGGCGGCCGCGGCGGGGTGGAGCTGTAGCCGAGCCTCCGGCTGGGCTTCGGCCAGCGCGGCCACCCGGCGGGTTTGCGCGCCGGACTGGTAGTGCTCCATGAGGCGGCCGGTAATGAGGGTCATCGGCGTGCCGGATTGATCGGCGCCGGCGCGGTCCGCCGCGGATGCCGGGGCCGCAGCGGCAGAAGGCGTACGACGCCGGGGCGTCACGGCCGTGAACACGGCCCGGCCGCCCGCATGGGCAAAGGCGTCCAGGAAGAGTCGCGGCGTTCCCGTGCTTCCAACGGGGTAGGGCCAGTAGGCCTCCTCGCCGCGATCCAGCATGGCGTAGTGGATCCCGGAGTAGTCGGCCAGACCACCGGAGGACGCAATCCGGAGCTCCTCGAACACGGTTTCGGGGTCCTCGCTGAAGGTGGATGGCGCCTCCAGCAGTTCGGCCAGCCGGGTCATGATCCACAGCTCGCTGCGCACTCCGGGCGGGGGAGTGAGGGCCCGGCGGCGGCGGAGCACGCGGCCCTCGAGGTTGGTCAGGGTTCCTTCTTCCTCTGCCCACTGGGTGACCGGCAGGATCAGGTCCGCCTCGGCGGCGGTCTCGGAAAGGAAGAAGTCGCATACCACCAGGAAGTCCAGGCTGCGCAGGCCCTTGATCACGGCGTTCGCATCGGGGGCGGACACCGCCACGTTGGCGCCATGCACGAAGAGGCACCGGACGCCGTCGGGCTGGCCAAGGGATTTGAGGAGTTCGACGGCGGGGAGGCCCGGGCCCGGGATCAGGGTTTCGGGCACGCCCCAGACCTTTGCCATGTGGGCGCGGGCGGCGGGATCGGTGATCTTCCGGTAGCCGGGGAGCTGGTCCGCTTTCTGGCCGTGTTCGCGGCCGCCCTGGCCGTTGCCCTGGCCGGTGAGGGTGCCGTAGCCGCTGCGCGCGGAGCCCGGCAGGCCCAGCAGGAGGGAGAGGTTGATGGCGGCCGTGGCGGTGTCGGTGCCGTCGACGTGCTGTTCGACGCCGCGGCCGGTGAGGATGTAGCTGCCGCCCTTGCGGGCGCCGTCGGCCAACCGCCGTGCGGTTTCACGGATCAGCCCGGCGGGGACGCCGGTGATCGACTGGACCCGTTCCGGCCAGAAGGCTTCCGACGCTGCGGAGCACGGCGTCGTAGCCGGTGGTCCGGTCCGCGATGTATCCGGCATCGGCGAGGCCCTCGTGGATCACCGCGTGGGAGATGCCCAGGAGCAGGGCGAGGTCGGTGCCGGGCAGCGGCTGCAGGTGCAGGCCGCCGCCGTCGGATGTGAACGCCGCAGTGGCGGAGCGCCGGGGGTCGACGACGATCAGCCCGCCGGCGTCGCGCGCGCCTTGGAGGTGCTGGACGAAGGGCGGCATGGTCTCGGCCACGTTGGAGCCGAGCATCAGGATGGTGCTGGCGGCGTCGAGGTCCGCCAAGGGGAACGGAAGCCCGCGGTCCATGCCGAAGGCGCGCATGCCGGCCGCGGCGGCCGAGGACATGCAGAACCGTCCGTTGTAGTCGATCCGCGAGGTACCCAAGGCCAGCCTGGCGAACTTGCCCAGCTGGTAGGCCTTCTCATTGGTGAGGCCGCCGCCGCCGAACACGCCGACAGCGTCCGCTCCGTACTCGGCGCGGGCCTGCTTCACCGCGGCGACGATCAGCCCGAGGGCCTCGTCCCAGCTGACCGGGCGGTGGATGCCGTCGGCGCCCTTGAGCAGGGGCTCGGTGACACGTCCGGTGTGGTTCAGCAGTGAGGCGGAGGTCCAGCCCTTGCGGCACAGGCCGCCGCGGTTGGTGGGGAAATCCCGCCCGGTGACTGTCAGGAGCGGGGTGTCGGCCGCAGCTTGTTCCGACACGGGGTCTGACCCCGGCTCGGAAGCCGGGGTCAGAGCCGCTGGAGATGTGAGCGTCATGGCGCACTGCAGGGCGCAGTAAGGGCAGTGCGTGTCGGCGCTTTTGGTCATGTTAGACGTGTCCCATCGCATTTCGATTGGCGTTGCGGATGTAGAAGAACCAGCAGACCGCCAGCATCAGGACGTAGGCCCCCACGAATCCGTAGAACGCCGGGGTGTAGGAGCCGCTGGCGGAGTTCGAGGCGTTGAGCACCTGCGGGATGACGAATCCGCCGTAGGCGCCGATGGCCGAGATCAGGCCCAGGGCCGAGGACGCGAGCCGCTGGGTGGTTACCGTGCTGGCACCGGACTTTGCGGCCCGGCTGCTGGTGGCGAAGATGATGGGGATCATCCGGTACGTTGCACCGTTTCCGAAGCCGCTGGCAGTGAAGAGCAGCAGGAACAGGCCCAGGAACAGCCAGAAGTTCTTCAGCGGCAGCGTCCAGATCATGGTGAGGGTGATGACGGCCATGAAGGCGAAGGCTGCAACGGTCATCCGGGCGCCGCCCATGCGGTCCGCCATGCGTCCGCCGTAGGGGCGGGCCAGCGAGCCGACCAGCGGGCCGAGGAACGCGAGGGACAGGGCTACGGTTCCGACACCGATCGAGGAGAAGGCCGGGAAGTAGTCCTTGATGAGCTTGGGGAACACGCCGGCGAAGCCGATGAACGAGCCGAACGTGCCGATGTACAGCAGCGCCATGACCCACAGGTGCGGCTCCTTCAGCGCGGCGAGCGAGCCCGCGACATCACCCTTGGCGCTGGTGAGGTTGTCCATGTACTTCCAGGCACCGAACGCGGCGAGCAGGATCAGCGGAACCCACATGAGGCCAGCCATGGGCAGGTTGACGGTGCCGGCGGCCAGGAGGGTGATGGCAATCGGAACGGCCAGCTGTGCGACGGCGGCACCGAGGTTGCCGCCGGCGGCGTTCAGTCCCAGCGCCCAGCCCTTTTCGCGGGCCGGGTAGAAGAAGGTGATGTTGGCCATCGAGCTGGCGAAGTTGCCGCCGCCGAAGCCGGCGAGGGCCGCCACGAACAGCATGGTGCCGAATGGGGTCTCCGGGTTGGAGACGCACATGGCCAGCCCGATCGAGGGGATGAGCAGCAGCAGGGCCGAGACGATGGTCCAGTTGCGGCCGCCGAAGCGGGGGACCATAAACGTGTAGGGGATCCGCAGCGTGGCGCCCACCAAGCTGGGCATGGAGATCAGCCAGAAGATTTCCGAGGTGGTGAAGGTGAAGCCGGCCGCGGGGAGCTGGACCACCACGATTGACCAGAGCTGCCAGACCACGAAGCCCAGGAACTCGGCGAAGATGGACCAGTTCAAGTTGCGCTTGGGCGATGGAACGGCCTTGGGACTCCCACTGATCCTTGTTTTCTGCATCCCAGTTGGCGATCCAGCGGCCGGGCCGGTGGTCGAGGGTAAGGGCGCCAGTGCGGGCGGCGCCGGCATCTGCAGTGCCGATTTCGGCGGTGCGTTCAGCAGTCACTTAGGAGACCTCCTTGGGGGGTGTTGTCCTTCAAAGGTAGGGATGCCGCGTTTCAGGGACGGTCGCGGTTTATTAACACGCTGTGACTTTTGCCTATCGGGGCTTTTATTACGGTGTGAGAATAGGTGTGACGACCACCACGTGAGACAACGACACGGCGTCCAAATAGCGGACTATTCGTCCATTGACTGGACGGTGGGAACTAATATCAGACGTATACGAATCCCTAGCCGGCGGCCCCGGGCATCGGGCTCTTGGGGAACATCCGACCGGTCTTCATGAAAGCGTTACTACATGCCATCCACTGCAACCTCCGCGGAGTATGGGTCCACCAAGCAGGTGAATTCGCGCGGCCGCGTGATTGTCGCCAGCCTGATCGGCACCACCGTCGAGTTCTATGACTTCTACGTGTACGCCACTGCTGCCGTGCTGGTCTTCCCCTCCTTGTTCTTCCCGGCGCAGAACGAAACAGCCCAGCTGCTCAGCTCCTTCGCCGTGTTCGGCGTGGCCTTCATTGCCCGTCCGCTCGGCTCGGTGGTCTTCGGCCACTTCGGGGACAAGTTCGGCCGCAAGGGAACACTTGTCGCATCGCTGCTGACTATGGGCGTTGCCACCTTCCTGATCGGCTGCTTGCCGACGGCGAGCGTCCCGGGCTGGGCATTCTGGGCCCCGGCGCTCCTGGTCGTCATGCGCTTCTTCCAGGGCCTTGCCCTCGGTGGCGAATGGAGTGGTGCGGCACTGCTGGCCACCGAGAATGCCCCCGCGAACAAGCGCGCCATCTACGGCACCTTCCCCCAGTTGGGAGCCCCGATCGGCTTCATCATCGCCAACGTGATCTTCCTCGTCTTCAGCTACACCCTGTCGCCGACGGCCTTCATGGAGTGGGGCTGGCGCGTGCCGTTCCTGCTCAGCGCTGTCATGGTGATCATCGGCCTCTACGTCCGGCTCAAGCTGATCGAAACGCCCGCGTTCACCAAGGTCATCGAATCCAACGAGGTCGCCAAGCTGCCTCTCGCCCGGGTCTTCAAGACCAGCTGGCGCCACCTGATCCTGGGCACGTTCATCATGCTCGCCACCTACGTGCTCTTCTACCTGATGACCACGTTCACGCTCACCTACGGAACCCGCGCCTCCAGCCTGGATGCCGCCAAGGCCGCAGCCGAGAAGGCTGGTAAGCCGATGACCGAGGCCGCGGCCGCCGCGTTCGTCCCCGGCCTGGGCTACACCCGCAACGACTTCCTCTGGATGCTGATTGTCGGCGTCGTGTTCTTCGGCATCTTCACCCTGGTCTCCGGTCCCCTGGCCGAGAAGTACGGCCGCCGCAAGATGCTCATCGCTGTGACGTTCGGCATCATCGCTTTCGGCCTGCTCTTCGTCCCGCTGTTCAGCGCAGGGTTCGTGGGCACCATGGCGCTGCTGATTCTCGGCTTCTCCCTGATGGGCCTGACCTTCGGGCCCATGGGTGCGCTGCTGCCTGAGTTGTTCCCGACGAACGTCCGGTACACCGGCTCGGCCATCAGCTACAACTTCTCCAGCATCCTGGGCGCGGCGGTGGCTCCGTTCATCGCCGTCTGGCTCTGGGAACTGGGCAAGGGCAGCCCGGCGCTGGTAGGCGTCTACCTCGCGTCCATGGCTGTGCTGACGCTGATCGCCTTGTTCGTGAGCAAGGAAACCAGGGACCTCGACTACACCAACAACGTGGCCTAAGGGTTTCCGCTAGGACTCTCCACGTAAGCCAAAAGCCCGGCGTGTTCACTGAACACGCCGGGCTTTTGCGTGGGCGGGGCTCTCAGCTCGCGTAGCGCTGAACGAAGTTCCGCAGGATTTTCATCGGTTCCGTCGCGGTGAACCGCCGGGCATCTTCCATGAGCATTTCGGCCGATTCCGGCGGGAAGTAGCCGGCGTGGCGATAGATATCGATCCTTGTCACGAGCCCTTCGGCATCGAGCTCAGGGTGGAACTGGGTGGCGTACAGGTTGGTCTTGATCCGGAACATGTGCACCGGGCAGGCGGCCGAGCTCGCCAGGAGCACCGCGTGGGAGGGCAGGACGGTGCAGGCTTCCTTGTGGCCGGTGAACGCCGTGAAGCTCTCCGGCACTCCGCGCAAGAGGGGATCCTGCAGCCCATCCGCCGTCAGTTTGATGGTTACGCCGCCGAGCCCTTCACCGTAGGTCCGGTCGATCACCGCTCCCTGGTGCAGCCCGAGCGTGCCGACGCCGTAGCAGGCGCCGAGGAACGGGAAGTCCTCGGCCACGATCCTGTCCAGCAGCCCCGCGAGTTCGCGTTCCACCCGGTGCTGGGCGGCGCTCTTGTGCTCGGCAGGGTCGCTGGAGGTGAAGGGACTGCCGCCCACAATGACGCCCGAATAGTCGGACAGCTCCAGGTCGGGCAGCGGGGCGGCTTCCATCCGGATGCGGTGCAGCTGCTCCGGCTTGAGCCCGCAGTAGCGAAGATAGGCGCGGTATTCGTCCTCGGCGGCGGTGTCTTCCGCGCGCGAGGCGAGGAGCAGGAATGGCTTCACAGTCCAAGTCTCTACTGGCCGGTCACGGAGGCGCCAGAGGCGCGCCCGCGACCGGCCCGTCTTACTACTAACGCCGTCGCCTACTGTGCGTCGCCGTCCTCGATCATGGCGATCACGGCGCCGGCAGAGACAGTCTCGCCCGCCGCTGCGGAGAGGCCGATCACGATCCCGGCGCGGTGGGCGGTGAGCGGCTGTTCCATCTTCATCGCTTCGAGCACGACGACGAGATCGCCCTCGGCGACGGTGTCACCTTCGGCCACGGCCACCTTCACGATGGTCCCCTGCATGGGGGAGGTCAGGGCGTTGCCGCTCGCGGCCACGGTTGCGCCGCCACCGCGGGAGCGCTTCTTGGCCTTGGCCGGCTTGGCGCCGGCCGTGTTGCTGATCGAGCCCAGGGACGCCGGCAGCACTACTTCCAGGCGCTTGCCGCCGACCTCGACGACGACGCGCTGGCGGTCGCCGGCGTCGGCCGCTTCAGCCTCGGTGCCGGTCGGGGTCCAGGCCGGAATGTCGTTGACGAAGGCGGTCTCGATCCAGCGGGTGTGCACTTTGAAGGGGCCGTCGGCCGGAGCGAAATCGGGGTTGGAAACCACCGCGAGGTCGAACGGGATGACGGTGGGGATGCCTTCCACCACCATTTCCTCAAGCGCCCGCCGGGACCGCTGCAGGGCCTGGGTGCGGGTGGCGCCCGTGACGATCAGCTTGGAGAGCATGGAGTCGAAGTTGCCGCTGATGACGTCGCCCTGCTCCACGCCGGAGTCGATGCGGACGCCGGGGCCGGTGGGGTTCAACAGCCGCGTGATGGTGCCCGGCGCCGGCATGAAGTTCCGGCCCGGGTCCTCCCCGGTGATGCGGAATTCGATCGAGTGGCCGCGGACTTCCGGGTCGCCGTAGCCGAGCTCCTCGCCGCGGGCCAGCCGGAACTGCTCGCGGACAAGGTCGATCCCGGTGACTTCCTCGGAGACGCAGTGCTCCACCTGAAGGCGGGTATTGACCTCGAGGAAGGAGATGGTGCCGTCCTGGCCGACGAGGAATTCGCAGGTGCCGGCGCCGAGGTAGCCGGCTTCCTTGAGGATGGCCTTGGAGGATTCGTAGAGGCGACGGTTCTGATCCTCGGTGAGGAAGGGTGCCGGGGCTTCCTCGACGAGCTTCTGGTTGCGTCGCTGGAGTGAGCAGTCGCGGGTGGAGACAACCACGACGTTGCCGTGGGCGTCGGCGAGGCACTGGGTCTCGACGTGCCGCGGGGCGTCCAGGAAGCGTTCAATGAAGCACTCGCCGCGGCCGAAGGCGGCGATGGCCTCGCGCACGGCGGATTCAAAGAGTTCGGGGATTTCTTCGCGGGTGCGGGCCACCTTGATGCCGCGTCCGCCGCCGCCGAAGGCCGCCTTGATGGCGACCGGCAGGCCGAACTTGTCCACGAACTCGAGGATTTCCTCGGCGGATTCGACCGGATCGGCGGTGCCGGGGACCTGCGGGGCACCGACCTTCTCGGCGATGTGGCGGGCCTGGACCTTGTCGCCCAGGGCAGAGATCGCCTCGGGGGAGGGACCGATCCACGTGATGTCGGCGGCGATCACCTTGGCGGCGAACTCGGCGTTCTCCGCCAGGAAGCCGTAGCCGGGGTGGATGGCGTCAGCGCCGGACTGGCGGGCGACGTCGATGATCTTGTCCATCACGAGGTAGGACTCCGCGGCGGTGTTGCCACCGAGAGCGTAGGCCTCGTCGGCGAGCCGGGCGTGCAGCGCGTCGCGGTCGGGATCCGCGTAGACAGCCACCGAGGCGATGCCTTCATCGCGGGCGGCGCGGATGATGCGCACCGCAATTTCTCCGCGGTTGGCGATCAGCACCTTGGTCAGCCGGCGGGTGCCCGCGGCTGTAGATGACTGTGTTGATCCCGGCACGGTGGGTGCGGACTGCTCCGAATTTGCTGACAAGGCGTCTCCTTCTTTCCTTCAGGGAGCCTAGCGCGGTTTTGAGGGTTCCGCCGATATTACTTGCGGATTCCGCGCGTATACGGCCCTTCCTTTGTAGGGTTGCCACAAAGGGCGGCGAATTGGCTCACTCCGCCCTCACCCGGCTCCCTCTCCGTCAATAGTTGGTCACTACTCGGCGCGGACGTCCGCCGGGTCCACAGCCCCGCCGGTCCAGAGCTCGGTGATGCCCACATTTGCCTGGCCGAGCAGCGCGCGCAGGGTGGAGATGGAGAGCCCGACGACGGTGTGCGGATCGCCGTCGACCTTGCGGATGAACGCCCCGCCGTAGCCGTCGATCGTGAAGGAGCCGGCGCACTGGAGCGGCTCGCCGGTGGCGATGTACGTTTCGATTTCTTCGGCGCTCATCTCCATGAAGTGAACCTCGGCGGAGGACACCGAGCCCAGGGTGGCGCCGGTGCCGCGTGCGGTGACGCCGCCGTCGTCGTCCGCCCCTTCGCCGTCTGAGTCGTCGGTCTGTGTCGCCGTCTGTGTCGCGGCAGTCCACGAGCCAGTGGCCGGTGTGCAGGACACCCATGCTGCCGCTCATGCGGAGCATGCGTTCGCGGGCGACCTCGGCCGTGTAGGGCTTGCCGTGGGCCTCGCCGTCGAACTCGAAGACCGAGTCGCAGCCGATCACGATTGCGCCGTCCGCCTCGGGCAGCGAAGCGACGGCCTCGGCCTTGGCCCGGGCGAGCAGCAGGGCCGTGTCATGCGGATCCGTCACGCCGTAGCGGGCCTGGACGGCGTCCTCGTCCACATCCGAGACGAGGACCTCGTGCCGGATGCCGGCGTGGCTGAGCAGCTTGGTGCGGGCGGGGGACTGGGAGGCAAGAATGAGGCGGGTCACCGTTCAAGCCTAGTTGACGGGGCCCGGAGCGGATTGTTGCGGTGGGTGCACGGGTGGCGATTCCATCGGCCACTCACGTGCGTGGCTGCCTGTCCGGTCCGCGCGCGGCTTTTTTGTCAGACCCCCACGGAAGACTTGATTCATGGACGGCAATCAGGGGCCCGAAGTGGTTCCGACAGGACACAGCGACAGTTTAATCAGTCTTGCTGGGCGCGTTAGGGCTGCGGACCTGGGCAACCTAGGGGCGGTGATCGCGGACGCGACGCGAATACTCGCTACGTTCCGCCTGTCCGCGGACTGTGCAGGGATGCTTGATCAGATTCGGGAGCTGGAGGACGTGAAGTCCGCCCTGGCCGATCTGCAGGCCCGGATCGCCGCTGATCCGCACAGGCAGCAGCGGGGGCAGGCCGAACCCGGGGACTGTGGCGCTGAAGTCTTCGTTGCCGGCGGCGCACGTGCGGCAACGGGGGCGGCGGCCACCCACAGCGGCCGCCTGTCCGCTCGCCCTGGCTCTCCGATAAATGTCAGACCCCCGCAAGAGACTTGATTCATGGACGGCAATCAGGGGCCCGAAGTGGTTCCGGCAGGAGACAGCGACGCTGGACTCCGTCACGCCAGGCGCGATGCGGTCTCCGGGCCGGTCACTGCGCCCGCGGCCGTCGAGGACCCGCTCCGCATGATGTCCGCGATCCGCCCGGCCACGGACGGCCCGGGAATGATCGACCAGATCCGGGTACTCGAGGACGTGAAGTCGGCCTCGGCGGCCCTGCAGGCCCGGATCGCCGTCTCCTTTGATCCTGCTCCAGCGCCGCGAGCAGGCTGCCGCCGGCGTCCCCGAGGAGCGGCTCGGGGCCGGGATCGGCGCGCAGATCGCCCTGGCCCGGCGCGAATCCCCCGCCAAGGGCGGCCGGCTCCTGGGCCTGGCCAAAGCCCTCGTGACCGAGATGCCGCACACCCTCGCCGCGCTCGAGTCCGGGCAGCTGAACGAATGGCGCGCCACCCTGCTGGTGCGCGAGACCGCGTGCCTGACCGCCGCGGACCGGGCCGCCGTCGACGCGCACCTCGCCGCCGACACCGGGACACTCGCCGGGGTCGGCGACCGGCGGCCCTGGCCGGCCGGCACGCGCCGCCGCCTACCGGCTGGACCCGCGCACCGTCACCGAACGCGCCGCGCACGCCGCCACCGAGCGGCACGTCAGCCTCCGCCCGGCCCCGGACACCATGTGCCTATCTGACCGCCCTGTTGCCCGTGACCGCCGGCGTCGGCGATCTACACCGCGCTGGGCCGGCACGCCGACACCCTCCGGGCCGCCGGGGATCCCAGGGGCCGGGGCCAGCTGATGGCCGACGCCCTGGTCGAACGCAGCACCGGCACCCCGGCCGGGATCACCCGGGTCGAAATCCAGCTCGTCATGACCGACCGCACCCTCCTCCAGGCCGACTCCGAGCCGGCCCGGCTCCCCGGCTACGGCACCGTCCCCGCCGGCTGGGCCCGCACCCTCATCAACGGCACCGCCCATGCCACCAACGCCACGGCCGGCAGCTCCCGGGACCCCGGCACGGTCCTGGCACGAACCACGCTGGCACCGCCGACCATTCCCGGAACCCGGCAGTCGCCCTGGACCGAGCGGCGCGGCCGGGACGGCAGGCCACGCTGCCTTCGGCGTGTGGCTCCGCCGGCTCTACACCCACCCGGGCACCGGCGACCTCGTCGCGATGGACTCCCGCGCCCGGATCTTCCCGCCCGGGCTCCGCCGCCTCATCCAGACCCGCGACGACACCTGCCGCACCCCCTACTGCGACGCCCCCATCCGCCACCTGGACCACATCATCCCCTGGCACCACGGCGGACCAACCAGCCAAGGCCAACGGCGCCGGCCTCTGCGAAGCCTGCAACCACACCAAAGAAACCCCTGGCTGGACCGCCCGCCCAGCACCCGGACCTGCCTCCAGCATCGGCGCCAGGCACACCATCGAACTCACCACCCCCACCGGCCACACCTACCATTCCACGGCACCACCTCTGCCCGGATCGCCTACTGGCGAAGCGAGCGCGGCGTCCCGCCGCCAGCGCCGCCACGAGCGCCACCACGCCAAGATGCTCAAGCGTGTTCGGCCCGCAGGCTCATTGGCGGCCTGAGGGCCGAACGGACCACAAGCCTTCCCGAGTTGCACGTACGAGAAAGCCGCCCGCCGATCGGAATGATCAGCGGGCGGCTTGAGGGCAACACGACTTTAGGTCAACTCGTCGGCCGGCTGTGGCTGTCAGCGCGCGCCGACCTCCTCCGGCTCGGGCTCGCTCTCGGCTGAGGCTGCTGAAGCCGCGGGCCGGAGCTTAGCGCCTTCGACGTCGACGTCCGGGAGGATCCGGTTCAGCCAGCGGGGCAGCCACCACGCCTTGTCACCCAGCAGGTACATCACGGCCGGGACGATCGTCATGCGGACCACAAACGCGTCCACCAGGACACCGAAGGACATCGCGAAGCCCAGCGGCCGGACCATGTTCAGGTGCGAGAAAATGAAGCCGGCAAACACGCTGACCATGATGATGGCGGCGGCGGTGACCACGGACGCGGCATGGCTGAAGCCGGTGCGGACCGCATGCTTGGCCGATTCCCCGTGCATGAACGACTCGCGCATGCCCGAGGTGATGAATACCTGGTAGTCCATGGCCAGGCCGAACAGCACGCCGATCAGGATGATCGGCAGGAAGCTCAGCACGGCGCCCGGGTTCTCGACGCCGAACACGGTCCCCAGCCAGCCCCACTGGTAAACCGCGACGACGGCTCCGAAGGCGGCCGCCAGCGAGAGCAGGAAGCCGCCCGTGGCCAGCAGCGGCACCACTATCGAGCGGAACACGATCAGCAGCAGGATCAGCGACAGTCCGACGACGATGCCCAGGTACGGGGGCAGGGCGTCGCCGAGTTTCGTGGAGACGTCGACGTTGCCGGCCGTCTGGCCCGTGAGGCCGATGCTGACACCGGTGGAGTCCTTGATGCGGTCCTTTTCGGCGCGGAGCTCGGAGACAACCTCAACCGTGCTGGCGCTGGCAGGGCCCTCGCGGGGAATGACCTGGAACACCGCGGTGCGGCGGTCCTCGCTCAACGCCACCGGAACGGCGGCGGCGACGTTGGCCGTGCCGCGGAGGATGTCGGCGACGTCGAGCTGCTTTGCTGTGGCTTCGTCGTCGCTCAGGCCGGCGGGGAAGTCGCCCACCACCACGATCGGGCCCGTCATGCCTTCGCCGAAGCTGCGGCCGGTGACGTCATAGGCCTTGAACGCCTGCGACTCAACGGGCTCGGACCCTCCATCAGGCAGCGCGAGCCGCAAC
Source organism: uncultured Actinomycetota bacterium (assembly GCA_963722145.1). Lineage (GTDB taxonomy): Bacteria > Actinomycetota > Actinomycetes > Actinomycetales > Micrococcaceae > Arthrobacter. Next base: position 148,511 of record CAVRLW010000026.1, on the reverse strand, counting down.
TGGCTGGCCGGCAGCGCCACGATGCCCAACAGCAGGACACCGGCCAGCAGCGCCAGGACCGGACGCCGGGTGACAAGGCCGCCCCAGCCGCGGGTGCTGCGGCGCTCGTCGCGGGCACGGTCCTCCCTCTCATGGCCCGGGGCGGCGTTGTGCTTCTCCGCCTTGGCCCACACGCGGCGGGAAATGAGCCTGGGGCCGATCAGGGACAGCACGGCGGGAGTGAGGGTCAGGGCGACGACGACGGCGACCGCCACCGTTGCGGCGGCGGACAGGCCCATGACGGCCAGGAAGGGAAGGCCAGGAATGACGAGGGCCGCGAGGGCGATGATGACCGTCAGGCCCGCGAACAGCACTGCGTTGCCGGAAGTGCCCGTGGCGAGGGCGACCGATTCTTCGCCGTCCATGCCGGCCAGGAGCTGGCCGCGGTGCCGGTTGACGATGAAGAGCGAGTAATCGATGCCAACGGCGAGACCGAGCATGAGCGCCAGCATCGGGGAGATGGAACTCATGTCGATGGCGCCGCTGATGGCGAAGGTGCCGCCGACGCCGACTGCGACGCCGACGAGGGCCATCAGCAGAGGGAGCCCGGCGGCGATTAGCGTGCCCAGCATGACGATGAGCACCAGGGCGGCGATGGCAATGCCGAGGATCTCGGAGATGCCGAACAGTTCCGAGACGTCCTCGGTGATTTCCTTGCTGGCCAGGGCGGTCACGCCGGCAGAAGAGACTTCGTGGGCGATGTCCTGCACCTGCTGGCGCACAGCGGGAGCCAGCCCGTTGATCGAGGTCTTGAACTGGACCTGTGCGATCGCCGCCGTGCCGTCCTCGGAAACGAACCGCATGCCCTGCGAGGCCTCAAGCTGGCGTTTGGCGAGGGCGATCTTGGCCGCACCGGCCTCGAATTCCTTAGTCCCGGCGTCGAGCTTCTCCTGGCCGGCCGCGAGGGCAGCCTTCTGCTGGCCGAGCTGGGCGTCGATGGTCTCGGCGGACATGCCGGCCGCGGTCATCTGCTGCTCTGCCGCTGCCAGCTGGGACTTGCCCGCCGCCAGTTGGGCCGCCGACGCGTCCAGCTGCGCCTTGCCCGCGGACGCCTGCTGCTCCCCGGCGGCAAGGTCCGCGACGGCCTTGTCCAGCTGGGCCTGGGTGGCGAACGGGTCCACGGTGCCCTGAACGTCGGGAAGGGCTTTCAGCTTGGCCAGGGCAGCCGAGACCGCGTCCTTGCCGGCCTGGGTGAACTGGCCGTCCTTGGACTCGAATACGATGCCGGCCGAGCCGCCGGAGGACTTGGGCAGTTCCCGCTTCAGCTTGTCCGCCATCTGCTGGGTTTCCGTGCCTGGGATCTGGAAGTTGTTGGACATGGTGCCGTGGAAGGCCGCTGCGGCGCCGCCGACGGCCACCAGGACGGCAAGCCAGAGGGAGATCACGAGCCAGCGGTGACGGTAGGAGAACTTGCCGAGACGGTAGAGCATTAGGGCCATGTCAGTGCCGATCTGGGGAAGGGGTGGCGGGGGAGTGGGATGCGAAACCGGAGCCGAGGAGGCTCATGGAATCGATGAGGAGCTGGCGCAGGATGGACAGGGAGGCCGGGCTGAGGTCGGCGCCGCACCGGGCGAACCAGACATCCATGGCGGCCTTGCCGCAGGAGATGATGGAGCCCGCGAGGGCTCGGAGGTACAGTTCGTCGATCTCGACGCCGGAGCCCTGGGTGAAGCGCTCACGTGCGGCGTCGATGATCTCAACAGTGCAGTGGTCCCAGGCTTCCAGTTCCGAACGGCTGAGCATCGGGTTCGCCTGGCCCATGCTGTACAGCTCGGCCATGGGAGCCACTGTCATTGGGTCGGCGAGTTCAACCAGGGCCGCCCGCGCAGATTCCAGGATGGGCTCGCCAGCCGGGCGGAGCCGGAACTGGTGGAGCGCCTTGTCCAGGAACCCGTGGGTCACCGAGGCAATGACCACTTCGGTGCTGGCGAAGTAATTGAAAAACGTGCGGCGGGATATTCCGGCTGCCTCGGCAATGTCCTCCACCGTGAAGTTTCCGGGACCCCGCGTGCGGAGCAAGTCCATGGCGGCGTCCGTGATGGCCTGCCGGGTGGCGGCCTTGTTTAATTCGCGACGGCTCAGTTCGCGGCGCGAGGTCGGTGCGGCGCCGGGTGGGGCGGCAGGTTCGCCGGGTTCGCCGGACGGCGCAGCCTGGGCGGAGGAGGGAGATGGCGTTGAGGGCACGCGCTTACACTACGTGCATGTTTGCACTCTGCGCAAGTATTTTCGGGGAGTCGGTAAGCCTGGAATTAGGGCTTGAGCTGGGCCGCCGTTCGGCCCGAATCGGTCAGGCTGCCGGAATTGGTCAGGTAGATCGACTGGCCCGTGGCTCCGGGCTCGTCGTGAGCGAGGGGAATGGCAAAAACGGCCGTGCCGTAAGCGCAGATCTCCGTCCAATTCGGCCCGATCGCTGACGTGTCGAAGCGCATGGCGACGATGGCATTGGCGCCGCGCTGCTCTGCCTCGGCCACCATCCGGGCCATGACATCCTGCCGGCTGTCGTAGAGGGCCCGCGTCATTTCCAGCACCTCGCCGCCGCCCAGGGAACGGAAGCCGGCCATGACCTGGGCAGTGATGTCCCGGGAGCGAACGGTCAGGCCCATGACTTCGCCAAAGACGGCGTCGATCCGGTGGCCCGGAATGTCGTTCGATGTCACGATCAGCATGCCCAGAGCCTATCCACTTTTGCCGCCCCCGCGACGGGTGCCATGCCGCCCGCGTATCCTGCCGGATTCACAGGAAAGTGAAAGGTGGGAAACAGCTATCTCTGTTGGGGCGGGTGCAGACTGGAGGTGCTCGCGGAGCGGACTTCCCCGGAAGAACCAACAGCTTCAAGCACCGTCACCACTCGGCAGATCCAGGAGACAGCACATGGCACGCACAACCAAAATCGCGCTCGGCCTCGGGGCGGCGGCCGTGGCACTGGGCGCCGGGCTCGGAGTCGCCGGGATGGCCTCCGCCACCACGACGCCGACCCCCACCCCGACCCCCAGTTCAAGTGCTCCCGGCACCAACCCCGCCGACGGCTACGGCATGCGCGGTGGACGCCACGGCCATGGCGGCGGACAATTCGGTACCCGGGCCAAGGAACTTGCGGCCAAGCTGGGCGTCGACGAGGCCAAGGTCACCGACGCCCTGAAGGCGTTCCGCGAGGCCAACAAGCCGGCCACCCCGCCGGTCGCAGGGCAGAAGCCGGACCGCGCCGCGATGGAGAAGGCCCTGGCCGCTTCCCTGGCGAAATCCCTCGGCATCGATGAAGCCAAGGTCACCGCTGCCCTGACGGAATTGCGCACCGCCGAGCAGGCCAAGCACGCCGCAGCACTGAAGCCCCGGCTGGACCAGGCCGTCAAAGACGGCACCCTGACCCAGGCAGAAGCGGATGCCGTCACCAAGGCGGCCGAAAAGGGCGTGATCGGCGGACGCTAACAGCCGGCCCGCAACGCCGCCCGCCAAACGGCAACGGAGAAGCCCCCGGATCTGAACTGGTCAGATGCCTTCCGGGGGCTTCTCCGTTAAGTGCTCGTTCAGTCGTTACGCCTTCGCGTCCGCCAGTTCGCGCTCGTCCCGTCCAGCCGCGGGACCTGGGGCGGCGGACGGATCAACGGCGGTTGTGTCGACGTCGTCGACGTCGTCGCTGAACGGATCGCCGCTCCGCGGCGCGTTGTACAGCGTTTCGTCCAGGATGCCCTGGCGCTTGGCCACGATCGCCGGGATCAGGGCTTGCCCGGCCACGTTGACGGCGGTGCGGCCCATGTCCAGGATCGGGTCGATGGCCAGCAGGAGGCCGACGCCGGCCAGCGGCAGTCCCAGCGTGGAGAGCGTCAGCGTCAGCATGACGACGGCGCCCGTGGTGCCGGCGGTCGCGGCCGAGCCGAGGACGGACACCAGCGCGATCAGCAGGTACTGGGTGAAGTCCAGCTGGATGCCGAAGAACTGGGCCACAAAGATCGCCGCCACGGCCGGGTAGATCGCGGCGCAGCCGTCCATCTTGGTGGTCGCGCCGAGCGGCACCGCGAAGGAGGCGTAGGCGCGGGGGACGCCCAGGTTCCGCTCCGTCACGCGCTGGGTCAGCGGCAGAGTGCCGATCGAGGAGCGCGAGACGAAGGCCAGCTGCACGGCCGGCCACACGCCAGAGAAGTACTGCCTGACGGACAGTCCGTGGCTGCGGACCAGGGCGGGGTAGACCACGAACAGCACAAGCGCCAGGCCGATGTAGATCGCCACAGTGAACTTGCCGAGCGAGCCGATGGTGTCCCAGCCGTAGACGGCCACGGCGTTGCCGATCAGGCCGACGGTGCCGAGCGGCGCGATCCGGATGATCCACCAGAGGACCTTCTGGATGACGGCGAGGGCGGACGCGTTGAGGTTCAGGAACGGCTCGGCCGCCTTGCCCACTTTGAGCGCGGCGATGCCGACGGCGATCGCGATCACCAGGATCTGGAGGACGTTGAAGCTCACGGCGGTGGTGGCGACGCCGTCGGTGACGGTGGTGGTCGCGCCGAGGCCCAGGAAGTTCTTCGGGAACAGCCCGGTCAGGAAGGCCCACCAGTCACCGGACTTGCCGGCGTACTTGGCTTCCTGGCTGATGCCGGTGCCGGCGCCGGGCTGCAGCAGCACCCCCAGGCCGATGCCGATCAGCACGGCAATCAGCGAAGTGATTGCGAACCAGAGCAGCGTGTTCCAGGCCAGCCGGGCGGCGTTGGAAACGGCGCGCAGGTTGGAGATTGAGCTGACGACGGCGGTGAAGATCAGGGGGACCACGGCGGTCTGCAGCAGCGAGACGTAGCTCGAGCCGATGGTCTGCAGCGTGGTGCCAAGGGCGTTGGGGTTTGCCTTGGTGCTGCCGGTGTACTTGGCCAGCAGGCCAAGGCCCAGGCCGACGATCAGGGCGGCGATGATCTGGAAGCCGAACGAGCCGGCCCATTTGGGCAGCTGGAACCCGGTCTTTCCAGCAGGTGCGGGGGTGCTTGTCTGAGTGGTCACCGGAACACGCTAGAACCGTTACGAATAGCATGACCAGCGGATGTTGAGAAATGTTACGCAGCGGCAATTTTGCCTCGACGGCGAAATCCCGGGAATTCCGCCGGAAGACTGCCCGATTGTGAAGTTATTCCCAGGCGGAATGTGGCGATTGTCTCTCGTTAACGGGCGCCGGTCACACGAGAGCGCAGTTCGCGGCAGTGTTTTTGGGAAACACTGCCGCGAAGTGCCCTCTCGCGGGCGGCCCGGGACGGTGGGGACTAACCCAGCAGCGCGCGCTTGAGGGTGTCGAGGCCCACCGAGCCGATGTTCAGGGCCTTTGTGTGGAACGCCTTGAGGTCGAAGCCCGGGCGGGCTTCCAGCTCTGCCCGGATCTGCTCCCAGAGCCGCTGGCCCACCTTGTAGGACGGCGCCTGTCCCGGCCAGCCCAGGTAGCGGGTGAACTCGAACTTCAGCTGCCCCTCGCTGATGTCGAGGTTCTGCTTCAGGAACTCGAAGCCCTTGTCCGGGGTCCACGTCCCGGAGCCCCAGCGCTCGGGGACCTCAAGCTCCAGGTGCACGCCGATGTCGAACACCACACGGGCCGCGCGCATGCGCTGCGCGTCCAGCATTCCCATGTGGTCGCCCGGATCGCTGAGGTAGCCGAGTTCCTGCATGAGCCTCTCCGCGTACAGTGCCCAGCCTTCCCCGTGGCCCGAGGTCCAGCACACACTGCGGCGCCACTTGTTCAGCAGCTCGCGGCGGTAGGTGGCAGTGGCGACCTGGAGGTGGTGGCCCGGTACGCCCTCGTGATACACCGTGGTGGTCTCGGCCCAGGTGGTGAAGGTGTCCTCGCCGGCCGGCACGGACCACCACATCCGGCCAGGGCGGCTGAAGTCCTCCGAGGGACCCGTGTAGTAGATCCCGCCTTCGTCGGTGGGCGCGATCCGGCACTCAAGTGTTTTCATGACGTCCGGGATCTCGAAGTGGACGCCGGCGAGCTCCGCGACGGCTTTGTCGGAAAGTTCCTGCATCCAGGCCCGGAGGGCGTCGGTGCCTTTGAGCTGACGTGCGGGATCGTTGTTCAGGATCTCCTTGGCTTCTTCAACCGTTGCGCCGGGCCGGATTTCCCCGGCCACCCGTTCCTGTTCGGCGATGAGGCGGTCGAGCTCCTGGACGCCCCACTCGTACGTCTCCTCCAGGTCCACAGTGGCGCCGAGGAAGTCCCGGGACGCCAGGGCGTAGCGCTCGCGTCCCACGGCGTCGTTGGCCGGGGCGGCGGGCAGGAGTTCGGACTCGAGGAAACCCGCGAGCCGGGAGTACGCCACCCGGGCAGCCGCCGTGCCGGCGTCGAGCCTCTCCTGCAGTTCCGCCGGAAGCGGGCCGCCCGCGGTCTTGGCGCCGGCGGCGAGCTTCGCGAAGAAGCCGTCGTCCGCGGCGTGCTTGGTGGCCTGCTCGATCACGATCGACACCTGGCGGGCCGCAGCCACCTTGCCGTCCTGCATCGCCGAACGCAGCGACTCGATGTACCCGTCGATCGCGGCGGGGACATTGTGGGCCCGGCCTGCGATGTGCTCCCACTGCCCGGCGGTATCCGTCGGCATGAGGTCAAAGATCGCGCGGATGTCCTGGGACGGGGACGCGATGTTGTTCAGATCGGCCGTGTCCCAGCCTGATTCGTGGATTTCCAGCTGCAGGCCCAGCCGCTCGTGCATGGCGTCGAGCGTGACGGCGTCGACGTCGTCAACCGGCTCCAGTCCGTCCAGCGCTGCGAGTGCCTCGCGCGCGGCGGCCGCGAATTCCTCGTGGCCGGAGGGGGAGAAGTCCTGGTACTCGGTCTCGTGCCCGGGCAGGCCGAGCTCGGTGGCGAAGCTCGGGTTGAGCCGGATGAGGGTGTCCGTGTAGGCGTCGGCGACTGCGTCAATGGCGGTGTGCTGGCGCGCGGGGGCAGTGTTGTCTGAGGCTATGGTTTCGGTAGTCACCCGACGAGACTAGCCCGGCCGCGGCGGTTATGAAAGAGTCGCTGAACTTTTTCCCGGACCATTCAGGGACAGGCTGGCCGCCCAGCGGGACGGCTCGTGAGCAGACTGGCCGCTCAGCTGGGCCTGTTCAACCGAGGCTGCGGCGCCAGGCTTCCGGACCGGGCCTGGGTGCCAGCCGCAGCTGCTGCCGGCGGACCCAGTGCCGGACGCCGGGAGTTTCCGGTGCGGCCTGCTGGGCCTGCCCCAGGGACAGCACGACGGCGGTCAGCGCTGCCAGCTCTTCCGGCGTCGGCTCGCCCTTGACGACAGAGAGTAGGAGCCTCGGGCGGCGGGCTCCGGCCGCGAGGAGCCGGTATTCGAGGGCTGGGAGCCGGTGGCTGGGCCCAAGCCGGTGGCCCGGCGAGCGTGCGAGGTTAGGGAGCCGGTGGGGATCACAGCGGGATGTTCCCGTGCTTCTTGGCGGGCAGGGCGGCCCGCTTGTCCCGGAGGGCGCGCAGGCCCTTGATGATCTGCACCCGGGTCTCGGACGGTGCAATGACGGCGTCCACGTAGCCGAGCTGGGCGGCCTGGTAGGGGTTGAGCAGCTCTTCCTCGTACTGGCGGATCACCTCGGCACGCTTGGCCTCGACGTCGCCGCCGTTCTCCGCCACCGCGGCGAGTTCACGGCGGTACAGGATGTTCACGGCGCCCTGGGCGCCCATGACGCCGATCTGGGCGGTGGGCCAGGCGAGGTTGAGGTCCGCGCCGAGCTTCTTGGAGCCCATCACGATGTAGGCCCCGCCGTAGGCCTTGCGGGTGATCACGGTCAGCTTGGGCACGGTGGCCTCGGCGTAGGCATAGAGCAGCTTCGCGCCGCGGCGGATGATGCCCTGGAACTCCTGGTCCTTGCCGGGCAGGAAGCCCGGGACGTCCACGAGCGTGATGATGGGGATGTTGAAGGCGTCGCAGTGCCGGACGAACCGGGCGGCCTTTTCCGATGCCGCAATGTCCAACGTGCCGGCGAACTGCATGGGCTGGTTGGCCACGATGCCCACGGTGTGGCCCTCCACCCGGCCGTAGCCGATCATCACGTTCGGGGCGTAGAGGGACTGCATCTCAAGGAAGTGCGCGTCGTCGACAATCTGCTCGATGACCTTGCGCATGTCGTACGGCTGGTTGGCCGAGTCCGGGATCAGCGCGTCCAGGGCGAGGTCGTCGTCGTCGACCTCCAGCTCCTGCTGGTGCTCCAGCACCGGGGCCTCGGCGAGGTTGTTGGAGGGCAGGAAGTCCAGCAGTTCGCGGACGAACTCGACCGCGTCGGCCTCGTCGGAGGCCAGGTACGTTGAGGTGCCGGTGTTGGCATTGTGCTGGCGGGCACCGCCGAGGGTTTCCATGTCCACGTCTTCGCCGGTGACGGTCTTGATGACGTCCGGGCCGGTGATGAACATGTGGGAGGTCTTGTCCACCATGACCACGTAGTCGGTCAGGGCGGGGGAGTAGGCCGCGCCGCCGGCGGAGGGGCCCATGATGAGGGAGATCTGCGGGACGACGCCGGAGGCGTGGACGTTGTTGCGGAAGATGTCCGCGAACATCGCCAGGGAGGCGACGCCCTCTTGGATGCGGGCACCGCCGCCGTCAAGGATGCCGACCACGGGGCAGCCGTTGCGCAGCGCGAACTCCTGGACCTTGACGATCTTCTCGCCGTTGACCTGGCTCAGCGAGCCGCCGTAGACGGAGAAGTCCTGGCTGTAGACCGCGACTGGGCGGCCGTCCACCGTGCCGTAGCCGGAGACGAGCCCGTCGCCCAGCGGCTTCTTCTTCTCCATGCCGAACGCGGTGGAGCGGTGCACGGCCAGCGCGTCGAATTCGACGAAGGAACCGGCGTCCAGCAACAGGTCGATGCGCTCGCGGGCGGTGTTCTTGCCGCGCGAGTGCTGCTTGGCGATCGCTTCCGGACCGGAGGGCTGCTCGGCATGGGCCTGGCGGTCGCGGAAATCTGCGATCTTTCCCGCAGTCGTGGTCAGATCGTGGCTCATCAAGTGTCTCCGGCTCTGTCGCAAGGTTATACGGCGCCCATCCCGTGGGGGTCCTTTGGCTGGAATCCACAAAAGCAGGGCTCTGTTGGCAAGTCTAGTGACGGTATTGGCAGGTGCCGCTGTAGGGAACCTACAATTTTCCCGCCGCGAAGCTCCCGCACCGCTTTGTTACCCGCCGGTAACATCGGTCGGCTAGAGTGTGGGCATGACTTCAAGCAATGATGCTTCGGGCACCGCCGCAGGGCCGTACCAGGCCGCCGGTTCCCTCCAGGGCCGCACTGTCCTCATCTCCGGGGGCAGCCGCGGCATCGGCCTGGCCATCGCGCTCCGCGCAGCCCGGGACGGCGCCAACATCGTCCTGATGGCCAAGACCGGCCAACCCCACGCCCGGCTGGAGGGCACCGTGTATACCGCCGCCGAACAGATCGAGGCCGCCGGCGGCCAGGCGTTGCCGCTGGTCGGCGATGTGCGCAACGACGCCGACGTCGCCGGCGCTGTCGGCGCCGCTGTGGACCGCTTTGGCGGGATCGACGTCGTCATTAACAACGCTTCGGCGATCGACCTCTCCACGACCGACGACGTGGACATGAAGCGCTACGACCTCATGCAGGACATCAACGTCCGTGGCACCTTCCTGCTCTCGAAAATGGCGCTGCCGGCCCTGCGGGCATCCGAGGCCGGGCACATCCTGACGCTCTCCCCGCCCTTGAACCTGGACCCCAAGTGGGCCGGCCTGCACCTCGCCTACACCATGGCGAAATACGGCATGAGCCTGACCACACTGGGGCTGGCCGAGGAGCTCAAGGCCGACGGCGTCACTGTGAACTCGCTCTGGCCATGCACCTTGATCGACACCGCGGCGATCCGCAACATGCCCGGCGGGGACAGGATCGTCAAGGGCGCCCGCAGCCCCGAAATCATGGCCGACGCCGCCCACGCCGTGCTGACCGGCAGCATTGCGGCCCTTGCGAGCGGGAACCGGAGCGGAAACTTCTACACCGATGAACAGGTTCTCGCGGCGGCAGGGGTGACGGACTTCAGCCCGTACAGCCTCGGCGCGCCGGAGGACCAGCTTGTGCCGGACATCTTCCTCTGAACTTGCTGAGTGTTTTCAGCCGCCTGAGTCACCGGGGGCGGGAGCCTCGGTGCGCTTTCCTCGGTAGGATTCAAACATGGAAGCCGTGCAGGAAACCCCGGACCGTCCGCCGCTGGACCTGAGTGCCCTCAGCGACGAGGCGTTCCTGTCCGCCAACGGAATTCCGCGCCTGACCGTGGTCGAATCCACCGGCTCCACCAATGCCGATCTCCTCCGCGGTGTGACCGAGGATCCCGGCGCGTGGCCGGACCTGTCGGTGCTGACCGCAGAGTACCAAAGCGCCGCGCGCGGCCGGCTGGACCGCCGGTGGGAGGCGCCGGCCCGCAGTTCCGTCTCCGTCTCGCTCGTGCTCCGACCGGTCAACGCGGCCGGCCGGCCGCTGCCGACCCACAGGTACTCCTGGCTCTCCCTCCTGGCCGCCCTCGCCCTGCGTGAGGCCCTGACGGAAACGGCTGGCCTTCCGGCGGACCTCAAATGGCCCAACGACGTCCTGGTGCGGGGCCGGAAGATCGCAGGCATCCTGGCCCAGCTCGGCCCGCTCGGCGGCGCCGGCACGCCCCCGGTCATCCTGGGCACGGGCCTGAACGTCACGCTGACCGAGCCCGAGCTCCCGGTTCCCACCGCCACGTCCGTGTTGCTGGAGAACGCGGACACCGTGGACCGGACGGAACTCCTGAAGAGCTATCTGTCCCGCTTCGCCACCCTCTACCGGAGTTTCTGCAACGCCGACGGCGACCCCTCCGCCGGCATGGCCGGCGGCCCGTCGCTGCACAAACGGGTGGAACACCTGCTGTCGACCCTCGGCAAGCAGGTCCGTGCCCAGCTACCCGGCGACCACGAGATCATTGGCCACGCCACACGCCTGGACGAATACGGTTCGCTCCTGGTGGTCGACGCCGCGGGCCATGAACATGTGGTGACCGCCGGCGACGTCGTGCACCTGAGGCCCTGGAACCCGGCCGGGACCGGCGGGCAGGGCGACGGACACAGCGGAGCAGAAAGCGGTTATGCGTAGAGTGCTCCTGCCGGGAGAGCAAGTGATTGTGGTGACCCGGCCCCAGCCCAGGATGCTCATTGTCCCGGGGCTGATGTTCATTGTTATTCCGGCGTTGGCCGCTTACGCCAGCGCCTGGGTTGTCAAGGGCGGCCCGGCACGGCTCATGCCCCTCATCCCGAAGGAGTGGACGCCCTGGCTGGTCGCCGTGTGCCTGGGGTTGGCGGCGTGGGTGCTGCTGGGCTATTGCCTCCCGCGGGTCATTGCGTGGCACGCCACCCGCTACATCCTGACCAACCAGCGCTTAGTTACCCGGTACGGCATGTTACGGCGGCGCGATGAACAGGTTCCTCTCGCCGCTGTCCGCCATGTGGCCATTGAGCAATCGTTGTTGCAGCGCCTATTGCGCTCCGGGAATATATCCTTGGAGACCGGGTACCCCGTTGGAATGGTGGTTCCCGATGTCCCGGAGGTCGCGACATTCCGCAACTTCATCCTGGACGCCATCGGCGATCTCCCTAAGGGCGAGGTGTTCGGGGCCGATGGCATGACCTACAACCCGGGCGAGGCTTGGCCGTGGGAGACGAGAGAAGGTGGAAGAGATGAACGCTGAGAACGTCCACCAGGACATCGACCTCGCTGCCCCGGATTTGCCCCGGGAGCCCGGGGACGTCGCCGGGCCGGCTGCGGCCGACAGCGACGCCGAGACCGCCTTCGACACTGACGCCGGCGCGCTCAGCGAACCCGCCGCCGAACCCGAATTCGAACCTGAACCTGAATTCGAACCTGAACCCGCCGCCCCCGAACCTGTCGCCCCGCCGACTGGAGCGATGTCCGCCGAACGGCTCGCCGCCAAGGCCCTCGAAGCCCGCCTGCTGGGCGGCGAACGCAAGCTCAGGCGCCGGGAAGTCGCCGCCGGCGCCGGACTCTCGCTGCTCTCCGCCCGGAAACTCTGGCGCGCCCTCGGCTTTCCCAACCTCGGGGATGAGGATGTGGCCTTCACCGAGCGCGACCAGTCCGCCCTGTCCACCATCGTGGACCTCGTGCGTGACGGCCAGCTCACCGAGGAAGCCGCCATCTCCATCACCCGGGCCATCGGCCAGATGACCGACCGGATGGTCGTGTGGCAGATCGAGGCGCTGGTGGAGGACATGGTCCAGGAACAGGGCGTGCCGGACGCCGTCGCGCGCAAGCGGCTCGTCAGCGAGCTGCCGAACCTCATTGACGCCCTCGAGGAAATGCTCGTCTATTCCTGGCGCCGGCAGCTCAACGCCGGTGTCCAGCGATTGGCCGTCCGGGCCGAGGCCGGGCTGCAGTCCAGCGAAGAGGGCCGAGAAGGCGACGAGGACGATTCGCCGCTGCCGTTGGCCCGGGCCGTTGGCTTCGCCGACCTCGTGTCCTACACCAGCCTCTCCCGCCGGATGAACGAGAAAACCCTCGCCCAGCTGGTGCAGCGGTTCGAAAACAAATGCGCCGAAATCATCTCCGTCGGCGGCGGCCGGCTGGTCAAGACGGTCGGCGACGAAGTCCTCTACATTGCCGAAACGCCGGCGGCCGGCGCCGAGATCTCCCTGGCCCTGTGCCATGCCTTCACCGAGGACGAGATCCTGCCCCAGGCCCGCGTGGCCATGGTCTGGGGCCGCATCCTCTCCCGCCTCGGCGACATCTACGGACCCACCGTCAACCTCGCCGCACGCCTGACGGCCCTCGCGGACCCCGGAACCGTGCTGGTGGATTCGATGACCGCGGCTGCGCTGGAGCAGGACGAGCGCTTCGTTTTGGTGCCCCGCCCGGCCGAGGACGTTCGCGGGTTCGGCGAAATCCACCCGGTGCAGCTGCAGCCCGGCAGCGGCCGGGGCCTGATCCTGGACTGAGCACCGGATCAGCCCGGCTGCTACCCCGTGGCGCGCTTCTCAGTTGTGCGGCGCATATGCAATAGTCGGACCGGCGGTTGCGATCCGGCCGGGTTTGTGACCGCCGTCGACCCTCGCGCGCACCACTGCCGCCGCGCACCACTTTATTGAGGACATCCATGAACCCAACGCCAGACGCCCCCATCCCGCCGTCGGACGGGAATCGGGGACCGCGCCTGCGCTGCGGGTACGGCACGGACCGGGGACTGCGCCGCGAGGCGAACGAGGATTCCTTCATTGCCGCAGACCCCAGTCTTCGCCGTGGCGGACGGCATGGGCGGACATGAGGCGGGCGAAGTTGCCAGCGGCATCTGCGTGCGCACCCTGGCCGAGCTGCCACAGTTCAAGACCGGCAGCCGGGACGCGACGGCGGACCTCCTCCAGGAGTACCTGCTCATGGCTGACGCCGGCATCCGTCACGCCACCGGATCCCGCGCCGGAACCACCCTGTCCGGCGTCGTCGTGGTGGAACAACTGGACGTTCCGTACTGGCTTGTCCTCAACATCGGTGATTCACGCACCTACCGGTACAGCCACGGCCAGCTCGCCCAGATCAGCGTGGACCACTCCGAGGTGCAGGAACTCCTTGACACCGGCCAGATCACCGAAGCCGAGGCCGCGGTGTATCCGCGCAGGCACGTTGTGACGCGAGCACTGGGAACCGGAGACGACTCCGAGGCCGACTACTGGCTGGTTCCCTTGGAGGACGGCGACAGGATCCTGGTCTGCTCCGACGGGCTCAACGGGGAACTGAACGATGAGCAGATTGCCGGCATCCTTGAGTCCGAGGCGGACCCTCAGGCGGCCGTGGACGAACTGATCCAGGCGGCGCTGCGCAGCGGTGGCCGGGACAACATCACGGCGATCGTTGTCGACGCCCGGACTGCAAGCGAGGATGCGCCCGCCTGACCGGCCCCTGGACCGGACAATGTCGGTGATCTAGGGCAGGATAGGTCTGTGAGCACAGGGAAGACCGCAGCAGAGACCGCAGCAGGGACTGTAAAAGCAGCCGAGGAAGCCCCCGGGCACGCCACGGATCCTCAACGCCCCGAGGGGGAACCCGCGGCGGAGCAGGTCCCGTCCGGGGACGTCCGCGCAGAGTATGAGGACCTTGTGGAAGAGGTCCGCAAGCACCGCTTTGCGTACTACCAGGAGGACGCGCCGATCATCTCCGACGCCGAGTTCGACGAGCTCTACCGGCGGCTGGAAACGATCGAAGCCATGCATCCGGAACTGGTGGCCAACGATTCGCCCACGCAGGAAGTCGGCGGCGAGGTGTCGGCGGCGTTTACCGCCGTCAAACACCTGCAGCGCATGTACAGCCTGGAGGACGTCTTCTCGCTCGAGGAGCTTGAGGCCTGGATGGTGAAGGCCGAGGCAGGCGTCGCCAAGCTCGGCAACGGCGGCAACCCGCCGTCGTGGCTCACCGAACTGAAGATCGACGGCCTGGCCGTCAACCTGCTCTACCGCGACGGGGCGCTGGTCCGGGCCGCCACCCGGGGCGATGGCACCACCGGCGAGGACATCACGCACAACGTCCTGACCATCAAGGAAATCCCGCAGCAGCTCAGCGGCACCGGCTTCCCGGCTGAGATGGAAGTCCGCGGCGAAGTCTTCATCCCGTCCCAGGCCTTCGCGGAATTCAACGAAGCCCTGATCGAGGCCGGCAAGGCCCCGCTGGCCAACCCGCGCAACGCCGCCGCCGGCTCGCTGCGGCAGAAAGACCCGGCCGAAACCGCCAAGCGCCCGCTGCGGATGTACGTCCACGGCATCGGCGCCCGCGAGGGACTCGAAATTGCCAGCCAGTCGGAGACCTACCGCAAGCTCGCCGAGTGGGGACTGCCCACGAGCCCTTACTTCGAGGTCCTCGCCGGGCTGGCCGACGTGCTGGAGTTCATCAAGCGCTACGGCGACAAGCGGCACAGCCTCGCCCACGAGATCGACGGCATTGTGATCAAGGTGGACGACTTCGCCACCCAGCGGGCCCTGGGCTACACCACCCGCGTGCCGCGCTGGGCCGTGGCCTACAAATACCCGCCGGAAGAGGTCCACACCAAGCTGCTCGACATCGCCGTCAACGTCGGCCGCACCGGCCGGGTCACCCCGTACGGCGTGATGGAACCCGTCAAGGTTGCCGGCTCCACCGTGGAAATGGCCACCCTGCACAACCAGGAAGTGGTCAAAGCCAAGGGCGTGAAGATCGGCGACATCGTGGTGTTGCGCAAGGCCGGAGACGTCATTCCGGAAATTGTGGGCCCGGTCCTGGCGCTGCGGGACCAGCAGGACCCGCCCGTCCGCGACTTCGTCATGCCCACCGAATGCCCCGCCTGCGGCACACCGTTGGCCCCCGGGAAGGAAGGGGACGTGGACATCCGCTGCCCCAACTCCCGGTCCTGCCCGGCGCAGCTGCGCGAACGCGTCTTCCACCTCGCCGGCCGCGGCGCCTTCGACATCGAGGCCCTCGGCTGGGAAGCCGCCATCGCCCTGACCCAGCCCGCCGAGCCCGCAACGCCGCCGCTGACCACCGAGGCGACACTGTTCGACCTCACCCCGGAGCAGCTCGCGGACGTCCGCGTCCGCCGGGAGAAGCGCTCCAAGGGCGTGGGCACGGGGGAAGTCGAGCTGGTGCCCTACTTCTACACCAAGGCCACCACCAAGACCCCGTCCAAGCCCACGGCCACCACGGACAAGCTCTTCCGGGAACTCGAGAAAGCGAAGACCCAGCCCCTGTGGCGGGTCCTCGTGGCCTTGTCCATCCGGCACGTCGGCCCGCGGGCCTCCCGCGCCCTCGCCACCGCGTTCGGCAGCATGGACGCCATCCGGCAGGCTTCCGAGGAGGAGCTCGCCCACGTCGACGGCGTGGGCCCGGTCATCGCCCAAGCCTTGACTGAATGGTTCGCCGAGGACTGGCACCGCGACATCGTGGACCGCTGGGCGGACGCCGGCGTCCGGATGGCGGACGAACGCGACGAGTCCACACCCAGGACCCTGGAAGGACTGACCGTCGTGGTGACCGGAAGCCTCGAGGGCTTCAGCCGCGATGAGGCCAAAGAGGCCATCCTGATCCGCGGCGGCAAGGCCGCCGGCTCCGTCTCGAAGAACACCAGCTACGTGGTGGCGGGCGATAACGCCGGCACCAAACTGGACAAGGCCGAACAGCTCGGCGTCCCGGTGCTGGACGAGGACGGCTTCCGGGCGCTGCTGGCGAACGGGCCGGCCGACGCGGACACGGCCAGCCCTCGCGGACAATGTTGCTGACGCTGACGCGACGCCGACGGCGCGGCCCTCGGCGTCGACGCTGCGGCGGCCGAATGAGCGCCCACCCCGACGTCCCTCCCGAGTCCGTCCCCGGCATTCCGGCATTGCTGGAACTGGCCAAGGCGGCCGCGGCGGCGGGGGCCGCTGTCCTGGCCGCCCGGAAAACCGCCGCCCTGGAGGTCAGCAACAAGGGCGACTCAGGAGACTGGGTGACGGCCTTTGACCTCGCCGCTGAAGCCGCGGTCCGGGACGTCATCACCGCCGCCCGGCCGTGGGACATCATCACGGGGGAGGAGGGCGGCACCGTCCTGCCCGCGGAGCCCAGCGGCTACCGCTGGTCCATCGACCCGCTCGACGGCACCACCAATTTCATCCGCAACATCGTTTACTACGCCACCTCCGTGGCGGTGGCGGACGCCGACGGCGTCTGGCTGGCCGGCGTCGTCAGCGCACCGGCGCTGGGCCGCACCTACTACGCGTCCCGCGGCGAGGGGGCCTGGCTCCAGGAGCAGGGCCGGCTGACCGCCCTGTTCGGCCCGGTCCCCGGGCGGACCGGGCAGATCCTGGCCACGGGCTTCAGCTATGACCCCGACGTGCGGGCGGAGCAGGCCGCCGGCCTCGGCAGCCTGATGGACGGCTTCGCCGACATGCGCCGGCTGGGCTCGGCTGCGCTGGATTTGTGCCTCGTGGCGGACGGCACGCACGACGCCTTCGGTGAGCGCGGGCTCAACGAACACGACTTCGCCGCCGGGGCCCTGATCGCCGAGGAGGCAGGCTGCTGGGTGCGCCGGCCGCGGCTTACCAGCCCCCTGGCCGGCGGCCCGGCCGACGACGAGCGCCTGGCCGCATGGACGTGCGCCGGACCGCTGGAACTCTCCGGAAAGTTCCCCCTCTAAAGCCGATTCCCAGGCCGGCTGCGGGCCTGTGGCAGGACTGAGTGCGCCTGGCCTGACTGATAGTTCAATCACGGAAACGGCACTTCCGGACGCGGGCCCGGGCCGGGCGCCCGTACCATTGACAGGTGCCTTCGCAGATCCTCATTCGCCCCGCCGTTCCGGCCGACTTCGACGCCATAGCGCGCATCACCCGGGACGCCTACCTGGCGGCGGGCTACTTTGAGAGCGCCGACCACCCGTACATGCGGCAGATCCAGAACGTTGAGCAGCGTGCGGCGGACGCGACGGTATGGGTCGCGGAGCGGGACGGCCGTGTCCTTGGCTCGGTGACGCTGGCGGTCGAGGGCGAGCCCTACGCGGACATCGCCCAAAGGGACGAGCTCGAGTTCCGCATGCTCGTGGTGGACCCGTCCGTGCAGCGCAGCGGCGCCGGCAAGGCCATGGTCCAGGCCATCATCGACCACGCCAGGTCCCTGCCCGGAATCCACGCCGTCGCCCTCACCACGGGCGAGACCTGGGAAAGTGCCCACGGCCTCTACCGGAAGACCGGCTTCCGGCGGGCGCCGGAGCGCGACTGGCTGGTGCCGGGCACAGACATCAAACTGCTCGTATACCGCCAGGAGCTCTAGCCAGGGCACTGGCCCCGCGCAGGGCCAGCCGACACAAAGCAACCTGGTTTGGCGGCTCAAACGTCTGGCGACCTAAAGTTGTGCCGATCCCTGCGGCAACTGCGAAAGGCCCACCATGCGCAAGACCTTCGGCACCGGCTCCACCTGGGAACAGACCCTCGGCTATTCCCGGGCTGTCCAGGTGGACAACACCCTCTACATCTCCGCGACCGCCGCCAGCGGCGAAGACGGAATTGTGGGCGACGACTTCTATGCCCAGACCAGTTACATCCTGCAGAAGCTCGGCGCAGTGCTGGCCGAGGCCGGCTTCGGCTTCGAGGACGTGGTGCAGTCCAAGCTGTACCTGACGGACATCAGCAAGTGGGAAGAGGCCGGCCGCGCCCACGGCGAGGTCTTCGGCGACATCCGTCCCACGCTCTCCCTCGTTCACGTGCTGCCGTTCCTGGATCCCAAGATGCTGGTCGAGATCGAACTCGTCGCCCAGAAGAGCGCCAGCTAGAAACCCGGCTCGCGGCGGCCGCCGGGACTCTGGCGGAACCGCCGGACTTGGAGTATGAAGGGCGCATGACCAAGGCGCAGGGCAGCGGGCCCGGCCCGGGTCCCGATCATTGGCCAGTTCCGCTCGTATGACCGCTCGTGGCTGCGCGGCGATGTGATTGCCGGAGTCACGGTCGCGGCCCTGATCGTTCCGAAGAACCTGGGGTACGCAGGCATCGCGGGGATACCACTGCAGAACGGCCTGTATGCCGCGGCCGCAGGCGCCATCGTGTACGCGATCTTCGGCACCTGCCGGCAGATCTCGATGGGGCCGAGCTCGGGCCTGGCGGCGGTGGCCGCGAGTGCCGTGCTCGCGGCAGGCATCACCGGCGACCAGGATGTCGCCTCGTTCGTTGCGGGAATCACCCTTGCCTCCGGGATCCTGTTCCTGCTTCTTGCCGTCTTCAAGATGGGCTGGATTGCACAGTTCCTCTCGAAGGCCGTGGTCACCGGCTTCCTTTTCGGCGCGGCGATCGACGTCGTCATCGGGGAGCTCCCCAAACTCACCGGGACCGAGGTCACCGGCTCCAACCCGATCCAGGAGCTGCGGTCCTGGCTGGGGACCCTGGGCGAGGCGCAGCCCACCACCGTCGTGGTGGGGGCCATCGCGCTGGCCGTCGTCTTCGGCCTGAAAGCCATCGCGCCCAGAGTCCCCGGCGCCCTGGTCCTGGTGGTGGGCGGATTGCTGGCTGCAGCGCTGTTCGATCTCGGGGCCAAGGGCGTGGCACTGGTGGGGGACGTGCCCAGCGGCCTGCCCTCGCTTCAGGTCCCGGACGGCCAGCTGATGTGGGACCACGTGGGCACCGTGGCCCTCGCGGCGGTGGCGCTGGTCCTGATCGGCTTCTCCCAGACCGCCGGGGATGCGAGGGCGTTCGCTGCCAAGCACCGCTACCAGATCGACATCAACCAGGAATCGATTGCCCAGTCGATGGCCAATATTGCCGCGGGGCTCTTCAAGGGGATGCCCGTCTCGACGAGTCTGTCAGCGAGCTCGCTGAACGACCACTCCGGGGCGAAGACCGGCCTTGCCTCCCTCACTTCGGGGGTCACAGTTCTGCTCACGCTGCTCTTCCTGGCGCCGCTGTTCTCGATCCTGCCGAAGCCTGTGCTGGCGGCACTGATCATCGAGGCCGTCGTCATGGGCATGATGAACGTGCCGGAGATGCGGCGGCTTGCCCGCGTGCAGAAGTTTGACTTCTGGATTGCGATCGCAGCGATCATCGGCACGCTCATTTTCGGCGTGCTGGCGGGCGTCGTCATCGGGATCGTCCTCTCGCTCATCTGGCTCGTCCGGGTGGCCACCCACCCGGAGATGCCGTCGCTAGGCCGCGAACCGGGCACCCAGGTTTTTCGTGAAGCTGATGGGCACTCCAGCGACGAGATCGTTCCCGGTATTGCCGTAATCCGGTTCGACGGCGGCCTGTTCTTCGCCACCGCCGACGCGCTGGAGGATCGCCTGCGCGAGGTCATTCATTCAACGCCGGGGCTCACAGGGATTGTGCTCGACTGCGGCGGGATCAACTTCGTCGACTCCCAGGGGGCAGCAAAGATGGCGGACATCGCGACCCTCGCCCGCGAGTCGGACGTCAAC
Organism: uncultured Actinomycetota bacterium; assembly: GCA_963722145.1. Lineage (GTDB taxonomy): Bacteria > Actinomycetota > Actinomycetes > Actinomycetales > Micrococcaceae > Arthrobacter. The sequence goes on along the minus strand of CAVRLW010000026.1, from coordinate 128,602 downwards.
CTGCGCCTGACCCGGCTCAAGCCCGCGGTTCGGGCGGTCCTGGAGCGCGACGGCGTGATCGAGCGCATCGGGGCGGACATGATCCACGGCAACATCTACAGAGCCGTTCAGGCGGAGCAGGCGGCGGCACAGAAGGGGCCCGACGGCGCCGCCGGCCAGCCGCAGTGACCCCGGCAACGCCGGCAACCCCCAAGTACCGTGCGATCCTAGTGGCCGGTTCCGGCGGGGATCCCGTAGCGGTGCTCGGGCCGCCCGGTGGTGCCGTAGCGCAGCTGGATGTCGACGGCGCCGTCGTCCGCCAACGCGGACAGATACCGCTGGGCGGTGGCCCGGGACACGCCCACACGGGCGGCGACGTCGGCGGCCGAATACTGCTCGCCGGGAACCAGGGATTCCAGCACCGCGGCCTCGGTGGCCGAGCGGGGACGCGCGGAGGCGACGACGTCGCCCGGGATCAGGGCGCGCTTGGCGCGTTCCACCGTCTCCTGGCTGACGGAGCCCGGCTGCGCCAGGATCCGGCGGTAGCGTGCATAGGAGCGCAGCTGCTGCGAGAGGGATTCGGCCGTGAAGGGTTTGAGCAGGTAGCCCAGTGCCCCGCGCCGGAACGCGAGGCGCAGCGAGGCCGTGTCCGAGGCCGCGCTGAGGACCACGGTGTCGACGTCCAGCTGGTGCAGCAGGTCCAGGCCCGAAGCGTCCGGGAGGTAGACATCCAGCAGCACCAGGTCCGGGCGCAGGCTGTGGATGGCCTGCAGCGCCTGCGACGCCGAACCGGCCGGCGGCAGCGCCAGGAACCCGGCCACCGAATCCACGTAGGCGGCATGCAGCTTGGCGACGTGAAAATCATCATCGACAATCAGCACCCTGAAATCCTCAGACATCGTTGTCCTCTCCGCGTTCGGCCTGGTTCAGTAATCCTGGTTCGGTGGTTCCGGGCAGGGTGGCGACGAACACGGCACCCGGGCCGCCGGGGGAGCCCGCTTCCAGCAACCGCACGTCTCCGCCGCGGCGGCGCGCGAGCTGCCGGGACAGGGCAAGCCCCAGGCCCTGCCCGGCGCCCGCCCGCGCCGGCCGGTCCGAGGTCGTATAGCCTTCCGCGAAGACCGCCTCGGCTTCCGCGGCTGTCATTCCGGCGCCCAGGCCGTCGCCGGAATCCGCCACCACAATGTGAAGTGTGCCGGCTCCTCCGTTGATGCCCGGTTCGTCCAGCACTTCCACTTCCACCCAGCGATCGGCCGCCGAACCGGCGACGGCGGCGTCCACGGCGTTGTCGATCAGGTTCCCCAGGACGGTGGTGACGTCCTGCGGTTCGGTGACGTGGCCGCGGACCACGGATTCCGGGCCGAGGCGCAGGCTCACGCCGCGCTCGTCCGCCTCGACGCCCTTGGCGCCCAGGAAGGCCTGCAGGTAAGGATCCTGAAGCAGCTCGGCCTGGTCCACCGGGAACGTCAGCGGACCGGTGCCCGCCAGTTTGGCGAGATAGTCCTGGGCCTGCTGGGGCTGGCCGATGCTCATGAAGCCGGCGATCGTGTGCAGCTGGTTGGCGAATTCGTGGCGCTGCGCCCGCAAGGCCGCGGACATGGTGCCGACGGCGTCGAGCTGGCGGGTCAGCTGCTGCAGCTCGGTCCGGTCCCGCAGCATCACCACCCAGCCCAGGTCCTCGCGACGATGGAGGGCCTTGCGGGCGCTCGCCACCAGGACCCGGCCGCCGGCCACGAGTTCCACCGCATCGCCCTCCGGCGCGTCGGCCCGGGTCAGGGCCTTCAGCTGCTCCGGCACCGGCGCGGTTGCCCAGGCGGTGCCCGCGAGGTCGGGAACGCCGAGCAGCCGCTGGGCAGCGGCGTTGAAAACACTGACCCTGCCGTCGGCCGCAACGCCGATCACGCCGTCGTCGACCCCCTGCAGCACGGCCACCTGGTCGTGCACCAGGGTGCTGATCTCCTCGGGCTCCAGCCCGAGTGTCAGCCGCTGGAGCCGCCGCCGCAGCAGGAAGGAGGCCAGCACACCGGCCAGCAGCGCTCCGGCGGCCGTGGCGGCGATGGGGACGATGTCCCGGGCCAGGCTTTGGCTGATGGTTTCGGTGGAGTACCCCACGCTCACCTCACCGACTACCGCTCCGGAGTCCGGGGCGTACACCGGGACCTTGGCGCCGGCGGACGGTCCCAGCGTGCCCGTGTTGCGCGTGGTGACCTCCCTGCCGGCGAGGGCCTCCGAGGGGTCCGTGCTGACTTTTTCGCCCAGCCGTTCCGCGTCCGGGTGCGCCAGCCGGATGCCGGTCTCGTCCGTGATGACAACGAACAGGGCCCCGGTGCGGGTGCGGGCACCCTCCGCGGCAGCCATCAAGGGGCCGGCCAACAGCTCGGCCGCCGGGGGAGCGGCGGGAAGGGCGCTGATGGACTTGACCTCTGCCCGCACGGACGGGTCCGAGGCCACCGTCCGGGCCAGGGTCAGTGCCTGGTTCTCCGCCTCGCGGCCCAGCCGGTCGTAGGTCAGCCAGGCGTGGACGGCGCTGCTCAGCAACACCACCAACGCCACGACGCCGAGCTGCAGCAACAGTGTCTGGGTCGAAAAGCGCAGGGCCGGCAGAGCTGTGCGGCGCTTCATCGGGCTCCTGCCTAGGGTTGGTACGGACGTGAGCAAAATGCGCAAAATGCATCCAATAAGCAGTATGCCAATCAATTGAGCCAAAGGCCCAGTCGTGACGGACGCCACTCTAACGTCTGTAGTGCGCATCACACCGGAGTGGTGTCATTCAACGAAGAAGGAGCCGGCCGTGCTGGTATTACTAGGATTCGCCATGATCGCGGTATTCATGGTGCTGATCATGACGAAGAAGTTGACGCCCGTGCTGGCGCTCATCATCGTTCCCACAGTCTTCGGGCTTTTCGCCGGCGCGGGCCTCGGCATTGGCCCGATGGTGCTGGACTCCATGAAGTCCATGACCTCCACCGCCGCGCTACTGATGTTCGCGATCATCTACTTCGGCCTGATGATCGACGTCGGGCTCTTTGACCCCCTGGTCCGGTTCATCCTGCGCAAGCTCGGCAACGACCCCGCCAAGGTGGTCCTCGGCACGGCCATCCTCGCAGCAGCTGTTTCGCTCGACGGCGACGGCTCCACCACCTTCATCCTCACCACCGCGGCGATGCTGCCGGTCTACCTGCGGCTCAAGATGAGCCCCGTGGTGCTGACCTGCGTGGCCGGCCTGGCCAACGGCACCATGAACATCCTGCCCTGGGGCGGCCCCACCGCCCGCGCCGCCTCGGCGCTGAAGCTCGACGTCAACGATGTCTTCGTGCCCATGATCCCGTCCCTCATCGCCGGACTCATTGTGGTGCTGGTCTTCTCCTGGTTGCTCGGCCTGCAGGAACGCAACCGCCTCCGCAGCACCGCCCCCGAGATTTGGGGCGTCCCGGATTCAGCTGAATCGATCGACGGCGGCGCAGTCGGCGATGCAGGCGGCGCAGTCGGCGGTGCAGACGGCGCAGCCGGCGGCATCATGGCCGGCGGTTCCGGAAGCCGCCGCGGCCGCAAGGGCTCCGGTGACTCGCCCGCCGGGCTCGCCCCGGAGGGATCCTCCGTTGCAGTGCTCGAGCGCACCGACTCCCTCGTTGACGACCGCGACTCCGCCATGGCCGACACCGCCCTGGACCCCAACCGCAAGACCCTCCGTCCCAAGCTGTTCTGGTTCAACCTCGGCTTGACGGTCGCGGTCATGGTGACGCTCGTCGCCAACGTCATTCCGCTGCCGTTCGTCTTCATGGTGGGCTCCGCCATCGCCCTGCTGGTCAACTTCCCCAAGGTCAAGGACCAGAGCGCCCAGTTGATCGCGCACGCACCCTCGATTGTCGCCGTCGTCAGCATGGTCATGGCTGCCGCGGTCCTCACCGGCGTCCTCAACGGCACTGGCATGGTCAAGGCAATGTCGGAATGGCTGGTCCAGATCATCCCGTCCGACATGGGCCCGCTGATGGCCATCATCACCGGCGTCCTGAGCATCCCGATGACGTTCTTCATGAGCAACGACGCCTTCTACTTCGGCGTCCTGCCGGTCCTCAGCGAGACGGCGGCCCACTACGGCGTCAGCGCCGCCGAAATGGCCCGCGCTTCCATCACCGGCCAGCCCTTCCACCTGCAGAGCCCCCTGGTCCCCGCGATCCTGCTCCTGGTCTCCCTGGCCAAGGTGGACCTCGGCGACCACCACAAGAAGGTCCTCTGGCGCACGGCCGTGATCTCCCTGGTCATGCTCGGAGTAGGAGTCCTCACCGGAGCCATCGGCATCGGCTAACCAGCCCACGAGATGGCAGTTCGCGGCAGTGTTTGCACAAAACATTGCCGCGAACTGCCATCTCGGCGTCGGACGGTAACAGCAGTTCAACCCACGTAGACTGGGACGGAAAATAATCCGAACTTGCAGGGGAGATCCATGGCTGCGATCAACCGCGACGACGTCGCGCATCTCGCGCAACTCGCGCACATCGAGATGAGTGCTGAAGAGCTGGACAGGATGGCCGGCGAACTCGCTGTCATCGTGGATTCAGTGAAGTCCGTCAGTGAAGCTGCCGGTGATGACGTCCCGGCCACGTCCCACCCGATTCCGCTGACCAACGTGTTCCGCGAGGACGTCGTGGGCCACACGTTTACGGCCGAGCAATCCCTCTCCGGTGCCCCCGACGCGTACGAAGGCCGTTTCAAGGTCCCGGCAATCCTGGATGAGGACTAAGACCATGACTGAGAACAACGAACTGATCCGCCTCTCTGCCGCCGCGCTCGCCGAAAAGCTCGCCGCCCGCGAGATCACCGCCGTCGAGGTCACCCAGGCCCACCTGGACCGCATCGCCGCCGTGGACGGCAAGGTCCACGCCTTCCTGCACGTCAACACGGATGAGGCGCTCGCCGTCGCCGCCGAAGTGGACGCGATCCGCGCCGCCGGCGGCGCCGCCGCCGAGGAGCTGCACGTCCTCGCCGGCGTGCCGATCGCGGTCAAGGACCTCATCGTCACCATCGGCCAGCCCACGACGGCCGGCTCGAAGATCCTCGAGGGCTGGCACAGCCCCTACGACGCCACCGTGGTCGAGCGCCTGCGCGCCGCGAAAATGCCGATCCTGGGCAAGACCAACCTGGACGAATTCGCGATGGGCTCCTCCACCGAGCACTCCGCGTTCGGCCCCACCCACAACCCCTGGGACCTGGACCGCATCCCGGGCGGCTCCGGCGGCGGCTCCGCTGCCGCCGTCGCGGCCTTCGAAGCCCCGCTGGCCCTCGGCACGGACACCGGCGGCTCCATCCGCCAGCCCGGCGCCGTCACCGGCACAGTCGGCGTCAAGCCCACCTACGGCGGCGTCTCCCGCTATGGCGCCATCGCCATGGCCTCCTCGCTGGACCAGATCGGCCCGGTCTCCCGCACCGTGCTGGACTCCGCCCTGCTGCACCAGGTGATCGGCGGCCACGACCCGCGCGATTCCACCTCGCTCCCGGACCCGCTGGAGGACCTCGTGCCGCCGCCCGGACCGGCCACGTCGAGGGCATGAAGATCGGCATCATCAAGGAGCTCCACGGCGAGGGCTACCAAGCCGGCGTCGAGAACCGCTTCAACGAGTCCCTTGAGCTGCTCAAGGCCGCCGGTGCCGAAATCGTCGAGGTGTCCTGCCCCAACTTCAAGTACGCCCTGGGCGCTTACTACCTGATCATGCCCTCCGAAGCGTCCTCCAACCTGGCCAAGTTCGACGGCGTCCGGTACGGCCTGCGGGTCCTGCCCGAGCAGGGACCGATGACGATTGAACGCGTCATGGGTTCCACCCGCGCCGCCGGCTTCGGCGATGAGGTCAAGCGCCGCATCATCCTGGGCACCTACGCCCTGAGCGCCGGCTACTACGACGCGTACTACGGCTCGGCCCAGAAGGTGCGCACCCTGATCCAGCGCGACTTCGACGCCGCGTTCGCCAAGGCCGACGTGCTGATTTCCCCGACGGCGCCGACCACGGCCTTCAAGCTCGGCGAGAAGCTCAACGACCCACTGGCGATGTACCTCAACGACGTCGCCACCATCCCCGCCAACATGGCAGGCGTCCCGGGGCTCTCCCTGCCCGGCGGCCTCGCCGACGAGGACGGGCTGCCGGTCGGCATCCAGCTGCTGGCACCGGCCCGCCAGGACGCCCGGCTGTACCGCGTCGGCGCGTGTCCTGGAATCCCTGCTCGAGGCGCAGTGGGGCGGCCCGCTGCTGGACAAAGCACCGTCGCTGACTGCACCCTCACAGCCAGGCACTTGCCGTAATGACGCCGTCGCGAGCCACGGAGGTTCACACTAATGACTGACGCAACCCTCAGCTTCGAAGAGGCGATGGAGAAGTACGATCCCGTCCTGGGCTTCGAGGTCCATGTGGAGCTCAACACCAAGACCAAGATGTTCTCCTCCGCACCGAACGTCTTCGGCGACGAGCCGAACACCAACGTCAACGAGGTAGACCTCGGCATGCCCGGCGTGCTGCCGGTGGTGAACAAGACCGCGATCGAGTCCTCGATCAAGATCGGCCTGGCGCTGAACTGCAAGATCGCCGAGAGGTGCCGCTTCGCCCGGAAGAACTACTTCTACCCGGACACCCCGAAGAACTTCCAGACCTCACAGTACGACGAGCCCATCGCGTACGACGGCTACCTGGACATCGAGCTCGCCGACGGCACGATGTTCCGCGTCGAGATCGAACGCGCGCACATGGAGGAGGACGCCGGCAAGCTGACCCACATGGGCGGCGCTACCGGGCGCATCCAGGGCGCGGACTACTCCCTGGTGGACTACAACCGCTCCGGCGTGCCGCTGGTCGAGATCGTCACCAAGCCGATCGAGGGCGCCGGCAGCCGCGCACCCGAACTCGCCAAGGCCTACGTGGCCGCCGTCCGCGAAATCGTCAAGAACCTCGGGGTCTCGGACGCCAAGATGGAACGCGGCAACGTCCGCTGCGACGCCAACGTCTCGCTGCGCCCGCACGGCCGCGAACGCTTCGGCATCCGCTCGGAAACCAAGAACGTCAACTCGCTGCGCGCCGTCGAACACGCCGTCCGCTACGAGATCCAGCGGCACGCCGCCGTGCTGGACTCCGGCGAGCCGGTCATCCAGGAAACCCGCCACTGGCACGAGGACACGCGGACCACGACGTCGGGCCGGGCCAAGTCCGACGCCGACGACTACCGCTACTTCCCGGAACCTGACCTCGTCCCGATCACCGCGTCCCGCGAATGGGTCGAGGAACTCCGGGCCACCCTGCCCGAGCCGCCGGCCGCCCGGCGCAAGCGGCTGCAGGCCGACTGGGGCTACTCGGACCTGGAGTTCCGCGACGTCGTCAACGCCGGCGTCATGGACGAGATCGAGGAAACCATCGCCGCCGGCGCCACCGCCACCGTGGCCCGCAAATGGTGGATGGGCGAGATCGTCGGACGCGCCAAGAACGCCGACGTCGATCCCGGCCAGCTCGGCGTCGCACCGGCCACCATCGTGGAACTGAACAAGATGGTGGAGGGCGGCAAGATCAACAACAAGATGGCCTCCGAGGTCCTGGACGGCGTGCTCGCCGGCGAGGGCACCCCGGCCGAAATCGTCGAAAAGCGCGGCCTCGCCGTGGTCTCCGACGACGGCCCCCTCCTGGAAGCCATCGACGCGGCCCTCGCCGCGCAGCCCGGCGTCGCGGACAAGATCCGCGCCGGCAAGCTCCAGGCGATCGGCGCGATCGTCGGCGGCGTCATGAAGGCCACCCGCGGGCAGGCCGACGCCGGCCGCGTCAAGGAGCTGATCCTCCAGCGCCTCGGCGTCGAGGGCTAGGCCCTAGCCCCGCCGGCCAGCCCAACTAGTCGGTCAGTGACGTCCAGACGGTCTGCAGCGCTTCGCAGACCATCATGACCGAGGTGCGTTTAAGGTTCTCCGGCCGGGCCAGGAGTCGATCCGGCGCCGGGTGCTGATGCCCTCCAGCGGCCGCAGCACGATGCCGGGTTCAGCACAGGCCGCGCGGTGTGCCGCGGCAGCAGGCCGATCACGCCGCCGGCCGCCACGAGCGCCGCCACGGTCGAATAGTCGTTGATGCGGTGCACAATGTTCAGTTCACGGCTGGAGACCGCCGCGACGGCGGAGAGCACGTCGGCGGGGGAGTAGCCGGCGCGGCTCGTCACCCACGGTTCGCCCACGACGTCGTCGGCCGTCACCGCACGCTGGCCTGCCAGCCGGTGCCCGGCTGGCAACGCCACGTCCAGCGGCTCGTGCGCGAGCGGGATCACCGCGACGCGTTCCTCGGGCCAGCGCGGGCTGTGGTCCATCCGGTGCGCCAGCACCAGGTCGTAGCGCGCCGTTAGGGCCGGGAAATCCTGCTGGGCGACGTCCTCGTCGGAGAGCAGGATCCGGGGTTGGCCGGGGCCGTCCAGGAACCGGGCCAGCGGCGCGAACAGCGCCTGCCCAGCGCTGTGGAAACCGCTGAGCGTCACCGGCGCCACCGGCGAGCCGTGGTAGGCGCCGATCGCCATCTTCGCATCCGCCATCGCGCTGACCACCGCGGCACCGGCGTCCGCCAGGACCTGGCCCGCCTCCGTGAGCACCAGGTTCCGGCCCTCCTTGCGGGTCAGCGGCACCTCAACGGTCTTCTGCAGCGCCGCCAGTTGCTGGGACACGGCCGACGGCGTCACGAGGAGGGTTTCGGCGACGGCCTTGACGCTGCCCAGGGCTCCGAGTTCGCGCAGCATCTCCAGCTGGTGGATTTCCATGCCAGCCATTCTATGCAATAGCAATTCCTAATTCGTCGATTGAGAAAAATTCGGTTGTGCTAATGCTTTCTGATGGGTCTAATGGGGTGAGTTGTCCCACACGCCCGCCGCACGGCGGAACAGAACGCGCGGAGCGAATCTCAGAGTTAGGAAGACCCATGAAGGCTCTCTACAAGGCCGGCGCCCACGCAGGGTTCGAGCTCGTTGACCGTCCCGAGCCGAAAACCGGCCCCGGCTGCGTCTAGATCCGCGTCATGACCACCGGTATCTGCGGCACCGACCTGCACATCCAGGCCTGGGACGCCTGGGCGCAGGGCATCATCAATGCCCCCCTGATTGCCGGCCACGAGTTCTACGGCGAGGTCGTGGAGACCGGCGAGGACGTCCTGGACGTCAAAGTGGGGGACCGGGTCTCCGGCGAAGGCCACATCGTCTGCGGCATCTGCCGCAACTGCCGCGCCGGCCGTAGGCAGATGTGCATCAACACCGTCAGCGTCGGCGTCCAGCGCGACGGCGCCTTCGCCGAGTACGTGGTGATCCCCGAGACCAACGTCTGGGTCCACCAAGACCCGTCCGTCACCCCGGAACTCGGCGCCATCTTCGACCCCTTCGGCAACGCCGTCCACACCGCCCTGAGCTTCCCGCTGGTCGGTGAGGACGTCCTGATCACCGGGGCCGGACCCATCGGCCTGATGGCGATCGCCGTCGCCCGGCACGCGGGGGCACGGAAGATCGCGATCACCGACGTCTCCGCTCCCCGGCTGGAACTGGCCCGCAGGCTCGGCGTCGACCTCGCGATCGACGTCTCGAAGATGCGGGTCAAGGACGCCCAGCGCGAACTCGGCATGCGCGAAGGGTTCGACATCGGCATGGAAATGTCGGGACACCCCACCGCGCTGCCTGAGATGATCGACAACATGAACCACGGCGGCCGGATCGCAATGCTGGGACTGCCCAGCCAGTCCATCGACATCAACTGGGGCAAGGTGGTCACGCACATGCTGACCATGAAGGGCATCTACGGCCGCGAAATGTTCGAGACCTGGTACGCGATGAGCGCCATGCTCTCCTCCAACCCGGTCCTGCACGCGAACATCTCGGCCGTCGTCACGGACACGCTGCCGGCCACCGACTGGGAAAAGGGTTTCGACGTGGCCCGCGCCGGCGTAGGCGGCAAGGTGGTCCTCGACTGGACCGTATTCTAGGCCCGCTTTAGAACCCCTGCCAGACACCGCATTTTGCCCCCGCATCCAACCAGCCGAGGAGCCAACCCATGTATTCAGCCATCAAGGACCAGCTGCAGCACGAACTCGATGAGATCCGCAGCGCCGGACTGTTCAAGACCGAGCGGCACATCGACTCGCCGCAGGCCAACCGCATCAAGGCCGGGCAGATCGGCGAGTCCAGCGCCGACGTGCTGAACTTCTGTGCCAACAACTACCTGGGCCTCGCGGACCACCCGGACATCATCGCCGCCGCCAAGACCGCGATGGACGAGCGCGGCTTCGGCATGGCCAGCGTGCGCTTCATCTGCGGCACCCAGGACCTGCACCTGGCACTGGAGCAGCGCGTCTCGGCGTTCCTCGGCACCGAGGACACCATCCTGTTCTCCAGCTGCTTCGACGCCAACGGCGGCGTGTTCGAGTCCCTCTTCGGCCCGGAAGACGCCGTCATCTCCGACGCCCTGAACCACGCCTCCATCATTGACGGCATCCGGCTCTGCAAGGCCCAGCGTTTCCGCTACGCCAACCAGGACATGGCGGATCTTGAGGCGAAGCTGATCGCGGCCACCACGCAGGAGAACCCGGCCCGCCGCACGATCATCGTCACGGACGGTGTCTTTTCGATGGACGGCTTCCTGGCCCCGCTCGAAGCGATCTGCGACCTCGCCGAAAAGTACGACGCACTGGTCATGGTGGACGATTCCCACGCGGTGGGCTTCATGGGCGCCACCGGTGCCGGCACGCCGGAACACGCCGGCGTCTCGGACCGCGTGGACATCTACACCGGCACGTTCGGCAAGGCCCTCGGCGGCGCCTCCGGCGGGTACGTCTCCGGCCACAGTGAAGTCATCGCCATGCTCCGCCAGAAGGCCCGCCCCTACCTGTTCTCCAACTCACTGGCCCCCGCGATCGTCGCGGCCACGCTCAAGGCCCTGGACCTCGTGGAGAGCTCCGGCGAACTGCGCGGCAAGCTGTTCGCGAACGCTGAGCTCTTCCGGAACCGCATGAGCGAGGAAGGCTTCGACCTGCTCCCCGGCGAGCACGCTATTGTCCCGGTGATGTTCGGCGACGCCGTCATGGCCGCCAAGGTGGCCGACGACCATGCTCCACAACGGCGTCTTCGTCACGGCCTTCAGCTACCCGGTGGTGCCCAAGGGCGCCGCAAGGATCCGCGTCCAGCTCTCCGCCGCACACAGCGCCGACGACGTCGAGGCCTGCGTCCAGGCGTTCGTGCGCAGCCGCGCGGCGGTCGCCGCAGCCGGCGCCGCCTGATCCCTGAGGCCGGGCCCCACGCTTGAACTGCTCACGCAAGGGTCCGGCCTCAGCCTCGCCTTGCTCGTTCATCCCGGCCTCCTCCACTTTCTTGTCCGCGGGACATGCCCAGCCCCGGCAGTGAGGACTGGACATAATGCCACTATGTCCAACGGCCACGACCAACGAAGGGCATGTCCCAGTGGTGCGATGCGTGGATATGGCACGTCAGCCATCTTCGAACGATCCACTGGGGCGTTTGTCGGATACTGCGGCGTGGTCAGGGCGCCGGATCGGGACTTCGATGAACTGACTTATGTCTTCCACCAGAAGTTCTGGGGTCCCGCGGGGATGCCCGCCCTGCTCAATTCCGGGAAACGGCCCCGGCACGGGCAAATTCTTTTTGACGCCAGCCCCTTCAGAAGGGCCCAAATTCCCATGTGACTTGAAATTGCCCGGGAATTCCTCGGGGGGTCAGGCGGGCCCGGCGGCCGTGCCGGAGCCGCTGCCGGACCGGGCCCCGAGGCTGGGCACCAAAGGCTCTGTGACGCCGATTCTTACGGCCTTGAGCTGGTGTTTCTTCTCACGACAGACATCCTTGCGGCCCCGGCGGCGGCGTCAATAGCGTGGATCAGGACCCGCCCCACGAGCCAAGGACTGAAATGCCCGCACCTGCCGTCACGGACCCACGCTCCGCTCCTGCCACTGGCAGCCGGATTCCCCTCCGAACAGTCCTGACGTCCGGGCTCCGCTGGGACTTACCTGCGTCCCTTGTGGTGTTCCTTGTTGCGGTCCCGCTCTCGCTGGGCATCGCGGCGGCGTCCGGGGCGCCGGTCATGGCGGGGCTGATCGCCGCAGCCATCGGCGGGATCGTGGCCGGCACCCTCGGCGGCTCGCCCCTGCAGGTGAGCGGCCCGGCCGCAGGATTGACCGTCATTGTGGCGGGCTTGATGGAACAGTTCGGTTGGCCGGCCACCTGCGCCATCACGGCGGCTGCTGGTGTGCTGCAGGCGCTCCTCGGCTTCGCCCGGGTTGGCCGCGTCGCCCTGGCCATCGCCCCCGTCGTCGTGCACGCCATGCTTGCCGGAATCGGCATCATCATCGTCCTGCAGCAGACGCATGTGCTGCTCGGCGCCGAGGCCGGGGAGTCGGCGTGGCAGAACGTCCTGGCGCTTCCGGTAAGCATCGCCTCGCTGGACCCGCAGGCCGCGGTTCTGGGCGTCGCCGTGATCCTTCTGCTGCTGGGCTGGAAGTACATGCCGGCGTCCCTGCGGCGCATCCCGGCACCGCTGGTGGCGGTCGTCGCCGCCACGGCGCTTTCGCTGCCGTTAGCGTCCGACGTCGACCGGATCACCTTTGACGGGTCCCTGCTGGACGCGCTGTCCTTGCCACAACTGCCGCAGGGACACTGGAGTGCCGTTGTCATCGGCATCGTCACCATCGCCCTGGTGGCCAGCGTCGAGTCGCTGCTCTCCGCGGTGGCCGTGGACAGGATGCACCACGGGGAACGAACGGATTTCAACCGTGAGCTCGTTGGCCAGGGCGCCGCGAACCTGACGTCCGGCATGCTGGGCGGCCTGCCCATCACCGGGGTGATCGTGCGGAGCGCAACAAACCTGGAAGCGGGGGCGCGGACCCGCAAGTCCGCCATTCTTCACGGCGTCTGGGTCCTGGTCTTCTCCCTCCTTCTTGCAGGTGTCATCGAGCTGGTTCCGGTGGCCGTCCTCGCGGGACTGCTGATCATCATCGGCGTGCGGCTCGTGAAGGTGGCGGACTTCAACACCGCCCGCGTGACCGGAGACCTGGCCGTCTACGCCGTCACGCTCCTGGCCGTGGTGTTCGTCAACCTCCTGGCCGGCGTGGTTACCGGGCTCGCCCTGGCCATGGCGGCCGTCCTATGGCGGGTGGTCCGTGCCGGGATCCACGCGGAGCCCCTCGGCGCCCGGGACGATCAGCGCTGGCGGGTGGTCATCGACGGGTCCTGCAGCTTCCTGGCACTTCCCCGCCTCAGCCACGTGCTGGCCTCCGTGCCGCCAGGATCGCACGTGACCGTCGAGCTGGAAGTGGACTTCCTTGACCACCCGGTCCATGACACCCTGGACGCCTGGCGCCGGCGCCACGTCAGCAACGGCGGCACCGTGGAGATCGAGGAAAGCGGCACCGCCACCCTTCGCGCGGCGCAGGACCGCCCGCCGGAACGCGGCAATTCACGGTCGGCTCTCCGCGGCGGCTTTGCCCCCTGGCGCAGCTGGCAGCGGCACGGACGGACGGGACACGCGGGTCCGACGGCGGACGGGCCGGCTCTGTTGCGTCCCGTGCTCGCCGGTGTGGACAACTACCACCGCCGCCACGCGCACCTGCTCCGCCCCCATGTGCAGGAACTGTCCGCCGGCCAGAACCCGGACACGCTCTTCCTGACCTGCGCTGACTCCCGCCTGGTGCCAAACCTGATCACCAGCAGCGGCCCCGGAGACCTCTTTACCGTCCGCAACGTGGGCAACGTTGTAGGCAACGCCGTGGGCCATGACCGTCTCGATCCCTCGGTAGAGGCAGCCCTCGAGTTCGCGCTCAGTGAGCTCTCCGTGAAGTCCGTGGTGATCTGCGGACATTCGGGCTGCGGGGCGATGTCCGCCCTGATCGCCGAAGCGAAGACGGCGCCGGAGCACTCTCCGGACACAGCGCCGGAGCGCGCGGCTGCGGCCGGGCGCGGCCCCGTCGACGCCTGGCTCGACCACGCCCGGCCGAGCCTGGCCGCGTTCCGCGCGGGCCACCCGGTGCAGGCCGATGCGGCAGACGCCGGATACGGGGAGGTGGATCAACTGGCCATGGTCAACGTCGCCGTCCAGCTGGAGCAGCTGCAGCGGCATCACAGCCTGCAGCAAGGATTGCGGTCCGGCGAGCTGCACCTGACAGGGCTGTTCTATGACATTGCCACGGCCCAGGTTTTACAGGTGACCACAACGGGCATCAGCCATCTGGACCCTGTTCCGCGGACCATCGACAAAACTGGCACCACAGTCGACGGCGCTCGCCCGGGCGCAGGTGTCGGCGCGGCCTGACGCGACAGTCTGCAAGGATGGGAGCATGTCAGCTCATTACGATGTCGTGATTGTCGGCGGCGGTATCGCCGGCCTGTCCCTTGCCGCCACCCTGGCCGGGCAATGCAGCGTGGCCCTGATCGAGGCCGAGCAGACCCTGGCCTACCACACCTCGGCCCGCTCGGCCCGGCAACTGATTCCCAGCTACGGCCCGCCCGTGGTCCAGGAACTCACCGTCCGGACGCTGGACCTCATCGCCGCCCAGGATGCCGAACGTCCGGAACCGGTGCTCACGCCGCGCAGCTTCATGCTGATCGGGGACGACGCCACCGTCCGGGCGGAGGCCAGCGGCCACATGCAGCCGGATCACCCACGCCGAGGCGATGGATCTGTGCCCTGCCCTTGTCCCGGACTCGTTCAGCGCCGCCGGCCTGGACACCGGATCCTTCGCCTGCAACGCCCCTGTGCTGCTCGAGGACCACCGGCGGCGCGCCGAAGCGGGAGGCGTGGACATCATCACCGGCGCCACGGTCCATTCGGCCCAGCGACTCGGCACCGGCTGGGAACTCGGCGCCGGGCAGGAAGGCTTCCAGTCCGCCGTCGTGGTCAATGCCGCCGGCGCCTGGGCGGACGAGCTCGCCGTCCTCAGCGGCGTCGAGAAGCTCGGCCTCCAGCCGTACCGCCGCACCGCGGCGATCGTCGACGTCGAGCATCCGCTCCCGGAAGCCTGCCCGATGGTGGCGGCGGCCGATGACAGCTTCTACTTCCGGCCCGACGACGGACAGGTCCTGATCTCGCCCTCGGAGCACGTGCCGAGCGGCGCCGAGGACGCCCGGCCCTACCCCGGCGACATCGAACGGCTGGTCGCCCGGCTCAACACGATCACGACGCTCGGGATCCGGAATGTCCGCACGGCCTGGACGGGGCTGCGGACGGAGGCGGCCGACGGCGTCCCGGTGGCGGGATTCGACGCCGAGGCCACCGGATTCTTCTGGCTTGCCGGCCAGGGCGGGTACGGTTTCCAGACCTCATCCGCCATTGCGGAGCTGGCCGCCGGCCTGATCCTGGCCGGTCACGGGTCCGCCGTCACGGCCGCGGCCCTGTCCACCGAGGCCAGTCCGGCATCCCGGACAGCGGAGGCCCTGGCCGCGACCCGCTGGTCCATCCGGCGCTGAAGAATGGATCCATGAGCACCCTCATCACCAACATCGCCGAACTGATGACCCAGGACCCGGAACACCGCGTCCTCCGCGACGCGGCGGTGGTGATCGAGGGGGAGCGGATTTCCTGGCTTGGCCCCGCAGCCGCTGCTCCGGCGGCCGACGAGGCCGTGGACGCCGGGGGCCGGGCGCTCCTGCCCGGCTGGGTCGATTCGCACACCCACCTGATCTTCGCGGGGGACCGCACGGCCGAGTTCGAGGCCCGGATGGCTGGGCAGAGCTACAGCGCCGGCGGGATCGCCGTCACCACCGGCGCCACCCGGAGCACGAGCGACTTTGACCTCACCCGGCTGGCGATGGGCCGCGTCGCGGAGGCCGTGTCGCAGGGCACCACCTACCTGGAGACCAAGACGGGCTACGGCCTGGATCTCGAGAACGAGGCCCGCAGCGCCCGCATCGCCTCTACCGTGGCGGACGAGGTGACCTACCTGGGGGCGCACCTCGTGCCCGCCGGGATGGACGCGGAGGAATACACGGAGCTGGTCTGCGGGCCGATGCTCACCGCGGTCCGGCCCTATGTCCGCTGGGCCGACGTCTTTTGCGAGCAGGGCGCCTTCAACGAGGACCAGTCCCGCCGGGTGCTGCTGGCCTGCAAGGCCGCCGGGCTGGGGCTGCGCGTCCACGGCAACCAGCTCGGCGAGGGCCCCGGTGTCCGGCTGGCTGTGGAATTCGGCGCCGCGAGCGTGGACCATGTGAACTACCTTTCGGCCGCGGACATCGACGCCCTCGCCGCCAGCTGGGCCGGCTGGGACGCCGCCGGCGGTGGCGGCACGCGGGGCACGGTGGCCACCTGCCTGCCGGCCTGCGATCTCTCCACCCGGCAGCCGCTGGCCCCGGGACGGGAACTGCTCGACGCCGGCGTGCAGCTGGCGCTGGCATCCAACTGCAACCCCGGCACGTCCTACACGAGCTCCATGGCGTTCTGCGTCACTACCGCCGTGCTGCAGATGCGGCTCAGCGTCCATGAGGCGGTGCGTGCCGCGACCTATGGCGGCGCGCTGGCCCTGGGGCGGGAGTCCGGGAACGACGTCGACGGCGAACGCGCGGTGGGTTCGATCGCCGTCGGGCACCGCGCGGACCTGCACCTGCTCAACGCGCCGTCCGCCACGCACCTGGCCTACCGGCCCGGCATCCCGCTTGACCCACGCGGTGTGGCGGGCCGGCGTTTCGCAGGCGGTCCGTTAGCCAGACGGTCCGTTAGCGCAGCCCGTGCGTTAGCCAGGCGGTCCGCCAGGGCCGGTTAGAACATCATGGGCGGGGCATCGAGGACGGTTTCGTCCACGCGCCTCTTCTCCCATTGCGTGAAGGGCTTGTCGAGCTCGTACTTGCCGCGCGAGGTGCGCAGCAGGGTGCGGACCTCGGCGTTTTCCGGGTTGTTCAAGGACTCGAAATATTCCACCGACCAGTGGAACCAGCGCATACAGAACAGCCGCATGGTCAGTCCGTGCGTCACGAAGAGCGCGTTCGGGGCATAGCTGGGCTTGGACCAGTGCCGGTGCAGGGTCTCCATGAAGGAGGAAATCCTGTCGTATACATCGGAACCGGATTCGCCCTCGCGGAAGCGGTAGAAGAAGTGCCCGTAGGCGTTGCGGAGCTCCTTCTGGTCCTCAATGTCGCCGGCGATCTGAAAGTTGGCCCAGTCCTGTTCGCGCAGGCGCGGTTCCTCGATCACCCGCTCGACGAGCGGGCCGAGGTTGAGCGCCTCGAGGGTCTGGTAGGCGCGCAGGTAGGGGGAGACGTAGACGCACACCGGGCGTCCGTCCAGCTGGCGCCGGACCTCCTCCCCGGCCGCGGTGGCCTGCTCCAGGCCCAGCGGCGTCAACGGAATCCGGTAGTCCGGAACACGGTTGTAGATCGAGGTATCGGCATTGGCGGCAGACTGGCCGTGCCGGATCATGATGATTTTCCGGGGCGCACTCATAGTCCCCAAGCATAGGCTCCCAAAAAGCTGGTGGTGCCGGCGCGGCCGGCACGCACTCGGGCACCAGCAAACTATCGGCAACTGCGGGCAAGATAGAAACATGTTGGTTCCCTCCCGCCGTCGGCTGCGGTTCGAAATGGTGATTGTCCTGGGGCTGTCGCTGGGGCAGTCCGCGGTCTACTCCCTGGTGCAGCTGCTCGACAAGATGACCACTGCGCCGCTGGCCCAGGGGACGTCCACGCTGAACCGTTCGCAGAGCCCGCGCGAATACTTCGACCTCACCTACCAGCTGCTGGACATCTTCTTCGCACTGGTCCCGGTGGCCCTCGTGATCTACTTCCTCACCGAACACTGGCCGGCCGGAGAGCGCGGAACCTCGGCGTTCCGACAAGATCGGCTTCGACTTCGCCCGGCCCGGCAAGGACCTCCTGCAAGGGCTGGGGCTCGCCGCGCTCATCGGCATTCCGTCCCTGGGGCTCTACGCCGCCGGCCGGGCGCTGGGGATCACGACGGCGATCATTCCCAGCGCGCTGGACCCGTACTGGTGGACCGTGCCGGTGTTGGTCCTGTCCGCGATCCGGCACGGGATCGTGGAGGAAGTGATTGTGGTGGCCTACCTGCTGGACCGGCTCGGGAAACTGGGCTGGAGCGTGCCGGCGGCAATCGCCGCCAGTGCCCTGCTCCGCGGCAGCTACCACCTGTACCAGGGGTTCGGGCCGTTCATCGGCAACGCGATAATGGGCGTCGTCTTCGCGCTGGTCTACACGCGGACCAAACGGGTGATGCCGCTTGTGATCGCCCACGCCATCCTGGACACAGTGGCGTTCGTGGGGTTCAGCCTGTTCGGCAAGGCCGTGGGCCTGGGCTGACTACCGGGCTGAGTGTGGGGCTGGGTACCTGGGCGGAGTGCCGGGGCCGGCCCTTAAATGATCTCGGCCGCCATCTCCTAGGTGACATCGTTGGCACCTAAGAGATGGCGGCCGAAGTTTTGGGGCAGGTGGAGCGTTAGATCGTGACCGCTCCGGAGGCGGTCTCGAAGGTGACAGAGAGGATGCCAGGAGTACCGTGCGGGGCGATCCAGTTCACGGCGACGTCTTCCAGCGGCTTTTCAACCGGCTCGCCCAGCCACTCCGTCACCCGCGCTGCCGAACCGGCAATGGTCAGCGCGGACATCTTGACTTCGCTCGCGTAGGCGTTGGACGGGTGCAGCTCCGGGTCGCCCTCCCACTTGAGCATGTAGGGCACCTGGGGGTCGGCGATGAGCCCCAGGATGCCGATCTGCTTCCAGACCAGTTCGCGGCCGTCGGGAAACTTCCGGTTGCCGTTCACGGCCGCGCGGCCGAGCCGCTCCTCGAACGGGGCGAGATCGTCAACCTCGACGCACCAGCCCATCCAGCCGCCGCCCGCTTCGGAGCGCGCCCGGACTGCTTGGCCGAACGGGGCCTTGTCGGATGCCGGGTGGTTCAGGACCTCCACGACTTCCAGGTACTTGTGTCCCGCGAGCGGGATAATCATGTTGCGTGTCCCGAAACGGGGGTGCACTCCACCCTTCACGGCTTCGACGCCGAGGGCAGACGCAATACGTTCAGTGGTGGCTGCCAAGCCATCGTGTTCACAGGCGTAAGAGACGTGATCCATGCGCATGCCATCATCTTGGCACTTTGTGATGGACCTCTCAGCTTAGGCTCCCCTAACCGTCGTGGGATGTCCCGGCGCGGCCGACGCGGTGTCCCGGGAGCCGCCGCCATGGCAGCCGTCTTCATCTTCGTCACAAAGCTATCCAGGGCTCCGCCGCCATTCCTACACTGTTGCAAGGTCATGAGTGCCAGCACACAGCCCCGGCTCGCTGGCCGGCAACCCTCGTATCGCGGTGGGGTGCCCCGGGTGAAGACCTGGCCGTCCGGCGCCCGCCGGAGGGCAAGCGCGGCGCCTGTGCCGGCCCGGGCCCAAAGCCCTGGCCGGTGCTGTGCCCAGTTCTTGAGGAGCCTCAATGTCCAACGCCTGGTCCTTCGAAACCCGCCAGATCCACGCCGGCCAGGAGCCGGACAGCGCCACGGGCGCGCGTGCCCTTCCCATCTACCAGACGACGTCGTTCGTGTTCCCGAGCGCCGAAAGCGCCGCGAACCGCTTTGCCCTCGCCGAGCTCGCCCCCATCTACACGCGGATCGGCAACCCCACGCAGGACGCGGTCGAGCAGCGTGTGGCCAGCCTTGAAGGCGGCCTCGCGGCCCTGCTGCTCAGCTCCGGGCAGGCGGCCGAGACCTTCGCGATCCTCAACATCGCCGAGGCCGGGGACCATGTGGTGGCCAGCCCCAGCCTCTACGGCGGAACCTACAACCTGCTCGCCCACACGCTGAAGAAGTTCGGCATCTCCGTGACCTTCGTGGAGGACCCGGACAACCTGGACCAGTGGCGGGACGCCGTCCGGCCCAACACCAAGCTGTTCTTCGGCGAAGTGGTCTCCAACCCCCGCCAGGACGTGCTGGACATCGAAGGTGTCTCCCGCGTGGCGCACGAGGCCGGGGTGCCGCTGATCGTAGACAACACGCTCTCCACCCCGTACCTGATCCGGCCGATCGAGTGGGGCGCGGACATCGTGGTCCACTCCGCCACCAAGTACCTCGGCGGGCACGGCGCCGCGATTGCCGGCGTGATCGTCGACTCCGGCAACTTCGACTTCGGCAAGGACCCGGAGCGGTTCCCCGGCTTCAACACCCCGGACCCCACGTACAACGGCCTGGTCTACGCCCGCGACCTCGGTGCGGACGGCGCGCTGGGCGCGAACCTGTCCTACATCCTCAAGGCCCGGGTCCAGCTACTGCGCGACCTCGGCTCCGCCGTGTCCCCGTTCAACGCGTTCCTCATCGCCCAAGGCATCGAAACGCTGAGCCTGCGCATCGAACGCCACGTGGCCAACGCCACCAAGGTGGCGCAGTGGCTGGAGGCCAGGGACGACGTCGAATCGGTGGCCTATGCCGGGCTGCCGTCCAGCCCCTGGTACGAGCGCGGCCGCAAGTACGGGCCCAAGGGGACCGGTGCCGTGGTGGCGTTCAACATCGCCGGGGGAGCCGAGGCCGGGAAGCGGTTCGTCGATGCCCTCGAACTGCACTCGCACGTTGCGAACATCGGCGATGTCCGTTCGCTGGTGATCCACCCGGCGTCGACCACCCACAGCCAGCTTTCGCCCGAACAGCAGACGATCGCGGGGGTGAATCCCGGGCTGGTGCGGCTTTCGGTGGGCCTGGAGCACATCGATGACATCCTCGCGGACCTCGACGCCGGATTCCGCGCGGCCAAGTCCGCCTAGGCCAACCCGGCGGCCAGGCCAACCGGGCGGCCAGGCGAACCGGCGGCCGGTCACCCTTAGGGACGGCCGGCCGCCGGGCTGTCGGTTGGCCGGGTTGTCACATGGAAGTCACAATCTTCGTGATATCCGCACCGTGTTTCGTAGACTCGTACCAGGTCATGAGTGCCAGCGACAGCCCCGGCTTGCTGGCCGGCAACCCTCCTTTTGCGGCGGGGTGCCCCGGGTGAAGACCTGGCCTGCCGGTCAGCTGACGGCAGGCAAGCGCGAAGATAGGTCCTCACATGACGATTGCCGTCACCCGCACGGGTGTTCCCGAAACCAAGCCATCCCGCAACCTTGACGGGACCGTCCAGTACGTCAGGATCGGTGACCTGCAGCTCGAATCGGGGATTCCGCTGCCGGATGTGGTCCTGGCCTACGAGACGTGGGGGACCCTGAACGCTGACGCCTCCAACGCCGTCCTCATAGAACACGCCCTGACCGGTGACACGCACGTGACCCGCGGCGACAGCGAGGAACCCGGCTGGTGGGAACAGCTCGCCGGACCCGGGGCTCCCGTGGACACGGACAAGTACTTCGTCGTTTCAATCAACATCCTGGGCGGCTGCCACGGTTCCACTGGACCCTCCACCCCGGCCCCCGACGGGCGCCCCTGGGGATCGCGTTTCCCGCTCGTCACCCTGCGGGACACCGCCGCCGCCGAGGCGCGGCTCGCCGACGCCCTGGGCATCGGCAGCTGGTATGCCGTGCTGGGCGGCTCCCTCGGCGGCGCGCGCGCCCTCGAATGGGCCGTCACGTTCCCCGCCCGGGTACGGCGCTGCGCCGTGATTTCCGTCGGCGCCAGCAGCACAGCCGAACAGATTGCCTTCGCGCAGGCCCAGACCCTGGCCATCCGCCAGGACCCCCATTTCCAGGGCGGGAACTACTACGGCGGCCCGGAACCCGAAGCAGGGCTCGCCCTCGCCCGCCGCATCGCGCACATCACCTACCGCTCCGCGGCCGAACTGGACGGCCGGTTTGGCCGGAACGCCCAGGAGTCCGAGGCGCCCCTGGAGGCCGGATCGCTGGCCGGACGCGGGCGCTATCAGGTGGAAAGCTACCTGGACCACCAGGGCAGCAAGCTGGTCCGACGGTTCGACGCCAACAGCTACATCGCCATTACCGAGGCCCTCATGAGTCACGACGTCTGCCGGGGGCGCGGAAGCCTCGGGGAGGCACTGGCCCCGGCCACCGCCGAGTTCCTGGTGGCGGCCGTGGACTCCGACCGCCTGTATTTCCCGGCCCAGACCCGGCAGCTGGCCGAGGCCCTGCCGGGAGGTGCGGAACTGCACATCATTGAAGCGCCGATCGGCCACGACGGCTTCCTGACCGAGATCGGCCAGCTCAGCGGCCAGCTGCGGGAGACCTTCTTCGGCCACTAGGCAGCACCGTTTGTGCGTTTTTGCAGATGGTCTCTGCACTAATGGCCGTTGAAGCATGGGACGGGAGCGTCCATACTCATGGGGAATGACGCCTCGTGTCATGAATCACACCGCGTCCAATAGCCATGAGGTCCATAGGGTGTCGACGGAGACACCGAAGGAGTCGAAATGAGTACGGAAAACGCCAGGCGCCCAGAAGAGGAACCGACATCAAGTCGTCCGGCCTGAAGAAGGTAGTGACGGCCTCCATGGCCGGCACCGTCGTGGAATGGTACGAGTTCTTCCTCTACGCCTCCGCAGCCACCCTGGTCTTCGGCAAGCTGTTCTTCCCGAACTCCGGCACGGAGCTGGACGGCATCATCGCCGCCTTCGTGACCTACGCCGTTGGCTTCGTGGCCCGCCCGATCGGCGGCATTGTTTTCGGTCACTTCGGTGACAAGTTCGGCCGCAAGCAACTGCTCCAGCTCAGCATCATCCTGGTGGGTGTTGCCACCTTCGCGATGGGCTGCCTCCCGACCTTCCAGCAGATCGGCTACTGGGCCCCGGCCCTCCTGGTCTTCCTGCGCTTCGTCCAGGGCTTCGCCGTCGGCGGCGAATGGGGCGGCGCAGTCCTCCTCGTGGCCGAGCACAGCCCCAGCAAGTCACGCGGCTTCTGGGCCAGCTGGCCGCAGTCGGCTGTCCCGATGGGCAACCTCCTCGCCACCGGTGTGCTGTTCACCCTGTCCGCCACGCTGTCCTCCGCCGACTTCCTCAGCTGGGGCTGGCGTGTGGCGTTCTGGCTCTCTGCTGTGATCGTGATCGTCGGCTACTACATCCGCACCAAGGTCCAAGACGCCCCGATCTTCCTGGAGGCCCGTAAAGAAGTCACCATTGAGAACAAGGGCTACGGCGTCGGCGAAGTCTTCCGCCGCTACCCGCGCGGCGTCTTCACCGCCATGGGTCTGCGCTTCGCTGAAAACATCCTCTACTACCTCGTCGTCACGTTCTCCATCACCTACCTGAAGATCATTGTCCAGACGGATACATCACGTATCCTGCTCCTGCTGCTGGTGGCTCACTTCATCCACTTCTGCGCAATTCCGATGGTCGGCAAGCTCTCCGACGCCTTCGGCCGCAAGCCGGTCTACATGGCGGGCGCTGTCCTCGGCGGCACCTGGGGTTTCTTCGCCTTCCCGATGATGGACACCAAGAACGACCTCATCATCCTCGCGGCGATCACCATCGGCCTGCTGTTCCACGCCCTGATGTACGCTGGCCAGCCGGCCCTCATGGCTGAGATGTTCCCGACGCGGATGCGCTACTCCGGTGTTTCGCTCGGCTACCAGGTCACCTCGATCGTGGCCGGTTCGCTGGCTCCGATCATCGCCACGGCCCTGCTGAGCCAGTACAAGTCCTCCACCCCGGTGGCGATTTACCTCCTCGGCGCCTGTGTGGTCACGATGGTGGCCGTGTTCTTCCTGAAGGAAACCCGCGGGATCTCCCTGCACGACGTCGACGCCGCCGACGCCCAGGGCACCGCCGACCTCCTCGCCGCCGCCAAGAGGTAATCCCGCCCACCAGGGACACCAATTGTGGGGCAGGCTGCCCGGATCCGCGTACCGCGCGGACCCGGGCAGCCTGCGTTAAGCGGGGCTTGCGTTCGATTGGCCCGCGTTAGTCCGGGCTCAGGCGGACAACACGTCCTGGCGCTCCCGGACTTCGTCGCGGATCGCCTCCAGCACGGCACGGACGGGGGCTGAACGCAGCGACTCGGGCCGGGCCACCGCCCAGATGGGCAACTGGCGCTGGAAGTCGTCCGGCAGGACGGGCAGGAAGCCGGGCCGGCCCGCCACGAGGAAGTTGGGGAGCAGACCTATCCCGGCGCCCCGCCGGACGGCCTCCAGCTGGGCGAAGACGCTTGTGGCCTGGAAGCTGGACCGCGGCACCGGCAGCTGCGTGGAGCGGTGGCCCAGCTCGGCCACCTGGAGCGCCGATTCCACATAGGAGACAAAGCCGTGCTGCCGGACGTCGTCGAGCGTTGCCGGCAGCCCGTGCTCCTGCGCGTATCCGGGACTGGCGTACAGCCTGAGGAAATAGTTGCTCAGGAAGATGGCCTGGGCGTTGGCGATGTCCATGTTGCCCACCACCACTTCCAGGTCCACGCCGGAGCGGTTTTGGCTCGCCTTGCGTGTGGCGCTGAGCAGCTCGACGTTGAGCAGCGGATTGGCCCGCTGCAGCCGCACGAGCGCCGGGGCCAGGAATTCGGCGCCGAAGCCGTCCGGGGTGCTGATCCGGACAAGGCCGGAGACCACGTCGCCGGAGCGGGCGATGCTGCTGGAGAGGGCGCCGAGAGTGCCCTCGATGGCCTCGGCGGCCGCGACGGCCTGGCTGCCGAGTTCGGTCAGCTCCCAGCCGTGCGGGCTGCGTTCCAGCGTCCGGCCGCCGAGCTGCTTGTCCAGGGCCAGGACGCGGCGGGAAATGGTGGTGTGGGTGGTGCCCAGTGTCTCCGCCACCGCGTTGAACCGGCCCAGCCGTGCCACGGTCAGCAGGATCAGCAGGTCATCGGGGCTGGGAAGCCGGCGCGAGTCCACTATTGGGCCCCTCTTCAGCGAGTGTGTGGTCAACGGATAGGGCAGCCAGCGCGGCCGGTGTGCATTTGTGCACATGGCATCTGTGTTTTTTTCCCTTGATTGCACTCTATCAAGATGTGATGGTGGACACAGGGATGCCGGGGTTTCGGCCTTCGGATCGGAGCGCGTTGAAGCGCCCGGCAGCACATCAAGCAAAGGAGCTTAAGCCATGGCAGTCATCGCCTGGATCGGACTCGGAAACATGGGCGGGTCCATGTCCGTCAACCTCTCGAACGCCGGACATGAGGTCCGCGGCTTCGACCTCAACACCGCAGCGGTTGCCGCCGCCGAGGCCGGGGGAGTCAAGGCCGCCGGCAGCATCGCCGAGGCCGTCGCCGGCGCCGACGTCGTCTTCACCATGCTCCCCAAAGGCGAGCACGCCCGCGCCGTGTACCTCGGCGAGGACGGCGTCCTGGCCCACGCTGACACCCGGACCCTACTGGTGGATTCCTCCACGATCGACATTGCCTCCGCGCAGGCCCTGCACGACGCCGCCGCTGCCGCCGGCTTCCGCTTTGTCGACGCGCCTGTCTCGGGCGGCATGAGCGGCGCGAAGGCCGCCACTTTGACGTTCATGATCGGCGGCGAGGCCGGCGCCGTCGCCGAGGCCACCGAATACATCCGCCCCATGGCGGCCAACATCATCCCCACCGGAGGTGCCACCACCGGTCAGGCCGCGAAGATCTGCAACAACCTCATGCTCTTCATCAACCTCGCCTCCACGGCCGAGGGCGCAGTCCTTGCCGACCGCCTCGGCCTGGACAAACAGGTTTTCTGGGACATCGCGTCGGTCTCCTCCGGCGACAGCTGGGCGCTGCGCACCTGGTACCCCGTGGCCGGCGTCGTGCCCACCGCGGCGTCCAACAACGACTTCGCCCCCACGTTCACCACGGAGCTGGCCAACAAGGACATTGGCCTGGCCATCAGCGCAGCGCGCGACACCGGCACCCCGCTGGAAATCGGCGAGCACGTCCAGCAACTCTTCCAGCGGCTCATCGACTCCGGCCAGTCCGGCCAGGACTGCTCGATGATCGTCAAGCTCGTCGACGGCACCCTCGACTCCGCCAACTAGGCGCCCTGCCCTTCCAGACCCGGCCTTGACGGCCGCGCACTAACCCGGCCGCCACGGCCCCGCCCCCTTCACGAAAGAGATCCACCCATGGAACGCATCCCGCACTTCATCAACGGCGCCCTGATTTCCGACGCAGAGCGCTTCGGCCCCGTCTTCAACCCGGCCACCGGCGAGCAGGAGAAAGAGGTTGCACTGGCCTCCGCTGCCCGCGTCGAGGAGGCCGTCGCGGCCGCCCGCGCCGCCCTGCCCGGCTGGCGCGCCACAAGCCTGGCCAAGCGCACCGGCATCTTCTTCAAGGTCCGCGAACTGCTCATGCAGCGCCGGCCCGAACTGGCGGCCCTGCTGACCAGCGAGCACGGCAAGGTCCTCTCGGATGCGGAAGGTGAAATCACCCGCGGCCTGGAGAACATCGAGTTCGCCACCGGGCTGGCCCACATGCTCAAGGGCGAGCGCTCCGAGCAGGTCGCCGGCGGCGTCGACGTCCACTCGGTCCGCCAGCCGGTCGGCGTCGTCGCCTGCATCACGCCGTTCAACTTCCCCGCCATGGTGCCGTTGTGGATGATCGGCTCCGCCCTGGCCTGCGGCAACACCGTGCTGCTCAAGCCCAGCGAAAAGGACCCGTCCTCCGCTATCTTCATCGCCCAGATCTTCGCCGAGGCCGGACTGCCGGCTGGCGTGCTCAACGTGGTCCACGGCGACAAGGAAGCAGTGGACGTCCTGCTGGAACACCCCGACGTCAAGGCCATCAGCTTTGTCGGCTCGACGCCGATTGCGCAGTCCATCTACAAGCGCGCCGCCGATCACGGCAAGCGCGTCCAGGCCCTGGGCGGCGCGAAGAACCACATGGTGGTCCTGCCCGATGCGGACCTGAACATGGCCGCGGACGCCGCCGTCTCGGCCGCCTACGGCTCCGCCGGGGAACGCTGCATGGCAGTCAGCGTCCTCGTCGCCGTCGGCAGCATCGCCGATGAGCTCGTGGACGCGATCAGCACCCGCATGGCCACCCTCACGATCGGCCCGGGCACGGACCCGGCCTCCCAGATGGGCCCGCTCATCACGGCCGAGCACCGTGACAAGGTGGCCTCCTACGTTGCCGGCGCGGCCAACGAAGGCGCCACCGTGGTGGTGGACGGCCGCGAGCACGAATTCGACTCCAACGGCTTCTTCATCGGCGTCAGTCTGATCGACCACGTCAAGCCCGGCATGAAGGTCTACGACGACGAGATCTTCGGCCCCGTCCTCTCAGTGGTCCGCGTCGAGACGTACGCCGACGCCGTGAAGCTGGTCAACGACAACGAATTCGGCAACGGCGTGGCGATCTTCACCCGCGACGGCGGCGCCGCCCGGCAGTTCGAGTTCGACGTCGAGGCCGGCATGGTGGGCGTCAACGTGCCCATCCCGGTGCCGGTGGGCACCTTCTCCTTCGGCGGCTGGAAGAATTCGCTCTTCGGCGACACTCACATGTACGGCCCGGAAAGCATCCGTTTCTACACCCGCGGCAAGGTTGTCACCACCCGCTGGCCGGACCCGTCCACGTCGGTGATCGACCTCGGCTTCCCCCAGGTCGACTGACACTTCTCCGTTTCAAGCAAGGTCAAGCAACGCGGGGTCACCTGCAGCCCATCCGGGACCGGATCATGGGCTGTCAGTGGCCCCTGCGTTGCTGTCGCGGCTAGCCCTTCATGATTTCAGCGCGCTTGGCCATGTAGTCCTCCATGGACAGCTTGCCGTCGCTGTACTCCTGGTCGAGTTCGGCGAGCTTGCGGGCCCGGTAGCCCTGCGGAGCCGACGGCGCCTGGGGCACCTGGGGAGTCTGTGGCTGTTCTGCTGCCGGCGCCGGGGGAGTTTGCGATGCCTGCGGCCGTTGCGGTTGCGGCGGGTTGTTCAGGTACTCGGGGCTGTCCTCGTAGGGGACCGGGGACTGGTAGCCGGCCGGACCTGGATACTGCTGACCGGGGTACGGCTCAACCGGGAACGGCTGGTTGGGGTACTGCGGGTTGGGGTACTGCGGGTTGGGGTCGGCTGGTTGCCCAGGCCCTGCTGCTTCGGGGCGCCCAGCTGGCCGAAGCCACCAAAGTAGTCCTGCTGTGTGTAGCCATCCCGCGGCTGGTTGCCCTGGTTGCCCGGGTTGTCCCGGTTCCGCACGGGGAACCCGCCGAACTGTCCCGGCGTGCCCTGGTTCCGGCCGCGGACGGACCTGCGGTAAAGGCGCATGGCCACGGGAATCAGGAACGACAACACGATGATCCAGAAGAACATGCTGTTCACGGTATGGGGCCTTTCAGCTGCTGGTCCTTCTCATCTGCGGGCTCATGTAGGGCCGGAGAAGTGTTCTTCCAGCTTATGCCCCGCAGGCTCAGGACCGCACCGCATCCTCAGCGCCGGGCGGCCCCTCGCCGGAGCCAAGCGGAACGCCGGGACCGAACACCGGGCCAGCCAGGGGCCGCTTGGCCGTCAAGCCGTCGCCCGAGGACCGGTGCCGCAGCCGCCGCACCACCCAGGGAACAAAGTACTCCTTCGCCCACACCAGGTCCCCACTGCGCGCCTCGCGCCAGCTGCGCTGTGGCAGCGGCTTGGGGGAGAGGGGCTGGAGGGTGTGCTGGACATTCAGCGAGTCCAGCACCATGGCCGCGATCGTGTGGTGGCCCAGCGGTGAGAAGTGCAGCCGGTCAACATTCCACATCTGCGGGTCATTGAGCTGACGCAGCGACCACATGTCCGCAATGACGGCGTCGTGGCGCGCGGCGATCGTGCGCAGGTTCTCGTTGTAGATGGCCACCTTGCTGCGGATCCGGCCCAGCACTGTTGAGCCGGTGTCCGGGCCGTTGAACAGCACCACGGTGGCGCCGCCCAGGCTCAGGATCTGCACCACCGAGTCCAGCTTTTCGGCCAGCACGTCCGGATCGCCGCCCGGGCGGATGAGGTCGTTGCCGCCGGCCGAGAGCGTGATGAGGTCCGGCTTGAGGGACAGGCAGTGCGCCATTTGCTGGTCCACGATCTGCTGCAGGAGCCGGCCGCGGACGGCAAGGTTGGCGTAGGCGAAGTCGTTGTGCCCGCGGCTGAGTTCCTCGGCAACCCGGTCTGCCCAGCCCCGGTGGCCGCCCGGGCTGGCCGGCTCCGGGTCACCGATGCCTTCCGTGAAGGAGTCGCCAATGGCCACGTAGCGGGTCCAGGGGTGGGTTACGACGGCGTCCGCGGAGGTGTCCCTTGAGGTGTCTGGTGAATTTTCCATGGCTTCGGTTTCGCTCACCCTCTTATCCTGCACTGTTCACGTTAAGCTACGCCACCGTAGATTGTTACCGCCGGGTAACTGTAAGAATGGTTCCATGACTCTCGCTGATGCCCTCCCGGCCCCTGTTGTCCTTTGGTCCAAGCCGGAGCAGGAGCGGGCCGGCAAACCGTTGCTGGTCCTGCTGCATGGCTACGGCGCCAACGAACAGGATCTGCTCAGCCTCGCGGAGATGCTCCCGCAGGATTTCGCGGTGGCCTCGTTGCGCGCCCCGCTCCCCATGGGTCCGGGCTTCACCTGGTTCCCGCTGACAGCGTCCATTGACTATTCGCTCGACGCCGTCAAGGTCGCCGCAGCCTATGTCGGGGACTGGCTCGACGGCGTCAAGGCCAACCACCCGTCGGTGACGCTGCTGGGGTTCTCGATGGGCATGGCCATGGCCACCACGTTGCTTCGGCAGCGTCCGGCGGACTTCGCCGCCGTCGTCGGCCTGTCAGGGTTTGTGATCGACGCCGGCGATGACCCCGGCTTCCACGACGGCGAACTGGACGGCACGGTGCCGCTGTTCTGGGGCCGGGACCAGCAGGACCCGGTGATCACCGCGGACAAGATCGACTACACCATCGGCTGGGTCCGCAAGCACGTGAAACTCACCAAGGTCCTCTACACGGGCATGTGGCACGGCATCAACCAGCAGGAAATCGGCCACGTCTCGGAGTTCCTCACGCACGTGGTGCTCAACTCCAAGAAGTAGGTGCGCCAAAGAAGTAGGCGCGCCCTAAACGAACTGGAGCGCGCCCGGGCGGCTAGGAGCCTGCGGGCGCGCTGATCCGCACGGTCCGGCTGGCCACGGTGACGGTGTCGCCGTCGTGAAGCTGGCGGCCCCGGCGCTCGTCGATTTCGCCGTTGACCTTGACCAGCCCGTTCTTGATCAGTTCTGCGGCCTCCACGCCGTCCTCCACCAGATTCGCAAGCTTCAGCAGCTGGCCCAGCCGGATCATGCTGTCGCGGATGGTGATGTCTTCGAATTCCGGATTGCTCATACAAGCAATGATGCCTGACCTAAGGTGGCACCAATGACGCACACTCCCCGGCTCCCGCTGATCGCGGGCCTGACCATAGCCGTGGCGGCTGGACTGTTCATCCCTGTCCAGGGCCGGATCAACGGCGCGCTCGGGGTGGCGCTAGGGGACGGAATCGGGGCCGCCGTCGTCAGTTTCAGCACCGGACTGGTGGTGATGATCGTCATTTCGCTGGCACTGCCCAAAGGCCGGGCCGGGCTGGCACGGATCCTGCCGGCCGTGCGTCAACGGCAGTTTCCGCCCTTCTACGTCCTGGCGGGCTGCATCGGGGCCTTCTTCGTCTTCGCCCAGTCCTTCACCGTGGGACTGCTCGGTGTCGCCCTCTTCACCGTGGCCGCCGTGACAGGGCAGACCCTCAGCGGCCTGCTGGTGGACCGGATGGGGATCGGACCGGCGGGGAAGAGGCCCATTACCGGCATCCGGGTGCTCGGCAGTGTGCTCACCGTCGCCGCCGTCGCCTGGGCGGTCTCGCCCAGGTTCAGCGCCGGGGAATCCGTGCTGCAGCTGCTTGTTCCCGTGCTGCTTCCGCTCCTGGCCGGGTTCATGATGAGTTTCCAGCAGGCCATGAACGGCACGGCCACCGTGCACTACGGCACTCCCATCGCCGCGACACTCGTGAACTTCATCGCCGGAGGCGCGCTGCTGTGGGTGGCCTGGCTGATCAAACTCGCCGTGGCCGGCGCCGGCAACCCACTGCCGGCGCAGTGGTGGTATTACCTGGGCGGCCCGCTCGGCTGCATCTTCATCGGCATCGGCGCCCTCCTGGTCCGCAGCCTGGGCGTGCTGGTCACCGGCCTCGGGATGATCGCCGGCCAGCTGCTGGGGTCCCTCGGACTGGACCTGATATTGCCGGTGCCCGGAACCGTGATCGCGCTCCCGACAGTGCTCGGCACGGTGCTGACGCTCGGCGCCATCATCCTGGCCACCCTGCCCTGGCCCCGCGGCGCGTTGAAGCGGTAGCGGGCCGGTAGGCTTGGAGTTTGCATCGCATTGTTCGTTTCCCCCCTTCCGGCAACCAGCCGGTGACCCGGGGCTGACACCGCGGACCGCACCCAGCGGCCCTGTAGAAAATTGGAGTTACCATGGCAGCAAAATCCGTCCTTGACCAGATCATTTCCCTCGCCAAGCGCCGGGGATTCGTTTTCCAGGCCGGTGAAATCTATGGTGGCTCCCGTTCTGCCTGGGACTACGGGCCGCTCGGCGCCGAGCTCAAGGAAAACATCAAGCGCCAGTGGTGGCAGTCCGTGGTCCGCGGCCGCGAAGACGTCGTAGGCCTGGACTCCTCCGTCATCCTTCCGCGCCAGGTCTGGGAAGCTTCCGGCCATGTCGATGTCTTCTCCGACCCGCTGGTGGAGTGCCTGTCCTGCCACAAGCGCTACCGCGCGGACCACCTCGAGGAAGAGTACGAGGAGAAGAAGGGCCGTCCTGCCGAGAACGGCCTCAAGGACATCGCCTGCGCCAACTGCGGCACCCGCGGCCAGTGGACGGAGCCGCACGAATTCTCCGGCCTGCTCAAGACCTACCTCGGCCCCGTCGCCAGCGAGGAAGGCCTGCACTACCTGCGGCCCGAAACGGCCCAGGGCATCTTCGTGAACTTCGGCAACGTCCTGACCACCTCGCGGAAGAAGCCGCCGTTCGGCATCGGCCAGATCGGCAAGTCGTTCCGCAACGAGATCACGCCAGGCAACTTCATCTTCCGCACGCGCGAGTTCGAGCAGATGGAGATGGAATTCTTCGTCGAGCCCGGCACCGACGAGCAGTGGCACGAGTACTGGATGAAGGAACGCATGTCCTGGTACACGGGCCTGGGCATCCGCGAGGATAACCTGCGCTTCTTCGAGCACCCGCTGGACAAGCTCAGCCACTACTCCAAGGGCACCACGGACATCGAATACCGGTTCGGCTTCCAGGGCTCAGAGTGGGGCGAGCTCGAGGGCATCGCCAACCGCACCGACTTTGACCTCTCCACCCACGCCAAGGCCTCCGGCGCGGACCTGAGCTACTTCAACCAGGCCACCAACGAGCGCTACACCCCGTACGTGATCGAGCCCGCCGCCGGCCTCACCCGCTCGTTCATGGCCTTCATGATCGATGCCTACACCGAGGACGAGGCCCCCAACGCCAAGGGCGGCGTGGACATCCGCACCGTGCTCAAGCTCGATCCGCGCCTGGCCCCGGTGAAGGCCGCCGTGCTGCCGCTGAGCCGCAACGAGGACCTGTCCCCGAAGGCCAAGGATCTCGCCGCCCAGCTGCGAAAGAGCTGGAACATCGAGTTCGACGACGCCGGCGCCATCGGCCGCCGCTACCGCCGCCAGGACGAGATCGGCACCCCGTTCTGCATCACCGTGGACTTCGAGACCCTCGACGACCAGGCCGTCACCATCCGCGAACGCGACACCATGAGCCAGGACCGTGTCTCCCTGGACAAGGTGGAGGGTTACCTGGCCACACGGCTGATCGGCGCCTGATCATGGCCATTTCATACCGGGAATGGCGGGAGGGCGACGACCTCGCGCTGCTGGAAATCTGGGGCGGTCCTGAGACCGTCCAGGCCGGACAGTTCCGCGGCACGCTGGCGCCCTCGGGCAATTCCCCGT
Source organism: uncultured Actinomycetota bacterium (assembly GCA_963722145.1). GTDB lineage: Bacteria > Actinomycetota > Actinomycetes > Actinomycetales > Micrococcaceae > Arthrobacter. The sequence continues at coordinate 95,893 of CAVRLW010000026.1, read as the reverse complement.
GGCGCCGCTGCATCGTGGCCGAGGACGTCGTGGACGGTGTCGCCATTCCCGTGGCGGCTGCCGTGGTCCACGAGGCCTCGCTGCATCCAGAACGGCTCTGGGCCTATGTCGAAGTCGCCCGGGACCACCGCCGCACCGGCCTCGGGTCCACGCTGCTGACCATGCTGCGGCACGAGGCCGCCCAGGCGCCGTCGGGCGTGTCCAAACTGCGCTGCAAAGTGGAGCCGGGCACCCCCGGGGCGGCGTTTGCCGAGGCCGCGGGCCTGGCCCCGATCCAGCGCTCCCGCCTCGTCGTCGTTGACCCGGCGCCGCTCAAGCTGCCGGTGTTCGGCGACGGTTCGGAGTCCGCGGCCACCGACCAGGTGGAAGACCTGGCCACGGGCTCGGTGGAGCTCAGCGACGTCGTGGGACGCTACTACACCGCCGTGCACGGCTGGGACAGCCCGGGGGAGCTGAGCGTCGCCGCGGTGCAGCGTCTGTTCCTGGATGATCTCAGCGGCGCCCACGGAGCGATCGTGCTGCGGGCTCCCAAGGCCAGCGCCTTCGGGCACGGCATCGCGGCCAGCCGCAGGGGCCGGCTGGAGGGGTTCGCCATCAGTTACGCCCAGGGAATTCCGGGGGCCGACGCCGACGATGCCGGTGCCGGTGCGGCCGGCTCTACCGAACCTACTGAGGTTTTCCTCGGACACGAGCCCAAGCTCGACGCGGATCAAGCCCGGGTCGCCGTCCGGGATCTTCTGGCCCTGATCGCCTACCAGCACCCGGTGATGCTGGAACTGGACGACGCGATGACCGCCCTTCGCGCCGTCGTCGAACCGCTGCTCGAGAGCGGAAAGGCCCATGTCCAGGGCTCGGAAACGCTGGTCGTCTCCGACACGTTGTAAGCCTTAACCCAGCTGACCCGCAGTTGTGGCCGTTATGAAGCGTGATAACGGCCGCAGCTGCGGGTCAGCTTGCGTTAAACCTGGCTATTGTCAGGCACGGCTTTTGTCAGGCACAGCTATTTGGGCATGACCGGCGGCACGAAGTCGAAGGTCATGCCGAGGAGCCAGACGAGCAGCAGGACCACTGGCAGGTGGAAGACGAACTGCAGGAAAGTGAAGCCCACCAGATCCCGGGCGCGCAGCCTCAGCACGGCGAGCAGCGGCAGCATGAAGAACGGGTTGATCAGGTTCGGCAGGGCCTCGGCGATGTTGTAGATCTGCACGGTCCAGCCGAGGTTCATGTTGACGTCGGTCGCGGACTGCATCACGTAAGGCGCTTCCACGAGCCATTTGCCGCCGCCGGACGGCACCAGGAGGCCCAGCAGGGCGGTGTACAGCGCAATGACGACGGCGAACGCGCCGTTGCCGCCGATGTCCGAGAAGAACTCGGCCAGGTGCGCGGAGATGGTCATCCCGCCGTGGCCGGTGGCCTTGGTCAGGATGGCCGCCATCGCGGCGTAGAGCGGGAACTGGACCAGGATGCCCGCGGTGGCGGGGACGGCCTTGGTGACGGCCTGCAGGAAGTTCCGCGGCGTCCCGTGCAGGACCAGGCCCAGGATGAGGAACACCAGCAGGTAGCCGTTGAGGCTGCTGACCACGCTCAGGAACGGCTTGGTGAAGAACTGCGAGATGAGCCAGCCGAGCGTGAGGACGCCGGCCAGGATCGGCAGGAGCTTGCTGTATTCGAGCCATTCGCCCGGCCGGGAACGCGGCGCCGGCTCGCTCGGTTCATCGTCCAGGTCCACGCCGAGGTCCTCGGCGGTGCGGATCGAGCCGCCCTGGGGCGCAGAGAAGTGCGCAATCACGGTGGTGAGGGCCATCAGGATGGCCAGTGTCAGCAGTGACTGCCAGGTAAAGATCGTGGTGCCGAAGTCCAGGATGCCGGTGATCTTCAGCAGGGCAGGCGGCAGCGACGCCGCGGTGGCCTGCAGCTGCGCGGCGGAGGAGGACAGCCCGAGCGCCCAGACGGCGCCGAGGCCCATGAAGGCGGCCGCGCCGAGGGCGCGGTAATCCACGGTCAGGTCCTTGCGGCGGGCGATCGCGCGGGCCAGCAGCCCGCCGAAGATCAGGCTGAGGCCCCAGTTGAGGAAGGACACGGACATCGACATGAGCGCCACGAAGCTCACGGCCGTGCGGGCGGTTGACGGCATGAGCGCGAGCCGGTTGATGAGTTTCGCCACGGGCGGGGAGGTGGCCACGACGTAGCCGGTCAGGACCACCATGGCCATCTGCAGGGTGAAGGCTGTCAGGTCCCAGAAGCCGTTGCCGAATGAATCAGCGATGGCCTGGGGCGAGGCGCCGATGGCCAGTGCGGCTACAGCGATGATGACGACGCCGGCGAGGGCGAAGATGTAGGCGTCCGGGAACCACTTCTCCGTCCACGCGGCCATACGTTGGGCTATCCGTGCGAGACCGCGTTCTTCGATTCCGCTCTTGGTCACTACTGTGCTTGCCACAGGTGTCCCTCTCCATTGAGTGCGTTTTGTACCCCATGGAGCTTAGTCAAGACGATGGCCGAAGCCGGGCTTATCGGCGCCTGGCACCTGCGCGCCGCGGACCGTCCGCCGCGTCGAGCCGGCGTCGTTCCGCCTCTGTCGGGGCGCCGCCACCGAGGCTGGCGGGCATCCACCAGGCACCCGGGGCGGGCTGCAGTGGGAAGTCTGCAATGCCGGCTTCGATCCCGTCCTGGAGCATCCTGGCCAGGCGCGCCGTGGCCGGCCGGGCGTCGTCGGCCGGGGCCGGGAGCGAGCCCGGAAGGATCGGTGCGCCCACGTGGATGCGGACCGGGGCACGCCACGCGTGCCGCGGCGAGAAGGCATGGTGGCGGGTCATCAGCCGGTGGGCGCCCCAGATGGAGACCGGAATGATCGGCACGCCGGCCTCGGCCGCCATCCGCACCGCACCGGTCTTGCATTCGCGCACCGTGAAGCTGCGGCTCACGCCGGCCTCGGGCAGGATGGCGATGTACTCGCCCTCCCTCAGCCGGGCGACCGCGGCGTCGTAGGCGTGGGCTCCCGATCCGTACCCGACCACGACTTGCCCGGCAGCGCTGACCGCGGGCCCGGCAAACCAGTGGTCGGCGGCTCCTTGCGTGACGAGGAAGCGCAGCTGCGCCCGGTTGTGCCACCACAGCAGCATCTCGGCAAAGGCAAAGTCGAGGTAGCCGAAGTGCGTGATCGCGACCAGGGCACCCTGGCCGGGCACCGCCGGGCGCGACGGGCCGCGGGCGGAGGCACTGTGGGCGGAGGCACCGCGGGCTGAGGCACTGTGGGGTTCCGGTGCCGGGAGATTCTCCCGCCCGGTGACGAGGACGCGGATCCGGAACAGCCAGCGCAGCGCCAGCCCGGTGCGGACCATGAACCGGTAGAAGCGGTCACTGGGTTCCGGCCGCCACTTCATGGGCCGCCAACTCAGGGCACGCCGGGCCTGTCCTCGCATGTCAGTGTCCTACGGTCCGCCGCCGGGGCGGCAAGGGCAGGAAACCGGAGGTGGAGTCGATGTATTCCTTGTAACCGGGCCGTGCGGACATTGCCTTCTCCGTCAGCGGCTTGCCTGTCTTGCCGGCGAGCGTCCAGATCATCAGCGCGGGGGAGAGGATGGTCAGCACGCCCGGCCAGGAATCGGCGGCCACGAGGAAGAGCCCAGCCCAGACGGCAGCGTCGCCGAAGTAGTTGGGGTGGCGGGTGTAACGCCACAACCCAGTGTTGAGGACGGTACCGCGCTTGGCGGGATCGGCCTTGAACCGCGTCAGCTGCCAGTCCCCGACTGTCTCGAACACGAAGCCAAGAATCCAGAGCAGGACACCGGCCAACGCCAGCCAGCCCAGGCTGCCGGTGGCGAACATGCCGACCTGGATGGTGAGCGAGACGAAGAACATCACCGCCCCCTGGGGCAGGTAGACTCGCCGCAGGGCGTAGACGTTGCGCGATCCGGGTGCTGCGGACAGCATGTCCACGTAGCGCGGGTCCTCGTGGCCGCCGCGTGCGCGGTGCCCGATGTGGACTGCGAGGCGGATGCCCCAGACCGCGACCAGGACGAGCAGGAGCAGCCGCCGGCTGTCGTCGCCGTATCCGGCGGAGAGCAACCAGGAGATGCCGGCCACCACCACGAACCCGAGGCCCCAGACGGTGTCGATGACGGAGTGCCGGTTCTGCCGCACGGCAACCGCGAAGGTCAGTCCCAGCAGTGCGAGAAGTCCCGCGATGACCCACGGCAGGCTGGCAAGGAAGGCATCAAGCGGGAACGACGGCATCACAACACCATGGGCAGGCGTGTTCCGGCCGCCGGCAGGGCGCTCCGCAGGGCGCTGCGTAATGCGTCTGTGGCACTGGAGACATCAGCTCCCGTGGCCTCGCCGAAGGCATCCAGGATGAAGCCGTTCGCCAGCACATTCCAAAGTGCCACCCGACGGACCATGAAATGGCCGGCACCCTTGAGGGAGACGTAGTCAACGGACGCGGCGACGCCGTCAGCGCGCCGGGCATAGTCCAGTGAGTTCGCCGGGCTGGTCCAGCGGTCGTCGGTGCCGTGGACGATCAGGACCCGGCGGCCAGCGACAGGTTCGACCAAGGTTTTGTGATTGAGCCACGGAGCGAGCGCGACGACGGCTTCGACCTGCGGATCGTCGGCCACGCACAGCGCCGTGAGACCGCCCATGGAGTGGCCCAGCAGGTAGACCGGCACGCCGGGATGTTCCTGGCTGATCCGGGCGAGCGCCCAGCGGGCATCGTGAACGGGGGACATGTCCTCCCCGTTCCAGCCGCGGTACCGGTTCCGCAGGGTCCACACTGCCAACCCGTGCGGGCCGCCCTGCCGGTGCAGTGCCCGGGCGAAGGGCAGCATCCGGGCCGGGCTCAGGTGCCGGCCGCGGACCGCGTCGTAGCTGTCGGCCCGCCCGCCGTGCAGGACCAAGACGACTCCGCGGGTCTCCCCGGCGGCTTCGGCGATTCTCAGCACGGCCTTGGCGGCAGGCCCGGATCGGCCCGCCCCCGGCTCGCGGTCGTCTAGTTTGCGCATGGCCACGTGTGTGTCCTTCCGGTCCTTCGTCCGTCAATTACCAACCATAGGTTGCGGCCTCCTCCCGTCAAGGCAGGTGGTGCCTAGTGTGGATTCGGAGCCGGTGCCCCCGGTGATGGGTGCGGCCAGCAGGTGGACCCTTGACGGGGGAATGCGGGAAGAGTAGGCATGTGCAGGTAAACCTCCGGGCGCCACGCAGGCTGGGAGCGCAGAGAACTGTCCGGGTCGAATCTCACGATGAAATCGACGGTATAGAAATGAACGGAACAAAGTTCGATAGCCTGCGCGAGCAAGTCCGCGGACAACTCATCACGCCGGGCGACCAGGACTACGACGCGGCGCGGGCAGTGCATAACGGCATGATCGACAAGAGGCCGGCAGCGGTGGCCCGCGTCTCCCAGGTGGCGGACGTGATCGCCTGCGTCAACTTCGCCCGGGACAACTCCCTGGATCTGGCTGTCCGCGGCGGGGGCCACAGCGGGCCGGGCTTTGGCACGTGGGACGACGCCCTCGTTATCGACTTCTCCAACACCACCGGCGTCTGGGTCGATCCGGCAAACAAGACGGCCAGGAGCGAGGCCGGCGCAACCTGGGCCGACTTCAATCACGCCACGCACGCCTTCGGGCTGGCCACCACCGGGGGCATCATCGGCTCGACCGGCGTCGCAGGGCTTACCCTCGGCGGGGGCATTGGCTACCTGTCCAGGAAATACGGGCTCAGTTGCGACAACCTCATCTCGGCCGACGTCGTCACCGCGGAGGGGAAATTCCTGACGGCGAGCGAAAGCGAGAATGACGACCTCTTCTGGGCCCTGCGCGGCGGGGGCGGGAACTTCGGCGTCGTGACCTCGCTGGAATACCGGCTGCATCCCGTGGACATGGTCCACGCCGGCATCATCATCTACCCGCTGGAGCACGCCGAAACCGTTGCGAAGTTCTACCGCGAGTACTTGGCGGCGGCCCCCGAAGAGTTCGGCGCTTTCCTCGCGTTCCATAAAGGTCCGCCGGTTCCGTTCCTTCCGGAAGAGTGGCACGGGAAGCCCGTCTGCATCGTGGTCGGCATGTGGACGGGCGACCTCGCCGAAGGGCCAGCCCGCTGGCAGCCGTTCCTCGATGTCGCGCCGGTGGCCGGCTCCATGGTGGGTCCGATGCCCTATCCCGCCTTGAACTCGGCCTTTGACCCGATGTACCCCAAGGGGCTGTTGGCCTACTGGAAGGCCGCCTTCCTGACCGAACTCAACGACGGGGCCATCAACACCCACCTCGAGTACGGGAAGCGGGTGCCGAGCGTGCAGACGGCCGTCCACCTCTACCCGATCGACGGCGCTGTGCACGGTGTGGGAGTCGGGGACACTGCGTTCCCCAACCGGAACGCCAAATTCTCCCCGGTCATAGCGTGCCATTGGGAGGATCCGGCAGACAGCGAGGCGAACATCGCCTGGGTACGGGACTACGCGGCAGCCCTGCAGCCCTACTCTGAGACTGCGGGCTACATCAACTTCATGGACGGAGATGACCTACCGAAAGTCGCGGAAAACTACGGACCGAACTACAGCCGCTTGCGGGAGATCAAAGCCAAGTACGATCCGCAGAACCTCTTCCACGTCAACCAGAACATCGCGCCGGCGTAACCTGGACGTCTTGCCGGCCCACGGGCATACCGGGGCACGCCGCTCATGCGCGGCGTGCCCGTCATCGGTCCAGAGGGGCCCCGCCCACGCCGTAAAGTTTTCGGCATGAGGTTGAACTGCTGATGGGCGCCGGACACTCGCACTCCCACACTGACGATGTCGAGCCCACACCCCGGATGCTGGCGGCGCGGAAGAAGGCCAACTGGATCCTGGCTGCCATCCTGATCCCGCTGACGCTGCTGACCCTGGCGGCCATGGCCTTCATGTGGCCGTCAGGAAGCAAGGAAGGCATCACCCTGGCCAGCCCCTATGCGGCGGCCCCGGGTGTGACGTTCGACACCGGCAAGATCCAGCGGGTCGTCGTCGGCAGCTGTTCGGATGCCCAGGCCGGCGGTGACGCCGCGGCGCAGCAGGGCACATCCGGTTCCGGCACCGCCGCGCAGCCCACGAACGAGGGCTCGCAATGCACGTTCGCCTACACCGAGCCGGACAAGGGCGGCAACCCGGTGAAGGTGGTCATCAACCCTGACGTCGCGAAATCCCACGGTGTGAAGTCCGGGGACAACATCCGCTACCTGAACCTCTCCAAGGCACAGGGCGCCGACGGCCAGGGCGCGCCGGCCTATGTCTTCGTCGACTTTGTCCGGACACTGCCCATCATCTTCCTGGCCGTGCTCTACGCCGTCGTCGTGATCGCGGTGGCGCGCTGGCGCGGCCTGCGGGCCCTGATCGGACTCGTCGGCGCTTATGTCGTCCTTGTCTCGTTCATGCTGCCCGGGCTGGTCGAGGGAAAGCCGCCACTGCTCCTGGCGCTCGTGGGTTCCACGGTGATCATGATCGGCGTGCTGTACTTCGCCCACGGCTTCTCCGCCCGCACGTCGACGGCGCTGCTCGGGACGATGTTCGGCCTCACCATTACAGCGCTGCTGGCGGCCTGGGCCACCGACGCCGCAAACCTCGCCGGTGTGGGCAGCCACGACGCCGCCACACTCACCAATATTTCGGACAACATCTCGATCTCGGGCATCATCCTGTGCGGGCTGATCATTTCCGGTCTCGGGGTACTGAACGACGTCACCATCACGCAGTCGTCGGCCGTCTGGGAATTGTGGGAACTCGCTCCCGAAACCAGTGCCCGGAAGCTCTTTACGTCCGCGATGCGGATCGGCCGGGACCACATCGCCTCCACGGTCTACACCATCGCGTTTGCCTACGCCGGCGCGGCCCTGCCCATCCTGATCCTGGTCATGCTCTACGAGCGGCCGCTCGGGGACGCCCTCACCAGCGCCGAACTCTCCGAGGAAGTCATCCGCACCCTCGTCGGCTCCGTGGGGCTCGTCCTCGCCGTGCCGGTCACCACCCTCATCGCCGTGCTCGTGGTCAAGGCCACCGGAATCAAGGGCAGCGTCGTCAAGGGCGGGGCGACTAAGGGTGTCGCGGCCGACGGCGTCGCGGCCGACGGCGGCGAGCCGGACTGGGTCGGGACCGACGGGATCGATCCGGACAGTGTTTCATCGGACGATGCCTCGCCGGACGGTGTCTCGCCGGACGATGCCGGTGCCCGTCCTGCCACGCGCCGCGGGCGGCGTGCCGCCCTGCGGGGCTGACGCGGACGCCGGCGGCACCGAAATTTTCCACATAGCCGGGCATTTCCACATAGCCGGAGCGGGACCGGGCCGATTTGCCCGTCTTTGAGACAATGGTCGGGTGACTGTTGTAGCAACGCCTCCCGCCCCCAAGCTGGAACTCCCGCCCCTGAAGCTGGGCCCCATCACGGTGGACACCCCCGTGATCCTGGCTCCCATGGCGGGCATCACCAACTCCGCCTTCCGCAGGCTGTGCCGTGAATACGGCGGCGGCCTGTATGTGGCGGAGATGGTCACCTCGCGCGCCCTCGTGGAACGCACACCGGAGTCGCTGCGCATCATTTCGCACGACGACGACGAGAAAGTCCGCTCCGTCCAGCTCTACGGCGTGGACCCCGTCACCGTGGGCCAGGCCGTCCGCATGCTGGTCGAGGAGGACCGGGCGGACCACATCGACCTCAACTTCGGCTGCCCCGTCCCCAAGGTGACCCGGCGCGGCGGCGGTTCGGCCCTGCCGTGGAAGATCGACCTCTTCACCTCGATCGTCCAGACCGCGGTGAAGGAAGCCTCCAAGGGCAACGTCCCGCTGACCATCAAGATGCGCAAGGGCATCGACGAGGACCACCTGACGTACCTCGATGCCGGCAGGATTGCCCGCGATTCCGGCGTCGCCGCCGTCGCACTTCACGGCCGCACGGCCGCACAGTTCTATTCCGGCCAGGCCGACTGGTCCGCCATTGCCCGGCTGCGCGAGGCACTTCCGGACATTCCCGTCCTCGGCAACGGAGACATCTGGTCCGCGGAAGACGCGGTCCGGATGGTCCGCGAAACGGGTGTGGACGGCGTCGTCGTCGGCCGCGGCTGCCAAGGCAGGCCGTGGCTGTTCGGCGACCTCATGGCCGCGTTCGAAGGCAGCGACCAGCGGTACCGGCCCGATCTGAGCCAGGTGGCCGAAAGCGTGTACCGGCACGCCGAACTCATGGTCGAGACGTTCGGGGACGAGGGCAAGGCCCTGCGCGAAATCCGCAAGCACATTGCCTGGTACTTCAAGGGCTACGTGGTCGGCAGCGAACTGCGGACCAAGCTGGCACTCGTCACCAGCCTCGAGGTGCTGCGCGGGACCCTGGACCAGCTGGACCTCGAATCGCCGTATCCCGGGGTTGACGCCGAGGGCCCGCGCGGCCGCGCCGGGTCTCCCAAAAAGCCTGCGCTGCCGAAGGACTGGCTGCTGAACCGGACGCTGGATGACGCGCAGACCCGCGACATCTCCTTCGCCGAACTGGACGTCTCCGGTGGCTGAGACCCGAACCACCGCCCCCGTCCTGGACGGTTACACCTCCCGCGACTCCGCCCGGTGGGTCGAAGAACCGCCCAAGAGCACCTACCGGTCCGACTTTGAGCGCGACCGTGCGAGGGTCCTGCACTCCTCGGCGCTGCGCCGGCTCGGCGCGAAGACCCAAGTGGTGGCCCCGGATACTGACGACTTCGTCCGGACCCGGCTCACCCACAGCCTCGAAGTTGCCCAGGTGGGCCGCGAACTGGGCCGTGCGCTCGGCTGCGACCCCGACGTCGTGGACACGGCGTGCCTCAGCCACGACCTCGGCCACCCGCCCTTCGGCCACAACGGCGAAGCGGCCCTCAACGAGGTGGCCCATGGGATCGGCGGTTTCGAAGGCAACGCCCAGACGTTGCGGCTGCTGAGCCGGCTGGAGCCGAAGGTCCTCGCCGCCGACGGCCGGCCGGCCGGCCTGAACCTGACCCGGGCGAGCCTCGACGCCGCCGCCAAGTACCCCTGGTCTGCCGTGAACGCTCCGGTCATCCACGGGGAGCGGACCAGCAAGTTCGGCGCCTACGAGGACGACCTCCCCATCTTCGACTGGATCCGCGAGGGCGCCCCGGAACGCCGGTCCTGCCTCGAAGCGCAGGTCATGGACCTGGCGGACGATATCTCCTACTCGGTGCACGACGTAGAGGACGCGATCGTCGCAGGCCATTTCCAGCTGCGCTGGATGGACAACCCGGACCACCGCGCCCGCGTCGTGGGCTACGCCAAGCAGTGGTACCTGCCGCACAACGACCCCGCCGCGATCGACGCCGCACTGGCCCGGCTGGAGGCCACGGACGTCTGGGTGCGCGAGGCCGACGGCAGCCGCAAGGCCATGGCGGCGCTCAAGGACATGACCAGCCAGCTCATCGGCCGCTTCTGCCAGAGTGCGCTGGAGGCCACCCGCACGGTCTACGGCCCGGAAAACCTGACCCGCTACAACGCGGAGCTGATCGTCCCGGATGAGACCGTCATGGAAATCGCGGTGATGAAGGGCCTGGCCACCACCTTCGTAATGACCACCGAACACCGGCAGCCCATCTACGAGCGCCAGCGCGAGGTCCTGCATGCCCTCGTCACCGCGCTCAGCGCCACGGGGGACCGCCATCTGGAGCCGATGTTCGCCGCCGACTGGCTCGACGCTGCGGACGACGCCGCGCGGCTGCGCGTCGTCATCGATCAGGTCGCCTCGCTGACGGACGGCTCGGCCCTGGCAATGTACGAGCGCCTCGTGGGCAGCCTGCCGTCGCTGTGGTGACCGCCACCGTGGCCGGCCCGTCGGCGTCGTACCCGGGGACTAGGATGGCACTGTGGCCGGCCTGATCAAACGCGAAGACATTGATGAAGTACGCCAGCGCACCGACATCAAGGAAGTCGTCGATGGCTACGTGACACTCAAGGGAGCCGGGCTGGGGTCCTACAAAGGCCTGTGCCCCTTTCACGACGAGCGCTCACCCTCCTTCACGGTCCGCCCCCAGGTTGGCCGGTACCACTGCTTTGGCTGCGGCGAGGACGGCGACGTCATCTCCTTCGTCCAAAAGCTGGACCACACCACCTTCCACGAGGCCGTGGAAAAGCTGGCACACCGGATCGGCTTCGAACTCCGTTACGAGGACGGCGGCTCCGGTCCCAACCGGGAGGACATCGGACGGCGCCAGCGGCTGTTGGACGCGCACAAGGTGGCCGACGAGTTCTTCCGTGCCCAGCTGATCACCCCGGGCGCGGCGGAGGGCCGCAACTTCCTCTACGGACGGGGTTTCGACCGTGCCGCGGCGGAACAGTTCGGTGTGGGCTACGCCCCGCAGGGCTGGGACTCGCTGCTCAAGCACCTCCGCGGCCGCGGCTACACGGACGCTGAACTCAAACTGACCGGCATGTTCTCCGAAGGCGGCCGGGGAATCTACGACCGCTTCCGCGGCCGGCTGATCTGGCCCATCCGGGACATCGCCGGCGACACCATCGGCTTCGGCGCCCGCAAGCTCTATGAGGACGATCAGGGCCCGAAGTACCTGAACACCCCCGAAACCACGCTCTACAAGAAGTCCCAGGTCCTCTACGGGATCGACCTCGCCAAGCGCAGCATCGCCAAGGACCGCCAGCTCGTCGTCGTGGAAGGCTACACCGACGTCATGGCCTGCCACCTGGCCGGCATCCCTACGGCGGTGGCCACGTGCGGCACCGCCTTCGGCACCGAACACATCAAGATCGCCCGCCGCCTGCTCTCCGACGACGGCAGCGGGGGAGAGGTCATCTTCACCTTCGACGGCGACGCCGCGGGCCAGAAGGCGGCCCTGCGCGCCTTCGAGGAGGACCAGCGGTTTGTCGCGCAAACGTTCGTGGCGGTGGAACCCAGCGGCGCAGACCCCTGCGAACTCCGCCAGTCCAAGGGCGACTCCGCCGTCCGGGACTTGATCGGAAGCCGCCGCCCGCTGTTCGAGTTCGCCATTAGGGCCACCCTGAAGCGGCACAACCTGGACACCGTCGAGGGTCGGATCGCTGCCCTGCGTGAATCCGTGCCCGTGGTGGCGCAGATCCGCGACGCCGGCATCCGGCCGGCCTACGCCCGGGAGCTCGCCGGCTGGCTGGGGATGCCGGTCGAGGAAGTCAGCAGGGCCGTCGGTGCGGCGACCAAGCGTGCCGCGCAGGCTGCCTCGGCCCCGTCTGGCGGCAGCCAAGGCCACGGGCAGGGCCATGCGGGGTCCAGCCGCGGTTTTGCCGGGACTGGGCCGGGCGTTGCCCCCTTGCCGCCGTCGGCGGCGCTTCCGTCCTTCAACCGGCCCGATCCCCGGGACCCCGTGGCAGCGATGGAGCGCCAGGCGCTCGAGGTTGCGCTGCAGGAACCCGGCATGCTCGAGGGCGAGACCTGGCAGCGCTTCTCCGAGGCGCGGTTCTCCACGCCCGCCTACCTAGCCATCCATGAAGCTATCCGGGCCACCGGACTCGCGTTTGCCGGGGATCCGGTGCGCTGGGTGGAGCAGTTGCTGCAGGAGGTCCCTGAGCCGCTGCGCCCGCTCGTGTCCGAGCTTGCCGTGGTGCCCCTGCCGGCCAACACGCCCGAAGGTGTCCTGCGCTACTGCAAGGACATCCTCGCCCGCTTGTTCGAGCTCCAGATCACCCGGGTGAAGGCCGAGAAGATGGGCCAGCTGCAGCGTCTGGACGCCTCGGCCGATCCCGAGGAATTCCAGCGGTTGAATCGCGAACTCATGCAACTTGAGATGCAGCGGCGGTCCCTGCGCTCGGACGCCTGAACCGCCGATTTCGTTTCCCGGGCTGGTGTTTGCTAGGCTTATACCCGCTTCATTCCTCCTTAGCTCAATTGGCAGAGCATTCGACTGTTAATCGAAGGGTTGCTGGTTCAAGTCCAGCAGGAGGAGCGCGCAGTCCCCGTTCCGGGTTCCGGAACGGGGACTTTTTTATACCCGGAGGGGGTATTCCACGGCTGGCCGACACTGGTCGCGCGGCCGATTTCCCTACCGGCAAAACGTTTGCTAATGTCGTACCTGCTTCATTCCTCCTTAGCTCAATTGGCAGAGCATTCGACTGTTAATCGAAGGGTTGCTGGTTCAAGTCCAGCAGGAGGAGCGGACAGGTCCCGCGGCAGGTGAAAACCAGCCGCGGGACCTTTTTTGTTGCTCCGTATTTGTTGATCCGTCTTGCTGATCCGTTTCCGTGACTCAGCGTTTGTCGCGGGGCACGTCAGATGCCCGGCTCAGACGAAGTACATTTCCACCTGGAGGAAGCGCTGGGCCTCGGCCACCGCGGCCTGGAAGGCCTCCAGCTCCGTGGGGGACTTTCGCGGCTCGCGCGGGTGCCATTCATGCGGCGCAGAGTGCACCTGGGTGAATCCGCCGCCCGGGGGCGCATAGAAGATGCCGAACCGTTGCACCGGCCACTCGGGGGAGGACTCCGGTGCCACGAGGAGGGCGGAGTCATAGGCAGGGTTGTACCACTGGGCAATCGGGCGGCGGCGGTCTTCGGTGAACAGGCCGGAGGCGTACAGGGCCGCCGACTGCGGACTCGTCTGGCTGCACAAACGATCCCACCACAGGGGCAGGATTCCGGCGTCGCACCGCTGCCAAGTGGCCGGAAGGGGCGGGTGGTCCTGCCTGTCGGGCATGGAATAACTTTATCGCCCGCCGCGGACGTCGAACAGGGTGCGGGTGGACCATGGCCAGGCGGTGAGCGTCGCGGTGTTTCCCAGTGCCCGTGGGGACATGCCCAGTGCTGGGGGCGGGTGCCCATGGGACATGCCCAGCCCTGGCCCTGGCCCGTGGACATAATGCCAATATGCCCAGTCCCGGGCGCGAAGAATGGGCATGTCCCTCCGGGGAGGCCGCGAAGAGTGGGCATGTCCCTCCGGGGTGGCCGCGAAGAGTGGGCATGTCCCTCCGGGGTGGCCGCGAAGAATGGGCATGTCCCTCGGGGTGGCCGCGAAGAATGGGCATGTCCCTCCGGGGGCGCGAAGAATGGGCATGTCCCCCGGCGTGGCCGCGAAGAATGGGCATGTCCCGCGGGGAGCCGGGCGGGCCCTGTTACTGGATTGGGGGTACCGTGCTGGGCCGGACAACCAGCCACAGCGCAGCGGCCGCCATCAGGATGCAGGCGGCTTGGACGGCGCCCATGGGGGTTGCGGACCCGACGCCGAGCCAGCCGACCACCGGGGAGACCAGGCCCGCCATCATGAAAGTCGCCGCGCCAAGAAGGGAGGCCGCAGTTCCGGCCTGGGCGCCGTGTTTGGCCAGGGCCAGGACTTGCACGGTGGGGAAGGTGAAGCCGGCGCCGAGGATGTAGAACCACAGCGGCACGAGGACGCCCCACAGTCCGAATCCCAGCTGGTCGAAGACGACAATCAGGACAGCCATGACGAACATCCAGGCCGTGGAACAGGCCAGGATCCACTGCGGCGGAACTCGCCTGATGAGCCTTGCACTGGTCTGCACGCCTGCCACGATCCCCAGTGAGTTGATGCCGAAGAGCAGGCCGTACTGCTGGGGCGTGAAACCGTAGACATTCTGGAACAGGAACGGCGAGGCGGACAGATAGGCGAAGAGGCCCGCGAAGTTCATGCCTCCCACCAGCAGCAGGCCCACGAAGATCCGGTCGGAAAACAGCACTTTGTAGCGCTGGCGCACGGTCATCCCGGATTTGCCGCGCAGTTCCGGCGGAAGGGTCTCCCGGATCACGAACAGGGCCGCGATGATGACACAGGTCCCGTAGGCGGCCAGGAACAAGAAGATCCCGGGCCAGGGCATAAACAACAGCAGTTGGGAGCCGATGACCGGGGCGAGGATCGGGGCCAACCCGTTGACCAGGGCCATCCTCGAGAACATCCGCACCATCGCGTAGCCACTGAACAGGTCCCGGACCATGGCCATGGCCACCACGCCGCCGCCGGCAGCCCCGATGCCCATGAGGACACGGAAGAAACCCAGGGTGGCGATATCCGTGGACTGGGCTGCGCCCAGGGAGGCAGTGATGTGGACCGCCGTCGCCAGGATCAGGGGCAGCCGCCGGCCGAACTTGTCGCTCAGCGGGCCCACAACCAGCTGTCCCAGCGCGAAACCTATGGTCGTCCCCGTAAGCGTCAGCTGCACGGCGGCCTCGGAGACGCCAAGGCTGTCTTCCAAGGCCGGGAAGGCGGGCAGGTAGAGGTCCACCGTGAATGGCCCCAGGGCGGTCAAGGCGCCGAGCGTCAGGATGTAGAGGAATTTGCGACGGCGGCTCAGGGAATCACCGGGATTGGGGGGTGTGCTCACAGAGGTCCATCCTAGGGCCCGGAAGGGCGGCTGGCCGGTGGTTGCGCGGGCGCGCCACACCTTGCCCGAAAGGGCCTCCCAAGAGGCGAAATGATAGTTTTGACACCGGGGTCTGTGCGAAGCTGTCCAGACCCGGCAAGCCCGCGCGAGCGGATCGACGGATGGCACCAGTTAGGCGGGACCGATGAGCGGACGTCACAGCGGCGGGACAGGCAGCGGGTTGCGCATTTCCGCGCTGCCGAAAACCTTGAAGATGATCTTCAAGCTGGCGCCCCGCCAGCTCAATGACGAGATTGCTCTGGCCAAGGCCGAAATCAAGCGCAAGGGGATCCAACTCGGCGTTGCCGGCGCCTTCTTCGCCGTCGCCCTGGTCTTCATCGCGCTCCTGGTGATCGGTCTCATGGTCGCCGCGATCATGGGTCTGGCCACAATCATGCCGGCGTGGCTGGCCGCGCTGCTGGTCTCAGCCGTCTGCCTGATCATCGCCGCGATCGGGGCGCTCATCGGGCAGAGGAAGTTCAAGGCGCTCATGCCGCTGGTTCCCGAGGACACACTCCGGGGACTCAAGCACGATCTCGGCATCGCCAAGGAAGGCTCCGCCTTCGACGCATCGATCCTGGATCCGAACTCCGAACAGTACAAAGCCGCGAAGGCCGCCAAGGAGGCCGCGGCCGCCAAGGCAAAGGCGGAAAAGGAAGCCAAAGCTGCAGCAAAGCCCGACTTCGGGCCAGCCCCCACAGAGGCCGAACTCCGACGCCGGCTGGACCAGCGGCGCACGCATCTCACCGGCGTGCGGGACGACCTTGGCCGCGAACTCGACGTCAAGACCCAGGCCCAGACCCTGCTGGCCGCCACCCAGGCCCGGCTGCACGTCGGCAAAGAGCAGCTCAGCGACAAGATCGCAGGCTTCCGCTCCTCTGCCCGCTCCTCGGCGGCGACACCCCCATCCGCTGACGGGCAGAACCTGACCGGCCAGATCAAGGACCGCTGGAAGCCCCTTGCTGTGCTGGCCGCTTCGGCCGCCGCCTTGGCAGTTCTGCTGCGCAAGCTGATCAAGGGCTAGGCGGACCCCTGAACCGAAACACCAAACCGTTGCCGTCCACGGAAGGGGGGAATCGATGAAGTTCATCGGCGCTGGCGCCCGCCCCGGGCAGCCCCTCGTCCACCGCGACGCGGTCTTCACGGTTCCAAATGTCCTGACCGTGGTGCGCTTCCTTGGTGTTCCCCTCTTCATCTGGCTCGTCCTCTCGGAACACGAGTACGGCTACGGCGCCCTCGTGCTCGCCATCATGGCCAGCACTGACTGGGTGGACGGCTACATCGCCCGCCGCTTCAACCAGATGTCCAACCTCGGGCGGGTCATGGACCCGATTGCCGACAGGCTCTCGCTGATCGCCGTGGCCGTGACCCTCGTGATCGCCGGCGTCGTCGAATGGTGGTATCTCGTCGCACTGCTGGTCCCGGACGCGGTCCTGCTGGCCCTGTCACTGTTCTATTTCCACGGCCACCCGGACCTGCCGGTGAGCCGCATCGGAAAGATCCGGACGGGCCTGCTGCTGGTGGGAACACCGCTTCTGGTGCTGTCCAAACTTCCGGTGCCCGCCGCGGACGTCTACGCCACGATCGCATGGATCTTCCTGGGCCTGGGCCTCGTGGGGCACTGGATTGCGGCCTTTAACTACGTCCGGGCCATCATCGGCAAGGGCAGGCAGCTTCGCGCGCACGACGGCGGCTCCCGCTAATGGTCTGGCTTGCGGTTTTGCTTGCGGTCCTCGGCGCCTTCTGCCTGGCCTTTGGCGCCCAGCGCCAGGGCAGCGCGGTCAAGGCCGATACCGGCGGCCTGGCGCTGAGCAGCCACGGCCTGCTGCGGCTCGCGCGCAATCCGCGCTGGGTTTTCGGGCTCATGCTGCTCTGCGTCGGGATGGCGTTGAACGCCGTCGCCCTCGTCATGGCTCCCTTGACGGTGGTGCAGCCGATCGGCGCGATTGCGCTGGTCATCACCACCGTGGTCAACACCAAAGACCAAGGCCTGAGCATGAACCGGGCAACTGTCGTGGCGATCTCGGCCTGCGTGACTGGCTCGGCGCTGTTCGTGCTGCTGGCTGTCAACGCGACCCAGGAGAACCACAACGTCAGTGCCTCGGACGAGCTGACCATCGTGCTGCTCCTGGCCCTGGCTGTGGGGCTCTTCGGCACGCTCGCCGTCCTGTTCAGGCACCGCATGAGCGCCTTCGTCTACATCCTCGGCGCCGGCGTCCTGTTCGGCTTCGTGGCTGTCCTGACCCGCATCATCGGCAGGCACCTGCTCGATTCCAACGGACAGTTCCTGCTGAATGTGCCGTGGTACACCGTCGTGGCGATTATTGCTGCCGGCGCTCTGGGATCGTGGTTTGTCCAAAATGCTTATTCCAGCGGACCGCCGGACCTCGTGATCGCTGGATTGACTGTGATCGACCCCATTGTGGGCATCGCGATTGGCATCGTGATTCTGGGCGAACTGCGTCCGGACGTCCAGGCCGTGACGGCTATTGCCATGGGGACCGCCGCATTGCTTGCTATCGTGGGAGTCATAGCCCTCTCCAGGCACCACCCGGAAGTCACCAAGCGCAAGAAGGACGCGCGGAAGGCCGCGGGCAGGTCCTAGGGCATCAGTCCAGACTTCGGCTGCAGGCCCGGCGCGCCTGTGCCGACCGCCAGCCGGCCGCCATTGATCCAGCTGTCCGTACAGCGACCACCAGGAGCTCTTCACGTGACCAAGTCCGAAAACCAGCCCCCGCTGACCGTCCTGATTGCCGCTGACACGTACCCGCCTCACGTCAACGGCGCGGCCCAGTTCGGCTACCGCCTCGCCAAGGGCATGACAGCCCGCGGACACAACGTGCACGTCCTGGCGTGCCGCCCGGGCAAGGGCGCGAGCTACAGCGAGTTCAGCGAGGAGGCCACCGTGCACCGCCTCCGCTCCCATTCCGTGCCCACGCACGAGTACTTCCGGATCACCTTCCCCTGGGAGATCAAGAAGGAAATCGGTCTCTTGTTCGACCGCATCCAGCCGGACGTGGTGCACATCCAGAGCCACTACATGATCGGCGAGCACGTCCTGTACGAAGCTGTGAAGCGCGGCATCCGGGTGGTTGCGACGAACCACTTCATGCCGGAAAACCTGAACCCCTTCCTGCCGTTCCCGCAATGGTTCAAAGACATCATTGGCCGGATCTCCTGGCGGGACATGGGCAAGGTCATGGGCCAGGCCGACGTCGTGACCACACCCACACCGCTCGCCGCCAAAGCCATGCACCAGCACGCCTTCCTCCGCAAGGTCCTGCCACTGTCCAACGGCATCGACGCCGCCGCCTACGAGCTGCGTCCCGACGAAACGGTGGAACGCCACGCCAGCCCCACAGCACTCTTCGTCGGCCGGCTGGCCGAGGAGAAGCACGTGGACGTGCTGATCGACGCCGTCGCTAAGACGCCCAAGGACCTGGACATCCACCTGGAAGTCGTCGGCGGCGGAGAAGTCCGTCCGGCCCTCGAAGCCCAGGTCGCCCGGCTCGGGCTGACGGACAGGGTCAGATTCCTCGGCATGGCCAGCGACGCCGACCTTCGCATGGCCTACATCAAGGCCGATGTGTTCTGCATGCCCGGCACGGCAGAACTTCAGTCCCTCGTGACGCTGGAGGCGATGTCGGCGTCGACGCCAGTCCTGCTGGCCAACGCCATGGCGCTGCCGCACCTGGTGCACGACGGGGAGAACGGCTACCTCTTCACGCCCAATGACAGCGATGACCTCGCCGCCAAGCTGACGCGCGTTTTCTCGCTTCCCGCAGACGAACTCGCGGCCATGGGCAAGACCAGCCGCGAAATGGTGGAGAACCACGGCATCCAGCGCACGCTGCAGACGTTTGAGGACATCTACCGGGGCGCCAGCTACGACGACTTCGTCGTCTAGGCCAGCCCCCGATCGTCTAGCAAGCTCCGGCCGCGGCCGTCCGGCTGGTCCGGGCCGTGCGCCCGGTGGCCGCGTGCACGTGTGATGCGTCTACTATTGCTAGAGTATTTCTGCCCGGAATCAATCCGGCCCCCCGCGGGCCAGGTCTGGCTCCGGGCGCAGGGGGCTATAGCTCAGCTGGTTAGAGCGCGGGACTCATAATCCTAAGGTCCTCGGTTCAAGTCCGAGTAGCCCTACATTTCTGCGGAATCCCCTTATCCGGGGTCCGCACCCACGGGAGCCGTGGCTGACGTTCAGACGTCGGCCACGGCTCCCTTTTTCGTCGGCCCGTCCTTCAACGCCAGCGCTTGCAGGGGTCCCCAAACTGCGGTATGTTACTCGTCAGTAACATATCGTCGGGCGCGAAGCCCGCGTCCTTTTGGTCGCCGCTGATCACGAGTGAAGGAACATCATGTCCAAAGCTGCAATCGACATCCACAACCTGCCCTACGCCGATGGCGACTTCTTCGCGTTCGAGCAGCTGCTCAGCGCCAAGGAGCAGGACAGGCTGGCCGAGGTCCGCGAGTTCCTCACCCGCGAGGTCAGGCCGATCGCCGTCGATTGCTGGAACCGCGGCGAGTTCCCCATGGACCTGATCCCGAAGCTTGCCGAAATCGACCTGGTCAGCCCGGTCAGGAGGCAGGGCTACTCGAACCTCTTCGCCGGAATCCTGCACGCCGAAGCCACCCGCGCGGACACGTCGATCGCGACGTTCATGGGCGTCCATGACGGGCTCTTCACCGGCTCCATCGAAGCCCTTGCCTCCCAGGAGCAGCAGGACGCCTGGCTCCCGGACATCTACTCGCTCAAGAAGATCGGCGCCTTCGGCCTGACCGAGCCCCTCGGCGGCTCCGACGTCGCCGGCGGCACGCGCACCACGGCACGGCGCGACGGCGGGAACTGGATCCTCAATGGTGCCAAGCGCTGGATCGGCAACGCCACCTTCTCCGACTGGGTGGTCATTTACGCCCGCGACGTCGACGACAACCAGGTCAAGGGTTTCCTCGTCGACACCAAGACCGAGGGCTACAGCGCCACGAAAATCGAGAACAAGATCTCGCTGCGCACGGTTCAAAACGCCGACATCACGCTCGATAACGTGGTGGTGCCGGACTTCTTCAAGCTCGCCAACGCCAACAGCTTCCGCGACACCAACAAGGTCCTCAAGGTCACCCGCCTCGCCGTGGCCTGGCAGGCCGTGGGCCAGCAGCTCGCGGCCTTCGACGTCGCCCGGCGCTACGCCGTGGAACGCAGCCAGTTCGGCCGCCCGATTGCCTCCTTCCAGCTGGTCCAGCACCAGCTCGTGCAGATCCTCGGCAACGCGGTCAGCTCCATGGGCATGATGGTGAGGCTTTCACAGCTGGAGGACGCGGGCGAGGCGAAGGACGAGCAGTCCGCCCTGGCCAAGGCCTTCACCACCGCGCGCATGCGCGAAAGTGTGGCCCTGGGCCGGAGCATCCTCGGCGGCAACGGGATCGTGACGGACTTCGAGATGGCCAAAGTCTTCGCGGACGCCGAAGCCATCTATTCCTACGAGGGCACTCACGAAATCAACACCCTCGTCACCGGCCGGGCGATCACGGGAATTTCCGCGATCGTCTAACGCGATCGTCGAATGCGCCGAATGGCCGTCACGACCATCCAGCGCGCGTGCATGGGCGAGCCGTTCATCGGCGGCGGCCTAGGCGAGCCGTTCATCACGGCCCGGCCCCAAGGGGCTGGAGCAGGACAGAAGGTCTCAGGTCCGTCACGAACGCCAGCGGGTTGACATATTCTTCGCCCCGGCGGACGCCCCAATGGAGGCAGGGTGGGGCCGGGCGGCAGTGGCCGGTCTGCACCTGCCCCAGGACCTCGCCTTCTGCCACGGCGGACCCCGCCGTCAGCGAACTCGCCACCGGCTCAAAACTGCTGCGCAGCCCGTTGCCGTGATCGATCGTGATGACCGGACGGTCCACCACCGTTCCGACAAAGCTCACCGTCCCGGCGGCCGGCGCGATGAGCGGGGCGCCATCGTGCGCGGCCTCAATATCGACGCCGCGGTGACCGCTGAGCCACGGCTTGGCCGGCGGATCGAAGGCGCGCAGAACCGCCGGCCTCGGGCTGAGCGGCCAACTCCAGGCGCGTGCGGGGACTGGCCCTGCCCTCGGGGAGCCACGGACGGTCGAAACCTGAGTGGAAATCGACGCCTGAGTGGAAATCGAAACCTGGGAGGCCGCGGCGGCGGAATCTGCGGGGATGGGCGACAGTGCCAGGAGCAGTGCTGCCAGGCCGGGGGAGATCTTCATGGCCCCAGCCTTCCGCGGCAGCGCCCTGGGCGGAATCTCCCACAATGGCTATGTGGAAAAGCTCCCAGTGCGGTCGGATGGCCCCCAGGCTCATGCCCGTTTGGTCACAGTTCCGGCGCCGCGGAACGTCCTCGCCGACCCCCGCGGAAGCCCCGGAACCCCGCCCCGCTGCCCCGCGAAAACCGTCCTCCGGGGCAGGGGCGCTGTAGTACACTTGGTGGAGCAGTTTGCTGTGCCCTCACGCTTGTAAATCGCGATAATTCGTGATTGCCGAAGCCGGCACGCCTCATTCAGGGGTGCGGGGGAGCAGCAGCTGACTACGCGTATCCAGCCCTCCTCAAAAGAAGCCTGAAACTTCCGATGCGGAGGACTGCGCCTCCTGCGGTCCGTTCCTTTTGGCACGGATGGGAAGCGCAGTGGATGCCAGGAGCAACGCCCGCCCCGGGCGAATGCTAAACAACCGTCAACTATTGGCAGGGTAAGAGGGCCATGGGCTCTCTCATGAATGACCTGCCGGAAGGAGCGTCGGCATGCCCGTCGTAACTATGCGCCAGCTGCTTGACAGCGGCGTCCACTTTGGACACCAGACCCGCCGTTGGAACCCGAAGATGAAGCGCTTCATCTTCACGGAGCGCAACGGTATCTACATCATTGACCTGCAGCAGTCGCTGTCCTACATCGACCGTGCCTACGAGTTCGTGAAGGCCACCGTTGCACACGGCGGCACCGTTCTCTTCGTCGGCACCAAGAAGCAGGCGCAGGAATCCATCGCCGAGCAGGCCACCCGCGTTGGCCAGCCGTACGTCAACCAGCGTTGGCTCGGCGGTATGCTGACCAACTTCCAGACGGTCTCCAAGCGCATCCAGCGCATGAAGGAACTCGAAGAGATCGACTTCGACGACGTCGCCGGTTCCGCCTACACCAAGAAGGAACTGCTGCTCCTTCGCCGCGAACTCACCAAGCTGGAAACCAACCTCGGTGGTATCCGCAACCTGACCAAGGCGCCGTCCGCGCTGTGGATCGTTGACACCAAGAAGGAACACCTTGCTGTCGACGAGGCCAAGAAGCTGAACATCCCGGTTGTGGCCATCCTGGACACCAACTGCGATCCTGACGAAGTCGACTTCCCGATCCCGGGTAACGACGACGCCATCCGCTCCGTCAACCTGCTGACCCGCGTTGTCGCCGACGCCGTTGCTGAGGGCCTCATCGCCCGCAACCAGCGCGCCACCGGCACCACGGAAGCTCCGGAAGAGCCGCTGGCCGAGTGGGAGCGCGAGCTCCTCGAAGGCAACAAGGCTGAAGCTGCTGCAGCGCCCGCCGCTGAGGCTGCACCGGCTGCTGAAGAGGCCCCGGCCGCCGAAGCAGCTCCGGCTGCCGAGGCTGCTCCCGCTGCCGAGGAAGCACCGGCTGCTGAAGAAGCGCCGGCCGCCGACGAAGCCAAGTAGTCAGACAAGTAAATCTGGATCTCCCCACATGCGCTCCGGCTGCATAGGGGTACCGACAGGATGGCCGCTCACTGGGTGAGCAGCCGTCCTGTCGGTCCGTACACCACATAAAATTTCTAGACAGAGGGGTTCACATGGCGAACTACACTGCCGCTGATATCAAGGCTCTGCGCGAGCGCACCGGCGCCGGCATGATGGATGTCAAGAAGGCTCTTGACGAAGCCAACGGTGACGCCGAAAAGGCCATCGAAATCATCCGCATCAAGGGCCTGAAGGGCGCCACCAAGCGCGAAGGCCGCTCCACCGCTGAAGGCCTGGTTGCTGCCAAGGTCGCCAACGGCGTCGGCGTGATGATCGAAGTCAACTGCGAGACCGACTTCGTCGCCAAGGCTGACAAGTTCATCCAGCTGGCCGACAAGGTCCTGGCCGTGGCCGTCGAGTCCGGCGCTGCCGACCTCGAGACCCTGCTGGCCACCGACGTCGACGGCAAGCCGCTGTCCGAGGTCGTCGTCGAAGAGGGCGCCGTTCTGGGCGAGAAGGTTGTTGTCCGCCGCATCTCCCGCATCGAGGGCGCAACGGTCGACGCTTACCTGCACAAGACCTCCAAGGACCTCCCGGCCCAGGTCGGCGTTCTGTTCGCTGTCGACGGCGAAGGCGAAGCAGCTGCCACCGCAGCCCACGACGTCGCTGTTCACATCGCCGCCATGTCCCCGAACTACCTCTCCCGCGAGGACGTTCCGGCCGAGCTCGTCGAGTCCGAGCGCCGCATCGCCGAGGAGACCGCCAAGGCCGAAGGCAAGCCCGAAGCGGCGATGACCAAGATCGTGGAAGGCCGTGTTACCGGCTTCTACAAGGGCGAGGTTCTCGTTGGACCAGGCATTCGCCAAGGATGC
The DNA here is from genome assembly GCA_963722145.1 of uncultured Actinomycetota bacterium. Taxonomy (GTDB): domain Bacteria; phylum Actinomycetota; class Actinomycetes; order Actinomycetales; family Micrococcaceae; genus Arthrobacter. The sequence continues at coordinate 71,985 of CAVRLW010000026.1, read as the reverse complement.
CAAGAAGTCCGTCGCCCAGGTCCTCGAAGAGGCCGGCGTCAAGGGCACCGCCTTCGCGCGTTTCCGCGTCGGTTCCTAGTCAGACACCTGTCAGGCGATAGTCAGACACGCTAAGGGGGTGGTCACCACGGTGGCCACCCCTTTTGCATGCACGCGCGAGGCACCGGTTCCGGTCACGGCCGGAATGCCGCCTTGGGCCACCGAGCACGATAACCTAACTCAGAGTTCACCAACGGGAAGGCACCATGGAAACCGTCACCACTTCAGCCCAGCCAAAGAAGAACAGGCGCCGCGTCCTCTTGAAGCTCTCCGGCGAGGTCTTCGGCGGCGGGAAACTTGGCGTCGACCCGGATACCGTCCGTGGCGTGGCCAAGCAGATCGCCGCAGCAGTTCCCGACGTCGAGGTCGCAATCGTCGTCGGCGGAGGCAACTTCTTCCGCGGCGCCGAACTGTCCCAGAGCGGCATGGACCGCTCCCGCGCCGACTACATGGGCATGCTCGGAACCGTCATGAACTGCCTCGCGCTCCAGGACTTCCTGGAGCAGGCCGGGGTGGAAACGCGCGTGCAGAGCGCCATCACCATGGGCCAGGTCGCCGAGGCGTACATTCCCCGCCGCGCCATCCGCCACATGGAAAAGGGCCGGGTTGTCATCTTCGGCGCCGGCGCCGGCCTGCCGTACTTCTCCACGGACACCGTCGCGGCCCAGCGGGCCCTTGAGGTCCACGCCGACGTCGTCCTGATGGCCAAGAGCGGCGTCGACGGCGTCTACACCGCCGACCCGAAGAAGGACCCGACGGCGGAGAAGCTGCAGCACCTCAGCTACGACGACGCCCTCCGCCGCGACATCCGCGTGATGGACCAGACCGCGATGACCATGTGCAAGGACAACAACCTCACGATGGTGGTCTTCGGCATGGAAGGCGAGGGCAACGTCACCCGCGCCATCCTCGGCGAAGACCTGGGCACCGTCGTCACCCCCTAGCAACGGCTAGGATGTTTTCAGGACCTTTCCGCCGCCAGGCGGAAGACACAGGCGGAATGCAGCAGGCACAAGAAAACGTGCCGCGCCCCGGCCGCCGGGACGCACCAATTTCTGAGGAGAGACCGTGATCGAAGAAACCTTGCTCGAAGCCGGGGACAAGATGGACAAGGCCGTTGAGGTAGCCAAGGAAGACTTCGCCTCGATCCGGACCGGCCGCGCGACGCCTGGCCTGTACAACAAGGTCGTCGTCGAGTACTACGGCACGCCGACGCCGCTGCAGCAGCTGGCCTCCTTCGCGGTCCCGGATGCCCGCACCATCCTCATCACCCCGTACGACAAGACGGCCCTGCGCGACATCGAACGCGCCCTGAGCGACTCCGAGGTGGGCGCCAACCCCTCCAACGACGGCAATGTCATCCGGATCACCATTCCCGAGCTGACCAGCGAACGGCGCAAGGAATACGTCAAGATCGTCAAGTCCAAGGGTGAGGACGCCAAGGTGTCCATCCGCAACATCCGCCGCAAGGCCAAGGAAACGCTGGACAAGCTCGTCAAGGACGGCGACGCCGGCGAAGACGAAGGTTCACGCGGCGAGAAAGAACTCGACGCCATGACCAAGGCGCACGTGGACGGGATTGACGAGCTGCTCAAGCGCAAGGAAGCTGAGCTGCTCGAGGTCTGATGGATCAGGCAAAGGAGGCCTCCGGGCCGCGCGCCCGGAGGCGGGGGAAGCAACGCGAAAACCCGACGCCCAAAGCGGGCCGGAACCTGCCCGCCGCCACCGTGGTGGGCGTTGGCATGCTCGTGTGCGTCCTCGGCGGCCTGCTGTTCCTCCCGCTCGGCTTCGTCCTGGTAACTGCCACCTTCGCGATCTTCGGCGTCTGGGAAATCTTCCGTGCGCTGGAGGCCGCCGGCACCCGGCTGCCGATTGTCCCGGTGATGGTCGGCACGGTCGGCATGCCGATCGCCGCTTACTTTGGCGGCCTCGAAAGCCTGCTTTTTGCCATGCTGGTCAGCAGCGTGGCGGTGCTGTTGTGGCGGACCCTGGAAGGCGCCGCCGGTTCGGCGCGGAGCATCTTCGCAGGGGTGTTCACCCTGTCCTGGGTGCCGTTCCTGATCAGCTTCGCGACGCTTGCTGCTGCACACCGCCGACGGCGAGACCCCGGTGGGTCTGTGGCCTGACGGGGTGATCCCGCAGGGAGCGTGGCAGATCGCGACGCTGCTGCTCCTGGTGGTGGCCAATGACACTTTCGGCTACCTCGTGGGCGCATCCCTGGGCAAGCATCCGATGGCCCCCAAGATCAGCCCCAAGAAGACCTGGGAAGGCTTCGCCGGCTCGATCGCCGGGGCCGTCATCGTGGGCGTGCTCGCCATGATCTTCGTGCTGGGCGAGCCGTGGTGGTTCGGCGTCGTGCTCGCTGTGGGCATGGTCGCAGCCGCCACCGCCGGCGACCTCGCCGAATCCATGGTCAAGCGCGAGCTCGGCATCAAGGACATGAGCAGCATCCTCCCGGGTCACGGAGGCGTCATGGATCGCCTGGACTCGATTGTCTTCGCCTCACCGGTGGCGTTCATCCTGTTCTCGGCCCTCGCAGGCGCCTAGAAGCACCCGGACCAGCACTTCCGGCGCCTAGAATGGTGCCGAGCAAACCAGCCGAACGGCATCAAAGGAACAAAGTAACAGTGGACATTCAACGGCAGATTCCTGCGTCTTTTGACCGCGTGCAGCGGAACCAGTATGGCTACAACGCCAGACAGGTCGACGATTTCCTGCAGCGCGCACGGGTGTCATTCGAAACTCCGTCCCCGGCCGCCCGCGCCATTACGAGCTCCGACGTCCGCGCCGTGTCCTTCGATCCCGTGAAGGGCGGCTACGCTGCAGCCGGCGTGGATGCCGCGCTGGACCGGCTCGAAGACGCCCTCGCCCGGCGGGAGCGCGATGAGCTGGTCGCCGAACGCGGCGAGGAAGCCTGGCTGCGCGAAATCGGCCGGCTCGCGGGAGTCCTGCGCGGGCGCCTGCACCGCCCGGACGGCCAGCGCTTCCGCCGCCCGTCCAAGCCCAAGGCCCGCAGCTACAACACCACCGACGTTGACGATTTGTGCCACGAGCTGATCGGCTACCTCGAGGAGGACCAGCCGCTGAGCGTGGACAACGTCCGGCGTGCCGTGTTCCGCCCCGCCGTGGGCCGGGAGGGCTACGAGGAAAGCCAGGTCGACGCATTCCTGGAGCGCGCCGTAGAGCTTATGGCGGCCATCGACTAGTCACGCCCCCAATCCGGTGCCCCACCGGCCGGATGGCCGACGTCGGGTCCCCGTTGTTGAGTCACCGTTCCGTCGCGAGCGGCCGTTCCGGGGTGTGCAGCCGGGTCATGAGGCGCGTCAGGGTCCGCGGCACCCGGTCCCGCGTGGCCCGGGACACCAGAACCGTGACGGCGAATGCCGCCGGGACCGTCCAGGCGGCGGGCTGCGCTAGCCACGACGGCGTCTGTGCAGCCCCCAGCACCGAGCCGGCCACCATCGCGCTGCCGCAGAACACGCCGCCGGTCGCCATGCCGGCGATCGCCCCTGCGTCCGTCAGTCCCCGCCACCAGATGCCCAGCAGCAGGACCGGGCAGATGGTGGACGCCGTAAAGGCAAACACGAGCCCCACGCTGCCGGCCAGCGCCAGCGATTCGGTCATGGACGCGATCCCCAGCGGGACTATGGCCGAGATCAGCGCCGCCAGCCGGAAGCCCCGGACACTGCCGCCGAACACGTCCTGGCTGATCACGCCCGCCAGGGAGACCACCAGGCCGGACGTCGTCGACAAGAACGCCGCGAACGCCCCGGCCACCACGAGCGCCGTCAGCAGGTCGCCGGCCATCCCGCCGATCATCCGGCCGGGCAGCAGCAGCACCAGGGCATCGGCCTGGCCGCTCTGGGCAAGGTCGGGGGCGAACATTTTGCCGAGCATGCCATACGCCGTCGGGAACAAATAGAAGACCGACAGCAGGCCCAGGACAATCAAGGTGGTCCGCCGGGCGGACTGCCCGTCCGGGTTGGTGTAGAAGCGGACCAGCACGTGCGGCAGTCCGAGCGTTCCAAAGAGCAGGGCCACGAGCAGCGAAATGATCTGATAGGGGCTCGCGGGGGCCAGCGCCGTCGGATTGGCTGTGCTGGATGGCGGCGACTCCGCCGCGGCAGAGTCGCCGCCGCCGCCGAGTACAAACAGCAGGAACACGATTGGCACCGCCAGTGCGGTCAGTTTGAGCCAGTACTGGAACGCCTGGACGAACGTAATGGAGCGCATCCCGCCCGCCACCACGGTGATGCAGACGACGCCGACCACCGCCATCGGGCCCACCCAGGCCGGCAGGCCCGTGGTGATCCGGATGGCCAGGGCGGCGCCGTGGAGCTGCGGGACGATGTAGAGCCAGCCGACCAGGACCACCACCAGGCTTGTGACGCGGCGGACGGCACGCGAATCGAGGCGCGCCTCAGTGAAATCCGGGATCGTGTAGGCGCCGGAGCGGCGCAGGGGAGCGGCGACGAACAGGAGCAGCATCAGGTAGCCGGCCGTGTAACCCACGGGATACCACAGGGCATCGGTGCCGGAGAGCAGGATCAGCCCGGCGACACCAAGGAAACTCGCGGCGGAGAGGTACTCGCCGCCGATCGCCGAGGCATTCCACCACGGCTTGACCGTCCGGGAAGCCACGTAGAAGTCCCCGGTGGTGCGGGAAATCCGCAACCCGTAGAAACCGATGACGGCCGTGGCGAGCGAGACGGCGGCGAACGCCGCCACCCCGACGACGGGGTTCACGTTCCGCTCACCCGGGACGTCGGCTGTCCGGTCCCGTCCCTCACTTGTCGCCCGCGAGGTCCCGGTAGCGGGCCTCGTTCCTGGCCGCGGTCCGCACGTACAGCCAGGCGCTGAGACCGATCACGGGATAGATTCCGGCACCCAGCAGGACCCAGTCGAAAGGCAGGCCGGCAATGGTGGAGTCCGCCAGGCCCGGGACCAGCCCCAGCATGAGCGGGAAGGCGAGCAGGATCAGCAGGAAACCCAGGCCCACCACGAGGCCCAGGCGGAGCTGGGACCGGATGAGTGAGCGGACGAACAACTGTCCGGCGTCGGATTCCTCGGCCGCCTCGTGCGAGGCCGCCGCGGAGCGCCCGGCCGTCAGGGTGGCACTGTTCGGTGTGGCACTGTTCGGTGTGGCACTGCCCGGTGTGACGCTGCCGCCTTAACGGCCCGGGGGGCCGTGACCCGGACCCGCGTCATGCCTGCGGCCGGATGCGGGTTGCTTCGAGCTTTTCCCGGACCGTCGGCAGGTGCCGGCGGCTGATCGGCAGTTCGGCCCCGGCCACGGTGACGCTGGGCCGCGCCGCGGCAAGCTTCATGTGGCTGATGTGGCTCAGCGCGGTCAGGTAGGAGCGGTGGATGCGGAGGAATCCGGCGTCGGCCCACTGCTGCTCGAGGTCGGCCAGCGGAACCCTGATGAGGTAGCTCGCCTCCGCGGTGTGCAGCCGCGCGTAGTCGCCCTGTGCCTGGACGTACGTGACGTCTTCGCGCCGGATCATCTTCGTGGTCCCGCCAAGGTCCACGGTGATCATTTCCGGCGCCGGGGCACCGTCCTTGAGCAGATTCGCAGATGCGGCCGATCGATTTCGCCAGCCGTTCGGCGCGCAGGGGCTTGAGGAGGTAGTCCACCGCCGCGAGCTCGAACGCCTCCAGCGCGCAGTCCTCGTCCGCGGTCACGAAGACCACGGCGGGCGGATGGGCGCTGCGGGAAATGACCCGGGCAATGTCGAGCCCTGACAGCGCCGGCATGTGGATGTCGAGGAAGACGGCGTCGACTTCTTCGGCCTCAAGGACCCGCAGGGCCTCGGCGCCCGAGGAGGCGCGGTGGATTGCGCCGATCCGGTCATCCCTGCCGAGCAGGAAGGCCAGTTCCTCAACGGCGGGCAGCTCGTCGTCGGCGACGAGGACGTTAATCATGGATCTAGCCTACTGCCGCATCCATTCTGAACGGCCCAGCGCAGGGACAGGGATCAGGCGTCGTGCCGGGGCTGGGATTTGGGCACGCGCATCGTGATCAGCGTCCCTTCGCCCGGGCGCCGTCTCGATCACCAGGCCGTTGTCGTCACCGTAAACCTGCCGCAGGCGGGCATCGACATTGCGCAGCCCCACGTGCTCGCCGTCGCTGTGCCCGGCAAGGACGGAGCGCAGCACGTCCGGGTCCATGCCCACGCCGTCGTCCTCGATCGTCACCTCCGCGAACGCGCCGGAGTCGTTCGCCGTGATGGAGATATGGCCCGCGCCCTCCTTGGCCTCCAGCCCGTGCCGGACCGCGTTTTCCACCAGCGGCTGCAGGCTCAGGAAGGGGATCACGGTGCTGAGAACCTCCGGAGCGATCCGCAGGCTCACCTGAACGCGGTCCCCGAACCGGGCCCGCTCCAGGAGCAGGTAGCGGTCGATGCAGCGCAGCTCCTCGGCCAGGGTGGTGAAGTCGCCGTGGCGGCGGAACGAGTAGCGGGTGAAGTCGGCGAACTCCACGACGAGTTCGCGCGCGCGCACCGGATCCGTGTTGATGAAGGACGCGATCGCGTTGAGCGAGTTGTAGATGAAGTGCGGGCTGATCTGGGCGCGGAGGGCCCGGACCTCCGCCTCCATCAGGAGGGTGCGGGAGGCGTCGAGCTCGGCGAGTTCCACCTGGGTGGCCACCCAGTCGGCCACCTCGCCGGTGGCACGGACCAGTCCGGCGCCGGCGGCCGGCGCGAAGGCGGCCACCACCCCGACCACCCGGGCGCCGGCCTTGATCGGGGCGATTACGACGGCGCGCTCCACCTCCGGCGTCAGCGTCCGGCCGCGCGTACGCCGGCGGCCAGCAGCTGGAGTTCGCCCGCCGGGATCACGGCGAGGTGGCCGCCGTCGAGCACTTTGGACGCGAGCCCCATCAGGGCTGGCCTGAGCTCCTCGCCGTCGCCGTCCCACGCGAGCACGCCCGGTTGTATCGGTGATGGCCAGGGCGTCGCAGCCCAGGAGGCCGCGCAGCTGCCTGCTGGCCTTTGCCGCGCCGGCCGGATTCAGTCCCGTCCGCAGGTACTGGCCGGCACGGGAGGCGGCATGCAGCGTCTTGTAGGTGGCCCGCTCCGCATCGGTGCCGAGGTCCCGGAAGGAACGAAGGACCTTGAGCCCCACGGCGACGACGGCGGCGATCGCCAAGGCAATCACCGCGACGGCGGCGGCGGTGAGCAGGGGAGAATCCGGCATGGTGCCCAGCCTACCGTCGGGACCGGCGGGCTCGTTTCGGCGTCCTGGGGCACCGTTTGGCGCAGCATGGGGACCGTTGGGCGACGCAGGCGGCGCGGGTTCTGGAACGCACGCCTGCCACGGTACACAGTGATTGCAGTCACATTGGCTGAGGACTGTTCTGTCCATCGAGACCAAGGCAGCCGGTGTGGACTCGCCAGTCTCAATGAGGAGGAACGATGGGTCACGACGCCCAAGAAACGGCCGCCGCGGCGGCCGTGGACTTCAAGGAAGTCCAAGCGACGGAGCGCTTCCAGGAACTGCGCAAACGTCACCGCAGCTTCGTCTTTCCGATGGCCATTGCATTCCTGCTCTGGTACTTCGCGTATGTGCTGCTGGCCGACTATGCGGTCGAATTCATGTCCACGAAGGTGTGGGGCAACATCAACGTCGGCCTGATCCTTGGCCTGCTGCAGTTCGTCTCCACGTTCGCCATCACCAGCTGGTACGTCAGCTACTCCAACCGGAAGACTCGATCCCGATCGCCGCCGAAATCCGCCACGAAATCGAAGGCCACGAATTCGACAAGCACGGCAACCCGGTAGGCGGAGCAGCAAAATGACACTCATGGTTCCCGCGGTCAATGTCGCCGCCCTCAAAGACACCACCCTGCTGAACATGGGCATCTTCGCCCTGTTCGTGGCGGTCACCATGGTGATCGTCTTCCGGGCCAGCCGAAACAACAAGACCGCCGCCGACTACTACGCCGCCGGACGGTCCTTCACCGGCTCGCAGAACGGCACCGCCATCGCCGGCGATTACCTCTCCGCAGCCTCCTTCCTCGGCATCACCGGCGCCATCGCCATCAACGGCTATGACGGTTTCATGTACTCCATCGGCTTCCTCGTCGCCTGGCTCGTCGCCCTGCTGCTGGTGGCCGAACTGCTGCGCAACACCGGCAAGTTCACCATGGCCGATGTGCTCTCCTTCCGGCTCAAGCAGCGCCCCGTGCGCATCGCGGCCGCCATTTCCACCCTCGCTGTCTGCTTCTTCTACCTGCTGGCGCAGATGGCCGGCGCCGGCAGCCTGATCTCGCTGCTGCTGGGCATCAGCGACTGGGGCGGCCAGGCCCTGGTGATCATCGTCGTCGGCGCCCTCATGATCATGTACGTCCTGATCGGCGGCATGAAGGGCACCACCTGGGTCCAGATCATCAAGGCCATGCTGCTGATCGCAGGTGCCGCCGTGATGACGTTCTGGGTCCTGGCGATCTACGGCTTCAACCTCTCCGACCTGCTCGGCGGCGCCGTGGAAACCGCGAACAACCCGGCGGTCCTGAACCCGGGCCTGCAGTACGGCAAGTCCGATACCTCCAAGCTTGACTTCATGTCCCTCGGGCCTGGCCCTGGTGCTCGGCACCGCCGCCCTGCCGCACGTGCTGATGCGCTTCTACACCGTGCCCACGGCCAAGGAAGCCCGCAAGTCGGTGGTCTGGTCCATCTGGCTGATCGGCCTCTTCTACCTCTTCACCCTGGTCCTCGGCTACGGCGCGGCTGCGCTGGTCGGCGCCGAGACCATCAAGTCCGCACCGGGCGGCGTCAACTCCGCCGCACCGCTGCTCGCGTTCCACCTCGGCGGACCGCTGCTGCTCGGCTTCATCTCCGCGGTCGCCTTCGCCACCATCCTTGCCGTGGTGGCCGGCCTCACCATCACCGCGGCGGCGTCCTTCGCCCACGACATCTACGCCAACGTGTCTGGCCAAGGGCAAGGCCGACGCCGGACACCGAGGTCAAGGTTGCGCGGCGCACCGTGGTGGTGATCGGCGTGCTGGCCATCGTCGGCGGCATCTTCGCCAACGGACAGAACGTCGCGTTCCTCGTGGCGCTCGCCTTCGCCGTGGCGGCTTCGGCCAACCTGCCGACCATCCTCTACTCGCTGTTCTGGCGCCGGTTCACCACCCAGGGCGCCGTCTGGAGCATGTACGGCGGCCTGGCCGCGGCCATCATCCTGATTGCCCTCTCCCCGGTGGTCTCCGGGGCCAAGACGTCCATGATCCCCGGCGCCAACTTCGCCATTTTCCCGCTGAGCAACCCGGGCATCGTCTCCATCCCGCTCGCGTTCTTCCTCGGCTGGCTTGGCACCGTCCTGGACAAGCGGAAGGAAGACGCCACGAAGCAGGCCGAAATGGAGGTCCGTTCCCTGACCGGGGTGGGTGCCGAAAAGGCTACCAACCACTAGGACCGGCATACAAATAGGAGGGCTCCCGTGCAGCAGCGCGGGAGCTCTTCTCTTTTGGGTTGGGGCTCGAGTCCCTTGGCCTAGTGGCCGTGGTGCTGGCCGCCCGGGGCAGGGATCCCGTGGCTTCCTTAGGTCAGCGCTGCGGCCGCAGCCGGATATTCACCATCTTCAGTTCGTCGCGGCCCTCGAAGCGGTAGGCCAGCTCCACGCGCTTGGTGTCGCAGTCGATCGATGCCCGCGACTTCGGCGGAGTTGGCGCCGTTATCGGAGTTGACGTTGAGGCTTGAAAAGTTTGGTTTACAGGTGCCGTCCAGCTCCAGGCTTTGCACACCGGCGGCGAACTCCTCCCGGGATATCTGCTGCATGAGGGCCGGATCCAAGTACTTCTCATAGGCGCTGTTGGCGTCGCCGGCGATGATCAGCTTGGTGAAATCGTCCGCGAGGCCCCGTGCCTGGTTGGTGGCTCCGCCCACCACGTTGATGAGGATGACGACGCCGACCGTTACCAGCAGCAGGACCCCGCCAACGATCCCTAGGACAATCCACAGCGCCTTGCGGCTCTTTTTCGGGGGCGGCTGGCCGGGGCCGCCGTAGCAGCGGGCCTAGAGCGGCACACCGTTTGCTGGGCGGCCGGTAGTTCGGCGGCGCTCCGTTCGCGGGAGGCGGGTAGGACGGTGGCGCTCCGTTTGCGGGAGGCGGCCGTAGTCCGGGCGGCACGGGCTGGGCGGCGTAGTACGGAACGGGCGGCTGACCGGGCGCCGGCTGGCCCGCCGCAGGCTCATGCCCGGGCAGCGGCGGTATTGGGCCGGTGCGGTTCCTCGGGACTGCTCACGGTGCACGCCTTTCCGGCAGTCCAGACAGCCACTGCCTGTAGTGCAGGGCCGCGTGCACGGACCCAAGGACTCAGGGGGACCCAACGGACACAGCCTAGCGCCGCGGCCGCCGCCGGCACAGATCAGGAGGCGCATCAGAATAAGCAGGGCATCAGCGGCCCGGAGCCGCAGATCCGTTCTCGGCGGATCCGCGTTCCAGCAGGGGCTGGATCCGGAACGGGATCAGCTCGCCCATCGCCAGGGCAGTATCCGTCCGGTCCACGCCGTCGCAGGCCAGGATCTTGCCGTTGATCCGGAACAGGTCCTCGGCGTCCAGTGCCACCACCCGCAGGAGCAGATCGGCCGATCCCGTCAGGCCGTAGCCCTCCAGGATTTCCGGAATCCCGGCGAGCTCGACCGCCAGAGTGCCGAGTTTCTGTTGCTGGACGTGGACGGAGATGAAAGCCATCAGCGGGTACCCCAAGGACACCGGATTGATGCGTCGCTCGAAGGAGAGGAACACGTGCTTCTTCTCCAGCTGGGCCATCCTGGCCTGCACCGTATTGCGCGAGAGTCCCAGCTTCTGGGCGAGGGCCACCACGGTCCGCCGCGGGTCCCGGGCCATGGCCGAAAGCAGGCGGGTGTCAGTGCCATCCAAGGGTTGCATAATGCGCAAGATTAGCACGGTCCGGGGGTGGCAGACAGTGCATAATGCTCAACATTTTTACGGGTGGTTGTACCCGATGAGCATTGTGAGTAGGGTCACAATTATCCGGGGCAACGGCGCCCGGGCGGCTGGCGCGCCGCGGGATCACGAGTCCTGCGAGTTCCGGTCAGACGACGTCAGAAGGTGCGGACTACAGTGTTTACCGACGACGCGGGCAAGGGCGGCATTTCCGCCGGGGGCCCCGGAAACAGTGAGAATTCAACGAGGCGGACGGGCGGCGATCTCGTCCAGCTCATCACTCCGGCGGGTGAGCGCATCAGCCATCCGGAGTTCGATCCCTGGGTCCAGGACGTCAGCGACGAGCAGCTTTGCTCGCTCTATGAGGACATGGTGGTTATCCGCCGGATCGATGCCGAAGCCACTGCCCTCCAGCGGCAGGGCGAACTGGCACTCTGGCCGCCGCTGCTGGGCCAGGAGGCGGCCCAGATCGGCTCGGCCCGCGCACTGCGCGAGGACGACTTTGTTTTCCCCAGCTACCGCGACAACGGCGTGGCCTACTGCCGCGGAGTGAAGGTGGAGGACCTCGTCCGCGCCTGGCGGGGCAACGCCTCCGCCGGCTGGGACCCGTTCACCGTCAACGTTGCCACCCAGCAGATCATCATCGGTCGCAGAGCCTGCATGCCACCGGCTACGCCATGGGCATCCAGAACGACGGCGCCGACTGCGTGGCCGTGGCCTACTTCGGCGACGGCGCCACGAGCGAAGGCGACGTCAACGAAGCCATGGTCTTCGCCGCAAGCTTCCAGGCGCCGGTGGTCTTCATCTGCCAGAACAACCACTGGGCCATCTCGGAGCCCGTCCGGCTGCAGTCCCACATCCAGCTTGCGGACCGCGCCTCGGGCTTCGGCATCCCCAGCATGAGGGTCGACGGAAACGATGTCCTCGCCGTCATGGCGGCCACTCGCATTGCCCTGGACCGCGCCCGGCACGGCGGCGGACCCACCTTTATCGAGGCCGTGACCTACCGGATGGGCCCGCACACGACGGCGGATGACCCCACCCGCTACCGGGATGCCAACGAGCTCGAGGACTGGGCCGCCAAGGACCCGATCTGCCGGGTGAAAGTCGCTGCTGGACCGCAAGGGACTGCTGACCGCCGACCTCGAGGCCGCCGTCGCCGCGAAGGCCGACGCCGTCGCCAAGGAACTCCGGGCCGGCACCATCAACATGCCCGAGCCGCAGCCGCTGGATATCTTCAAGCACGTTTACAGCACGCCTAACTCCTGGCTGGACCGCCAGCAGGATCATTACTCCCGTTACCTGGCTTCCTTCGGCGATCCCGCAGAAGCCGCTTCTGAAGAAGGTGCACGCTGATGACGCAGATGACCTTTGCCCGAGCCATCAATTCGGGCCTGCGCAAGTCCCTCGAAAACGATCCCAAGGTGGTCCTGATGGGCGAGGACATCGGCGCCCTCGGCGGTGTCTTCCGTGTCACCGACGGGCTGCAGAAGGACTTCGGGAAGCACCGCGTAGTGGACACCCCGCTCGCCGAATCGGGCATCATGGGCACCGCCGTCGGCCTGGCGTACCGCGGCTACCGCCCGGTGGTGGAGATCCAGTTCGACGGGTTCATCTACCCGGCGTTCGACCAGATCGTCAGCCAGGTCGCCAAGATGCACTACCGCACCCAGGGCGCGGTCAAGATGCCCATCACCATCCGCGTCCCGTTCGGCGGCGGCATCGGCTCTCCGGAGCACCACTCGGAATCGCCCGAGGCCTACTTCACCCACACCTCGGGGCTGCGCGTGGTCAGCGTCTCCAACCCCCAGGACGCCTACACCATGATCCAGCAGGCCATCGCCTCCGACGATCCCGTGCTCTACTTCGAGCCCAAGCGGCGCTACCACGACAAGGGCGAGGTGGACGAGACCGTCGATCCTGGCACGGCGCTGTCCATGGAAAAGGCGCGCGTGGTCACCGAGGGCAAGGACGTCACGCTTGTGGCCTACGGCCCGCTGGTCAAGACCGCCCGCGACGCCGCCCTGGCCGCCGCGGACGAAGGCGTCTCGGTCGAGGTCATCGACCTGCGCTCGCTGGCCCCGCTGGACTTCGCCACCCTCGAGGCCTCGGTCCGCAAGACCGGCCGGCTGGTCATCACGCACGAGGCCGGCCAGTCCGGCGGGCTCGGCGCCGAAGTCGCCGCGAGCATCACCGAACGCTGCTTCTACCACCTCGAAGCCGCCCCCGTCCGTGTCACCGGCTTCGATGTTCCGTACCCGTACTCGAAGCTGGAAATGCACCACCTGCCTGGCCTTGACAGGATTCTCGACGGCGTCGACCGTGCCATGGGCCGCCCCAACTCCCTCAGCGGGCTGGAAGGATGAGCGCCACCATGATCAAGGAATTCAGGCTGCCGGACCTCGGCGAAGGACTGACGGAATCGGAAATCGTGGCCTGGAAGGTCGCGGTAGGGGACACCGTCACCCTCAACCAGATCATCGCCGAGGTGGAGACCGCCAAGGCCGTCGTCGAGCTGCCCTCGCCGTTCGCCGGCGTGGTCGCGGCCCTGCACGAACAGCCCGGCACGGTGGTCGAGGTCGGCAAGCCGATCGTCTCCTTCGAGATCGAGGGCGACGACGGCGCCGGCGATTCCGGCGGCAGTGCCGGTACCGCCGTAGGTGCCGGCGCCGCGCCGCCAAGCGCGAGCCGAACCTCGTGGGCTACGGCGCCGTCCTCGAAGCCTCCGGCCGGCCCGCCCGCCGCGCCCGCACGTTCGCGGCCCCGGCGGCGGCTTCGCCAGTAGCGCCCGGTGGCGCCGGTGGCACCGGTCCGCGCAGCCGAGCCGGTTGCGCCGGTCCGCGCCGCTGAGCCGGCCGAAACCAAGCCGGCCGCACCCAGCGCCGGGGGAGCGTCCGCGGTCCACACCGCCGGTGCGCAAGCTCGCCAAGGACCTCGGCGTCGACCTCGAGGCCGTGACCGGCACGGGCGAGCACGGGCTCATCACCCGTGACGATGTTCGGAACTTCGTCGGCGGCGGGGACCTGCCCGCGGCCGCCGCGGAACTCGCCGGCGCGCCGGCGCAGCCCACCGGCGCCGATCCAGGCCCGCGGCGAGCGGGAGACCCGCATCGCCGATCAAGGGCGTGCGCAAGTTCACCGCCGCCGCGATGGTGGCCAGCGCCTTCACGGCACCGCACGTCACCGAGTTCCTGACCGTCGACGTCACGCCCACGATGGAACTGCTGGCACGGCTTAAGGCCAGCCGCGCGTTCGCCGGATACAAGCTCACGCCGCTGACGCTCGTCTCCAAGGCGGTGCTGATTGCGCTGCGCAACCACCCGACGCTCAACGCCCGGTGGGACGAAGCCAACCAGGAGATCGTCCAGTTCAACTACGTGAACCTGGGCATCGCGGCCGCGACCCCGCGGGGGCTGACGGTCCCGAACATCAAGGACGCAGACCGGATGTCCCTCATGGAACTCTCCTCCGCGCTGACGGAACTGACGGACACGGCCCGGGCCGGGAAGACCAGCCCTGAGGCGCTCTCCGGCGGCACGATCTCCATCACGAACATCGGCGTCTTCGGCATCGACGCCGGCACGCCCATCCTGAACCCGGGCGAGGCAGCCATCCTGGCCCTGGGCGCGGTCCGGAAGATGCCGTGGGAGTACCAGGACGAGGTCGCCCTGCGCCAGGTCATGACGCTGAGCCTCTCGTTCGACCACCGGCTGGTCGACGGCGAGCAGGGCTCGCGGTTCCTCCAGGACCTCGGCGCCATGCTGGCCGATCCGGGCATGGTCCTCGCGATGGTCTAGGCACCCCAGAGCTGCCGGCTGCTCCTTTTTGGGGCGGCCGGCAGCTTTCTTGTGTACCGGTGTTGTCTCGGGTCCGTCCGGGGCACTTTGAGGACAGTGTTCGACGGCGGCGGCCCAGTTGAGGGCGCGTCCGCGCCAAAGTGCCCCGGGAGTGCCGCCCGGAGTGCCTGCCCGGAGGCGCCGGGGCCGGCCTAGTCCTCCGGCAGGGTGGCCGGAGCCAGGAGCGCGGCCAGCGCCATGCTTTCCAGCAGCGGCCTGGCGCGGCGGACGCCGATCCGGCGCCCGTGGCTGCGCACCGAGTGCGGGGTCGAGTTGATCAGGCCGAAGGTGGCATGCGCCCGCATCCGCAGTTCGGGCTGCCTCCGTGCCCTTGTGTACCCCGGCCAGCACGTCCACCCAGAGTTCGACGTAGTTGCGCTGGAGCGTGCGGACCTCGGCCTGGTCCTCGCCGGCCAGGTTGCTGAAGTCCTGGTCCTGGACCCGGATGACGTCCGGATTGCTCAGCGCAAAGTCGACGTGGAAGGCCACGAGTCCGCTCAGCGCCGCCAGGTCGCCGTCGGAATCGGCCACTACCTTGCGGCCGCCGTCGAGCAGGTCCTTGCTGACACTGAGCAGCAGTGCGCCGAGGACGGCCTGCTTGCCGGCGAAGTGGCGGTAGACCGCCGGCCCGCTGACGCCCGCCGCGGCCCCGAGATCCTCCAGGGACACGCGGTTGAAGCCCTCAAGGGCGAAGAGCGCAGCGGCGGCGGACAGAAGGGCCTGCCGCCTGTTCGCCTTGGCCTGGCTGCGCTGTGTGTAGGAGGCCGTGGGTGGAGGCTGCCTGGGCTGACGGCAGCTCCGGGCGGTCTGGCTGGGCTCGGTCACCGGCGCATCCCCTCTGTTGCAAATGGTCCCTGTGTTGGACATCACAGTTAATAGAGACTAACCTAAATCTCAGTTATGCGGTACTAACCGAAATAGCCGGGCGGCCTGAGTAGCCGGTCCGGCACGCAGGTCAGGGAACGGAAGCAGTCAATGGAGACAATCGCCAGCCGGGTGGATGCGATGAGCACAGCCTATGCCGCGAACCGGGAGGCCCAGCTGGAGCTGGCCGGCGAGTTGAAGGAACGTCTCGCCACCGCAGCGCTGGGCGGGCCGGCAAAGTCCCGGGAACGCCATGTGGCCCGCGGCAAACTCCTGCCGCGCGAGCGCATTGACCGGCTGCTCGATGACGGCAGCCCCTTCCTGGAGATCGCCCCGCTGGCGGCGGACGGCATGTACGACGGCGACTCGCCCGGTGCCGGGGTCATCGCCGGGATCGGCCTGGTGCACGGCCGCCAAGTGCTGGTCATTTCCAACGACGCCACGGTCAAGGGCGGCACCTACTATCCGATGACGGTGAAGAAGCATCTCCGGGCGCAGGAAATTGCCTTGGAGAACCGGCTGCCCTGCATCTACCTCGTGGATTCCGGCGGCGCGTTCCTGCCCAAACAGGACGAGGTCTTCCCGGACAAGGAGCATTTCGGCCGGATCTTCTTCAACCAGGCGAGGATGTCCGCGGCGAAGATCCCGCAGATCGCCTCCGTGATGGGCTCCTGCACCGCCGGCGGCGCCTATGTCCCCGCGATGAGCGACGAGACCGTGATTGTCCGCAACCAGGGCACCATCTTCCTGGGCGGCCCGCCGCTGGTGAAGGCTGCCATCGGGGAGATCGTCACGGCGGAGGAGCTCGGCGGCGGCGACGTGCACTCGAAGATCTCCGGCGTCACGGACCACCTGGCCGAGAACGATGAGCATGCCCTCCAGATCGTCCGGGACATCGTGTCCACGTTGCCGCGGCCCGTCGCGCCCGTCTGGGACGTGGACACCGTCGTCGAGCCCGTTGCTGACCCGGATGAGCTCTACGGTGCGGTCCCGACGGACGTCAACGCGCAGTACGACGTGCGCGAGGTCATCGCCCGGCTCGTGGACGGCAGCCGCTTCCACGAATTCAAAAAGAACTACGGCACCACCCTCGTGACCGGCTTCGCGAAGCTGCACGGCCACCCGGTGGGCATCGTGGCCAACAACGGCGTGCTGTTCAGCGAGTCCTCGCTCAAAGGCGCCCACTTCATCGAACTCTGCGACCAGCGCGGCATCCCGCTGATCTTCCTGCAGAACCTCTCCGGCTTCATGGTCGGCAAAGACTACGAGCAGGGCGGCATCGCCAAGAACGGGGCCAAGATGGTCACCGCCGTCGCCACCGCCCGGGTCCCCAAGCTGACCGTGGTGATCGGCGGATCCTTCGGCGCCGGCAATTACTCGATGTGCGGGCGGGCCTACTCGCCGCGCTTCCTGTGGATGTGGCCGGCGTCGCGGATCTCCGTGATGGGCGGCAACCAGGCCTCCAGCGTGCTGGCCACCGTGAAACGGGACCAGTACGAGGCCCGCGGCGAGGAATGGTCCGCCGCGGACGAGGAAGCGTTCAAGGCCCCGATCAAGGCACAGTACGAGGACCAGGGCAGCCCCTACTACTCCACCGCCCGCCTCTGGGACGACGGCGTGATCGACCCCGCGGACACCCGCACCGTCCTGGGACTGGCGCTCGACGTCGTCTCCCGCACCCCACTGCCGGAGACCTCCTTCGGCCTGTTCCGGATGTGAGCCAGCTGTGACTAATTCCTTGTCGACTGCACCTTCGACACCCCAGAAGCCCCTGTTCGGCACCGTGCTCGTCGCCAACCGCGGCGAGATCGCGTGCCGCGTCATCCGGACCCTGCGGGCCCTGGGGATCCGTTCCGTCGCCGTCTATTCCGACGCCGACGACGACGCCCGGCACGTGCGGGAAGCCGACGTCGCGGTCCGGATCGGCCCGGCCGCCGCCACCGAGAGCTACCTGAAGATCGGGGCCATCCTCAAGGCCTGCCGCGACACCGGCGCCGAGGCCGTGCACCCGGGCTACGGCTTCCTGAGCGAGAACGTCGACTTCGCCCGTGCCCTCGCGGAAGCCGGGATCACGTTCATCGGCCCCGGCGTCGAATCCCTGAACGTCATGGGCGACAAGATCCGCTCCAAAAACCACGTCACCGGCTACGGCGTCCCGGTGGTCCCCGGCATCGCCGAACCGGGCATGACGGACGCGCAGCTGATCGAGGCCGCGGCCGGCGTCGGCTACCCGCTGCTGATCAAGCCCTCCGCCGGCGGCGGCGGCAAGGGCATGCACATCGTCGAACGCCCCGAGGACCTCGGGGCCACCCTGGCCACCGCCCGCCGGGTCGCCGCCAGCGCCTTCGGCGATGACACCCTGTTCCTGGAACGGCTCGTGCTCACGCCGCGGCACATCGAGGTCCAGGTCCTCGCCGACAACCATGGCAACGTCATCCATCTGGGGGAGCGCGAGTGCTCGCTGCAGCGCCGCCACCAGAAGGTCATCGAGGAAGCCCCGTCCCCGCTTCTGGAGTCCCTGCCCGACGGCGCGGAAATCCGGGCCCGCCTCGGCGAGGCCGCCTGCAACGCCGCGCGCAGCGTCAGCTACTCCGGCGCCGGCACGGTGGAATTCCTGGTCTCGGACAACGCCCCGGACGAGTTCTTCTTCATGGAGATGAACACCCGCCTGCAGGTCGAGCACCCCGTCACCGAGATGGTCACCGGCATCGACCTCGTCGAATGGCAGGTCCGCATCGCCGCCGGCGAGGAACTCACCGTCCGCCAGGACGACGTCGTCCTCACCGGGCACTCGGTGGAAGCCCGGGTATACGCGGAAGTCCCGGAGAAGAACTTCATGCCCTCCGGCGGTGAAGTGCTGCTCCTCGATGAACGGGGCACGATCTTCACCGCGATGGACGACCTCGATTCCGTCACTCCGGCCGACGCTGACCCGGATATCCGGATCGATTCCTCGCTGCTCACGGGACTGGAAATCTCCAGCGACTATGACCCCATGGTGGCCAAGGTCATCGCCTGGGGCAGGGACCGACCGGCCGCACTGGACAAACTCGACACTGCCCTCGCCCGCTACACCGCGCTGGGCTTCGACACCAATGTCGAATACCTGCGGCTGCTGATCAACGACGCCGACGTCCGTGCCGGCCGGCTGGACACTGGCCTGATCGAGCGGAAGATGCCGGAATTCAGCGTTCCGCCGGATCGGGGACGCCGAACTGATCGCCGCGGCCATGCCGTTCTGGGTCCTGGCCGAGGGACCAGACACGGCCGGTCCGCCCTGGGACACCGTCACGGCTGGCGCCTGGGCGCGCCTGCGCCGTGGCGGATGAGCTTCGGAACGCCCGGCGGGGGAGTCGCCACCGTGGCCGTCACCTGGCTGAGCAACCTCGACCTCGGTCATGCCATCGTCCGCGTGGACGACGGCCCGGCGCACCATGTAATGGTCTTGGGGCTCGCCAGTGACGACGTCTACCTGGAGCTCGACGGCCGCGAACTGCGCTTCGCGCAGGCTCCCGCATGGCAGGACTTCCCGCCGGGCGGTACCCCGCAGTTCGTCCATGTCGGCAACGAGGGCTGGTCCTGCCGCCTCGAGGTGCTCACGCGGGAGACCCGGCTCGCCCGGGTGCTGGCCGCAATCGAACGCGAGGAAGGCGCCGCCGACCCGGCGGTGCGCTCGCCGATGCCCGGCACCGTGGTGTCCGTGTCCGTCAGCAACGGCGACACCGTGGAGGCCGGCGACGTCCTGCTCTCCGTGGAGGCGATGAAGATGGAGCACCAGCTCGTGGCGCCCCTGGACGGAACCGTCCACATCAGCGTCGGGTCCGGCGACCTCGTCAAGGCGGACCAGGTGCTGGCGACGATCCACCCGGCTGTCCCGATTGCATCGCCTTCGGCGGTGAACGCAGCCGAGGACACCATCGAGGAAGCGGTCATCGCGATGGGCGCGGCCGAATGACCACACCGTAGAAACACAGCTTTTTCAACACAGCTTTTTTCGACACAGCGCAGCAACACCACCCCTTTTCAACAGACCACACATGTACCTCAGACATAGGAGTCCCAACATGCCAGATTTTGAACTCAGCGAGGATTACCAGGACCTCAGCAACACCGTCCGCGAATTCGCCGACGAAGTGGTGGCCCCGGTCTCCGCCAAGCACGACGAGGAACACAGCTTCCCCTACGAGATCGTCTCCCAGATGGCGGACATGGGCCTGTTCGGCCTGCCGTTCCCGGAGGAGTTCGGCGGCATGGGCGGGGACTATTTCGCCTTGGCCCTGGCCCTTGAGCAGCTTGGCCGCGTAGACCAGTCCGTCGCCATCACCCTCGAGGCCGGCGTCTCCCTCGGTGCCATGCCGATCCACCGCTTCGGCAACGCCGCCCAAAAGGAGGAGTGGTTGCCGCTGCTGGCCTCCGGCAAGGCGCTCGCAGGCTTCGGCCTGACCGAGCCGGAGGCAGGCTCGGACGCGGGCGGCACCAAGACCACCGCCAAGCTGGGCGGTGGTGAGTGGGTCATCAACGGCAATAAGGAGTTCATCACCAACTCCGGCACCGACATCACCAAGCTCGTCACTGTCACCGCGGTGACCGGGCAGGAGGAACGCTCGGACGGCAGCATCAAGAAGGAAATCTCCACCATCCTGGTGCCCACCAACACTCCGGGCTTCAAAGCCGAGAAGGCCTACAACAAGGTGGGCTGGAACGCCTCGGACACCCACCCGCTGACGCTCAACAACGTCCACGTCCCCGAGGAAAACCTGCTGGGCGCCCTGGGCCGCGGCTACGCCAACTTCCTCTCCATCCTGGATGAGGGCCGGATCGCGATCGCAGCCCTGGCCGTCGGCGCGGCCCAGGGCTGCGTGGACCACTCGGTGAAATACGCCAAGGAACGCAGCGCATTCGGGCAGAACATCGGCAAATACCAGGCCATAGCGTTCAAGATCGCCCGGATGGAAGCACGCGCCCACACAGCCCGCCTGGCCTACTACGACGCGGCCGCCCGGATGCTTGCCGGCAAGCCGTTCAAGACGCAGGCGGCCATCGCTAAGATGGTCGCAGGCGAGGCAGCCATGGACAACGCGCGGGACGCCACCCAGGTGTTCGGCGGCTATGGCTTCATCAACGAATTCACCGTGGCGCGCCACTACCGCGACTCCAAGATCCTTGAAGTCGGCGAGGGCACCACGGAGGTCCAGCTGATGCTGATCGCCCGCGAACTGGGACTGTAGCCGGCCGGAAGGATCACTGATGATCAACAAAGTTGTTGCCAGCGCCGCCGAAGCCGTTGCGGACATCCACGACGGTGCCTCCCTCGCCGTCGGCGGGTTCGGGCTGTGCGGCATCCCCGTGACCCTGATCGAGGCCCTGCACGAGCGGGGTGCCACGGATCTGGAAACCGTCAGCAACAACTGCGGTGTCGACGACTGGGGCCTCGGGATCCTGCTCAAGGACGGCCGGATCCGGCGCACCATCAGCTCCTACGTGGGGGAGAACAAGGAGTTCGCCCGGCAATACCTCGCCGGCGAGCTGGAAGTGGTCCTCACCCCGCAGGGCACCCTGGCCGAAAAGCTGCGCGCCGGCGGCGCCGGCATTCCCGCCTTCTACACGCCGGCCGGCGTCGGTACCCAGGTGTCCGACGGCGGCTTGCCGCAGAAGTACGACGCCGACGGCAACGTCGCGATTGCCTCCGCCCCCAAGGAAGTCCGCAGCTTCCACGGCGCCGACTACGTGCTGGAAGAATCGCTCACGCCCGACTTCGGCCTCGTGCACGCCTGGAAGGGTGACCGCCACGGCAACCTCGTCTTCCACGCCACCGCCATGAATTTCAACCCGCTGTGCGCCATGGCCGGGAAAATCACGATCGCCGAGGTCGAGGAACTCGTGCAGCCGGGGGAGCTGGACCCGGAGCACGTCCACGTCCCGGGGATCTTCGTCCAGCGCGTGGTGCTGGCCCCGCAGGGCGAGAAACGCATTGAGAAGCGGACCGTTGCAGTGACCACCGGCGCCTCCGGTGCACCAAAACAGGCACCCGAGCAGGCAGGAGCATAGCCGTGGAAACCGAACAAAGCCCAAGACGCCCCGCCCCGCCCCGAGGCCGTGCGCCACGAGTACCGGCGCTCCGCCGTCGAACACCCCGCCGGTGTTGAGAGCAAGGGCTGGACCCGCAACGAACTCGCCGCCCGGGTGGCGCAGGAACTGCACAACGGCCAGTACGTCAACCTCGGCATCGGCATGCCGACGCTGATACCCAACTACATTCCGGCCGGCGTCGAGGTGGTGCTGCATTCCGAGAACGGCATCCTGGGCGTCGGGCCCTACCCGGCCGAGGACGAGATCGATCCGGACCTGATCAATGCCGGCAAGGAAACCGTCACGGTCAACAAGGGCGCGGCGTTCTTCGACTCCGCCGCCTCCTTCGGCATGATCCGTGGCGGCCACGTCGACGTGGCCGTGCTCGGGGCCATGGAGGTCGCCGCCAACGGCGACCTCGCCAACTGGATGATCCCCGGCAAGATGGTCAAGGGCATGGGCGGCGCGATGGACCTGGTGTTCGGGGCCAAGAAGGTGATCGTGATGATGGACCACGTGGACCGCAACGGCAGGCCGAAAATCGTGGAAACCTGCACACTGCCGCTGACCGGCAAGGGCTGCGTGGACCGGATCATCACCGACCTCGCCGTGATCGACGTCGTGACCGACGCCGGGCCGCCCGGCTGGTGCTGCGCGAACTGGCGCCCAACGTGTCCGTGGAGGACGTCGTGGCGGCCACCGGAGCCGAACTCTTTGAGGAAGACCAGGAACTGACCGTATGAGTGACGCAGACCGATCCGCCCCAATCCCTGTTGCGGGCACCCCCCGGGTGATCGAACAGCGCGGCCTCTATTTCGATGAACTGGAGGAGGGCGTGGTCTACGCCCACCGGCCGGGCCGGACGGTCACGGAGACGGACAACGTCTTGTTCACCACCATGACCATGAACACCCAGGCCCTGCACCTCGACGCGGCCTGGAGCGCCGGGCAGCCGTTCGGCCAGCGGCTGATGAATTCGATGTTCACCCTAGCCACTGTGGTGGGCCAGTCCGTGCCGCAGCTGACCCAGGGCACCATCATCGCCCAGCTTGGCCTGACGGACGTGTCCTTTCCGCGGCCGCTGTACCACGGGGACACCCTGTACACGGAGACGGTGATCACGGGGAAACGGCTGTCCGCGTCCCGGCCCGGCCAGGGCATCGTGACCATGCAGCACACCGGGCGGAACCAGCACGGGGACGTGGTGGCGCTCGCCGCCGCGCAGCTGCCTGATGTGGACACGCGAGGCCCACGCGGCGGCCGAGCTGGAAGCCGCGCAAAAGGGGACAATAGAGACATGAGTTTCCTGATGGGTCCTGCCCTGCTGTTCTGCCCCGCCGACCGCCCCGAGCGGTACCAGAAAGCCGCCGAGCGCTCCGATACCGTGATCGTGGACCTCGAGGACGCCGTCGCCCCCGCCGACAAGCAGCGGGCCCGCGGCGCCATCCTCGCCCAGCTCGGCGCCACCGGCGACGTCCCGGAACTGGATCCGAGCCGCACCATCATCCGGGTCAACCCGGCCGGCACGGACGAGTTCGAGAAGGACCTGCACTGCCTCAAACACACGCCCTACCGGCACGTCATGCTGGCCAAGGCGGAGAGCGCCGCGCAGCTGAAGGAGCTCGAGGGCTACAGCGTGATTGCCCTCTGCGAGACGGCCGCGGGCGTCCTCAACGCCGCCGCCATCGCCGCAGAACCCAATGTGGTGGCCCTGATGTGGGGGGCGGAGGACCTGCTGGCGTCGCTCGGCGGAACGTCAAGCAGGTCGGAAGATGGCAGCTACCGGGCCGTCGCGCTGCACGCCCGCTCCAGCGTGCTCCTGGCCGCCGGCGCCTTCGGCAAGGACGCGATCGACGCCGTCTACGTCAACATCCCGGATCTGGCCGGGCTGGCCCTCGAATCCCGTGACGCAGTGGCGTCCGGCTTCGCGTCCAAAGCCTGCATCCACCCGGACCAGGTGGCCGTGGTGCGCGAAGCCTACGCCCCGACAGAGGACGATGTCTCGGCAGCGGCCGAGCTGCTCGATGCGGCCTCCGCAGCAGGCTCGGGCGTGTTCCAGTTCAAGGGCAAGATGATCGACGGCCCCATCCTCAAGCACGCCGCGTCCACACTGCGCCGCGCGGGGCACACGGCGACCTAAACGAGAGGCCCTAGACGCGGGTCCTGGCCTCCGGATCCCGACCAGCGCGTCCTCAGCGGCGCCACAGGTATCGGTTCTCCGGCCGGCCCGCCGCTCCGTAGCGGGGCGTCAGCCGGGCATGGCCGTGAACCACGAGGTATTCGAGGTATCGGCGGGCACTGACCCGGGACAGGCCCAGTTGCAGCGCCAGGCCTGCCGCGGAGACGTCCTCCGGGCTGGCCTTCAGCGCCTCGATGACCGCGTCCAGGGTTGGGCGGGACAGTCCCTTGGGCAACCGTGGGGCAGGCTGGCCCGGCAGCTCCGGCCGGGCAGGGTGTCCCGCAGGGGTTTCCGCCAGCGCGGACCGGCGGGAGGGAGCCACCAGGCGGTCGATGCTTGCCTGGTCCAGCGGTCCGGCGGCGCCGGAGGCCAGCTCCTCCCGCAGCATGACGTACTCGTCCAACCGTTCGATCAATGCCTGCGAGGAGAAGGGCTTGACCAGGTAATGCAGGACCCCGCCGGCCATCGCGCCCCGGACCGTGTCAAGCTCCCGGGACGCGGTTATCACGAGAACATCCACCGGCCGCCGCTGCCCGCGCAGCCGCTGCAGCACATCCAGGCCGGACATGTCCGGGAGATGGATGTCCAGCAACACCAGCTCCGGTCCCAGCTCCGCGGCCAGATCGATGCCCTGCTGCCCGGTGTGGGCCATGGCCACGACGTCGAATCCGCCGCGTGCCAGCAGGAACCCGTGATGGATCCCGGCCACTGCTACGTCATCGTCAATGATGAGGGTGCGTATGGCGCTCATTGCTTCTGTAGTTCCGCCTCTTTTGTCCTGAGCACCACCGAGAAGCAGGCTCCGCCCAATGCCGATGAGGAGACCGCTGCCCGGCCTCCGCGCCGGAGGGCAACCCGCTGGACCAGGGCCAGCCCAAATCCGCGGCTGTTGATTCCCTCGGCTTCTTTGCTGGTCACGCCGGGCTCGAACACCTTAGCGCGTTCCGCAACCGGGACGCCGGGTCCGTCGTCCTCCACCACGATTGTCCGCCCGCCGTCGGCGCTCTCGCCCAGCCGGATGGCAACAGTGCTGTCGTAGCCCGCAGCGTCCACAGCGTTGTCGATCAGGTTGCCCAGGACCGTGATGACGTCGCCCGAGTCATCGGCGGAGCACAGCGAATCCGGGCTGACCACGATTTCGATGCCGCGCTCGGCGCAGACTGTGGACTTGGCGATCAGCAGGGCCTGGACCCCGTGATCGGTGATTCCGGGCGCGATCGACCGGTTCGCGAAGACGGCGTCGTTGTGGCTGCGGCCCAGGTATTCAATGGCCTTGTCCTGCTTTCCGAGCTCCAGCAGTCCGGAAATGACGTGCAGTTTGTTGGCGAATTCGTGCGCCTGTGCGCGGAGGGCCTGCGTCACGTCCACGGCGCCGTCGCGGTCACGCAGGACGGTGTGGAGCTCCGTGCGGTCTCGCAGGATCAGCACCTTGCCGACTTCGCGGCCATCGACGGTGGCCGCATTGACCTTGCCCAGCAGGATACGCTCGCCCGAGAGCACCAGTTCCTCCGTGGCGGAGCCGGCCGAGAGCAAGCGGAGGACTGCCGGTTCCAGGCTCGCCGCGGCGGGCGTCCCGGTGATGTCCCCCGCCAGCGCGAGCAGGCGGCGCGCCTCGTCATTGACCAGCGCGATCCTGCCGTCGGGGTCCACCGCCACGAGCCCTTCGCCCAGGCCGTGGAGCATGGCGTCGCGCGTTTCCAGCAGGGCCGCGATGTCCTCGGGTTCGAGCTTGTAGATCCGCCGCCAGACCAGTTTTGAGACATACATCGCGCCCAGGGAACTCAGCAGCGCCGCCCCGAGCAGCCAGCCGAACAGTTCCGGCATGTCCTCATGGAGGTCGGCGGCCAGGGTGCTCTCCAGCACCCCCACGGATGCGGAGCCGATCACCGCGCCGGCCGCATCGAAGATGGGAACCTTCACCCGCCAGGACTGACCCAGTGTGCCCGTCTGGGTGCCCACGTAGATCTCGCCGGACAGGGGCACGGAGGGATCAGTGGAGACCGGCCGGCCGATTTCCGCCGGATTGGGGTGCGACTGCCGGACTCCGTGCCGGTCCGTCACCACCACATACGTGACATTCGATGCCTGCCGGATGACCTCCGCGATCGGCTGGATGGTCTGGGCCGGCGACGGCGTGCCGAATGCGTTGATGACGGAGGGCAGTTGGGCAACACTTTCGGCGACGCCGATCAGGCGCCCCTTGTAGGCGTCCCGGAGCTGTTGTTCCTGCATCCGGATGGTCACGGCCCCCACCGCCGTGAGGACAGCCAGTACGATGCCCAGCTGCAATGCGACCAGCTGGAACCGTAGGGGAATTCTGTGAAACATGTCACAAGTTTCGCATCGGGAACACCGGCCGCCCGCCAATAAGGCGCCCGCGGCCGTGACCAATATGACCACTACTACCTCTAAGGCCAAATGCTGTTGCCCGTCGCCGGGCGCTCCTAGGGTCAGTGACGTGATTCCAATGATGTGCATCACATTCGCTCAAGGAGAAACCATGTCTGTCCAGTCAACTTTCACGCGGTCAACTTTCGCGCGGTCAACCCACACCCGCCGCGCCGCCCTCATTGCCGGAGCCGCCGGAGTCGTCCTGGCCATGTCGGCCTGCGCAGGAAGCGGAACCGGCGCCGCGGCCGGCGCGTCCGGGGGCGCCGACCCGATCAAGAAGCTCAGCATCATTGTCCCCGCCAACCCGGGCGGCGGCTGGGACCAGACCGGACGCGCCATGCAGCAGGACCTGCAGTCCAACAAGCTCGTCTCCTCCGCCCAGGTCACCAACATCGGCGGCGGCGGCGGGACCAACGGGCTCGCCAAGCTGGCCACCGAGAAGGACGTCAACACCCTCATGGTGATGGGCTACGTCATGGTGGGTGCAGTCGAGACCAACGGTGCCAAGACCCGGCTCGAAGACACCACCCCGATCGCGCGGCTCACCGAAGAGCCGCTGGTCCTCGTGGTGCCGGCGGAGTCGAAGTACCAGTCCGTCGCCGACCTCGTGGCAGACATCAAGGCCAACGGCAAGGGTGTGGCCATCACCGGCGGCTCGGCCGGCGGCGCGGACCACATCCTGGCCGGGCAGATCCTGAAATCCCAGGGCGTGGAGGCGGACAAGCTGAACTACATCGGCTACTCCGGCGGCGGCGAATCCATCGCCGCCCTGCTCGGCAACAAGGTCCAGGCCGGCATCTCCGGCGTGGGAGAGTACGCCGAACAGGTCAAGGCCGGCAAGGTCCGGGCGCTCGCCGTCTCCGGAAAGGCCGAGGCCCCGGCGCTTCCCGGCGTCAAGCCGCTCAAGGACCAGGGGATCGACGTCGTGCTGACCAACTGGCGCGGCGTGGTGGCCCCCGGCTCCATCGACGACGCCCAGCGCGCGAAGCTGACCGACGTCGTCACCAAGCTGCACGCCTCCGAGGCCTGGAAGTCCACCCTGACCAAGAACAACTGGGATGACGCCTTCCTGACCGGTGACGGCTTCAAGACCTTCCTGACCGAGGACATCGCCAAGGTCAAGACCACGCTGACCCAGATCGGCCTGGTCAAGTAAGAATGTCTTCTCTCGTAGCAACGCCCGCCAAACGGCCGACGGGGGAGATCCTGTTCGCCCTCGTGTTCGTCAGCGTGGGCGTCGCGGGCCTGGTGACGGCGGGATCCATTCCGATCCCGCCGTCGGAGACCGGCATCGGCCCGCGCGCCTTCCCCTACATCGTGTGCGGCATGCTGGTGCTGTGCGGCGCCGGGGTGGTCCTGCAGGTCCTGCGCGGCAAGGTCGGGCAGGCCGAGGACAGCGAAGACCTGGACGTGACCGCCAAGACCGACTGGGTGGCCCTCGCCAAACTGGTGGGCTTCGTCGTGCTGCACATCTTCCTGATCGAGCCGGCCGGCTGGCCGGTGGCCGCGGTCGTGCTCTTCAGCGGTGCCGCCTGGTCCCTGGACGCCAAACCCCTCTGGAAGGCGATCACCGTCTCCGTGGTCCTGGCGCTGGTGCTGCAGTACGTCTTCGGCGGGCTGCTGGGCGTTTCCCTGCCGCCGGGGCCGCTGCTCGAGGGGGTGCCGTTCTTCCATGGATAGCTTCATGCTCCTGCTCGAAGGGTTCAGCACCGCACTGCAGCCCGTCTACCTGCTCTACGCCCTGGGCGGGGTCTTCGTCGGCACCGCCGTCGGTGTGCTTCCCGGCATTGGCCCCGCCATGACCGTGGCCCTGCTCATGCCCATCACCTATGCCCTGGACCCTGCCGCGGCGCTGATCGTGTTTGCCGGGATCTACTACGGCGGCATGTACGGCGGTTCCACCACCTCCATCCTGCTGAACACGCCAGGCGAATCCTCCTCGATCGTCACGGCGCTCGAAGGAAACAAGATGGCCAAGGCCGGCAGGGGAGCGGCGGCCCTGGCGACGGCGGCAATCGGATCTTTCATCGCCGGGACCATCGCCACTGTCCTGCTGACCTTCCTGGCGCCCGTCGTGGCCGACTTCGCCGTCGGCCTCGGCCCCGTGGACTACGTGGCCCTCATGGTGGTGGCCTTTCTGACCGTCGGTGCGCTGTTGGGCGCCTCCGCCCTGCGCGGCCTGGCCTCCCTGGCCCTTGGGCTGTTCATCGGCCTGATCGGCATCGACGACAGCACGGCCCAGCAGCGGTTCACGTTCGACAACCCCACCCTGGTGGACGGCATCGACATGGTCCTCGTGGCCGTGGGCCTATTCGCCCTCGGCGAGGCGCTCTACGTCGCTTCCAAGCTGCGGCACGGCCCCGTGGAGCTCATCCCGGTCAGCAAGGGCAAGAACGCCTGGCTGTCCAAGGAGGACTGGAAGCGGTCCTGGAAGCCGTGGCTGCGCGGGACCTTCATCGGTTTCCCGATCGGCACCGTCCCGGCAGGCGGCGCGGACGTCTCCACGTTCCTGTCCTACGCGGCCGAACGCAAGCTGGCCAGGGGCGCCAACAAGGCCCAGTTCGGCAAGGGCGCGATCGAGGGCGTCGCGGGACCGGAAGCGGCGAACAACGCCGCGGCCGCCGGTGTCCTGGTGCCGTTGCTGACCCTCGGCATCCCGACGACGGCGACGGCGGCCATGATGCTCACGGCCTTCCAGCGCTACCAGATCCAGCCCGGCCCGCTCCTGTTCGAAAACCAGGGTGCGCTTGTCTGGACCCTGATCGCATCGCTGTATGTCGGAAACCTGATGCTGCTGGTGCTGAACCTGCCGCTGGTGGGCCTGTGGGTGAAGATCCTGCAGATCCCGCGGCCCTACCTCTACGCGGGCATCCTGGTCTTCGCCGCCCTGGGCGCCTTCTCAGTGAACTTCTCGCCGAGCGACGTCGGCATCCTGCTGGTGGTGGGCATCCTGGGCTACTTCATGCGCCGCTACGGCTATCCCGTGGCGCCCATGGTGGTGGCGATGATCCTGGGACCGATGTTCGAGGTGCAGTTGCGGCGCTCGCTGCAGCTCTCGCAAAACGACCCCACGGCCCTGTTCTCCTCGCCGTTCGCCTTGGTGGTGTACGTCTCCATGGCGCTGATCTTCGCCGCCTCGTGGTGGCTGCGTCGCCGCCAGGCAACACTGGAGGCCGCGCCGGCGCGGGACGAGGTGTCCGTCTAGCCAGTGCCGCCGCTCCCTACACGGGGGGCGGCGGCTGCTCCCCGTGCCGGGCTCTGGGGCCCCGGCCCGGGGAGCCCCGAACGCGGATTCAAGCCCCCGTCGGCAGGCGCGAGGGCGGGATGGCGACATACAGCTCAGTCCGGATCCAGCGCTGCCCCGTCGCACGGAACTCGGCCCGGGTGGAGAAACGGTAGAGGTAGCTGCTGGCACGCACCCAGTGGGGCCGTTCGCCGTCGAACGGGTCATGCCGCAGTAGCCGCAACGTGGGCCGGTCCGCCGCCAGCAGCTTGGCCAGGAACGCGTAGAACCATTCCTCGTGCACGGTACGCAGCGGCAGGAACCACATCAGCCAGTCAAGGCGCAGGTGGTACGGGGCGAACTGGCGGGGGATGCGCCGGACGTCTCCTGGCTTGCCCTTGAACCCATACTCCCGCCAGTCCGCCTCGTCCCCTGGTTCCGCGTCGAGAGTCCCCTCCACCACGATCTCGATCCGCCGCTTGGTGACAGTGCCGAACGCGCCGTAGGTGTTCACAAGCTGCCACCGGTTGAAAGAAGCGTTCATCAGCTGATGGTGGGAGAAGAGATTCTCGATGGGCCGGTAGCTGAGCACCACGAGCAGCACGGTGGCGACCAGGACCACCACGAGCCACGCGACCGGCGCCTGGCTGCCAGGCCCGGCTCCTGCGGCTGTTCCTGCACCTGTCCCTGCACCTGCGGACGCGGCGTGCCAGTCCAGCGGGATCGCCGGAATCACGGCGTGCGCCACGGGATCGCTGACCGCCGCGAAGGCCAGGATGATCGCCATCCAGTTAAGCCAGGCGAAATTTCCGCTCGCCACGAGCCACAGCTGGGTGAAGATGATGATCCCGGCGGCGGCGCTGGCCAGGGGCTGCGGGGCAAAGAGGAAGAACGGCACCACCAGCTGGGCGAAGTGGTTGCCCAGGACCTCCAGCCGGTGCCATGCCTTGGGGAGCAGATGGGCCTGCCGGCTCAGCGGCCCCGGCATCGGCTGGGTCTCGTGGTGGTAGTACAGGGCCGTTAGATCCCGCCACTCCGGGCCGCCGCGGATCTTGATCAGGCCGGCGCCGAACTCCAGCCGGAACACCAGCCAGACCAGCAGGATCAGGATGGGCCTAGGCGGGGGAGTCTGGTCGGAGCCGAGGAAGGCCACCGTGAAACCGGCTTCCAGCAGCAGCATCTCCCAGCCGAAGCCGTAAAAGGTCTGACCCACGTTCACGATCGACATGTACAACAGCCACAGGGTCAGGAATGCGATGAGCGGAACCCACGGCGGGCCGAGCTGGGGCAGCCCGACGATGAGCGTGGCGGCAATGGCCATGCCGCCCCAGCAGACCGCCCGCAGCAGCCGGTCCGAGTAGCGCCAGCGGAACAGGCTGGGCCGGCCCAGTCGGTTGAAGCCTTCGAGATACTCCGGCACCGGCAACAGGCCGCGCTCGCCGAGGAGGGCCGGGAACTGGTTGAGCGAGGAGAGGAAGGCCACGAAGTAGAGGGTGGCGATGCTGCGCTGCAACACCTGCCGGGCGAACTCGTACTCCGGCGCGTCGAACCATGCGGTCCACTCCACGTTTTCCACGTTACGCCTCCGGCTTGCCGCGTCAATGAGTGGCGGCGAGCCACCAGCGCAAGGGAACGGACAACCCGAGCACAGAACGCAGTGCGGGATACTTGAATCATGCAGCCGCGCAAAATCGTCCTCCTCGGGTCCACCGGTTCCATCGGCACACAGGCGATTGACGTCGTCGACGGCGCCCCGCACCGTTTTGAGGTCGTGGCGCTCAGCGCCGGCGGCGGCAACCTCGAGCTCCTGGCCAGGCAGGCCGTGCACACCCGCGCCTGGGCCGTCGGCGTCGCCTCCGAGGAGGCCTCCGCCCTCCGGGACATGATCGACGACGCGGCCCGCGCGGCTTCAGTGACGGGCTACCGCCCCGAGATCATCGCCGGCCCGGATGCCTCCACCCGGATCGCGGAAATCAGCGCCGACGTCGTCCTCAACGGCATCACCGGCTCCATCGGGCTGGCCCCCACGCTGGCAGCCCTGAAATCCGGTGCCACGCTGGCCCTGGCGAACAAGGAATCCCTGATCGTCGGCGGTGCCCTGGTCAAGGCCGCTGCCCGCGAAGGGCAGATCGTCCCCGTGGATTCGGAGCATTCGGCCATTGCCCAATGCCTGCGCTCCGGCTCCGCCGCGGAGGTGGACCGGCTGATCCTGACGGCCTCGGGCGGACCGTTCCGCGGCAAGACCCGGGACGAGCTGCATCACGTCTCGCCGCAGGACGCCCTCGCCCACCCCACCTGGGACATGGGCCTGATGGTCACCACCAACTCCGCCAGCCTGGTCAACAAGGGCCTGGAGGTGATCGAGGCGCACCTGCTCTTCGACATCCCCCTGGACCGGATCGACGTCGTGGTCCACCCGCAGTCCGTGGTGCACTCGATGGTCCAGTTCGTCGACGGTTCCACGATCGCCCAGGCCTCGCCGCCGGACATGCGCCTGCCCATTGCCCTTGGTCTCGGCTGGCCGGACCGCGTCCCTGGTTCCGCCAACGCCTGCGATTGGAGCAAGGCCACCAGCTGGACGTTCGAGCCGCTGGACGCCGTGGCGTTCCCCGCCGTCGCCCTCGCAAAGGCTGCCGCCAGGCAGGGCAGCACCTTCCCGGCCGTGTTCAATGCCGCGAACGAGGAAGCGGTGATGGCCTTCCACGCCGGGCAGATCCGGTTCACCGACATTGTCGACACGATCGACGCCGTCCTCAGCGAACACACAGGATCCTCCGGGCTGACGGTGGAGTCAGTACTGGATGCTGAAAGATGGGCACGTGCCCGCACCCACGAACGTTTAGCCGTCAGAAGCGTCTAGGAAGCAGCAGATCACAGCATGAGCCCCGTCCTCCTCTTTGTCCTCGGTGTCGTCTTCGTGGCGATCGGCATCGCCGTGTCCATCGCCCTGCATGAAGTCGGTCACCTGTTGCCGGCCAAGCTGTTCAAAGTCCGCGTGACCAAGTACATGATCGGTTTCGGACCCACCCTCTGGTCGAAGAAGCGGGGCGAGACCGAGTACGGCGTCAAGGCCATCCCGCTGGGCGGCTACGTGTCCATGATCGGGATGTACCCGCCGAACAAGGAAGACGGCACCGTCCGCGCGTCGAGCACCGGGATGTTCCAGTCGCTGGCATCCGATGCCCGCTCCCTGGCCCACGAGGAAATCGGCCCAGGCGACGAAAAACGGGTCTTCTACCGGCTGCCGGTCTGGAAAAAGATCATCATCATGCTCGGCGGGCCCGTGATGAACCTGCTGATCGGCGTGGTGTTGACCGCGGTCCTGTTGATGGGATTCGGTACAGCCAGCCAGACCACCACCATCGCGGACGTCTCCAAGTGCCAGGTCAAGGCCGGCGAGACCGTGGACCCGGATTCCGCCGACTGCAAGCTCACGCCTGCCGCGGCCGCGGGCCTGTTGCCGAACGACACCATCACCTCCTTCGACGGCAAGGCCGTCACCGGCTGGGACGAACTCACCGGCTGGATCCGTGCCTCGGCGGACAGGCAGGTCAGCATCACCGTGGAGCGCGGTGGCGCCACGGTCTCCACCACCGTCACGCCCGTGCTCTCCGCCCGCCCGGTGATCGGTCCCGACGGCCGTCAGGCCAAGGCCGCCGACGGAACCCTCCAGTACCAGGACGTCGGCTTCCTGGGCATCGGCGCCCAGACGGTACTCGTGCAGCAGCCGGCGTCGTCCGTGCTGCCGATGGCGGGGGAGAACATCAAGCAGGTTGCCGGTGTGGTGGCGAACCTGCCGGCCCGTGTGGCCGGCGTGGCCAAGGCAGCCTTCAGCGAGGAACCCCGGGACCCCAACGGCCCCATCAGCGTGGTGGGCGTGGGCCGCGTGGCCGGCGAGGTCGCCGCCATGGAGGAGGTTCCGCTGCAGTCCCGTTTCGCCGCCCTGATAGGTTTGCTGGCCGGGCTGAACTTCGCCCTGGCCGTCTTCAACCTCATCCCGCTGCTGCCGCTCGACGGCGGCCACGTGGCCGGCGCGCTGTATGAAGGGGCCCGCCGCCAGGTCGCCAAGCTGTTCGGCCGCCCGGATCCCGGAGCCTTCGATATCGCCAAGCTGCTCCCGGTGACCTATGTGGTCGCGGTGCTGCTGATGGGCATGGGAGCGTTGCTGATCTACGCGGACATCGTCAAGCCGGTCAACCTCTTCGGATAGCGCCTGCCGTTCCAGTCAAATTCCGCTGACTTTCACTTATAAGCTCATTTCAGCTGATTTTAGGTAATCAGTTGGAAGTGATTGATTATTGTGAATCACCTCCCTAGGCTGGGGTTATGTACGTCATGACTATCGACCAGCGCGGCAGCACGGGGGACGTCGACCGCGTCCCCGGCCTCCTCAAGGAACTCAGTGCCCTCTCCACTGCCGGGCGCTTTGAACGTTCGGTGGGTGACGAGGTCCAGGGCGTCGTGGAACGGGCCGACGAGGTTGTGGAGATCGCCTTGCATGCCCTGCGCAGCGGCCGCTGGTACGTCGGAATCGGGGTGGGGGAGGTGGACCTGCCGCTGCCCGCCAGCCCGCGGGAAGGTTCCGGTCCTGCCTTCGTGGCGGCCCGGGCCGCCGTTGACCGGGCCAAAGGGGCTGCCGCCCATGTGCCGATCGCCGTGGTCGCCGGACGCGGCCGCCGTCGGGCAAGTGCAGCAGTAAGTGCAGCGGCGGCCGCGAACGGCGCAATCGGGTCCCGGGAGGCGAAGGCCTGCGCCAATGCAGAGGCGGTGCTT
The DNA here is from genome assembly GCA_963722145.1 of uncultured Actinomycetota bacterium. GTDB lineage: Bacteria > Actinomycetota > Actinomycetes > Actinomycetales > Micrococcaceae > Arthrobacter. The sequence continues at coordinate 37,698 of CAVRLW010000026.1, read as the reverse complement.
CGACTCATTGGCCGCCTGGTCCAGGACCGGACTGCGGCGCAATGGAAGGTGGTGGACGTGCTGCGCTCCGTGCGGAACGGCACCCACGGCACCCATGGCACCCAAAAAATTGCAGCGCAGAAACTCGGAATCACGGAGCAGTCGGTGAGCCGCGCAGTCCTTCGCTCGGGCTGGCAGGAAGAATGGGCGGCGAGGCCGGCGGCAGAATTGTTGCTCACCCTCGCCCACGACATCACCGAAGGAGAGAAGTGAACGCCCTCTGGATCACGCTGGCCCTGCTCACCGCAGGCTTCGCCGGCTGGCCGGTCACCGCCTGGGTGTTCCGCCTCGCCCGAACCATTGATGACCGGACCATTGATGACAGAGAAAGCGGCAGCGCTGCCGGCGCGGCGCGCACTCCCGGCGGCGACGCGGCTGAGGACCCCTCCGCCGACTCCACCACGGACCCCGAAATCCAGGCGGCACCGGACGCCGCGGCGGCCGTACCAGGCGCAGGACCCGGCGCCACCCCGCCCGCCGAAACCGTCAGCAGCGTGCGCATCCTGCGCGGCGGCGCCATTATTGGCATCCTGGAACGGTTCGCCGTGTGCCTGGCAATCCTCGCCGGCCAGCCCGTCGCCATCGCCTACGTCGTGGCCATTAAGGGCCTCGGCCGGTTTGCCGAGCTGAAAGCCACCCCGGTTGCCGCCGAGCGGTTCATCATCGGAACCCTCACCTCCATGCTCTGGGCAGCCGGCGTCGCCGCCCTGACCAAGGTCCTCTTCCTCGGCTGACCGCGTGCCCTGGCGCCCCCGGATGGGAACCGGGCAAACAGGGCGATAGTGTATCCATATGACTGTTTTTGCTGTGGAGTACGTGTACGACGCTGAATCTTCCGAGGTCCGCGATGCCAGCCGCCCGGCGCACCGCGAATGGACGGCGGGACTTGCCCGCGAGGGCGCCCTGCTGGCCAGCGGCCCCTATGGCGACGGTGCGGGCGCACTGCTCATCTTCAAGGCGGCCGACGAGGCGGCCTTGAATGACCTCCTGCGGCAGGACCCCTTTGCAGCCGCCGGTGCCATCTCGGGCACGCGCACCACTGTGTGGGCGCCGCTGACCGGCCTTCTGGCCGAGCACGCCTAGCCCGTTCCGCCCACACTTTCGCTTTATCGATACTAAAAGGGAGTCCATGTGACCTCGGTCAGCCTGGGAATGCCGTCAGCACCGCCCCCCGTTCTTGCCCCCCGCCGGAAGACGCGCCAGATCAAGGTGGGTTCCGTGGGCGTCGGCTCCGATTCGCCCATCAGCGTCCAGTCCATGACCACGACGCCGACAACCGACATCAACGCCACCCTGCAGCAGATCGCGGAGCTTACGGCCTCCGGCTGCGACATCGTGCGCGTCGCCTGCCCGTCCGCCGATGACGCCGAGGCGCTGCCGATCATCGCCAAGAAGTCCCAGATCCCGGTGATCGCGGACATCCACTTCCAGCCGAAGTACGTCTTCGCCGCGATTGAGGCCGGCTGCGCCGCCGTGCGCGTGAACCCGGGCAACATCCGCAAGTTCGATGACCAGGTCAAGGAAATCGCCCGGGCCGCAAAGGACCACGGCACCTCGATTCGGATCGGCGTCAACGCCGGCTCCCTTGAACCCGGCATCATGAAGAAATACGGCAAAGCCACCCCGGAAGCCCTCGTGGAATCCGCCGTCTGGGAAGCCTCGCTCTTCGAAGAGCACGGTTTCCACGACTTCAAGATCTCCGTCAAGCACAATGACCCGGTCATCATGGTTGCCGCCTACGAGATGCTGGCCGAAAAGGGTGACTGGCCCTTGCACCTCGGCGTCACCGAGGCCGGACCGGCCTTCCAGGGCACCATCAAGTCCGCGACGGCGTTCGGCGCCCTGCTCTCCCGCGGGATCGGCGACACCATCCGCGTCTCCCTCTCGGCCCCGCCGGTCGAGGAAATCAAGGTGGGCAACCAGATCCTGCAGTCGCTCAACCTGCGCCCCCGCAAGCTGGAAATCGTCTCCTGCCCGTCCTGCGGCCGCGCCCAGGTGGACGTCTACACCCTCGCCGAGCAGGTCACCGCGGGCCTGGAAGGCATGGAGATCCCGCTGCGCGTGGCAGTCATGGGCTGCGTAGTGAACGGTCCGGGCGAGGCCCGCGAGGCGGACCTCGGCGTTGCCTCGGGTAACGGCAAGGGCCAGATCTTTGTCAGGGGCGAGGTCATCAAGACTGTCCCGGAGGATCAGATTGTTGAGACACTGATCGAAGAAGCCATGCGTATCGCGGAAGAGATGGGGGACGCCGATGGCGAAGATGCTGTCAAGGGTAGCCCCGTGGTTAGCGTCTCGTAGGGACGACGCCGCTCCCGGCGTCGTTGTCCGGACCCTTGGCGGCGCCGACACCGGACAACTGCTGGCGCTGGCGCACCGGGACGCCGTCGCCAATGTCTTCATCCTTTCGCACTTGGAGGCCGCCGGCACGGCGTCCCCCACGGCGGGGGGCGCCAGCATTCTTGGCGTGTTCGACGGCGGCACCCTCCTCGGCGCCTGCTGGGCCGGCGCCAACCTGGTGCCCATCGAGCTGGCACCCGACCTCGCGGGCGTCATTGCCATGGCCGCGCACCGGTCCGGACGCCGCTACGCCTCGATCTTTGGCCCCGCCGAAACTGTCCTGGCCGTCTACTCGGCCCTGGAGCAGCTCGGCCAGGTGGCCCATGAAGTCCGCGACCACCAGCCCCTGCTGACGATCTCGGGCCCGCCCGCTGTCCGGCCCGAGCCCGCACTCGGCTTTGGCCAGCTCGCTGACTTCGACAAGATCTTGCCCGCGTGCGCCGCCATGTTCGAGGAAGAAGTGGGCTATTCGCCCTACCTTGGCGGCAGGGAGTACTACAGCCGGCGCGTCAAAAGCCTGGTCCGCCAGGGCCATTCCCTCGTGCACGTGAACGCGGACGGCCAGGTGGTCTTCAAGGCCGAACTCGGCGCCGTCACACCGGAAGTGACCCAGGTCCAGGGCGTCTGGATGAATCCCGAGTTCCGCGGACTGGGACTGAGCGCGGGCTACATGGCCGCCGTCGTCGTCCTCGCGCAGACCCTCGCGCCGGTGACCAGCCTGTACGTCAACGACTTCAACGCAAAGGCGCGCGCCACCTACGATCGGGTGGGCTTTCACCAGGTGGGCACGTTCGCCACGGTGCTCTTCTAGCGGGCGCGTGGCCGGGAAATCCTGGGCTGGGCGCCCCGCAGCGGACTTGTACGGTCATGTCGTAATTATCCGGTTGCCGACTATTGATTCCCGGCCGCATGTCACATAGGTTCTACCTAGCCGTGTCGCACAGGCGCGAACATTCCCCAGCTCATTTTCCGGGGAAGGCAACGCCTGGCGGCGACACCAAGCAGCTCGCAGCCCGAGATCTGGGGGTGCTGGGGCCACGGGAGCCACGCCATGACAGGATGACCAGCCGGAAACGGCCAGGGGCTTCCATCAGTTATGGCGTGGCTCTTCCACGTGCACCCCTCTGCCGGCAGCAGGGGCGCCGCAGGCCCACAGCACGGCCACAGCACGGCCGCCGCACGGCCGCCGCACGGCCGCCGCGGCCCACAGCGGGACCGCCGCAGGCCCACAGCACGGCCACCGCGGCAACGGGGTGCGCTCCGGACGGTAGATTAGTACCTAGATGCTTTTCCCGGCTTTTGCCCGCACTTCCCCAGAAACGGATACTCCACCTGTGGTCCTTCGACTCTCCAAGCTGTTCCTGCGCACCCTGCGCGAAGATCCCGCCGACGCCGAGGTAGCCAGCCACCGGCTCCTGGTCCGGGCCGGCTACATCCGGCGGGCCGCGCCGGGCATCTACACCTGGCTGCCGCTGGGGCTGAGTGTGCTGCGCAAGGTGGAGCAGGTCATCCGCGAGGAAATGACCGCCATCGGAGCCCAGGAAGTCCACTTCCCGGCGCTGTTGCCCAAGGAACCCTACGAGGCCACGAACCGCTGGACCGAATACGGCGAGGGCATCTTCCGGCTCAAGGACCGCAAGGGCAACGACTACCTCCTGGCCCCCACGCACGAGGAAATGTTCACCCTGCTGGTCAAGGACCTGTACTCCTCGTACAAGGACCTGCCGCTGAGCATCTACCAGATCCAGAACAAGTACCGCGATGAGGCGCGCCCCCGGGCAGGCCTGCTGCGCGGCCGCGAATTCATCATGAAGGATTCCTACTCCTTCGACGTCGACGACGCCGGCCTGGACGCCAGCTACGCCGCCCACCGCGGCGCGTACCTGAAGATCTTCGAGCGCCTCGGCCTCGAAGTGATTCCGGTTGCCGCCACCGCCGGTGCCATGGGCGGGTCCAAGAGCGAGGAATTCCTGCACCCCACCGAGATCGGCGAGGACACCTTCGTGCGTTCGGCCGGCGGCTACGCGGCCAACGTCGAGGCCGTCACCACCGTGGTCCCGGCGGACATCGACTTCAGCAACGCCCCGGCCGCCGAGATCCGGGACACCCCGGACACGCCCACCATCGAAACGCTCGTCGACGCCGCCAACGTCCTCGTTCCGCGCGTCAGAAGCCGACGGCGGCGCCTGGACCGCCGCCGACACGCTCAAGAACGTCGTGCTCGCCGTGACGCTGCCGACCGGCGAACGCCAGCTCGTCGTCATCGGCCTCCCCGGCGACCGTGGCGTTGACCTCAAGCGCGTCGAAGCGAACATCGGGTCCTTCCTGCCGATTGCCGGCGAGATCACGCTCGAAGCCGCCAACGACGACGACCTCAAGAAGCAGCCCCTGATCGTGAAGGGCTACCTCGGCCCCGGCATGTCCCTGGACGCGCCGCTGCTGGGCACCGAGGGCGCCGCGAAGATGCTCTACCTCGTGGATCCCCGCGTCGTCAGCGGCTCCGCCTGGGTCACCGGCGCCAACGAGGCCGGCAAGCACGTCTTCGGCCTCGTCGCCGGACGCGACTTCGGCTGGGACGGCGTCATCGAGTGCACCGACGTGCGCGCCGGCGACGAAGCTCCCGACGGTTCCGGTCCGCTGGAAACCGCCCGCGGCATCGAAATGGGCCACATCTTCCAGCTGGGCCGGAAGTACGCCGCGGCACTGGAGCTTGAAGGTCCTGGACCAGAACGGCAAGCAGGTCGTGGTGACCATGGGTTCCTACGGCGTCGGCGTCACGCGCGCTGTCGCAGCCCTGGCCGAGTCCAACCACGACGACCGGGGCCTGGTCTGGCCCCGCGCCGTCGCCCCGGCCGACGTCCACGTTGTGGCCGTCGGCCGCGGCGAGGAAATCTTCGCCGCCGCCGAAAAACTGTCCCTGGAGCTCGAGGCTGCCGGCCTCGACGTCATCTATGACGACCGCCCCAAGGTTTCCCCCGGCGTGAAGTTCGGCGACGCCGAACTCGTCGGCGTGCCCACCATCCTCGCCGTCGGGCGCGGGCTCGTGGACGGCGTCGTGGAGATCAAGGACCGCCGCAGCGGCAATGCCGAGAACGTAGCCGTTGACAAGGCTGTTGACTACGTGGTCAACGCCGTGCGCAACAGCTGATGCCGCGCCGTTCCAGTTAGTGGTCTCCGGACTCGAGTCGATCCAGCTCGGAACTGTCATCCTGATCGTCGTGGCCGGGCTGGCGGCGGGCTGGGTCGACGCCGTCGTCGGTGGCGGCGGACTCATCCAGCTCCCGGCGATGCTCCTGGTGCCGGGCATCAGCCCGGTCCAGGCGCTGGCCACCAACAAGATGGGCTCCATCTTCGGCACCACCACAAGTGCGGTCACGTATTACGGCCGTGTCCGGCCCGATCTGCGCACCGCCCTGCCCATGGCGGCGATCGCGATGGCGGGCAGTTTCGGCGGTGCGGTGCTGGCCGCCAACCTGCCGGCGAGCGTGTTCAAGCCGATCATCGTGGTGGCGCTGATCGCCGTCGCGCTTTTCACCGCCTTCCAGCCCGGCATCGGTGAGCTGACCAAGCTGCGCCACGAGGGGCACCGGCACTACGTGGTGGCCTGCGTGATCGGCGGCGTGATCGGCTTCTATGACGGCATGATCGGTCCCGGCACCGGCTCGTTCCTGATCATCGCGCTCGTCTCGGCCATGGGCTACGCCTTCCTGGAAGCCAGCGCCAAGGCCAAGATCGTCAACGTGGCCACCAACGCCGGTGCACTGCTGTTCTTCGTGCCGCACGGTGCCGTGCTGTGGGGGCTCGGGCTGCTGCTGGGCCTGGCGAACATGGCCGGCGGCTACCTCGGCGCCCGGACCGCGGTCCGGCAGGGGAGCAAGTTCATCCGAATCGTGTTCCTGGTGGTCGTGGGCGCGCTGATCATCAAGCTCGGCTCCGACGTCTGGCAGGATAACCTGTCCTAACCCTCTAGACCCGCAGCGCCCGCAGGGGACTCCCGGTCCGCTGGCCCCGGGCGTAGCATGCAGCTATGTCAGCAGGTGAGGAACGCTACCGCGATGCCCTCGAAGCCGCGGCCGGGCACGCACTCCGGTGGCTCGAGAGCCAGGGAACACGCCATATCGGCCCGCAGGCCACGGCGGCCGAGCTCGCGCCAGACTTCGGCGGCCCGCTGCCCGAAGAGGGCATGCCGGCCGCGGAAGTGGTGGACTATCTGGCGGCCAAGGCCGAACCCGGGCTGATGGCCATGCCGTCCGGGCGGTTCTTCGGCTGGGTCATCGGCGGCACCCTGCCGGCCGCGTTGGCGGCCGACTGGCTGCTCAGCGCCTGGGACCAGAACGCCGGGCTGCGCTTCGCCACGCCGGCTACCGCCGCGATCGAGGAAGCCGCCGGAAAATGGATCCTTGAGCTGCTGGGTCTTCCCGAAGAGTCCGACGTCGGCTTTGCCACCGGCGCCACCATGGCCAACTTCACCGGACTCGCCGCCGCCCGCTGGCGGCTCATGGCCGATGCCGGCTGGGACCTCGACGGCGACGGTCTCGCCGGTGCGCCCCGGATCCGCTGCTTCGTGGGGCAGGAACGTCACGACACCATCGACCTCGGCCTGCGCTATCTGGGCCTCGGGCGTCCCACCGTGGTGCCTTCCGACCGCCAGGGGCGCATCATCCCGGCCGAGCTGGATTGCGCCCTGGACCTTGCTCTCAGCGCGGGGGAGGACGGCCGCCCGGTCCCGGCCCTCGTGTGCCTGCAGGCCGGCAACCTGCATTCGGGCGCCTTCGACCCCTTCACCGAGTCCATCGCTGTCGCGAAGGCGCACGGCGCCTGGGTGCACGTGGACGGGGCGTTTGGACTCTGGGCAGCCGCCGTGCCCGAACTGTCCGCACTGACCGTGGGGCTCGGGCTGGCCGATTCGTGGGGAACGGATGCGCATAAGACCCTCAATGTCCCCTACGACTGCGGGATAGCGATCGTGCGCGACGCCCAGGCCTTGCGTTCGGCGATGGGGCTGCACACCAGCTACCTGATCCAGGCCGCGGACGGTGCCGGGGACCCGTTCGAGAGCGTGCCTGAGCTCTCCCGCCGCGCGCGCGGCGTGCCGGTGTGGGCGGCGCTGAAATCCCTGGGCCGCGACGGCGTCGCCAGCCAGGTCCGCACGCTCGTGCAGCGGGCCGCGCAGCTGGCCGAACAGCTCGCGGCGCTGGACGGCGTCGAGGTGCTCAACGACGTCGACTACACCCAGGTCTCCCTGGCGTTCGGGGACGACGCCGTGACGCGCGCCGTGACAGAAAGGATCATCGGCGACGGCCGGGTCTGGATGTCCGGTTCGCGCTGGCAGGATCGCGACATCCTGCGGATTTCGGTGAGCAACTGGAGCACGGACGACGCCGACGTCAGAGTCGCCGTCGCCGCCGTCCGCGACGCGTTGGCGGCCGTGCGGGGCTAGCCGCCGGCCATCCCGGCGGCTAGCCCTGCTGCTTCCCCGGGTCCCGGCAGTTCCTGCGGAGCGGGCAGTCCGGGAAGCGTCCGGCCTGCCAGCGTGCTCGCTACCCACAGCGAACGGGCCAGATCGCCGTTGTGGTCACGCCGCGCGGAATACCAGAGGGCGTTTTCCACCTCGCGCGCCAGGCTCCACTGCCGGGCGGCCTCGGCGTCCAGGCCGGCCGCCACGCTGAAATCCCGGCAGCGTGCGAGCAGCGCCCGCCCGGGATCCTGCTGGGGCAACTCGCGGAGCCTGTTCCACAGCACCGGGGCCACGGCGAACTCGGCCTCGCCGATCATGGGCTGGGGATCAATCGCCGCGTACGGTTCCAGCCCCGCGGGTGCTTCCTGCCCGGCGCCCGGTCCCGGCGCGCCGGTCCGGGCCAGGATGTTCAAGTAGTGCAGGTCCGCGTGGACCAGGACGTCTTTGCCGGACCGCCTGCCCACGGCACCGCGGGTCTGGCAGACCTCAAGCGCCGCCTCGAGCAACCACCGGGGGAACGGCCGCCCCAGTTGCTCCCACGCCTCGGGGAATTCATCGCTCCACCGCTCGGCCCGCGCCGCCACGTGGTCGATTTCCTGCCACTCCGGCCGGTCGTCGGGGACCACACTGAGCTGGCGGACCACGCCACCCCATACCGTCACCGCCGTTTCCAACGGGACATCCAGCAGGGAGCGGCAGGCGTCCAGACGCTCCAGGAGCAGGGCGCAGGATCCGATGTCGGCGGCCAGCAGCCGGACGGCGCCATGGCCTCCCCAGAGAGCGAGGGCGTGGTGTTCGCGGGTGGCCTCCTCATGCGGAAAAGCCACCTTCAGCACCGCGGTGCTGCCGTTGGCGGGATCGTCGCCGCCGGACCAGCTCCGTGCCCATGCCGGCGCCGCACCGGGAGGACGACGCCGCCATGACCGTTCCAGGGAAGGGCGCCCGGCTCCAGATCCGGCAGAAGCTCCCACTGATCGAGGGATTGCCCGATCAGGCCAGGAAGTGACGCCAGCCAGGCCCGTCCCTCAGGCGTGCGGGAGTAGCGGCGGGAAAGGTCGGGCGGAATGGGGACGTCTGGGATGGTGCTCACGGGACCTATCGTAGGCGCCTGAGTGCATGCTGCCGGCTTGGCGGGTGCCAGACTGGGCGCTGCGGCCTTAGACGATGCCGCTCGCGCCGAGCGCGTTGCCGATCGCGAACGTGGCCACCAGCGCAGCGGCGCCGCCAATCACCACGCGGATGGCCGCCTTAAGCTTTGAGCCGCCGCCAATCCACGCGCCCACGGCGCCGGTGGCCGCCAACGCCACCAGCACAGCCACGAAGGTCAGGGGGATCCTGATGTCTTCCGGCGGCAGCAGGATGGCCAGCATGGGCAGGACCGCACCGGTGAGGAACGCGATGGCGGAAGCAAAGGCCGCGTGCCAAGGACTCACGATGTCCGTCTCGTCAATGTTGAGTTCGGCCGAGAGGTGCGCGCCGAGGGCGTCGTGCGCAGTGAGCTCCTTGGCCACCGTGCGTGCCGTCGCGGGGCTAAGGCCCTTGCCCTGGTAGATCGCGGCGAGCTCCTCGAGCTCTTCCTCTGGCTGTTCCTCGCAGTTCCAGGCGCTCCTTCTCGATCAAGGAGCGCTGGCTGTCCTTCTGGCTGCTGACGGAGACGTATTCGCCAAGGGCCATCGAGATGGCGCCGCCCACCACACCTGCGGCGCCCGCGATCAGGATCGGTCCGGTCTCCGTCGTGGCGCCGGCGACGCCGACCACGATCGCGGCGACAGAGACGATGCCGTCATTGGCCCCCAGGACGCCGGCACGGAGCCAATTGAGGCGGTGCGCGATGTCATTGTGGTGCGGCTCGTTCTCGTGAAAGGTTGCGGCGCCGGTCGTGTCCATGACTACAGCAAATCACCCGGGCCGGGGCCTCGCCAGTATTCCAAGGCTTACCAAAATTAGCCGAGGCTTGCTCCGTGTCCCGGCCCCGCCGGCTGCGACGGCCCTCAGTCTTCCGGCTGGGATGGCAGCGCCGTGCTGTCCAGGCCCGGCAGGGCGCCGGGATCCGCACCCCACAGCACGGCCCGCTTCCCGGAACCGAGCAGGGCCGCGATGGCCCACTGCCGGGTCTCACCTTCGCTCAGCGCCACGAGGTCGCCATATACCGGCAGCGCTGCGGCCTCCAGGCTGCCCAGGCCGGCGGCCGGGGAGTCCAGGAAGGACTGATCCAGCGTGTACCCCGCCTCGCGCGGCGGAACGAGCGGAGCAGTGCAGCTTGCTCAGCAATTCTGCGCCGCTGAGGAGCGCGTCATGGCGGGCCAGTTCCTCGGTCGCGGATTTCGCTGCGTCACCGCCCAGCCGGGGCAGCGCCACCTGGTAGCCGTAGATGGTCTGCGCTTCGGTCCGGACCACCGCTGCCAGGGCGCCCCCGAGGCTGGCGCGGCCGCCGCGCCGCAGGCTCCCCGCGCCCGGACTGCCCTGCATCGGACTGCTCTGCATCGGATTGCCCGGTCGCGGATGGGGACGGGCATGTACCGGACGGCTGCGGTGAGGACACGTCGGCAGGCGGCGGCGCCGCGGTTCCGGTGCCGGCGGCGAGGGCGGACGCCTGCAGCAGCTGCGCGGTGCCGACGGCAGCCAACAGCCGTGCCATGCCGCCGTCGGCCACGGCAGCGTCGGCGAGGCGCTGGTTGCCACTGTTCGCCAGAGCCGAAACCAGCTCGGCAGCGGTCGAAGGCAGGGGTGCGGCGGACGGCCCGGCACTGGTCTGGCTGGCACTGCTCTGGCCGGCACTGGGCGCTCCGGAAACGGACCGAGCCGGTGTGGCGGGGGAGGATGCCGGAGCCTGGTGCGTTGCCCGGCCGGAGTCAGCGGCCATTGCGCTGGGTGCGTCTGCAGGGCTTTCCCCCGGTGCCAGCAGCGCTTCCGCCTGGGTTGTCAGCAAGGTCACAGTCCGCTCGATGGCGGGGTTCCCGGCACCGTCCGAAGGGCCGTCCGCGCTGCCCGCCGAGCCGTCCTTTGAACGGTCCTGCTTCGCGGTGCCAAGTTGGCTTCCAGCGTCCAACAACTGCACGGTTTCGGCCAAGCGCGGCGGCGCGCGCCTGTTCAGAAAAGGGCGGTTCCGCAGGTTCCGGCGGCCGGTTCGGCATCAGGACCACCCCCAGGCTCACCACCACCAGGGCGAGGCACACCAGAAGCGCGTAGCGGGGGAGCGACCGGGGAAAGCTTATCCTGCCATCGCTTTTCCCTGGTGTCGTCGTTCACAACAGACCATGTTGTCATGCCGGCCCGGAACGACGTGCACCATGCCGCCCGGAAAATCGCTAGGCTAGTACACACAACATTATCTAGCGGGAGGCGGCCGGCATCATGACCAACGCAGAAGCCACGACTTCAACAGACCGGACCGGGACGGGGAAGGCTGAAGCCGCACCCGTTAAAATGTCGAGGCCGAGCGCCTGCACGCACTCCTGGAACCCGCAGTGCTGGCGAACCGGCTGTACCTGGAGGACGTATCCATCCATGTCGCCGGCGCCAACCGCGTGGTCCACGTAGTGGTGGACCTGCCGCAGGAGGAGACCGGCGGCGTCGGGCTCGACGTCATCGCGGAGATCTCCAAGACCCTCTCCGACACCCTGGACAACGACCCCAGCATGGACGCGCGCCCCTATGAGCTCGAAGTCTCTTCACCCGGCGTCGGACGTCCATTGACGGAAGAGCGGCACTGGCACCGCGCCCGCGGTCGGATGGTCAACGTGAACGTGATCCAGGGTGACAACGTCACCGGCAGGGTCCAGTCCGTCGATGATGGGGGCGTCACCCTCGTCCCGGAAATTGCGGTCAAGAAGGGCATGAAGCCCAAGCAGGGTGAGCCCGTCAAGCTTCCTTTCGACAGGATCCGCAGCGGAAAAGTCGAGATAGAGTTCAGCCACCTCGAAGAGGCCGGTCTGGAAAAAGCAAACAATGGACCTTCTGAGGAGGCCTGATGGATATTGACATGAGCGCGCTGAGACTCCTGGAGCGTGAGCGTGAAATCCCGCTGGATCTCCTGATTCCCACGATCGAGCAGGCACTGCTGGTGGCCTACCACAAGACCCCCGGCGCCTTCGAAAAGGCCCGCGCCGAGCTCGACCGCAAGAGCGGCCACGTGACCATTTGGGCCACTGAGATCGACGACGACGGCGCCCCGATCGGCGAATTCGAGGACACCCCCGCGGGCTTCGGACGCATCGCGGCGAGCACCGCACGGCAGATCATCCTGCAGCGCCTCCGGGACGCTGAGGACGACAACGTGCTGGGCCAGTTCAAGGGCCGTGAAGGTGAGCTTGTGGCTGGCACCATCCAGCAGGGCAACAACCCGCACATGATCCAGGTCAACCTGGGCACCGTGGAGGCACTGCTGCCGCCGCCCGAGCAGGTTCCCGGCGAGAAGTACATCCACGGCAACCGGCTGCGCGCCTTCGTGATCGACGTCCACCGCGGCACCAAAGGCCCTTCCATCACGCTGTCCCGCTCCCACCCCGGGCTCGTCCGGAAGCTCTTCGAACTCGAAGTTCCCGAGATCGCGGACCGTTCGGTCGAAATTGTAGCGCTGGCCCGCGAGGCCGGCCACCGGACCAAGATCGCCGTCAAGGCAAACACCCCCGGCGTCAATGCCAAGGGTGCCTGCATCGGTGAAATGGGTTCGCGTGTCCGGGCGGTCATGACGGAACTGAACGATGAAAAGATCGACATCGTTGACTACAACGACGATCCGGCGACTTTCATCGCCAGCGCGCTCTCGCCGTCGCGCGTGAATTCGGTCACGATCACCGACGAGACGACCCGTTCCGCAAGAGTGGTCGTTCCCGATTACCAGCTCTCCCTGGCCATCGGCAAGGAGGGCCAGAACGCCCGTCTCGCCGCCAAGCTCACGGGATGGCGAATCGATATCGTCTCCGACGCCGCCGTCAACACCGGCAAATAGCTTGCGAGCGCGCACGGAAGCGCAGCGGGCCGCCCTTGCGGCCCGTTGCGCTTGCGCATCTCTCACGCGCGGTCAGCCTGTGATTTCCTAGCTGACCGGCACGCCTGGGTTCGGGACCCGGGCGCCGGAGGGGCTAGAATAGACGATGACCGCGCCTAACGGCCGGTATCCGTGTGTCTTTGGCGCGTCTGGGTTTTTCCAGATTCCCGGGACGCGATGATTACCAAGCAGTTGTACTGGCAGGAAGATACTCGAACGTGGCACATGTGCAACACCTCGGGAATCAGCCGCAGCGCACCTGTATCGGATGCCGACAAAAAGGGTCGCGGTCGGAATTACTCCGGCTCGTCGCCGGCGCCGGTGGTTCGTCCGCCGTCGTTGTGGATGAACGACGCCGGATGGCTGGCCGGGGAGCATGGCTGCACCCCAGCGAAAAGTGCCTGGCACTGGCGGTCAAACGTCGAGCGTTCGGCCGCGCCCTCAAGGGCGCAGCCGGTACAGCCGATGTTGAACGCCGGATCACTGCAGGCACGGAAGCCGTGGGCACCCCGGTGGCCGCAGCAACAACCGTCCAACCTGAAAGCGGGTCAGAAAACTGATGGAAACCCGATGAGTTCCCAGCGATGAGTGCGCAACGATGACAACTTTGTTGCGCTCTGCAATGGGCCTTTCAGCTGCATTCGCGGCGGAGGCCCGCAGTAAGAAGTAGACGGTTCGTGCCTGGCTCGGTGCGGACCGAGACAGGAGAAATGTGGCCAAGGTCCGCGTACATGAGCTTGCTAAAGAGCTCGGTATTACTTCCAAAGATGCAGTAACCAAACTGCAGGAACTGGGCGAATTCGTTCGCTCCGCCTCGTCAACTATCGAGGCTCCCGTTGTGCGGAAACTGCGCAACGCTTTCCCCGACGCCCCCGCAGCTTCGAAGTCCGAAGCTCCGGCGTCCGCCCCCCAGGCATCTGCCAGCCCGGCAGCGACCCGTCCGGCGCCTGCGCCTGGCCCCGCTGCGCCCAAGGCTGCGGAACCCAAGGCTGAAGCTCCGGCTCCGGCCGCTGCGGCACCTGCCGCCGCGCCCGCCGCTCCGGCTGCCCCCGCCGCCCAGGCCCCGGTAGCCCCCGCTGCCCAGGCCCCGGCCGCTCCCTCGACGGGCGTCAAGCCCGGCGCGCGTCCGGCCCCCAAGGCTGAAAGCCCGGCTGCTCCGGCACGCCAGGGCGGTTCTGCACCGCGTCCGGGCGGTCCCCGTCCCGGCAACAACCCGTTCGCCACGTCGCAGGGCATGCCCCGCGGCCGCGGCGGCGACAACGATCGTCCCTCGCGTCCGGGCAACAACCCGTTCGCTCCTTCCCAGGGCATGCCCCGTCCGGGCCGCACCGAGGGTGAACGCCCCGGTGGTCCGCGCCCCGCAGCAGGCGCAGGCGGCCCCCGTCCGGGTGGTCCCCGTCCGGCAGCAGGCGCAGGCGGCCCCCGCCCCGGCGCACCGCGTCCGGCCGGCGCTCCCGGCGCTGGCCGTCCGGCGGTGCCGGCGGAAACCGCCCGACTCCGGGCATGATGCCTAACCGCACCGAACGTCCCGCACCCGCTGGTGCCGGCCGTCCCGGCGGCGGCGCCCGTGGTCCGGGCCGTCCGGGCGGCGCTCCAGGTACCGGTGCTCCCGGTGCCGGTGGCGGCGCTCCGGCCGGTGGTGGCTTTGGTAAGGGCGGCCGCGGTCGCGGCGGCACCCAGGGTGCCTTCGGTAAGGGCGGCGCAGGCCGTGGCAAGCAGCGCAAGTCGAAGCGTGCCAAGCGTCAGGAACTCGAGCAGATGAGTGCTCCGTCGCTGGGTGGCGTGAGCGTACCCCGCGGCGACGGCAACACCGTAGTCCGGCTTCGCCGTGGCTCGTCCATCACGGACTTTGCCGACAAGATCGAGGCGAACCCCGCAGCACTGGTGACGGTCCTCTTCCACCTCGGCGAAATGGCCACGGCCACGCAGTCGCTGGATGAAGAGACCTTCGCACTGCTCGGCGAGGAGCTTGGCTACAAGCTTCAGGTTGTGTCCCCGGAGGACGAGGAGCGCGAGCTGCTCTCCACCTTCGACATCGACTTCGACGCCGAACTGGAAGCCGAAGGCGATGAAGACCTCGAGGCACGTCCTCCGGTTGTCACCGTCATGGGTCACGTTGACCACGGTAAGACCCGACTGCTCGACGCCATCCGCAAGTCCGACGTTATGGCGGGCGAGCACGGCGGCATCACGCAGCACATCGGTGCCTACCAGGTCACCCACGCCCACGAAGGCATCGATCGCAAGATCACCTTCATCGATACTCCGGGCCACGAGGCGTTCACCGCCATGCGTGCCCGTGGTGCGAAGGTCACCGACATCGCCATCCTGGTGGTCGCAGCGGACGACGGCGTTATGCCGCAGACCGTTGAAGCCCTCAACCACGCCCAGGCGGCCAACGTGCCGATCGTCGTGGCCGTGAACAAGATCGACAAGGAAGGCGCCAACCCGGACAAGGTCCGCGGCCAGCTGACCGAGTACGGCCTGGTTCCGGAAGAATACGGTGGCGACACCATGTTCGTGGAGGTCTCTGCCCGCCAGAACCTCAACATCGACGAGCTCCTCGGCGCCGTCCTGCTTACCGCAGACGCTGCCCTGGACATGCGCGCCAACCCGAACAAGGACGCCCGCGGTATCGCGATTGAAGCCAACCTGGACAAGGGCCGCGGTTCCGTGGCCACCGTCCTGGTTCAGTCCGGTACCCTGCACGTCGGCGACACCATCGTGGCAGGCACGGCCCACGGCCGCGTCCGTGCGATGTTCGACGACGACGGCAGCGCCCTGACCGAGGCAGGCCCGTCCCGCCCCGTGCAGGTGCTGGGTCTGTCCAACGTCCCGCGCGCCGGTGACACCTTCTTCGTGACCGCTGACGAGCGCACCGCCCGCCAGATCGCCGAGAAGCGTGAAGCTGCCGACCGCAACGCCGCACTGGCCAAGCGCCGCAAGCGCATCAGCCTGGAAGACTTCGACCAGGCCGTCGCCGAAGGCAAGATCGACACCCTCAACCTCATCCTCAAGGGTGACGTGTCCGGTGCCGTGGAAGCCCTCGAAGACGCGCTGCTCAAGATCGACGTCGGCGAGGGTGTCCAGCTCCGCGTCATCCACCGCGGTGTCGGTGCGATCACGCAGAACGACGTCAACCTGGCAACGGTCGACAGCGCCGTCATCATCGGCTTCAACGTCAAGCCCGCCGAGCGTGTTGCCGAACTGGCAGACCGCGAAGGCGTGGACATGCGCTTCTACTCCGTCATCTACGCAGCAATCGATGACATTGAGGCAGCCCTCAAGGGCATGCTCAAGCCGGAGTACGAAGAGGTCCAGCTTGGCACCGCCGAGGTCCGCGAAGTGTTCCGTTCCTCCAAGTTCGGCAACATTGCAGGCTCGATCGTCCGCTCCGGTGTTATCCGGCGCAACGCCAAGGCCCGCATCAGCCGCGACGGCAAGATCATCGGTGACAACCTCACCGTTGAGACGCTCAAGCGCTTCAAGGATGACGCCACCGAGGTCCGCACGGACTTCGAGTGTGGTATTGGTCTTGGCTCGTTCAACGACATCACCGAAGGCGACACCATCGAGACCTTCGAGATGCGCGAAAAGCCGCGCGTCTAAGTCTGAAGTCAAAATGCAGTAAAGGTGCGGGGCCGTTGGATTCTTCCGGCGGCCCCGCGCTTCGCGATTGAGGGGGCCCCGCCCCTTCGACGGACGGCCAGCGATCTTCGATCGTGGCCGCCCGTCTCCGGCAGGCCCGATGCCACTCCCGGGCCCCCTCAACCGCTTCGCGCTCTAGGGTGATAACCTGTCACCAGGCGCTCCGCGCAGTTTCTAGAATTTCAGGAGGATGTCATGGCTGATCCCGCACGGGCTGCCAAGTTGGCGCAGCGGATTAAGGTTGTCGTTGCCGAGGCGCTGGGCCGGAGGGTGAAGGATCCCCGTCTTGAGGGCGTCACCGTGACCGACTCGCGGGTGACCAACGACCTGCAGCACGCGACTGTTTACTACACCGTGTTCGGTGACGAAGTGGCCCAGGCCGATGCTGCCAAGGGGCTGGAGAAGGCCAAGGGTGTGCTGCGGCAGGAAGTCGGCCGGAACATCACCGTGCGGCTGACTCCGACGCTCGAGTTCGTGGCCGACCAGATCCCGGTCAACGCCTCGAACCTTGAGGAACTGCTCCGCGCTGCGAAGAAGCGCGACGCCGAGGTGGCCGCGCTGGCCGAAAGTGCCACGCACGCCGGGGATTCCGATCCGTACAAGAGTGACACGCCCCAGGACGTGGAGCTCGACGAGGACGACTTCGACGAAGAGGACCTGGACCTCATCGACAACGACGCGATCGATGAGGACCGCAACAAGTAAGTGTGCCTGCAACAGCAGGGGCCGGAACCGGTAACGGCTCCGGCTCCTGCTGTTTCCGTGTCCGGGGACCTTCGACCCTTGGCCCGTCCACGGGCAGGGAGTCCCATGGAAACATGACTGCAGGGTTGCGGGAAGGCGCACGAGTGCCGTGGAAACCAGCCTGACCAAGTGTCCGCACTGCGGGAAGACCAACCGGATTCCCGCGGCCGCTGCCGGACACCCGCGCTGCGGCAATTGCGGCCAGGACCTTCCCTGGATCGTGTCGGCGTCAGATGCGGACTTCCCGATTGTCGCGGAGCAGTCTTCCGTTCCGGTTCTCGTCGATTTCTGGGCGGCGTGGTGCGGGCCGTGCCGAATGGTCAGCCCGGTGCTGGACAAGTTGGCGCAGGAACGGGCTGGGAAGTTCAAGCTCGTGAAAGTCGACGTCGACACCTCCCCGGGACTGTCCCGGAGGTTCGATATCCAAGCCATCCCAACGTTGCTTGTCATCAAGAAGGGGGCGGTGGCGGCCCGCCAGGCTGGCGCGCCGCCCGCCGCGGCCCTCCGCAGCTGGCTGGACGCCGCACTGTCGGCAAGCCCGAAGTGACCGCCCTAGCGGCGTCTGGAGCGCCCGCGGGTTCCCAGTCCGCCCAGCACCGGAGATCCCATGCCCAGAAGGAAACCGAAGTCGTACCAGTTCCCCGCGCGGGCGGAGTTGTAGAACGGGAATTCAGTCCAAGCCCCGAATACGTGGGCGATCAGGACGATCCATGCCGTCAGCCCATTCCAGAAACCCCACAGCAGGTCTTGCCACCACACGATGTACTCCCTTGGCCGGAATCCGCGGCGCCCGGACGAGCCAGGACAACCCGAAGCCAGAATAGCGGGCCAGTCTGGGAGCGCCGTGTGCTCAGGCTAGGGCGCCTGCTTCTCCGGCGATAGGGCCGGTGGACCCGTCGGGCCCGCTGCCGGCTCGCGTGCCGGGATACGCAGGAGGCCCTCCACCAGATCGGCCTGGTTTCCGCAGAGCGCAATGCGGATCCAGCCCTCGCCGATCGAGCCGAACGCCGTGCCGGGGGCGAAGGCTACGCCGGAGTCGGCCAGGAAACGGCGCGTCCAGGCCCGGACATCCCCGCCGCTGGCATGCGAGACGTCCGCCCACAGATAGAACGCGCCTTGCGCCGCGAGGTAGGGGATGCCGTGTGAGCGCAGCACCGCCGAGGCCGCGTCGCGGTTGGCCCGGTAATGGGCGTGGGCGTGGCTGACGTAGTCCTGCGGACCGGTCAACGCCGCCAGCGCAGCGTACTGCGACGGCGAGGCCACGCAGGACACGATCGACTCCATGATGTTGTTCATTTTCTGCTCAAGTCCCGGCGGGCAGATCAGTGCGCCGATACGCAGTCCCGTCAGCCCGTAGGTTTTGGAGAGCGTCAGTGAAGTGAATACGCGCGCTTCGCCCGGAACGTCACTGTCGAAGCGGGCCGGGCTGACGTGCGGGACATCGTAGGTGAAGGCTTCGTAGCATTCGTCGGAGATGACCCACAGATCGTGCCGCCTCGCCAGTTCCACCAGGTGGCGCGTCAGGTCCTCGCCGAGGACGGCGCCGAGCGGGTTGGACGGCGAATTCAGGATCAGCACCTTGGTCCGCGGCGTGATGAGTGCCTCGATGTCCTCGATCCGCGGCTGGAAATCGTGCTCCGGATACAGCGGATAGCGGACGGGAACGGCATGCAGCAGGCTGCTCGTCATCACGAAGGTGGGGTAGCCGGGGTTGGGAATGAGGATCTCGTCCCCGGGGGAGAGCATCAGGCTCATGGCGAAGTGCAGGCCTTGCTGGGCGCCGTCGACCACATAGACGCGCTCGGGGCCGACCGGCGTCGCGTGGCGTTCCCGGAAGCGGGCGGCGAAGGCCTCCCGCAGCGCGGGGATCCCGGCGTTCGGTGTGTAGTTGGTCTCGTCCCGGTCGAGGCATGCCATCCCGGCCTCGAGGACGTGGCGGGGGACTGCGAAGCCCGGCTCCCCGATACTGAGCACGATCGCACCGGGCGTTAGCCAGGCGGCTTCGGTGATCTCGCGGATCTGGTTGATCGGAACGTCGCGGACATGTGCGGCAAGCTCGGGCATGTCTGCCATCCTAGCGCCCGACGTCCGCGGTGGGCGGTGTGGACGTGGGCGGTGGGGCACGGCTGGCCCGCATATACTGGGAGGCGTGCTTTCTGGACTGGTAATAGTGGACAAGCCGCAAGGCTGGACCAGCCACGATGTGGTTGGACGGATGCGGCGGATCGCCGGTACCCGAAAGGTCGGCCACGCCGGGACACTGGATCCGATGGCCACCGGCGTTCTCGTGGTGGGCATCAACAAAGCCACCCGGCTGCTGACCTACATCGTGGGCACCTCCAAGACTTACACCGCCACCATCAGGCTCGGTGAATCCACCGTGACGGACGACGCCGAGGGCGAGGTCACCGCAACAAGCAGCGCCGCCGGGGTCACCGAAGACGCTGTCCGCGCCGGCGTCGCGGCACTGACCGGGGACATCGAACAGGTTCCCAGCAGTGTCAGCGCCATCAAGGTCAACGGTGAACGCGCCTACGCCCGGGTCCGGTCCGGTGAAGAGGTCAAGCTCGCGGCCCGCCCAGTAACGATCCACCGCTTTGAGGTCCACGAGGTCCGCCGCGTGCGCGATGGTGAGGCAGACAGGGAGGCCCTGGACGTGGATGTCACGGTGGAGTGCTCTTCCGGCACTTACATCCGTGCCCTTGCCCGCGACCTCGGTGAGGCTCTCGGCGTCGGCGGCCACCTGACGGCACTGCGCAGGACCCAAGTGGGTCCCTACACGCTTGACCAGGCACACACCCTTGAACAATTGGCGGAGAAGCTGGACGTCCTGGAGATCTCGGACGCGGCCCGGGCACTGATGCCGAACCGTGAACTCAGCGAGGCGGAGACCACCGAGATTTCCTTCGGCCGCCGGGTCGCCGCTGGAGCCGCGGCTGGCACCCCGGAGGCAGCGACCGCGGACAAGCCGGCAGCGGCGTTCGCGCCGGACGGTACGCTCGTGGCGCTTCTGGCCGACGCGGGAAGTTACGCCAAGCCTGTGCTGGTGTTCGCGCCCGACAATGAAAAGCGCTCCAATGAAAAGCATGGCAGCGAAAAGGGCGGCACCAAAGCGGGCGGCGACGAGCAGGGCGGCACCGAACAGGGCGGCACAGAACAGCAGGCCGGGCAGTAGTGGACGCGTATTTCTACATCATCCTTGTGGTTGGCCTGCTCTCCAGCATCATCTGCCTCGCCGCGGGCATCCTGAAGAAGGCGCCCAACGACACAACGATACTGTCGGTGGCCGCCGTCGAACTTGCCCTCCTGGTCTATCTGGTGGGGTCGATCATCCGGGTGGCCAGCGGGGAGCGAATCGCGGGGGAGTCCTGGGAGTTCTGGGGCTATCTGGCGACTGCGCTGATCCTCCCGATCGGCGCGGTGTACTGGTCCATCCTGGAGCGGACGCGCTGGAGCAACTTCGTCCTGGCCGCAGTCGGCGTCACCGCCCTGGTAATGGCGGCCCGCATGAACCAGATCTGGTATTGAGATGGAAGAGGCAGAAAACGTGAGCGCAAATATCCTCGCAGGATGGCACGGGCAACCCGGCGGGGTCGGCCTCCGGCATCGCTGGGGCAGCGGCCGCTGGGCCGGTGGACGCTGGTTCCACGGAAAATGGGCCGGCGGAAACTGAGACAGCGCCGACGGCGACCGACACCCGCAACACTGGGCCGGGACGTCTGCTGATTGCTGTCTATGCCGTGTTTGCGATTTCGGCGAGCGCCCGGGCCGGCTACCAGATTCTCACCAAGTTTTCCGAGGCGCCGCTGGCGTACCTGCTGTCCGCCTTCGCCGCGGCAGTCTACGTCGTGGCTACAGTGTCGCTCGCGAAGCCGGGCCGCACCGCGTTCAAAGTTTCCGTGGCGGCAGTCCTGGTGGAGCTTGTAGGCGTCCTGGTCGTGGGCGCACTGAGCGTATTCGACTCGGTGAACTTCCCGCACGAGACGGTGTGGTCCCTGTTCGGCCGCGGCTACGGATTCATTCCGCTCCTGCTGCCCATTCTGGGACTCATCTGGCTGTATCGCCGGCGGCCCGCGCCCCGGCACCACTAGGCCAGGCTTCCCCGTCCGGGGCTTTTCCCGGGCACGCGGCCGGGTGCGCCGTCCTGGTTACGGCCTGCTGGCTACATCCGGCTGGCTACAGCATCAACACCAGTTCAGCCAGGCTGAACCCACAGATTTCCTAATCCGAGGAAAACCCCAGGAAGGGCCGGCGCCCCAGACGCCGGCCCTTCCGCCTTTACCCCAACATCAGACAGGGTCATCAGCGAGGGATGATCGAGGTGCTGAGATAGCGTTCGACCACTAAGTTCAATAGGAATTAGTCATCTAGAGGATGTCGCGCAGCACCTGTGGGTAGTTGGTGATGACCCCGTCGACGCCCCAGTTGATGGCGCGGCGCATGTCCTGGCCGCCGTTCACGGTCCAGGTGTACGTCTTCAGGCCGTAGCCGTGGATCATCGCGACGGTGTCTTGTGTCATGTCGCCGAGGGCCGGGTTGGCGGCCTGCGCCCAGGTGGCGGCGTCGGCGAGTTTCGCCTCGGACGGCGGGCCCCCGGCGAAGAGGAGGCCGACCGGTACGTCGACCGCGAGGGCATCGTAGGCGCGGAGCCACTCGTGGTTGAAGGACTGCATCATTACCCGGCCGTGCCGCAGGGCATGGGTGAATTCGGGAAGGGCGCGCAGTTCCCTGTCGACATCGGTCTCGATGCCCGGGTAGAGCTCTGGCGACTTGACCTCCAGCAGCATGCCGGTTTGACGGCCGACGGCGTGCGCCCACTCTGCGAGCGTCGGCACGCGCTGACCGGCGAACTCGGGCGCGAACCACGAGCCGGCGTCGAGCTGCTTGATCTCGGCGAGGGTGAAGTCGCGTACGTTCCACGGCGCCCTGTCGGGGAAGACAGCCTCGACGTCGGTGGTGCGGGCCAGAGTGGTGTCGTGAACGATCACGAGGGTGCCGTCGGCGGTGCGCTGGATGTCGTTCTCGACCACGTCGGCGTCCTGCTGCAGGGCGAGCTCCACAGCTGCGAGGGTGTTTTCGGGGGCTGCGCCGCTTGAGCCCCGGTGGGCGATGACCTGGACGGTCGAATGAGGCCCGTTGCCCTGGGTTATGCTCTGTGCGGCCTGTGCGGCCGGTGCGGTGAACGCACTGAGGGCGGCAACAGCCAACCCCGTGACGATCCCGAGCACGCGTTCTGTGCGGCGCATGAATAACCTCTTCCTGTTCCGAACCGGCCAGCGCCGGTCTCGCTCACCTACGCTCTCGAAACTTTGTGCACCCGCATCGAACTGCCGATGGCCGGTAGGTGAACTGTGCGCTGCGGGACAGATCAGCGTCCGCCCCAAGAATCCGATCCGACGCTCTGATTCACCGCCGGGGCCACTGGTGCTGATCTCGACAGACCTCTCACCCAGCCAGTACAAGGGCGCACGTGACACCCAGCCGGTTTAGCGCCTGGATTCCGTGAGCCTGCTGCGCAGCCCGGGCCAGGCGGCCGCGAAGCCCGGGTGCAGTTCCTTGCTACCGACGGCGTCGATCCCCACCCATTGCAGTTCGAGACTTTCCGGGTCACTGATGGCGGCCTCGAAGGGCTGCAGTGCTTCGGCAACCACGGTGGTGTAAGACCAGTAGCCGACGTCGAACACCGACGTGAACAGGACTCGGACGTTCTCCGGGGGTACGGCCGCTTCCTCGCGGGCTTCCCGCAGCGCGCCGTCGATGGCCTCTTCGCCTTGGTGCAGGGCGCCTCCGGGGAGCCCCCACGTGCCGCCTTGATGGCTCCACAATGCGCGGTGTTGGAGCAGAATTCCCCTTGCGGCGTCGTGGACCAAGAGCCCGGCGGAACCGAACCGACCCCAGAAGCGTCCGCGGTCGCCCTCGACCCAGGCGTCACCGGGATCGCGTGGACCCAACGGGTGGTGCGGATTGCCCGGCAGCGGTAGTGCGAAGGGTGATTCCCCTGTTTGGGGCGCTGCTTTGCTGTCCATCCCTACAGCTTGCCACGCGCCGGTCCGTAGGAGGGCGGGTAGCGTACGCAGTGTTACGGGCGGTGGTGGCTGGCCCTGCCGTCCACCCGAATTCCTCGACCGAACCCCGGTGACCAAGATCCTCTGGCCAAACCCAGCGACCGAAATCCTCGACCAAGCTCCTTGGACCAAACGCCGGAACCGAAATCCGCGTCCAACCCCCGCCGGGGCGTCAGCCGTGCACGGGGTCAAGCTGCGGCTCGATCCCACCGCAAAGCCGCTGCTGGCCGCCGTCGCCCGGGCATCATGCCCCGGCCGAACCAGCTCCACTATTTCTGTCGTACCCCTCTGGCAGAGTTTAGTTATGGAAGCCATTGGAGAGTTCATATCGGACCAGGCCTTGTGGGTCGGCCCGGCGGTGGACTCCCGCTCGCCCCGACTGGCAGCCGTAACCGGTGCGGCTGATGCGGCAGCAACCGGCGTTGTGAGCGGCACGGTGACCGGTATAGGGAACGGCACAATTACCGGCGCCGAGTACGGTGCGGCGGGCGACGCGGTGGACTCGGCGCTGGCCATGCTGCGCTCGTCCGTCCCGGCGGCGTGCGCTGAAGCGGCCCGGTTCGGCCTGCTGGAGGCCGCGGACTTCGCCGGCCGCGTCGAGGACCTGTCCCGCACGCTGGAATACCTGCAGCTCGTTGGCGCGGCCGCCGTGGACCGGACCCGCAAGCAATTCGCCGGGACCCGGCCGGCCCTTCCGGGCCAGATTCCGGAGGCGGTGGCGCGGGCGGGCTGGCTCACCGGCTGGACACAGGAACCCGACAACGGAGCCGGCGCCGGAGCTGACGGCGGAACTGATGGCTGGACGGGTCCCGCGACAGACTCCCGCGGCGGTGGCGCCGCCGGGCAGGGTGTCCTGGCCGCCGCGGCCGACGACGGCTGCCGGAACGCCACCGAGTTCCTGCGGGCCCGGCTGCGGATCAGCACCGCCGAAGCTCGGCGCCGGCTAACGCTGCCTCCGACCTGCTGCCCCGACCGCGGCGGCCACATCGGCCGCCGGCAAGGGCGGGCTCGCCGCCGCCGTCGCCTCCACGCGCCGCGCGTCACCGCCGCCCTGGACCGGATCCGGCATACCTGCCGGCCCGAGGCCGCGGCCACGATGGAACACGCCCTGACCCAGACGGCCCTCGACAACGACGCCGACTTCCTGGCGCGGATCGCCCGGCGCTGGACCGACGCCCTGGACCAGGACGGCGCCGAACCCTCCGAGGAACTGCTCCGCCGGATCCAGGGCGCCTTCATCCGCAAACCCCGGCACGGCCTGCACCACATGGAAATCTTCGCCACCGCGGACCAGTTCGAACACCTCCTCACGGTCATGAACACCGCCACCAACCCCCGCACCGGCTCGGACGCCGGAGAGGGCACCGGCGCGGGGGCGGACACCGGAGAGGGCACGGAGCCGGCTGCCACCGCCGCCACGGACTCGGACGCCGGCGGGGGTGCGGAGGGGGACGCTGGTAGGGGAGCGGCCGAGGTCTCGGCTGCGGCCGCCAGGGGCGCCGCCGCGGGCGCCGGCGTGGGCGCCGCCATGAGCGCCGCCGGTGCGGCGGACCTCCTCGACCAGCGCTCCCGGCCGCAACGGCTGCTCGACGGCCTGGTCGGTGCCTGCAAGGCGGCCCTCGCCACCGGAGGACTGCCCGCGGCCGGCGGGCTCCGGCCCCAGATCATGGCCACCATCGACTACCGCGACCTCCTCAGCCGCCTTGAGGGTACGGGACCCCGCCACGAGGGCACCGGATCGCTGACGTTCACCGGCCCCGTCACCGCCTCCACCGTGCGCAAACTCGCCTGCGACGCCGACATTATCCCGGTCCTCCTCGGCGGCGAGGGGCGGGTCCTGGACATCGGCCGCGCCTCCCGGGTCTTCCCGCCGCATGTCCGCAAGGCCATCACGGCCCGGGACCAGGGCTGCGCCTTCCCGCAATGCACCATCCCCGCGCCCTGGTGCGAGGCCCACCACATCACCTATTGGTCCCGCGGCGGGAGCACCGGAGCGGACAACGGAACCCTGCTGTGCTCGCACCACCACCACCTGATCCACAAGGAACAGTGGACCGTCCGGATGCGCAGCGGCATCCCTTGGTTCATCCCCCCGCCGCACGTCGATCCCGCCCAGACGCCCCGCAGGAACAGATACTTCCGCCTCGAGTGACCCTGGGCCTCGTCTGATGCTGCGCCTCGTCTGACCGGGCGTCGCAGCTGACCCGGCTTAGTGTCTAACCCTCCGACACGGCTAATTCTGCTGCGGGGGACGATTCGAACGGGGACGTTTCGAAGGGGAGCGGCATGCCGTTGTCGAACGGAACGGCACCCTGTGCCGGCGTCATCGTGAACCAGTAACCGTTCTGCTCGGTGGCGTAGATCAACATCCGCCTGCGCCCGTCGAGCGGATCGCCTTCCGGATAGGACACGCCTCCGGTGCACGTCACCGGCATCGAAGCGATGCGGAGCGGCCCTGGCTCCGGGTTGCCCTTCAGGACGTCCTCGACCTCCACCACATGGATGTGTGCCGTGTAGCCGTAAATTCTGGTCTCCGACTCGGTGCCGTCCGGTGTCCCGATCACCACCAGGGTCGCCTGCCGAAACTGTTCCTGGGCGGTTTCGAAACGAATCCAGTCGACGCAGACTTCGGTAGTCGAACCGGGTATCAGGCCGCATCCTGCAAGCAGCATGCAAAGGACCGCCCCCACCCCCGCGAGCTGCACCGGCCTCCGCATCTTCAGAACCTAGCGGCTCGCAGCGTGAACGGTCCAGAGCGGAGACGGATTCTCATGGCATACCGAACCCCGTGGCCCCCAAGGGTGAAATTTAGTTTCTCACCGCTCTCGTCTATGAAACATTTTGTCTCCGTTAATCTTTGTGCCGTCCCCTGTTGATCTGGAGCCCATAAGTTCCTTGGTGTGACAACAACTGACCTGGCACCGGCCCCGGCTCACCGCGAACAGTTCCTGGAAGCGGTACGGGAAAAGCTAGCCTCCTTTACCGCCGTCGAACTGAGAATCGCCAAAGCCATGCTCAACGATCCAGCCGGACTGATCAACCAGTCGATCGGCCAGTTCGCTTTAGTAGCTGGCGTATCCGCCGCGTCCGCGGTGCGATTTTGCCGGGCCATGGGTCTCGCGGGTTTCCAAGAACTTTAAACTGACCCTGTCACGCTCGGCACCGGTGCGACCGGTCCGAGCGGCGGCAGACGTTGACGCGGGGGACTCTCCGGAGACCGCCAGCCGGAAGGTGGTGCTGGGCTCCGCGGAGGCACTGGCAGCGGCCGCCGATAACATCGACCACTCGACGGTCGCGGCAGCGGCCAGCGTGCTCGGTGAAGCACGTCGGGTCCTGGTGACCGGAATCGGAACGTCGGCACCGCTGGCAGCGGACGTGGCGTACAGGCTGGCCCTGATCGGGGTGGACGCCGTCTTTCCGCCGGACGCTCACGTCCAGCACGTCATGGCCAGCCACCTGACGGCCGGGGACGCGTGCCTGGTCATCTCCCATACAGGATCCACTGTCGAAACCCTTGCCGCCGCCGGTGCCGCACGCAACGCCGGAGCCGCTGTCGTAGCGGTCACGAGCTTCGCCGGAACGCCCCTGACCGATCTCTCCCATCACGTGATAGTCGCGGGCAGCCAGGAAACGGCCTACCGCGTGGACGCCATGACCAGCCGGGTGGTCCATCTGGCCGTCCTCGACTCAATCGTGGTGGTGCTGGCCCACTCCTCGCCGGGGCGATCCGACACTCTGGCGTCCAGCCACGAAATCCTGGCCCGCGGCCACCGCATCTAGCCCTCCTCCTCAGCACCCACTACTTCATTCCCTGGAGACACCCATGCCCAAATCAATCCTTGGCCTTGTCACTGACGGCGCCGGATCGCCGCTGCCCGGCGTCGCCGTCACCAACGGCCGCGACGTCGTAATAACGGACGGCGGCGGCGCGTTCAGCCTTGAACCCGCCGGCCAGTTCATCGTGCTCACCCGCCCCACGGGCTGGACCGCGGACCGCTGGTTTGCGCGGATCGGGGCCGGCGCAACCGCGGAAACGGCCATCACGTTCGTGCTGGAAAGGGACGAGCAGACGCTGCCCTACCAGTTCATGCACATCACTGACACGCACATCGACGCCAAGGGCGAGTCCGAATGGTCTTTTGACTATGGCCGCCTCACGGAGGCGAGCCAGCTCAAGGAGTTCCTCCTGGATCTCCCCCAGCTCTCACCCGCCAGCCGCTCGGTCGTGATCACCGGCGACCTGGTGGACCACGGCAGTCGCGAGGAATTCGCCGAACTCCTGGACGCGGTGGACGGTTCGCCCGTCGACGTGAACCTGGTGCCCGGCAACCACGATCACATGCACGCCGGCCGCAAAGGACTGGTCTCCCGCAACAACTACATCATCAACGACGGCAACCCGGAACTCTACGAGGCGATGGTGGGCCCGCGCTGGTTCTCCTACGACGTCGCCGGCCTGCACGTAGTGGTGATGGACTGGCACACGCACGAGCTCGGCCTGGACCACGCGGCCCAGGAGGAATGGCTACGCAACGATCTTGCTGCGGCCGGCGGGAACACCCCGTTCATCCTGTGCATGCATGACCAGCCGGGGCATTCCATCATGGACAGGCTGCCCCGGAAGCCCCTGGCCACCTTCTCCGGACACTGGCACACCTCCCGCGTGGTGGACATCGACGGGGTGCTGCACGTCAACAGCCCCACGCCGTTCTTCGCCGGTCTGGACTATTCGCCGCCCATGTTCCGGGAAGTGGTGTGGGATGGAACGGAAATCACGCTCAACTCACGCACCATGCCGGCACGCTACCTGGACAACCCTGAGCACGCCTTTGACGTGGACAAGGCCACCATCGCCGGGTACGACGCCAAACCGGAGCGCTCGATGCTCCGCTGGCGGCACCAGCTGGCCGGTGCGGGGCACCGTGCCGGCCTGACCCTTGCCGACGGCGTGGTCCTGGCTGGCTCACAGATCGAGGACAAGCCCGCCGGGAGTGTGCACGCCCTGGACGCGGCCTCCGGAAGCCTCCTGTGGACGGCCGGCACGGACTCTGCCGTCAAGACCAAGCCAATCCAGGTGGCGGGCACTGTGGTGGTAGCCGAGGTCAACGGTGCGGTTGCCGGACTCGACGCCACCAGCGGGGAGCGCGTGTGGACCACACCGTCCACCGACCCGTACCGCCGCTTTGCCTGGCAGAGCCCCGTGGAGTCGGAAGGGATCGTGGTCCTGGGCGACCAGAGCGATCTCCGTGCCCTCGACGCCGCGACCGGCCAGGTCCTGTGGCGGCGCACGGATCTTTCCCCGCACCACAACATCGTCACTCACTCCAGCGTGCTGATCCTCGGACGGATGGTGGTTGTAGGTTTCTGGCCAACGCCCAACGCGCCGATTGCCGTTGATCTCCATACCGGCGAATCCCTGTGGACCGTTCCCGTGCTGAAGGACGACCCCTGGGAAACCGCGCGGAAGCTTCGGGTGACCGGCACCGCGGTGTTCGACTCCGTTGACGACAGCATCCTGCTTCCGGCGATTGCCGGCACCGTCAAGCTGGACCGCGAAAGCGGCAAGGTGCTGTGGACCGCGGAGCACGAGGGCGGCTACAGCCCGTCAACCCCGGTGGTTACGTCCCAAGGCTATGTGGCGACGGTGACCGGCCGGGGAATGCGCATGCTGAACAGGGAAACCGGCGAGCAGATCTGGGATGTCCCCGTTGAAGGAGTGGCCCCCTTCCCAATGACGGCCTACCGCAAGAAAGCCAACCCTGTCATGGCAGCGCCCTTGTATGACGGATCGGATGAGACTTTGCTGCTGCCGGGACTCGACGGCGTCATCCGCCGTTACGGCGTGGACGGCACGTCGGCAGGGGAGTACCGGATCGGCGTCCCGCTCGCCGCGCCGCTGGTTCCGGCCGACGGCGGGTACTTGACTGTCGGCGTCGACGGCGGCGTGCTGTCGCTGGACCTGCCCTCGGGCCTGACAGCCGAAATCGGCGCCTCATCATGACAACGCCCATGATGAAAGAGCGACCCGCGCTTGAACAGCGGGCTCCGGAAGATGAGTCAGCGCCCCGAAGGCCGCGTGCGCCGAAGCCCAGCCTCACGCCCTACCTGCTGCTCCTGCCTGCGCTGCTGGGCATGCTGCTGTTTGTCTACGGCCCTGCGCTGTTGTCCCTGATTGGCAGCTTCTTCATCATCCCGCTGTCCAAGGGGCCCTGGAAGTTCGCCGGGCTGGACAACTACGAGTCCGTGCTCAGCGACCCTCTGATCCAGCAGGCCGCGTGGAACACGCTTGTCTACTCAGTGGCCACGATCATTCCTTCCATGGTGCTGGGACTGCTCCTCGCGCTCCTCATGGAACGGCTGGGCCGCCGGGGCTGGATGGCCAAAACGGCACTCATCCTGCCCATGACGGCCAACATGGTGGCGATGGCGGTGGTTTTCAAATGGATCTTCGCCTTGCAGGGCGGCCTGGCCAACCAGACCCTGGCCATCGTCGGGCTCGCCCCCGTCAACTGGCTCGAGGAGGCCGAAACGTCGTTGCCCACCGTGATCCTGGTGGGACTGTGGCGGGCAACATCCCTGTGCACACTTTTGTTCATGGCAGGTCTCACCACCATTCCCGGCTCCATCCACGAGGCCACGGCGGTGGAGGGAATCCGCGGCTTAGCGAAGCTCCGCACGATCATCCTGCCCATGCTCAAGCCGACGGTGGTGTTCGTCTCCGTGCTTTCGATCACGGGTGCGGCGCAGGTGTTCGAAATCGTCCATGTCATGACCGACGGCGGACCCCTTGGCAGTTCGGAGACCATGATGACCGCCACCCAGCGGGTCGGCTTCGAGTATTTCCGCGTGGGCGAAGCCTCTGCAATGTCCTTCACCCTCATCGCCATCCTCCTGGCCATCGGCATCATCGGCCGCCGCCGCAGCCCCAAGGAAGAGTCATGATCCGTCTCTATAAGCCGCTCGGGCTGGTTCTCGGAGCCGTCGCCGTCATCCTCGCCTTGTTCCCCTTCTACTGGATGCTGCGCACCGCGGTTGCGCCGGCCGACGGCAATGCGCTGACCGGGCTGAGCCTGATCCCGGCAGAGCTGGACCTGTCCAACTTCGCACGGGCATGGGACCGGGCCAATCTGGGTTCCGCGATGCTGAACGGCATCACGGTGACCCTCGGGATCCTGCTTCTGCAGCTCCTGACGTGCATCCCGGCGGCTTATGCCCTCGCGAGATTCCGCTTCCGCGGAGCCGGGGTCCTGCTGGGCCTCGTGCTGGCTTGCCTCCTCGTCCCGAGCCAGGCCACCTTGATCCCTACCTTCGTGGGCCTGAATCTGCTGGGCCTCGGCGACACCAGGATCGGCCTGGCGCTGCCCTTCGTCACCAGTGCCATCGGAATCTTCATGCTCCGCCAACAGATGCTCTCCATCCCTGACGCCATCATGGAAGCCGCCCGCACCGACGGCCTCGGGCCGCTTCGGACCCTTGTCTCGGTGGTGGTCCCCATGTCCGCCCCGTCGATCGCAGCCTTCTCGATGCTGTCCATCTTCACCCACTGGAACGACTACCTCTGGCCGCTCCTCGTCGCACGCAGCCCGGAAATCATGACACCTCCGCTGACGCTTGCCATTTTCCAGAACGCAGATACAGGCTTCGACTATCCGGCACTCTCCGCCGCCGCGGCCATCGTCACGGCCCCTGTCATCATCCTGTTTCTCCTCGCCCAGCGGCACTTTGTCCGCGGCATGGCCGGCCCCGAAGTCGCTGGCTAGCCCCTCAAACCATTTCCCTCCATCCCCATTCGTCCAACTCCTCTCACAGCAGCGCCACCAACTAACCAAGGAAAAAACAATGCGCACCAAAGCACTCGCCACGGCGTCCGTTCTGACCGCCGTCGCCCTGGGCCTGTCCGCCTGCGGAACGTCCACCGAATCCGCCCCCGCCAATCAGGCTGCTGCGGCCTCAGCGATCGACAAGTGCAAGCCCGCCGAGTCGAGCATCAAACTGGCCTTCGCGCCGCAGGGTACGCCCGCCGTGGAGCACGCCAAGAAGGTCATGGAACAGAAGTTCCCGGGGCTGAAAATCGACGCCGTGGCCGCGCAGAGCGGCAACTACTCGGACCTGACCAAGCAGATCGTGGCGGATTCCGCCGTCGGCAAGCGGCCGGACCTCATCATGACTGGCCTCGGGCAGCTGCGTTTCTGGACGGACACGTTCAACCCCGCCACGATTGACCCCGCCACGCTTCCTGACGGTTACCAGAAACAGTTCCTCTCCGCCGGCAAGGTGGGCGACAAGAGCTACCTGGCGCCGTTCCAGATTTCCACCCCCGTGATGCTGGTCAACAGGAAGCTCCTGGCAGACGCCGGCATCACCGATCCGACCAGCATCAAAACCTTCGGCCAAGTGGTCGAGGCCGCCAAGAAGGTCACGGAGAAAACCGGCAAGCCCAGCATCAACATCGCCTCTGACGACCTCCCGGACTGGTTCTCCCAGGCCCTGGTCCAGTCCTCGGGCGAAAAGTTCGTGGCCGACGACGGATCCTTCGGCTTCGACACCCCCAAGGGACGAGAGGCCATTGGCCTGATCTCCACCCTTGCAAAGGAAAAGCTCGCCCTGAATGTCAAGATGGACGACGGCCAAGCCCAGTTCGTCGCCGGAAACCTGGCTTTCCAGATGGCCACCACGTCCCGGATCGCCCAGGTCTTGAAGAACGCCCCGAAGGACCTCGACTGGACCCCGATCGACCTTCCCGGCCTCAACGGCCCGGAGGGCGCCCTCCCCGCAGGCGGCAACGGCTGGGTGGTCATCTCCGAAGACTCCTGCAAGGCCGCGTTCTCACAGGCCATGGTCACTGAAATGCTGACCAAGGATGCCTCGCTCCTGAGCAGCGGCAAGGACTACAGCTACATCCCGGTCAACAAGCTCGCCACGGAAGAGCTCCTCAAGGCCGACAACATCGCCCCGCAGATGCGTTACGCCTGGACCTACAACAAGGCGCTGACCGTCTGGAGCGGATTCGCCGGAGCCCAGACCGCCCCCATTGTCGACACCCTCCGCACCATGCTCCAGCAGATGGGCACCGGCAAGTCCGCCGAAGATACAGTGCCGGCAGCAGCAAAAACCATCAACGCCCTCCTCGGGAAATAGGCATGCCTTCCATCTCACTCCAAAACATCTCCAAGCGCTTCGGCCAAGTCACGGCCCTTGACGACGTAAATCTGGACATCCACGACGGCGAAAGCCTGGCTATCCTGGGCCCGTCCGGCTCCGGCAAGTCCTCGCTCCTGCGCATCATCGCAGGACTGGAGGACCCCGACACAGGTCGTGTCCTGCTGGACGGCAAGGACCAGAACGGCGTCCCTGCCCACCAGCGCGACATTTCCATCGTCTTCCAGAACTTCGCGCTCTATCCCCACCTGACGTCCCTGGGCAACATCACGCTGGGGCTGCGCCATGGCCTTGGCCTGTCCAAGAAGGACGCCGAAGAGCGGGCCCGTGAGACCGCAGCCCGCATGAGGGTTGAAGATCTTCTGGACCGGCGGCCCAAGGCGATGTCCGGTGGCCAGCGCCAGCGCATAGCCTTGGCCCGGGCACTGGCCAGACACGCCGGCGTCGTCCTCCTGGACGAGCCCATGTCCGGCCTGGACGCCCAGCTGCACATCTCGCTGCGGGCGGAAATCCACCAGCTCATCAACCAGGAAGGAGCTACGGGGGTCACCGTGACCCACGACCAGCAGGACGCTATGTCCATAGCCGACCGGATCGCCGTTATGGACCGCGGGCGTATCATCCAGTTGGGAACTCCTGACGAACTCTACGAAGAGCCGGCTTCGGCGTTCGTGGCCGGGTTCATCGGGGCACCCCCGATGAACCTGCTGGCAACCACCCCACACCGGGAGGGTCAGCTGGCCTCAGCGTTCGGACGTATCCAGCTCCCGGAAGAAGGCCCTGCTGGGACGAATTCCGGGCTGGGTTCCGACGCGCACGTGGGCATCCGGCCGGAGGATGTCCAGCTGGGCACCCCCGACCGGGCCGACGCCTGGGCAGCGGAAGGGACGGTGATCCTGGTCGAGCCGAACGGCCCGCTTCGGACGGTCCACGTTGATCTGGGAGACGAAGTCGTCCTGGTTTCGTGCCGCCTCCAGGATCGTCCCGATATCCACTCCAGGGTCGGCTTGTGGGCCTTGCCCGAGAAGATCCACTGGTTCAGCGGACCTGGGGGACTGCGGGCTGGAACGGCTGCGGGGCTGGGCTTCACGACGGTGGCATTGGCTCACGTCGTATGAAATTCCTGTTCGACTGGAACGGCACCATAGCCGACGATGCGGCTCGGGCCTGCTTCGCTACAAACTCGGCGCTGGAGGCTGTCGGGGCGCCGCGCATCGACCCGCTTGATTTCGACCGCAGGTTCATTCTCCCGATGGACGAGATGTTTCTCCGGCTCGGTGTTTCCGGGCAGGACGTGGCGGCGGCAACGTCCCGCTGGAATTCGGTCATGGCGTCACGGCAGGCACCGATCCGCCAAGGCGCGGCCAGGTTTCTCCGGGCACTGCACGACGCCGGCGAGTACTGCGCGGTCATCTCCGCGGCCGGAGAAAAATACCTGCTCGAAGAACTGGCGTACTTCGGCCTCAAGGACTGCTTTGACGAGGTGCTCGCCGGGGCCTCGGACAAGGTCCGGGCGTTGGAAGGCCTGCGGGGGGACGGCGACGCCATGTACTTCGGCGACACGGAATATGATATCGCCAGCGCCGTCGCCTCAGGATGCATCGCGATCGGGGTCCTCAGCGGATACTGTCCCGAAGGCCGGCTGCGCGGCGCCGGGGCACAGTTCATCCTCACCGACTACGAAGGGATGGACGGGGTGATCGCCCGCACCCTCTTCGATAGTTCCGTGAGGCCCTAGGCCAAGTCTGAGGTCCTACGGGTGAACAGTTGCCGGCTCGCCGGCAGCTTGGGTGGGTCCACACGGGCCCACCCTAAGACCAGGATGAATGGCTGCGTTGCCGCGGAGATGGCGCGGGCGGCTGCCCTCAGCGCCGGGTAGCGTTTCAGGCCGGCTGCCACTGTCGGAACCCGGGCGCTGTAATGATTGGCGCAATCCATGCCGATTCAGTGGGCACGTTCCAGGTCCTGCAGGATCCGGAAGGCAACGAATGGTGCGTCGTTCGCTCAACTGCCGATTGAGCCGGGAACTGCATCGTCCGGAAGCTTGATCTACACGCAAACCTCCGCGCGCCTACAGTGGAGGGATGGGTGGAGACATGGACCATCGCCGTCTGTTGCTGCGGGCAGTGAAGTCGTTTCACACCATTGCCTGGTTCACGATCGAGGCCTGCATGGTCTACGTCCTGTACACCGGAGTTAGGGGCCGCACCGACCGGAAGACCGGGGTGGCAGCCGTCGTGGTCGCGGGCGAAACCCTGGTCTTTGCCGCCAATGGCTTCCGCTGCCCGCTGACCGCCGTCGCGCAGGATCTCGGCGACAGCGACGGATCGGTCACGGATATCTACCTCCCGCGATGGTTCGCAAGGATGCTGCCCGGAATCCACGTCCCGCTGATCCTTGCCGCCGTGCTGTTGCATTGGCGGAACTGGCGGAGTCACGCCGTTCGCGACAGCCAGCGCAGGCTCTTGCTCGGGCGATAGTCAGCGCCTGCCCTGACGCCGTCGGCTTACCGCCCTATTAGCGTGGTTCTGCCAGTCGGGCCCGTGCGAGGCTGCCCGGGGAGCCCGGCGGAACGTCCGGGAGTTGCCCGGATTGCGGGTAATCTTAGAGAGTTCCGGAGCCGGCACGGTCGCTCCGGAGGAGTTCATGGCAGGCAGCAAAAGGCGAGGTTGATGGTCCACATCTGGAACGATCTGTCCGAGGTCCCGGCGGACTTTGGTCCTTCGGTTGTCACGTTCGGCAATTTCGACGGCGTGCACCGCGGCCACCAGCAGGTGCTGTCGCAGCTCATCCGCACCGCCCGGTTGAACCACGCCCGCGCCGTCGCGATCACCTTCGACCCGCACCCCGCGCAAGTGCACCGTCCCGAGTCGGCTCCCGAGCTGATCATGGGGCTGGAGGACAAGCTGGTGGCCCTGGGCGAGCTCGGCCTCGATGCCGTGCTGGTGATGAAGTACTCAATGGAGCTCGCCAGCCTGACCCCTGAAGAATTTGTCGCCATGGTCCTGGTGGACGGACTGAAGGCGAGCCACGTGGTGATCGGCCACGACGCCCGGTTCGGCCGCGGCAATTCCGGCGACCTCTCCACCATGCAGGAGCTGGGCGGAAGCTCGGTTTCGAGGTGCTGGTCATCAGCGAGTTCGGCTCTGAAGGCTTCCCCATCCACGACGACGACGGGACGGACCGCCGCTGCTCGTCCACGTGGGTCCGGGAGGCCCTGCGCGAGGGCGACGTTGCCACCGCCGCAGCGGTGCTCGGCAGGCCGCACCGGATGCGCGGTGAGGTGGTGCACGGTGCCGCACGCGGCCGCGATCTCGGGTTCCCGACGGCAAACCTCGCCTCGACGGCCAGCGGGTACATCCCCGCGGACGGGATCTACGCCGGCTGGCTGGTGGACCAGGAGGGCACCCGCTGGCCCGCCGCCATCTCCGTGGGCTCCAACCCCACGTTCGACGGCGTGAGCCGGCAGGTCGAGGCCCACGTGATCGACCGCCCGGAGGAGTCCGCCGATGACTTCGATCTGTACGACCAGACAGTTGTGGTGGAATTTGTCTCCAGGCTCCGCGGCATGGTGGCGTACCGTGGGGCTGAGGCTTTGGTGGACCAGATGCGCCTGGACGTCGTCCAGGCCCATGACATCCTGTTCGCCCGCTGATAACCGGGCCTGATCGGCGTCGGCCCCCGCGCTGACGGCAGTTGACTCACTGGAGCCGCGCGCTGATTGGCAGCCAGGCGGCAAGGAAGGCAAGAGACGTGACCATCGAGAAGAACACGAGGGAACTGGACCAGGACATTGTCCGGGACTTCAGCGCGCGCATGAGCTACGCGTCGTACCTGCAGTTGCCCACGCTGCTCAGCGCCCAGCAGCCTGTCAGCACCCCGGAACACCACGACGAGATGCTGTTCATCATCCAGCACCAGACCACGGAGCTGTGGCTGAAGCTGGTATTGCATGAGCTTCGCAGCGCCGCCGCCTGGCTGCGTTCGGACGACCTTGGGTCCGCGCTGAAGGCGATCGCCCGCGTCAAGCACATCCAGAAGACGCTCACCGAGCAGTGGTCCGTGCTGGCCACCCTGACGCCTACCGAGTACTCCCAGTTCCGCGGCTTCCTCGGCAACTCGTCCGGATTCCAGTCCAGCCAGTACCGCGCTGTCGAGTTCATCCTCGGAAACAAGAACGCCAAGATGCTTCCGGTGTTCGAATCGGATCCCGAGGCCCATGAGATGCTGCGCGAGCTGCTCGACGCCCCCAGTATCTATGACGATTTCCTCGCCTATCTCAAGCGCCAGGGCTTCGACGTCCCGGCCTCCGTGCTGGAGCGCGACGTCACGAAAGCCCACGAGTTCTGCCCGGAGCTGGTCCCGGTGTTCAAGTACATCTACGAGAACGCCGCCGACAACTGGGGCGCGTACGAGGCCTGCGAGGAACTCGTGGACCTTGAGGACAATTTCCAGCTGTGGCGTTTCCGCCACCTGCGCACCGTCCAGCGCACCATCGGCATGAAAACCGGTACCGGCGGATCCAGCGGTGCCGCGTTCCTGCAGAAGGCCCTCGAGCTGACCTTCTTCCCTGAGCTCTTCGCCGTGCGGACGGAGATCGGCCAGTGAGCATCTCCGCCGGCACCGGCGCGACGGACACGCTGTGGCAGCGCGCCTTGGAACTCGACGCCGCCGATCCTCTGGCCGGCTACCGTGACAACTTCGTCGGCACGGACACGGATCTGTCCTACCTTGACGGCAACTCCCTGGCCGGCCGCTCAAGCGGACCGTTACTGACATCAGCAGCTTCATCCAGGACAGCTGGGGCGGCCGCCTGATCCGGGGCTGGGACGAGGAATGGCTCGAACTGCCGCAGGCCATCGGCGACCAGCTGGGCCGCTCGGTGCTCGGTGCGGCGCCCGGACAGACCATCATTGCCGATTCCACCACCGTGGTGCTCTACAAGCTCATCCGCGCCGCCCTGGCCGCTGTGACGGATCCGGCGCGGACGGAAATCGTCCTGGACACGGACAATTTCCCCACCGACCGCTATCTGGTGGAGGGTATCGCCCGCGAAGAAGGCCTGACCCTGCGCTGGATCGACGCCGATCCCGCCTCCGGTGTCACGGTCGAGCAGGTGCGGGCCGCCACGGGCCCGGCCACCGCCGTCGTTGTCCTGAGCCAGATCGCCTACCGCTCCGGCTTCCTCGCGGACCTGCCGGCCATCACCGCGGCAGTCCACGACGCCGGCGCCCTGGTGGTGTGGGATCTTTGCCACT
>CAVRLW010000025.1:0-23682 GCA_963722145.1 uncultured Actinomycetota bacterium | reverse complement strand
CCTCCCATTCAGGGCCTTGTGCAAGGGGTACCTCTTTGGGGTCAGGGATCAAGTTTTGCTTGGGTAAGGCCGGAAGCCTCCGATCGTTGCGCAGGGATCAACAACACATTTCCCCGGACTAGTTGCTGAGGTAGCCGTTCGGGTTCAGGACATACTTCGTGGCGGCTCCGGCATCGAATTCCGCGTATCCGCGCGGGGCATCCTGGAGCGAAATGGCCGTGGCGTTGACCGCCTTGGCGATCTGGATCCTGTCATGCAGGATCGCCATCATCAGCTGCCGGTTGTACTTCATCACCGGGCACTGGCCGGTCGCGAAGGAGAGGGACTTCGCCCAGCCGGTGCCCAGGGACAGGGACAGGCTGCCCTTCTGGGCCGCCTTGTCCGCGGCACCCGGATCCCCGGTGACATATAGGCCGGGAATGCCCAGGGACCCGCCGGCGGCGGTGAGGTCCATCAGCGAATTGAGCACGGCGGCCGGCGCCTCCTGGGCCCCGGCACCGTGTCCGTGTCCGCGGGCCTCGAAACCGACCGCGTCGATACCGGCATCGACCTCCCGGACGCCGAGAAGCTGCTCGATCTGGTCAGCCGGGTCGCCGTTGGCCACATTGACGGTTTCGCAGCCAAAGGATCGGGCCTGGGCCAGGCGATCCTCATTGAGATCCCCCACGATGACCACCGCGGCCCCCAGCAGTTGGGCGCTGGCCGCCGCGGCAAGCCCCACGGGACCGGCCCCGGCAACATAGACGGTGGACCCGACGCCGACACCTGCCGTGACGGCCCCGTGGAAACCGGTCGGGAGGATGTCCGAGAGCATGGTCAGGTCCATGATCTTCTCCAGGGCCTGGTCCCGATCGGGGAACCGCAACAGGTTCCAGTCCGCGTAGGGGACCAGGACGAACTCCGCCTGCCCGCCGACCCATCCGCCCATGTCGACATAGCCGTAGGCGGACCCGGGACGGTCCGGGTTCACGTTCAGGCAGATCCCGGTCTTGCCCTCCTTGCAGTTCCGGCAGCGCCCGCAGGAGATGTTGAAGGGGACCGAGACGATGTCCCCGACCTTGATGAACTCGACGTCGGGCCCGGTCTCGATGACTTCCCCGGTGATCTCGTGCCCCAGGACGAGACCGGCCGGGGCGGTCGTGCGGCCACGAACCATGTGCTGGTCCGAGCCGCAGATGTTGGTGCTCACGGTGCGCAGGATGACCCCGTGCGGGACCTTCCGGCCGACATTGACGGGATTGACGCCGGGGCCGGCCTGCAGTTCAAAGGTGGGAAACGGGGTATCGATGATTTCCACGATCCCCGGCGCCTTGTATGCAACGGCTTTGTTACCTGACATTGAATGGCTCCTATGGGTTGGCGATCGAACCCCCACGGTGGGGCTGGTCGCAGCGGACTGTCTGTGAGGTAGTTGTTGAAGCAACTTGGGTCAATTGATACGTGCAGCGCATCGCTACGGGGCAACGAAGGCGTTCAGGCCGGCTGTGGCGATGGATGGGGGTTTGGTGGCCGGCATCCTGATCGCACATGCCCTCGAGCCGGTGGTCCGTATCCCGGGAAGGCACGACGTGGAGCCCGCGATCCATCGGGGCAAGCGAAACGCCACGCGTGGCATTCTCGCGCTTGTATTCTTGCCGTGAATCAATCCCTGATGGTGTCCGGCCTAGAGCGGCTGGAGGCGGCTAGGCATCGATCACCATATCGGTCCGCGCGGTGGAGCAGCAGGGCAGGAACTTGCCTGCATCGATTTCCCGTGCCCGGATCCCGCCCTGGTGGTTCATCTCGACCTCCCCGGAAAGCTTGACGACCTTGCAGGAGCCGCACATGCCTTCCTTGCAGTTCGCGCCGATCCTGACGCCCGCACGCTGGGCCACCCCGAGGATGTGTTCGGCGGGGTCGATGCGCACATTGATGCCGGTGCGCATGAAGGACAGGGTGAGGCTTCCCGTTCCGACCGTGTCGAAGCTCGAGGCATCGGGGGACCCGGCCTCCGGCCCCGCGTCCGGACTGCCGTCGGGGGCTTCGGGACAGGGCGCGTCCGGGTCGACGGTTTCCAGCGGCAGCCCCGTGGCCTTCAGGGTTCCCTCGGCGTCGTAGCCGGGCTCGTAGAGCCCGAACGCGGTGGGCTGGCTTTCGTAGTAGTCCTCGGCGGAATCGGCGATTTCCTCGGCGATTTCCTCCGCGATGTCCACTGCAAGCGCGAGCTCCGCCTGGTATTCAAGGATCGTCTGGCGGTCTCCCGAGAAGAATTCCATGTAGATGGAGGTGTCGTCGACGCCGACCTTCCCGAGGAGCTCGGTGGCGGTGTTCAGGTAACCCTCGGGGCCGCAGGCATAGACCTGGCGGCCGTTGGCATCGGGGGCCACCTCGTCGAGCATGGCCGCCGTCAGCCTTCCGGTGAGCCCTTCCCACCCCTCGGGTTTGCTGCGGTCGCCCAGGGAGTAGAAGACCTTGACGCGCGAGTCCACGGAGGCGATGTAGGCCAGCTCCTGGTGGAAGGCAAAGCCTCCGGCCTCCGCTCCGTGGTAGAGCACCACGACATCGGCCTGTCCGGGCAGGGAGTGGATGGTCCGCACCATCGACATGATGGGGGTGATGCCTGCGCCGGCGGCCAGCAAGAGGTACCGTGCCCGCCGGTCGGCGTCGGGCAGGTGGAATGCCCCGACCGGTCCGAGCATCTCGAGGACGGTGCCGGGTTTGACGTTCTCGTGCACCCACGGTGAGACCAGTCCCGTGGGGTCGCGTTTGACGGTGATGTCGAAGGTCCACGGCTTGGTGGGCGAACTGGACAGCGAGTAGCTGCGGTCCACCGGATCCTGGTCCTCGCCGTTCACGGGAAAGGCGACGTTCACGTACTGGCCCGGCACGGAACGCCAGGGGCGCACCGTCGCAGCGGCGGAACACGAAGGTCATCATGCCGCCCGCCTCGGGAACGGTCTCGACACATTCGGCCATGAACTCCTGCGGATGCCAGGGACCCAACGCGCGGGCGGCACTGGCGGGTCCCTCGGTGCTGCCCATCACCCTGTTCCACGGCATCTCAAGACCGCGAATGCGCTGTGGTTCCTGGATTGCCGTCTCAGTGAGGAGTTCAATCATGCCAAGTGCTCCTGCACGCGCTGCACGTACCAGTTGATGAACGCCTCGACCTGGTATTCGCTCTTCATGTACGGGCCGGGCTCGTAGGCGGGGCTGCCGGCGCCCTTCTGGCACAGCTCCACGAACGCCTTGTCCTGCAGATTGGTCTGCTTCCAGGTGTAGGTGAGTTTCTCCAGGTCGTAGTCGACGCCTTCCTCGGCGTCGTCAGCCACCAGCCAGGTGGTGCGTACCAGTGTCTGGTGTTCGTTGATGGGGAAGACGCCGAACGTGATGACGTGGTCCCCGAGGAAATGGAACCAGCTGTTGGGCTGCAGGTGCATCGAGCAGCGGCCAAGGCGGAAGTCCCGCAAGTCGCCGAGCAGCTTCTTGGAGAGCCTGTGCCCATCGGGCGAGAACGATTCGCCGTCACCGTCGAGCGATTCCCGTGAGATGCGGATTCCCGCTATGCGGGTGTCGAGCTCCTCGACGACCTCATAGGGAAGGCCATAGCGGCGGCAACGCTCCTCGAGCGAGGACTGTGCTTCCTTGTTGCGGTCCCACACTTCCTCGAGATGGGCCGGGATCAGGCCCTCCGTCAGGCCCCAGGTGGGAAAGAGGGAACAGGCGAGTTCCGGGTGGCCGTCGCAGTGGTAGCACTCACGGTTGTTCTCCATGACGAGCTTCCAGTTGCCCTCCTCGATGATGTTCTGCTGGTAGGCGATTTTCGTCTTC
This sequence comes from uncultured Actinomycetota bacterium, assembly GCA_963722145.1. Classification (GTDB taxonomy): domain Bacteria; phylum Actinomycetota; class Actinomycetes; order Actinomycetales; family Micrococcaceae; genus Arthrobacter. The sequence goes on along the minus strand of CAVRLW010000025.1, from coordinate 19,872 downwards.
GACAGATCGTGGGGCGCGAGGTAAGGCTCGAAGATCTTTGCGGTTTCGTCGAAATCCGTCGGCGGTTCGTCCGCAATGCAGACGAAGATGAGTCCGGCGAACACGCGGCTGTGGGCGCGCTTGAGGCCGAAGCAGCCCTTGTCGAACTTCGTTTCCCCCGGTGCCGAGGCATGGATCAGATTGCCGTCGGGGGAGTAGGTCCAGGAGTGGTAGCCGCATACCAGGTTTCCCGTTGACCCCGCGGGTTCGGTCAGGACGCGGGCGCCGCGGTGGCGGCACACGTTGTGCAGGACGTTCACGCCGCCGTCGTCGTTGCGCAGCACGATCAGGGAGTAGGGCCCGTAGTCGACGGTGACGTAGTCGCCCGGCTCCGGCAGTTCGGCGATGCTGGCGGCAAAGATCCAGTGCTGGCCAAAAATGGCCTCCATGTCGATGTTGAAAATCGTCGGATCGGTGTAGAAGGGGGCATCGAGGGAATATCCCACGCGCCGGAAATCGAACAACTCGGTGATCTCCGCCAGCTGCTCGGCAGGCAATGATGAAGCGAGTTTTCCGCGTGAATTGAGGGGCACGTTCACTGGAGCAGACATGTGTTTCCTCCCGGGAGGCGTGGGTAAGTGTGCGATTCGTGGGGACCACGGGTTGCGTGGGGTGCAACCGGCGTTGTCGAAAACCTTGTACTCATGAGATTAGGGACGATTGATCTGCAACAAAAGCGCAAGATTTAGAAGATAACCGTGCACAATAGGTGCATGATCGATCCGACGGCTCATCACACTTCGGGTGTTTGCCCGGTGCGGCACCATTGGCGCAACCGCGGAGCTCACGGGTTATTCTCCCTCCGCCGTCTCCGCGCAATTGCGGGAGCTCCAGCGCGTGCTTGGAATGCAGCTGCTGACGAAGGACGGCCGGGGTGTGCGGCTGACCGCCACGGGCCGCTTTCTCGTGGCGGGCTCGGACACCCTCATTGCCGAATGGGAGAGCCTGCGCGCCGCGGCCATGGAGGCCGGCGACCAGGTGCAGTCCCGTTTTGGCCTCGGCGGATTCTCCACGGCGGCCGCCCAGTTGCTCGCGCCGCTGGCCGCCACCCTGCGCTCAACACGCCCCCTGCTGGAGGTGCAGGTACTCGAGGCCAACCCGGCCCGCTGCTTCGACTTGTTGGTTGCCGAGCGAATCGACCTCGCGGTCATCGTCGCCATGCAGTCCGACACCTATGCTGAGGACGATCCGCGCTTCGAGCAGACCGTTCTGCTCGACGATCCCCTGGACGTGATCATTCCCTCCGACCATCCGTTGGCATCGCGGGAAACGGTGACGCTCGAAGAGCTGGCATCGGAACCCTGGATCACCGAGGCCGCCGGTTCCACCTACCATTCCCTATTCACCGCGGCGTTCACGGCAGTCGGGGTGACGCCGCGGATTGCCCATGAGGCCGTTGAATGGGAAACCCAGATCGCCTTCGTGGGTGCGGGGCTGGGCGTGGGCCTGCTGCCGCGGCTGGCGCCCCTGCATAGTGCCGAAAACGTGGTTCGACTGCGCATTACTGGCAAAGGGAAGCCCGCGCGCCGCATTGTCGCTGCGGTGCGGAGGGGCAGCATCGCATCGCCCCTGATCCAGGAGTCGCTCGGCATCCTGCAGGTCAGCGCCAATCGGATCCTCGCCGCCCGACCGGAAGACGATCTCTGACATCGCGGCCCACGTTAGTCGGGCGAACTGTTACCAGCCGGGCGTGCCTGCCTTGTCGGGTGTGGCAGCCTCGGTGGCACGTCCATAGATTTCCTACCTGCCGTGGATGAGGCTCAGCGCCTCGGCCCGGGCAGCCGGCAGGCGCAGTTCACCGCGGACTGCAGACGTGATGGTCTTTGCCCCTGGCTTGCGGACGCCCCGCATGGACATGCACAGGTGCTCGCACTCGATCACCACAATTGCCCCCAGGGGCCGCAGCGACGTCACAAGCGCGTCCACCACCTGGGTGGTGAGCCTCTCCTGGACCTGCGGCCTTCGCGCAAAGACGTCCACCAGCCTGGCAAGCTTGCTGAGTCCGGTCACGAGTCCCTCAGCGGATGGGATGTAGCCCACATGTGCCACGCCATGGAACGGCACCAGGTGATGCTCGCAGGTGGAATAGAACGGGATGTCCTTAACGATGACCATTTCACCGTGGCCGAGGTCGAAGGTCCTGTCCAGGACGGCGAGGGGATCCTCATGGAGCCCGCCGAACATTTCCGCGGCGGCTCGGGCTACGCGGGCCGGAGTGTCCGCCAGTCCCGGCCTTTCCGGGTCCTCGCCGATGGCCAGAAGGTATTCGCGGACCGCCCGTTCCACCCTTGGCCCGTCCACACCCTTGGTGACGGTCGCTTCCGTCGTCAGGACGGAACTCACGCTTCGGCCCGCTCAAGCCGCACGATAACGGACTTGGAGGTCGGCGTGCCGCTGGTGTCGGCTACGGAATCAAGCGGGACGAGGACGTTGGTTTCCGGGTAGTAGGCCGCCGCGCAACCCTTGGGCGTCGAGTAGGACACGATGCGGAAGTTTTCGGCCCGTCGTTCGGTCCCCTGGAATTCGGAGATGAGATGGACCATGTCCCCGTCCGTGAACCCCAGCTCAGTAATGTCGTCCGCGTTGATCATGACTACGCGGCGCCCGCCGTGGATGCCGCGGTAGCGGTCATCCTTGCCGTAGATGGTGGTGTTGTACTGGTCATGGGAGCGCAGGGTCTGGAGGACGAGCCGTCCCGCGGGGACCCTGATGAATTCCAGTTCGTTGCCTGTGAAGTGGGCCTTGCCCGAAGCAGTATCGAACTTCCTGGCGTCCCGGGGTGGGTGGGGAAGGACGAACCCGCCAGGGTTCTGGATCCGCTCCTCGAAGTTCTCGAAGCCGCTGAGGACCGCTTCGATGTGCTTCCGGATGATGGAGTAGTCGTCCTTCATGGCGAGCCAGTCGGCTTTGGGGGTATTGGGCAGCGGGAGGTTGTCGCTGCCGGTGAAGATCTTGTGGGCGATGTTGCACACAATGGCCACCTCGGAGTGCAGGTGCTCGCTGGCGGGCTTCAGGCGACCGCGGGAGGCGTGGACCGCACTCATGGAATCCTCCACGGTCACCCTCTGGTCGCCGGTGCGCTGGGTGTCCTTCTCGGTACGTCCGAGGGTCGGAAGAATCAGCGCACGCCGACCCGTCGATACGTGGGAATGGTTCAGTTTCGTGGAGATCTGTACCGTGAGGCGGGTGTTGGCCAGCGCCTGTTCCGTAACCTCGGAATCCGGGGCCGCCCGCACGAAGTTTCCGCCCATGCCGATGAAGACGCGGACCTTGCCGTCCCGCATGGCGCGGATGGCGGCCACGGTGTCGAAGCCATGCGCCCGGGGGGAGAGGAACTGGAACTCGTGGTCAAGCCGGTCGTGGAAGCTCTCCGGCATCTTCTCGAAGATGCCCATGGTCCGGTCGCCCTGGACGTTGGAGTGGCCGCGGACGGGGCAGACGCCGGCTCCGGGCTTGCCGATGTTGCCTTGGAGAAGCAGGACGTTGACCACGTCGCGGAGGGTGGGAACCGAGTGCTTGTGCTGGGTCAGGCCCATGGCCCAGCAGACGATCGTGGCGCTCGAGGCCAGCAGGCGCTCGCCGGTAGACTTGATCTGTTCCAGTGTCAGTCCGGTGGCTTCGACGATGTCGTCCCATTCGGCCTTTTCGAGGTACCGCAGGTATTCGTCGATGCCAACGGTGTGGTCCTTGATGAATTCATGGTCCAGCACGGTGGCGAGGCCGGGGGTCTTGCGCCCCTGGGCTTCGGCTTCGAGAAGGTATTTGCCAAGCCCCTGGAAGAGGGCCTGGTCGCCGCCGGCGCGGATCTGGAGGAAGTCGTCGGTCAGTTGTGTGCCCACCACCATGCCGGAAATGTTCTGCGGATTCTCGAACCGCAGGAGCCCGGCCTCGGGAAGCGGGTTTACGGAGATGATGACGGCGCCGTTCTTCTTCGCCTTCTCCAGCGCGCTGAGCATGCGCGGGTGGTTGGTGCCGGGATTCTGGCCCGCCACGAAAATCAGCGACGCCGTCTCCAGGTCCGTGAGGCTGACGGAGCCTTTGCCGATGCCGATCGTTTCGACCAGGGCCGAGCCGGACGATTCGTGGCACATGTTGGAGCAGTCGGGCAGATTGTTCGTCCCGATGCCGCGAACGAGGAGCTGGTAGGCGAAGGCTGCCTCGTTCGATGTCCGCCCGGACGTGTAGAAGACCGACTGGTCGGGGTGCTCCATGTCCCTGATCTCCTGGGCGATCAGTTCATAGGCGTCGTCCCACTCGATGGGCTTGTAGTGGGTTGCGCCTTCCTCGAGGAGCATCGGATGCGTCAGCCGGCCCTGCTGGCCCAGCCAGTAGTCGTCGCGCGTCTTCAGGTCCGCAATGGAGTGCTGCGCGAAGAATTCAGGCGTGACGCGGCGGCGCGTGCCTTCTTCAGCCACTGCCTTGGCGCCGTTCTCGCAGAATTCCGCAGCATTGCGCTTTTCGTGTTCAGGCCAGGCGCAGCCCATGCAGTCAAAGCCGTCAACCTGGTTGACAGCCAAGAGAGTCTGGATGCTGCGCAGCGGGCCCATCTGCTCGAGGGAGATTTTCAACGCGTTTGCAACAGCGGGAAGGCCGACGGCGGTCGTTTTGGGCTTGGTCACGCTCAGTTTTGACTCGTCGATATTCTGCTTGGGGGCTTTTGAAGCCATGTGATCTTCCCTTCAGATCTTGGCAGGAAACAGTGGAACGGAGGTGTTGCCTGGGGCCAGCGTGGCGGTCGGCTGCAGTGCCCGCAGGCCATCCAGGATGCCGGGCATGCGGCCGAGGTCGTTGAAGGTGTAGACGTGGAACCCGGCAAAGAGCGGATCGCCCGCCAGCTCCTGGTGAACCTCGCGGATCAGGCGTCCGCTGTCGTAGCTCAAGAAGTCGTCCCGACGCCAGAGGGCTCCCGCCATCCCTGTCCCGCGGGCGAGCTTGAGGGAGCGGCCGACCCCGAGGCGTGCTCCCAGGGATACCAGTTTCCTGATGGAAACCGGACCCGGGACTCCAACCCACACGGGCAGCTGGATGCCGCTCGTGCGGATTGTCCGGAGGTAGCGGCTGATTGCCTCGGCGGAAAAGCACATCTGGGTGACCATGGAGGACGCCAGTGGCGCTTTCGCGAGGAGGCTGCTGCTGAGTTGCTCCTGGCTAAGCTGCGGGTGGCCCTCGGGGTAACCGGCGATTCCTATGGAGAAGTCGGGTGAATAGGCGTTGACCGCCTCAAGGAGCTGTCCGCTCCAGCTGTAGGGACCGGCGGGCGTGCGCCGGTCGCCGGCAACGAGAAACAGCTCCGAGACGCCGGCATCCTGCAGCTGCTGCAGGAGCGAATGGAGTTCTGCCTCACCTGTGATGCTGCGGGCTGCCAGATGGGGGACCGCGTGGTACCCCAGGCGTGCCAGGCTTACGGACGCCTCCACGGTCCGGGCAGGCCCATGGTGCGGCAGGCACGTCACGCTCACGGATCCCGTGGTGTCAAAAGCCGCGGTGAGTTGCGTGAGCAGATCAGCTGACGGAACCACTTCCAGCCGTACCCTTGCAACAGCTTCTGCGCTCATTGCTCACTCCGAAAGTTGACATTTTTTTGATTGCATATTGATATATCAGTTCTAGGAATACTATGTACAGGAGCCCTTCGCGTCAAGGCTCAGCCGTGCATGGGAGGAGACTTGAAAATGGCAAGCGGTGGAGAACTACCGTCGGATACGGGGAGCTCCTACCTGCCACGTAAGGCAGGAGGACGAGTCCTTCGCCGACTTCGCCTACAGGGTGCTCTGCGATGAACTGATCGTTTTGGACATCAAGCCTGGCGAACCGTTGAATGACGAAGTGATTTCCAGGCGGCTCGGAGTGGGGAGGACACCCATCCGGGAGGCCATGAAGCGCCTTGAGAGCGACCATCTGGTGGTGGCCTATCCCCGCCGGGGAACATTCGCCGCAGGGGTGGACATCACGGATCTGGCTGAAATCTCCGAAATCCGGCAGCTCTTGGAGCCTGCGGCCGCAGCACGCGCAGCCCGGATGGCATCGCCGCAGCTCCGGCAGGAGATCAAGGAATTTGCCAGGGAAGTCGGGGAGCTCCTGCCCAGAACGCACTCCCAGCGGGACCTGATGCGCCTGGACATGCGGGTACACCGGATGATCTACCGTGCCACAGGGAGCCGGCATCTGGAGGATGTCCTGATCCGGTACGACAACCTGGCGACGCGGATCTGGAGCCTTGTGCTGGAGAAACTTCCTCCGGTATCCGAACATATTGCCCAGCACATTGAGCTGCTCGAGTGCATTGCGGAAGGGGATTCCGAAGCTGCTGCGCGGCTGACCACCAAGCATGTGTCGGACTTTGAGAACCTCATCAGGGCCGTCCTGTAGCCCATTGGCGGCCGCTTGCCCCGTGGATCACATGGATCTGCACGGGCGCGAGCACACTGGGCCTAAGCAGGGGTGCCTGCCGTGGATCCCCGGACCAAGGCACGCGACTGTTCCCGCGCGGCCTCGGTGGTGTGCAGGAGAAGCAGGGACGTGGTGACTGAACCGACGCCACCCGGAACGGGTGTCAGCGCCCCGGCGATGCCCCGGACGCTGGCTTCGTCCACATCCCCCACAAGGGACCCGTCGGAAAGGACGTTGGTGCCGACGTCGATCACTACAGCCCCGGAAGAAATATGGCCGCCGTTCAGCAGGCCGGTGCGCCCGGCCGCGACCACCACGACGTCGGCCGCTCTTGGTGTATTTCTCCAGCGGCCCTGACCTGGAGTGGCAGACGGTCACCGCGGCGTCGCGTTCCAGCAACAGCAGGGACAGCGGTTTTCCGACGACGGCGGAACGTCCAATCACGACGACGTTCCGGCCCGCCACCGGGATGTCGAAGTGGTCAAGGATCTCGATGACGGCCCGTGCCGTGGCAGGTGCGAACGAGGGCTGGCCCACAGCCAGGCGGCCGAGGCTCAGTGGATTCGCGCCGTCGATGTCCTTCCCGGGGGCGATGTGCCCAACCAGCGCATCTGCATCGACGCCGGGAGGCAAGGGCGTCTGCAGGATGATGCCGTTGACCGACGGCTCGGCGCTGAGGTCCTTCAGGACTGAGGCCAATACCTCTCCGGTCGCTTCGTGGCCCAGGTCCACGATCCGGCAATTGATGCCCGCGCTTTCTGCAGCCCGTTCGATGGAGCGCACATACCAGTGCGTGGAGCCATCGTCCGTTGCCACAACCACTGCAAGGGTGGGGCGCAGGCCGTCACCTTCGAGCTCCCGGGCTTCTTCGTGGGCCTTCTGCTGAATGAGTTTGGCCAGTGTCCGTCCAGACAGGAGTGTGGTGCTCAACCGAGAATCCTTTCGCGCACGCGCTTGACGAGTGAGTCGGCTGCCAGGATGACCTTTTCCTCAAGGCCATCGGTCTGGTCAGCAAGGCGGGAACGGGCTTCGGTGTCCTTGATGGCCACCACATTGATGTCGATGTTCACCCGTGCAGTGGTGGCGGCTGCCCGGGCTGCGTCGGCGGCGGCGGCGACGTCACTGATCACGTTGGCATTGGCCACTTCGAACAGTTCCGTGGCAAGGTCCACGACGGCGCCGGCAAGGCGGATCAATTGTGCCGGTGTTTCCGCGGCCAGGATGAGCGCGTCCTGGATGGATGCCGTTCGTGCGGCCTTGAGGTCGTCAGTACCGGTGGGGAGTTTGTATGCGTCGATGACGCCTTGGAAAGCGTGCTGGTCCGCGTCCGCGAGGCGCAGGGCCTGGGCCACCATGCCGTCGGCGCTGCTGATGATCCTGGTGACGAGTTCGGCGTGCTGTTCGTATTTCGGGCCGGTGGTGTACCTGGCCACCATGGCGACAAGTGCCGCCCCCTGGGCGGCGTGGAGAGCCGCGGCTGCGCCGCCGCCCGGGGTGGGTTCGCGCGAGGCAAGGCTGGCGAGGTAGTCGTTTATTGTTTCTGAACTGATCATGTGTCTTCCTGGGGCTGAAGCTCTAGTCGACTGGCCTGGGCATGGGACGGGCCATGGAAAGGCAGCGGCCCGGACTCTGGTTGCGAGAGAATGAGTCCGGGCCGCGTGCCCTTGAATGGCCTTGCGGCTGTTAGCCGCGGAGCCGTGTCATCGTGGGGTCGTACAGTGGATCCGCCGTGACCGTGGCTTGGATGCGCCGGCCAAAGTACTCGATTTCAACCGAGTCGCCGATGGAGACGGCGGCGGGCAGGTACGCGTAGGCGATCGGCTTGGCCACGGTGTAGCCATAGGCGGCGCTCGTGACGTAGCCGACTGCCTGGTCCTTGTAGAAGACAGGTTCCTTGCCCAGCACGATGCTGCGGCCGTCGTCGACCGTCAGGCAGCGCAGGCGGCGGGCGGAGTTTTCCTCGGTCCGGCCTTCCAGTGCTGCCTTGCCGACGAAGTTTTCCTTGGTCATCTTCACGGCGAAACCGAGTCCCGCTTCCAGCGGGTCGTGCTCGGTGGTCATGTCGGTGCCCCACGAGCGGTAGCCCTTTTCCAGGCGCAGCGAGCTGAACGCGGCGCGGCCGGCGGCGATCACGCCGAACGGCTGCCCTGCCTTCCACAGTGCGTCCCAGAGGCGCTGGCCGTTGTCCGCGCTGGTGTACAGTTCCCAGCCCAGCTCGCCGACGTAGGACAGCCGCATCGCGGTGACGGTGACGCCGCCGATGACGACCTTCTTGGCCCGGAAGTAGCGCAGGCCGTCGTTGGAGAAGTCGTCGCTGCTGACCGTGCTGATGAGGTCCCGGGCGAGGGGTCCCCACAAGCCGATGCAGCATGTCCCGCCGGTGGTGTCGCGCACCTGGACCCAGTCGCTGGCGGTTCCGTTTTCCGTCTGGTGGCGTGCGGCCCGCTCAAAGTAGGCGGTGTCGATGTTTCCGTTGGCTCCGAGCTGGAAGGTGTCTTCGCTCAGGCGGGCCACGGTGATGTCGCTTCGGATCCCGCCGGCGTGGTCCAGCAGGAGGGTGTAGGTGACGGCCCCGGGCTTCTTGGACATGTCGGCGGTGGTCAGCTCCTGCAGCAGCTTCAGGGCTCCGGGGCCGGAGACCTCAAGGCGCTTGAGCGGAGTCATGTCGTACATGGCCACCGCGGTGCGGGTCTTCCAGGCTTCGGCGGCGGCGATGGGCGAGCTGAACATCCCGGACCAGGCGTCACGGGCCGGCGGCTGCCATTCGTCCGGCATCTCCTTGAGCAGTTCGGCGTTGGCTTCGAACCAGTAGGGGCGCTCCCATCCGCCGCCCTCCAGGAAGAAGCCGCCCAGCTGCTTGTGGCGGGCGTGGAAGGGGCTGACGCGCAGGTTCCGCGGAGAGAGCTTGGGCTGCAGCGGGTGCAGGACGTCGTAGATTTCCACGAAGTTCTGCTGGGACGTTTCGCTGACGTATTCGGGGGTCAGCTGGACCTCTTCGAAGCGGTGGATGTCGCAGTCACCAAGATCGATCTGCGACTTGCCCGTGGTCAGCAGTTCGGCAACGGCGCGGGCGATGCCGGCGGAGTGGGTGACCCACACGGCTTCGGCCACGAAGAAGCCGTCCACTTCCTTGGATTCGCCCACCAGGGAGCCGCCGTCCGGGGTGAAGGAGAAGATGCCGTTGAAGCCATCCTCGATTTCGCTTTCGCGCAGGGCCGGCAGCAGTTGCTTGGTGGCCTCCCATGCCGGGAGGAAGTCCTCCAGGGTGAAGTCGAGGCGGGAGGGCATGTTGTGTTCACTGATGCTGCTGGGCTCGTAGGTGCCCAGTTCATCAAGGTCCACGGGCATGGGGCGGTGCGCGTAGGAACCAATGCCGTAGCGTTCGCCGTGCTCGCGGTAGTAGAGGTCCTGGTCCTGGTGACGCAGGATGGGCAGGGAAGCGCCGTTGGGCAGTTCGTTCTTGCCCTTCTGCGCAGGAACCGGCGTGGTCTTCACGTACTGGTGGGCCAGCGGGAGGAGCGGGACGGACATCCCGATCATCTCGCCGATCTTGGCGCCCCAGAAGCCGGCGCAGGAAACCACGATGTCCGCAGGAATGACGCCTTCAGCGGTCTCGACACCCGTGACGCGGCGGTTTGACTGTTCGATCCCGGTCACCTCGGTGTTGCCGATGTACTTGACGCCCGCGGCTTCCGTGCGCTTGATGAGCAGCTGGACGGCGCGGGCGGCCAGGGCCAGGCCGTCGCTGGGCACGTGGAGGCCACCCAGGATGTCTTCCTCGTTGATGAGTGGGTAGAGCTCCTTGCATTCCTCGCGGGAGAGGATCTTGCCGTCGATGCCCCACGCGGCGGCATAGCCGAGCTTCCGCTTCAGGTCCGCGAGGCGGGTCTCCGTGGTGGCAACTTCCAGGCCGCCGACCTGGTTGAAGCAGCTGACGCCGTCCTCGGTCAGGGACAGGAGCTTCTCAACCGTGTACTTGGCGAAGAGCGCCATGGACTTTGAGGGGTTCGTCTGGAAAACGAGGCCCGGGGCGTGGGACGTGGAGCCTCCAGGCATATTCAGGGGTCCCTGGTCCAGGACGGTGATGTTGTTCCAACCCCGCGTGACCAGTTCGTCGGCCAGGTTCGTGCCGACGATTCCCGCTCCAATAATGACAATGCTTGGCGTCGAAGCCATGTGGTTTCTCCTGCTGATTTTCGTGTGTTGTCTGCTGATGTGGTGGTCGTGGTTACCGGAACACGACAGTGCTGGTTTGGTCCAGCAACACACGGTGCTCGCAGTGCCACCGCACGGCGCGGGACAGTGCCAGCGCTTCCGCATCCCGCCCGACCGTTGACAGGGCGGTCGGTCCGTAGCTGTGGTCCACCCGGATGACTTCCTGTTCGATGATTGGCCCCTCATCCAGTTCCGCAGTCACGTAGTGGGCTGTGGCGCCCACCAGCTTGACGCCACGGTCGTACGCCTGGTGGTACGGGCGGGCACCCTTGAATCCAGGAAGGAAGGAGTGGTGGATGTTGATGGCCCGGCCCTCAAGGGAGCGGCAGAGGTCGTCGGACAGCACCTGCATGTACCGGGCGAGCACCACGAGGTCGATGTTGTGCTCGTCGATGAGATCCAGCAGGCGCTGTTCGGCGTCTGCCTTCGTCTCGGGTGTCACCGGGACGTAGAGGAAGGGGAGGCCGGCGGCCTCGGCCATGGCCCGGTGGGTTTCATGGTTGGAAACGATCAGGACGATGTCGCCGCCGAGGCTGCCGCCGCGCCAGCGGAAGAGCAGGTCATTCAGGCAGTGGCCGAACTTGGACACCATGACCAGGATGCGCTGCTTGGTCTGGTCATGGAAGCTGAACTTCATCTCGAAGCGGTCCGCAATGGCGCTGAACTCCTCCTGGAGCCTCTCCGGGGTGTACTCGGGGGAACCCGAGAAGGCGGTGCGCAGGTGCAGCGTCTCGCGGAGCCCGTCGTCGAACTGCTGGTGCTCTTCGATGTTGAAGCCACGTTCGAAGAGGAAAGTGGTGACCGCCTGGACGATACCGGCGCGTTCGACGCACGACAGTGTGAGTACGAACTTCTGGGCCTGGTCCTTCACGCGGGGGTCGGTCTGAGTCAGCGTGCTGGTTGATGAGTCTGTTGCCACTAGGGTCATGTCTCCTCCTTTAGGTATCTTCCCGTTAGATATATTCTCAGATCATAAACTGATATATTAGGGTTGGGAATCAGCGTATACTGGTCAGTGGGCGAGGTCAATAGCCTGTTTGGCTTGAATGGAAAGGGGTCCAGGTTATGGCAGTTGAAGCGTTGGCGATCGTGGAAGATGCAGTCAAGAAGTCGTTGGCGGACGTGGCGTACGAGCGCATCCGCGACCGGCTGCTGATGCTTGACATCAAACCCGGCGATCTCCTTAACGACGACCACCTCGCCAAGGACCTCGGCATGGGGCGGACTCCGGTGCGGGAAGCCTTGAAGCGGCTTGAGCTCGACCGCCTGGTGGTTTCGTATCCGCGCAGGGGCACTTTTGCCACCCGCGTGGAGGTGACCGACCTTGCTTTCATTTCCGAAATCCGGACGCAGCTTGAACCGCTCGCAGCCTCCCGCGCTGCCCGGGTGGCCACGGAGCGGCAGCGGGAGCAGTTGCGGGCTGTGATGCGGGCTGTTGAATCCTTCGATACCCATGCGGCCTCCGTCGTCGAAACCCTGCGCCTGGATGCGCGCGTGCATCAAGGCATCTACGCGGCTGCGGCCAATCCCCACCTCGAGGATGTCCTGATCCGCTACGACAATCTCGCCACCCGCATCTGGTGCATGGTGCTGGATCGCCTTCCCGACCTCTCCCGCCACGTGCATGAGCACCTGGACCTGCTCGGCGCAGTGATTGACGGCGATGAGGCGCTGGCCGCTGACCTCGCGAGGAGCCATGTCAGTGGCTTCGAGGATGCCGTCCGCAAGGCGCTCTTCACCTGATCCGAGCCCCACCCCTCCACACGTTCACGCAGAAGCGCGGCCCTTCCGGCCGCGCTTTTGGCGCCTCTGGGACGGCCTGAAAAATCTGTTGACACCCACTGGCGTGGATAGCATACTTGAGTCACGAAACTAATATATCAACAGGATATTAGATAGCAGAGGAGAAAAGATGGTCGACGTTCTGACCCGTACGCTCGCAGAGACCGATCCTGCGATCCACGCAGCCGTTCAGCAGGAGCTCCTGCGCCAGCAGGGCACGCTGGAGATGATCGCCTCCGAAAACTTTGCGCCGACGGCCGTCATGGAGGCGCAGGGATCCGTCCTGACCAACAAGTACGCCGAAGGCTACCCGGGCAAGCGCTACTACGGCGGCTGCGAACACGTTGACGTGGTCGAGCAGCTGGCCATCGACCGTCTCAAGTCACTGTTCGGCTCCGAATTCGCCAATGTGCAGCCCCACTCCGGCGCCCAGGCCAACGCAGCGGCGATGTTCGCCCTGATCCAGCCCGGCGACACCATCCTGGGGCTGAACCTCGCACACGGCGGCCACCTGACGCACGGAATGCGAATCAACTTCTCCGGCAAGCTCTACAAAGTGGTCCCGTACGGAGTCGGCGAAGACACCATGCTGATTGACATGGCTGAAGTCGAGCGCCTGGCGGTTGAGAACAAGCCGAAGCTGATCGTCGCCGGCTGGTCCGCCTACTCCCGGCAGCTGGACTTCGCCGAATTCCGCCGTATCGCGGACCTGGTAGGCGCCTACCTGATGGTGGACATGGCCCATTTCGCAGGCCTGGTGGCCGCAGGGCTTCACCCCAACCCCGTGCCTCACGCCCACATCGTCACGAGCACCACCCACAAGACCCTTGGCGGCCCGCGCGGTGGTGTGATCCTGACCAACGACGCCGACATCGCCAAGAAGGTCAACTCCGCGGTGTTCCCCGGACAGCAGGGTGGCCCGCTGGAGCACGTCATTGCCGCGAAGGCTGTGGCGTTCAAGCTCGCTGCTGAGCCGGAGTTCCGCGACCGCCAGGAACGCACCCTGGAAGGCGCCCGCATCATCGCAGAACGCATGCTGTCTGCCGACGTTGCAGAGTCCGGCGTGACCGTCGTCAGCGGTGGCACCGACGTGCACCTGGTCCTGGTGGATCTGCGCAATTCGGAACTGGACGGCCAGCAGGGCGAAGACCGCCTGCACCGGATCGGCATCACGGTCAACCGCAACGCCGTGCCGTTCGACCCGCGTCCGCCGATGGTCTCTTCCGGTCTTCGTATCGGCACGCCGGCACTGGCCACGCGTGGGTTCGGGAAGGCAGAATTCACCGAGGTCGCGGACATTATCGCCGCAGCACTCAAGCGCGAGTTCAGCGACGAGACCGTGGCGGAACTCCGGCAGCGGGTTGAAATCCTGGCCGGAAAGTTCCCGCTCTACCCCAACCTCTCCTCTGACACGAACGAGGTGGCATGATGGCCGATCTGCTTCCGGAGCACCCGGAATTCCTCTGGCACAACCCGGACCCGAAGCCTTCCTATGACGCAGTCATCGTTGGTGGCGGCGGGCATGGCCTGGCCACCGCCTACTTCCTGGCCAAAAACCACGGCATGACCAACATCGCCGTCCTCGAAAAGGGCTGGCTGGCCGGCGGCAACATGGCCCGGAACACCACCATCATCCGGTCCAACTACCTCTGGGACGAGAGCGCGGCCATCTACGAGCACGCCCTCAAGCTCTGGGAAGTCCTGCCGGAGGAGCTCGAATACGACTTCCTCTTCAGCCAGCGCGGCGTGATGAACCTCGCCCACACCCTGGGCGATGTCCGCGAAAGCATGCGGCGCGTGGGCGCGAACAAACTCAACGGAGTGGACGCCGAGTGGCTGGACCCGCAGCAGGTCAAGGAACTCTGCCCCATCCTGAACATCAACGACAACATCCGCTACCCCGTCATGGGCGCCACGTACCAGCCGCGGGCCGGTATCGCCAAGCATGACCACGTGGCCTGGGCCTTCGCCCGCAAGTGCGACGAACTGGGCGTGGACATCATCCAGAACTGCGAAGTCACCGGCTTCGTCAAGGACGGCAACCGCGTCGTGGGCGTCAAGACCAACCGCGGCACCATCAACACCGAAAAGGTGGGCCTGTGCGCCGCCGGGCACAGCTCGGTCCTGGCCGAAATGGCCGGCTTCCGGCTCCCCATCCAGTCCCACCCGCTGCAGGCGCTGGTTTCCGAACTGCACGAACCGGTCCACCCCACCGTGGTCATGTCCAACCACGTGCACGTCTACGTTTCCCAGGCCCACAAGGGCGAACTGGTCATGGGCGCCGGAGTGGACTCCTACAACGGTTACGGCCAGCGCGGCTCGTTCCATGTGATCGAGCACCAGATGGCGGCCGCCGTCGAGCTCTTCCCGATCTTTGCCCGCGCGCACGTGCTCAGGACCTGGGGCGGCATCGTTGACACGACGCTGGACGCCTCCCCGATCGTGGGCACCACTCCGGTGGACAACATGTTCGTGAACTGTGGCTGGGGCACCGGCGGCTTCAAGGGCACGCCGGCCGCGGGCCTCACCTTTGCCCACACCATCGCCACGGGAACGCCGCACGAACTGAACAAGCCGTTTGCGCTGGAGCGGTTCGAAACCGGCGCCCTGATCGACGAACACGGCGCAGCCGCCGTGGCCCACTAGAAGAGAGTCCGGACATGCTCCTCATTTCATGCCCCAACTGCGGCTCCCGCGACGAGACCGAGTTCCACTACGGCGGCCAGGCCCACGTGGCCTACCCGGAAAACCCGAACGAACTGAACGACCGCGAATGGGCCGAGTTCCTGTTCTACCGGGACAACACCAAGGGCGCCTTCGCCGAACGCTGGCTCCACAGCACCGGCTGCCGCCAGTGGTTCAACATGCTCCGCGACACGGTCACCTACGAGATCCAGGCGGTCTACCCGATGGGCGCGCCCCGTCCGGACAAAGCCGCCCCGGCGCCTGAGTCCGGCACTGCCAGCACCGCCCCGGACAGCACCACCACCGGGACCGCGGCTCCCAGCATCGCTGCAACCAGCATTGCCACAAGCACAGCCCCCGCCAGCACCACCGCCCCGGAAGGAGCAACCAAGTGACTTCCCAGAACGCCCGCCTCGCCGCCGGCGGACGCATCGACCGCACCATCTCCTGGCGTTTCACCGTGGACGGCGAGGAATTCACCGGCCACCCCGGCGACACGCTCGCCTCGGCCCTGCTCGCCAACGGCCGGATCGCCGCCGGCAACTCGCTCTACGAGGACCGCCCCCGCGGCATCATGTCCGCCGGCGTGGAGGAATCCAACGCGCTGGTTCAGATTGCGCCCGGTTCCCGGGCCACGTGGCCGAGTCCATGCTCCCCGCCACCACCGTCACCCTGGTGGACGGCCTGAAGGCTGAACTGCTCAACGGCCTGGGCAGGCTGGATCCCGAGGAGGACCGCGCCGAGTACGACAAGAAGTACGTCCACACCGACGTCCTGGTCATCGGCGGCGGCCCCGCCGGCCTGGCCGCGGCCCGCGAAGCCGTCCGCACCGGCGCCCGCGTCATGCTGATGGACGACCAGCCCGAACTGGGCGGATCGCTCCTGTCCGGGTCCACGGCCCCCGGCCTGGTCGAGACCATCGAAGGCAAGCCGGCCCTGGAATGGGTGGCGGACGTCGAAGCCGAGCTGGTTTCCGGCGCCGAATGCACCGTCCTGAACCGCACCACCGCCTTCGGCGCCTACGACGCCAACTACGTCATCGCCGTCCAGAACCGCACCGACCACCTGTCCAGCCCCGGCAGCGCCCGGCGTGTCCCGGCAGCGTATTTGGCACATCCGTGCCAACCAGGTGGTGCTGGCCCCCGGCGCCCACGAACGCCCGCTGGTCTTCGAGAACAACGACCGCCCCGGCATCATGCTCGCCTCGGCCGTCCGCAGCTACCTCAACCGCTACGCCGTCGCCGCCGGGCAGCGCGTTGTCATCAGCACCACCAACGACAGCGCCTACGCCCTGGCCGCGGACCTGCGCGCCGCCGGCGTCAAGGTCGCCGCCGTCGTCGACGCCCGCCCCAAGCTCACCGAGGTGGCTGCTGCCGCCGTCGAAGCCGGCACCCGGGTGCTGATCGGCAGCGCCGTGGCCAACACCGCCGGCAGCGGACTCCGCCGACGGCCGGCTGAACGCCGTCACCGTCCGCAGCATCAACGACGACGGCGAACTCACCTCCGGCGTCGAAGAGATCGCCTGCGACCTGCTGGCCGTCTCCGGCGGCTGGAGCCCGCTGGTGCACCTCCACTCCCAGCGGCAGGGCAAGCTGCGCTGGGACGATGAGCTGGCCGCCTTCGTGCCGAGCACCGTGGTCCCGAACCAGCAGACCATCGGCTCCGGCCGCGGCAGCTTCGAACTCGAGGACTGCCTCGCCGAAGGCATCTCCGCCGGAGCCGCGGCAGCCATCGCCGCCGGCTTCAGCTCGGAAACCAAGCCGTCCGTCATCGGCGAGCCGAAGGCGTCCGCCCCGACCCGCCAGCTGTGGCTGGTACCCGGGCAGACCGGCACCCCGGATGACTGGCACCACCACTTCGTCGACTTCCAGCGCGACCAGTCCGTGGCCGACGTGCTGCGCTCCACCGGAGCCGGCATGCGGTCCGTGGAGCACATCAAGCGCTACACCTCCATCAGCACCGCCAACGACCAGGGCAAGACCTCCGGCGTCAACGCGATCGGCGTCATCGCCGCCGCGCTCCGCCAGGCCGGCGAAGCGTCCCGCGGGCATCGGCGACATCGGCACCACCACCTACCGGGCACCGTTCACGCCCGTGGCGTTCGCGGCACTCGCCGGACGCCAGCGCGGCGAACTGTTCGACCCCGCCCGCGTCACCTCCATCCACCCGTGGCACGTCGCCCAGGGCGCCCTGTTCGAGGACGTCGGGCAGTGGAAGCGTCCCTGGTACTACCCGCAGGCCAGCGAGGACATGGACGCGGCCGTGCTGCGCGAATGCGCCGCCGTCCGCGAATCCGTGGGCTTCATGGACGCCACCACCCTGGGCAAGATCGAAATCCGGGGCAAGGACGCCGGCGAGTTCCTCAACCGGATCTACACCAACGCGTTCAAGAAGCTCGCGCCCGGGTTCCGCCCGCTACGGCGTGATGTGCATGGCAGACGGCATGATCTTCGACGACGGCGTGACCCTGCGCCTCGACGAGGACCGGTTCTTCATGACCACCACCACCGGCGGCGCCGCGAAGGTGCTGGACTGGCTGGAGGAATGGCTGCAGACCGAATGGCCGGAACTGGACGTGCACTGCACCTCGGTGACCGAACAGTGGAGCACCATTGCCGTCGTCGGGCCCAAATCCCGCGCGGTGCTCGCCAAGGTGGCACCGCGAACTCGCCGCCGACGGCGGGCTGGAAGCCGAAGCCTTCCCGTTCATGACCTTCCGCGAAACCACCCTCGCCTCCGGCGTGCAGGCCCGGGTCTGCCGGATCTCCTTCTCCGGCGAACTGGCCTACGAGATCAACGTGCCGTCCTGGTACGGGCTGAACACCTGGGAAGCCGTGGCCGCGGCCGGGGCCGAATTCAACATCACCCCGTACGGCACCGAAACCATGCACGTGCTCCGCGCCGAAAAGGGCTACCCGATCGTCGGCCAGGACACCGACGGCACCGTCACCCCGCAGGACGCCGGCATGGAATGGGTGGTCTCCAAGGCCAAGGACTTCATCGGCAAGCGCTCCTACGCCCGCGCCGACGCCCAGCGCGAGGACCGCAAGCACCTGGTCAGCGTACTGCCCATGGACGGCACCATCCGGCTGCCGGAAGGCACCCAGCTGGTGGAAAAGGGCATCGCCGACGAACCCCGCCGTACGGCCCGGTGCCCATGCAGGGCTTCGTCACCTCCAGCTACCACAGCGCCGCCCTGGGCCGGTCCTTCGGCCTGGCACTGATCAAGAACGGCCGCAACCGGATCGGCGAGACCCTGGTGGCCGCCGCCGGCAACCAGCTCGTTGACGTTGTTGTCGCAGAAACCGTACTTTTTGACCCCGAAGGGACCCGCAAAGATGGCTGAAACAGCAGCACCCGAAACATCAAGGACTCCGGACATCCGCACCAGCCCCGCCTGCCCAGCTCTGGCCGCAGCATTTGAGACCGGCTCCGTCCCTGGCACCGTGGAACTGAGCGAAATCACGTTCCTGACCATGGTGGGCCTCCGGGTGGACCCGCGACACCGAGGCCGGGCAGCGGATCGCGTCCGTCACCGGCGGCCTGCCCGCACGCTGCGGCGCCGTGAGCGGCACCGGCGGCATCACCGTGCTGTGGCTCGGACCCGAGGAGTTCCTGGTGGTGGCACCCTGGAAGCGCCCACGAGTCCCTGGGCGGCGACCTGATCGGCGCCCTCGGGAAGCGCTGGCCGACGGCGAAGGCCAGGTGGTGGACCTCTCCGCCAACCGCACCACCTTCGAACTCACCGGCCCGCGGGCCCGGGCAGTCCTGGAAAAGGGCTGCTCGCTGGACCTGCACCCCCGCGAGCTTCAAAGCCGGCACGGCCCTGTCCACGGAGATCGGCAACATCCCCGTGGTCCTGTGGAAGACCGGCGACGAAAGCTACCGGCTCTTCCCCCGCGCCTCGTTCGCGGAGTTCCTGGGCCGCTGGCTCCTCGATGCCATGCGGGAATACGCCTCCCCCGAGGTCCCCTAAATGGCGCTCAGCGTCCTGGATCTGTTTTCCGTTGGCATCGGGCCGTCGTCGTCACACACGGTCGGCCCGATGCGGGCGGCGAAGCTGTTCGCCGACGGGCTCAAGGGCGACGGACACCTGAGCTCCACCAGGCGCGTGCAGGCCGAACTGTTCGGCTCGCTCGGCGCCACCGGGCGGGGCCACGGCTCCGACAAGGCCGTGGTCCTGGGCTTCAAGGGGCTGGACCCGGAAACCGTGGACACCTCCACGGCCGATGACCAGGTGGCCGCCGCCGCCCTCGACGCCGAACTGTGGGTGTGCGGGGACCACCGGGTGGACTTCAACTGGGACGAGGACGTGGTGCTGCACCGGCGCAAGTCCCTCCCGGCCCACCCCAACGGCATGACGTTCCGCGCCCTGGACCACGCCGGCACCGTCCTCAGCGAACGGAGCTTCTACTCCATCGGCGGCGGCTTCGTCGTTGACGGCGACGCCGACGCCGGCGACCGGGTGGTGGCCGACGCCACCGTCCTGCCCTACCCGTTCACCACGGCCGACGAACTCCTGGAGATCTGCCAGCGCGAAGGCATGTCCATCTCCGATGTGATGCTCGCCAACGAACTGACCTGGCGCAGCGAAGCGGAACTCCGGGAAAAACTGCTGGCACTGTGGGCGGTCATGCGCGAATGCGTGGACAACGGCTGCGCCGCGGAAGGAATCCTTCCCGGCGGCCTTAACGTCAGGCGACGGGCGCCGTCGTTGTTCCAGACCCTGACGGCGGACACCGGAGTGACCGACCCGCTCCG
>CAVRLW010000024.1:0-45261 GCA_963722145.1 uncultured Actinomycetota bacterium | reverse complement strand
TCCCGTTCCACAACCTGGAGCGCAACCTACCTACACGCTCTCCGGCGTCGTCTCCGAGCTGACGGCGGGAGGAACGGTGCCGGCGGAAGGCGTCCAACTGTATTGCGACTCGTGCGGTAGCCCGGATGGTCATACGTTCACTTCCAGCGACACGAAGGGTTTTTACAGCTTCTCCTGGGCCCAGAACGGTGTCCATCCTCTGCTCGTGTGGAAAGACGGCTATGACGTGATCGATCCTGCGGGCAGGCTCGCGGACGGCACAGCGGTGAAGAACGCGAGGGTCGACGGCGACACGCGGTTCGACATCCAGATCGTCCGCCGTTGATAGCGCTCGGTGCGCCACGGCCGGTCATCCCTGACTTGAGGTCGAGTATGAGCCCCGTCACATGTTTGCGGCGAACCATCCTGGTGTTCGTGCTCACGTGCCTAATTGTGCCGGGGATCAGCCTCGCGCAGGGTCTCACTGGAGCTCTGATCGGCACGGTGAAGGACGAACAGGGGGGCGTGTTGGCCAATGCGCGGGTGACGATCCGCTCCGACGCGCTGATCGGAGGCACTGCTTCGCTCACGACGAATGACCGGGGGCAACTTCGATTCTCCACCCTACCCCCGGTCGTTATTCCCTTGTGATCGAGATGCCGAGATTTTCGACGCTGCAGGAAGACGACATCTTGATCGGCGCCGGCGCAACGATCGAGCGAACGCTGTACTGCCGTGGCGGGCTCGCGCAATCCGTGGTTGTCGAGGGGGCAGGCTCGCGGATCGACGCACGAGATCCGGGTTTTGGGACGCGATTCGGCCCCGAGGACCTCAAGGCCATTCCGACGCGCCGGGCCAGCATGTTCGACTTCATCCGGGCCACCCCCGGCATCTCCCGACCTCCCCGGGAAGCGGCACGACGACCACGGCACGACGACCACCGTGTCGGCCTTCGGCTCCGGCACCAACGAGAACCAGTTTCTCATCGACGGCACGAACTTCACCTGCCCGTGCAACGGCGTCGCGCGATCGGAACCGGGCGTCGACTTCATCCAGGAGATTCAGGTCCAGTCGATCGGCGCGTCCGCCGAGTACGGCAACGTCCAGGGCGCGCGTCATCAACGTCATCACGCAGGCAGGGCGGCGAGCGCTTCCTGTATGACGCGTCGTACTATGGACAGGCGGCCGGACTGACCAGCCAGCCCGTGCGACTGCCGATTCCCAGCTCCAACGGTCGCGAGAGCGGCTACGAGCGCGCCCGATATCGCGACTTCACGACGAACCTCGGCGGACCTGTGGTGTCGCGATCGCCTGTGGTTCTTTGCCGGATATCAGCACCTTCGCGACTACGACAGTCAGCCAGGCAGCGACCCGAGTTCCCGAGGACGTACGAGCAGGACAAGGGCTTGGCGAAACTCACGTGGAGGCTCGCACCGGGCT
This sequence comes from uncultured Actinomycetota bacterium, assembly GCA_963722145.1. Taxonomy (GTDB): domain Bacteria; phylum Actinomycetota; class Actinomycetes; order Actinomycetales; family Micrococcaceae; genus Arthrobacter. The sequence continues at coordinate 43,842 of CAVRLW010000024.1, read as the reverse complement.
GGCAGCTCGTGCAGAGCATCCATTACGAGTTCTGGGTCAACCCCGATCCGCCGACCGCGGTCACGCCGTTCGAAGCCACGCTGCGCCGGAGCGCGTCGGTGCCGGCGATCACCTTCGGCCACCTCACGCACACCTCTTCCGCCAACACCGTGTGGGACGTGCGGGTCGGACGCTTCGTATACTCACAGGAAACACCCCGAGCACCGGCGACTTCACGACCGCGAGCCGGATCGACAACGTGACCAACGTCGCCAGCGGCGCGCCGCCAGCGTTCGGCACGGTGACCATCGCGCGCACGACCGCCAAGGCGACGATGAGCCACTATCAGGCCGGCTGGCTGGGCGCGGATCACCAGTGGAAGATCGGCGGGCAAGTCGAACGGGGCGGCCACCACGCGACCAGTGTCATTCCGACCGGCGTGAGGTTCGTGGACAGCGACGGACAGCCGTTCCAGTCGATCTCGAGCGATCCCTCCCACGTTGGCGGCCAGTTCGTGACCGCCGCGGCGTTTGCGAGCGACGCGCTCACGCTGGGTGACCGGCTGACGATCAATGTCGGACTGCGATTCGACCACACCCGCGCCTTCAGTCAGGACCTCAGCGCCGTCGATCTGCAAGGCCACGAAACCGACGCGATGGTCCAGGGCCGCGGAACGTTGTACACTGGAACCTGTTGTCGCCGCGCGCCGGTCTCACCGCCAAGCTCACCGCTGACGGCAGGACGATGCTGCGCGCGAGCTATGGCCGATTCAGCCAGGGCGTGCTCACCGGAGAGCTCGAGCCCTTTCACCCGGGCGCATCACCCATGACGACCGCGGCCTTCGAGCCGGCGACCGGCGGCTACACCCGCGTCGTCTCGGTGGTGAACAACACCGTCAACCTGCGGCTCGATCCGAACACGCGCGCGCCGCGCACCGACGAATTCTCCATCGGCGTGGATCGGGAAGTCGGCCGGCGGTTTGCCGCCTCGATCGCGTACGTCCACAAGGATGGCGCCAACTTCATCGGCTGGACGGACGTTGGCGGTCAGTATCTCGAGCAGACGCGGCAGTTGCCCGATGGCCGCAGCGTGCCCGTTCTTGCACTCGACACCGCCGTGACTCCGACGTCGGCGCGCCGCTTTCTGTTGACGAATCCCGCCGGGTACTCGCTGACCTACAACGGCCTCGTGATGGCGCTCGAAAAACGGCGATCCAACGGCTGGCACGCGTTCGGCTCCTATACGCTGTCGAAGGCGTATGGGCTCCTGCCCTCCAGCGGGACAACCGCCGCAGGCGCGCAAGTCAGTACCGTTTCCCCTCCGCAGCCGTTGACCTTCGGGCGCGATCCCAATGACCTGACCAACGCCCGCGGCCGGCTCCCCAACGATCGCCCGCACGTCCTCCGCGCCATGGGCAGCGTCGACATTCCACGGACGGGTTCGTGCTCGCTGCGCAATTTGCAGTACTTCAGCGGCAAGCCGTGGGCGGCGACGGCGCTCGTCGCGCTGCCGCAGAGCAGCCGGCTCAGCGCGTCCTGCTCGAGCCGCGCGGCTCGCGACGGCTGTCGTCGCAGACGCTGCTCGATCTGCGGTTGTCGAGGACGGTCTCGCTTCGGTGGCGCGGGCACGCATCGAGTTGCTGGTCGACGTGCTCAATGCGCTCAACGACGCCGCGGAAGAAGGCCTGGCGACGGACAATCTGTTCAGCGCCCAATTTTGCGCAGCCCACTGTCTTCATGGATCCGCGTCGCGCGATGATCGGCGTCAGGCTGAACCTGGGCCGGTAGTCTTCACCGCTCGCCGCCCCCGTTCCCATCCACTCTTTCTACCAGTTCAAGTTCTCATGGGCATTTCCCGCTTCTTAGGTAGGAGCGTGCCCGTGAAGACATCATTACTGCTGGTCGCGTCCGGTGTGGTCCTTCTCTCGACGCTGCTGATCAAACCCCATGCCGCGGAAGTTGCACCGGCGGGTTCGCAACATGCGTCTAGCGCAGCGTTGGGCACGGAGCCACATGACTGCGGCGGCGAACCATGTGACGGCGTCTTACGCGGCCTCTCGCGTTTTTCGACCGGACGTTGGAAGGGCTGGACGGCAATGGACGTGCGTGCGCTGACTGCCACATGGCCATCGACAGCTTTCAGCTGTCACCCGCCAACGTCGAGGCCAATTCCAACTCCTTCAACGGCGACTGCGACGAAATCCGGCGGCCGATGATCCACTTTTTCGGCCGATCGACGCGGACGATTTTCGGATCAACGGCGAGAACGCGAGCGACTTCAGCAACCTTCGCCAGAACGGTCTGGTCTGGATTACGTTCCCGCTGCCATCCAACATCTGGCTTGTTGATCCGGTGACCAACCTGCCGTCCTCGGAGGGGTTCGTGGACGTGTGGCGCAGCGTGCCGACGGTGAACGATGTCGCGCTCACTGGACCGGACAGCGGCATTTTGTGGCCGCGCGGCCCGAACGATACTGGTGGCTACCAGGTCGACGCGCGAGTGTCCACGCTCCAGGAACAGGCCCTTGGCGGCTTCACGAATCACGCGCAAGTGCAGAACCCGCCGTCCCAACGGATTCTCGACGATCTCTCGTCGTTTCAACGCGTCCTGTTCACGAACCATCGGGTTCGTGCCTTGTAGCGCCGTCAGGGATGGGACGACTCCGTTTCCGGATCCCGATTCGCGGCTCACCGCGCTGGAACAGCAGGGTAAAGCGGTATTCGAGCGGGCGTGCACGCAGTGCCACGGCGGGCCCGGCCTCTCAACCCCCCAGGCGACCCTGCAGGCGCCCCCGGCTCCAGTGATTCGATTTCACAACATCTTCAGCCAGTGCCCGCGCCCCGTCGACACGTCCACGCCCGCTCGCTTTGCCTTCGCCACCTGCCTCCCGCAACTGCCCGCAACGTCCGAACTCACCAGATCGCGGTGTCGGTCCCACCCCGTGCCCACCGCCCGCCGGCCGTGTTACGCCCTGTCCAGGGTCTCCCGCTCCCGGCGTCCCTGCGCCTCCGCTGCCTGCTGGCGCCAAGATCCGCCGGACGACTTCCGATCCAGGACGCGCGCTGTTGACCGGGTTCGTTGGGGGACCGGGGGCACTGGATGACTGGGAAAAGTTCGACGTGCCAGGGCTCCGCGGGATCAGTCGAACCGCGCCCTACTTCATCAACAACAGCGCTGCCACGCTCGAAGAGATGGTCGATCACTACATCGAACTATTCAAGCGAGTGAAGGCGAACTTCGTCCCCGGCAATGTCGTGCCGCCGATCGCCACGACCGACGGTGTACATTTTGACCGAGCCCCTTTGCCCGAAGAGCGGCAAGCGCTGCTTGCGTTTTTGCGCACGCTCTGACGAAGCGTCGAGCCCGTAGCCCCTTCTCGCGCTCGTTCATTTTGCTTGACGGAACAGGTTGATGATAACCAAGACACACACAGCGATCGTTGTCTCGATGGTTGCTCTAGGCTTGGTCGGCTGCGACGATGCTCGGTCTCCATCGGCGCCCTCCGCACAGCCACCGGTGACTCAGCAACCTAGTCCGCACCATCCGGCATTCAGCCAATCGTCACGGGCATGGCTCCCGAGTTGGTTCGACTCGCGGGGGGGCGTGGCCGAGGATCGCGGGCGCCGACTTCCAATCAGGAGCGACGGTGAGGATCGGTGAAATGAGGATCGCCGCTACGGTTCTCGACGCCCGAACGATCGCGATATTGACACCGGCACATGCGGCTGGCACTGTCGACGTGATCGTCACCAATCCCGGGGGTCTGGAAGCCCGATTGGCTGGAGGCTACGCCTACGAGCCGCCAGAGACTTTCGACTTCAACGGAGACTGGGTCGCCCATGTTGGTCCCGACTACGAGATGGACATGCGCTTCACCATTCGGAACAACGTGCTCGTCAGCCTGTCCTGCAACATGTCGCCGCCCCTGACGCTCGCGGCTGTGCTGTCGTTCAGCAATGGCGAGTTCCATTTCAAGGCGATGACGGTCTGAGAATGTCCGGCAGGTTGGTGTCACCGGTAAACCCGCGGGAGCGATCATGTGCCCGATGTGCCTGCGTGCCGCGCCCCTGGTGGTGGGCCGATAAAGAGTAACAATGTTGCGGCTTGCAGTGGTGTTAGGATGGCCTGTTTCACCGCGTCAGATCAATCAGGACGATATCCGAGTTGTCGCGCAACCGATCGAAGACGATGGCCTTGCCATCGGGAGTGATGTCGAACGCGCCCACCACGCCGGGATTGCTCGAGTCGGGTGAGCGCGCGCGTCCTGTTCGTGGCCAGATCAAGCAGCCAGAAATCCCGAGACTGAGTCCGCGACAGGTACACCAGACCCTTTCCGTCGGGCAGAAAGCGATGGCCGCCGCCTATCCCCGTCCGCAAGTCCGGCAGTTCGAACGGTGCTCCGTTGGTCTCACTCCAAGGAGCGGTGCGCGGCCGCCGACTACGGGTCCGCCATAGACAATCAGAGTCCCATCCGGCGACCACACCGGATTCACGACCTGGCCAGAGACGAGGCGGACAGGTGACTGGCCATCGACGGGAATCTTGAACAATCCGGCTCCAGCCGCATCGGTGCCAGCCACAACGATCGACGCGCCGTCCGGAGACCAGTCGGCGCTGCCACGACCTCCTGAACTTTGGATGACGATCGATGGCGCCAACGTTCGTGCGTTCGTGCCGTCCGGCGCCATGACCGACAGCCGCAATTTCCCATCCTGCCGAACGATGATGGCGACGCGAGATCCATCCGGCGACACGGCGGCTGGCTCCGACAACGAACCGCCGGCTGACTTCGACCTCCGACGAGATTCCCTCCTGGAAGCGCCACAGGCCGTCGCCCGCACCTTGGCCGGACAGGTAGAAAAGCGCTTCCTTGCCGAAGCGCGGAGAGAGCGCCCGCGCGCGCGGCAGTTGATAGGGTTGCGCATCACGATCCCCGGCAGGTTGGTCGCGAATGGGTACTTGCCAAAGCGTCGCCGTTTGAGTCGACACCGTGGTGACCACACGGTGGCCGTCGCGACTCGCGGACACGGATGTGTAGTGCTCGAGTCCCGAGATTACTCGTCGGCTCACTTTCGTCTCGACATCAAGCGACCACAGCCAGGGGCCGGATCGATCGTCGGCCCGTGCGACATACAACAGCGTGCTGTCGTCAACCAGCGCGAGATGATTCGCTGCGGCCTGCAACGTGGTCAGTTGCTCTGGTGTGCCGCCCGATGATCGCACGCGCCATACGTTCATTTCCTCGGTCGGTTCCAATCCGTGCGCGAAGTACAACCAGCGGCCATCCGGCGACCAGACCGGATTGTGATTGTGCACGCCACTCGCGAAAAAGCCTTGCTGATCGATCACGAGTGGTCGCGCGTTTGCGCTGGTGCGATCGGCAATTGAAATGGGATCGCCGCCACCGTTGGTGAAGTACGCGAGTCGGGTATCGTCGCGAGACCATGAGGGCGCGGCGGGACCGTGACCCATGAATGGTCGCGGTGTGCCTCCGGTCAAAGGAATCAGCCATTTCGGCGCCGCCGAATCGTTTCCTTCCGCGAACCAGATCTCCGCGCCGTCACCCGAAAAGCCGAAGTTCCTGAGAATTGCAGGGGGCCCGAGGGTGCGATGTTCTGCGTGAGGTTCAGAAAGCGCCCTGTCCCCACTTGGCTGACCCACAGATCCAGTTGTCCGTCCCGGTCCGCCTTGAAGGCGACGAATCTACCATCGGGTGAGATTTCGGCGCCGAATTCCACTCCCTCCCAATCGGTGAAACGGGAGAACTGGGCATTGCTCAGCGGCGCGTCCTGGACGATCGGCGCGCGGCTCGCCTGCCACACCAGGACGGCGACGACGACAGCCGCGGCTGCGACCCAAGGCAGCCACGACGCTCGCCTCTTGGACGCAAGAGGTGTTGCCGCCGCCGCGCCAGGGACCACTTCGTCGATCGCGTCGATCTCGATCCTGACGTCCCCCATATCTCGCAGCCGCTTGTTGGGATCTTTCGTGAGGCAGCGGAAAAGCAAACGCCGTATGGGTGTGGGCGTCGTCGCGGGCAGCGCTGACCACTCCGGGTCGCGCTCGAGATCTTGGCGATCGAGTCTGAGACCGTGTCGCCGGCGAACGTCACTCGCCCGGTCAACATCTGGTACAAGACGCATCCGAACGCCCAGATGTCAGTGCGCTTGTCGACCGCAAGTCCGCGCGCCTGTTCAGGGCTCATGTACGCCGCGGTGCCGATGACGGCGCCTTCACGTCTGGGGCCGTCCAACGGTGCGCTTGAGAGGTCTGGCCCTGATCCATCACCAGCGACAGCCTTGGCGAGCCCGAAATCGAGAACCTTGACGGCTCCGGCCGGCGTGATCTTGACGTTGGCTGGCTTCAGATCGCGGTGGACGATGCCTCTGTCATGCGCGCTTTCAAGAGCCTCGGCAATTTGTCGCGCGATGTTGAACACGCGGTTGAGTGGCAGACCCTTGCCTCGCGCGTGCGTGCTCGAGTCGCCAGCGAGGATCTCCGCAAGCGTCTCGCCTTCGACGAGCTCGAGTATCAGCAGCCGGATACCGTCGGCCTCTTCAAAGCCGTAAATCGCGCAAATGTTGGGGTGGTTGAGGGCCGCAAGGATTCGTGCCTCTCGCTCCAGGCGCGCAAGCCGATCAGGATGACTCGTGAACGCACTGGGCAGCACTTTGATGGCAACGTCGCGTCCCAGCTTCGGGTCGTGAGCCCGATAGACCTCGCCCATGCCGCCGGCGCCAAGAAGCTCCTGGAGCTCGTACCCCCCGAGTGTGGTCCCCGTCATGGTTGTGGGAACAAAACCGGAAAGCTGATGCGCCGGCATCGCGAGCGGCGGGGCCGCGAGGAAACCATCATCCGATGCGGAATCGTCCAGCAGCGATTCGACGTTGCGTCGCATCGGTTCGTCGTCGGCGCACGCGACGAGGAGGAATGCCGCGCGGTCGCCCGGCGGTCTCGCGCGGGCCGCATGAAACAGTTCCTCGATCCGCGTCCAACGCTCAGGCGTCATGGGAGCGATCGCCGCGCATCTCGCGCTTCAGCCATGCCTTTGCCAGACGCCAGTCGCCCATCACGGTGGCTGGTGACACGTGCAAGACGGCGGCTGTTTCGTCCACGCTCAAGCCGCCGAAGAATCGCATCTCGATGACGCGACTCTTCCGCTCGTCGAATCGACTCAGCGCGTGCAGGGCATCGTCGAGCGCGACGAAGTCCGCTTCTGGCTCTTCCGTCACGAGCAGCCCCTCGTCGAAGGTCACCCGCGCCGCGTGGCCGCCTCGTTTCTGGTACTGCTTGGCGCGCGCGTGGTCCACGAGGATCCGGCGCATCACACGTGCTGACACGGCCAGGAAATGCGCGCGGTCGTGCCACTCGACCGCCTTCCCGTCGACGAGGCGCACAAAGGCCTCGTTGACGAGTGCCGTCGCCTGGAGGCTATGCCCGACACGCTCTCCCGCCATGCAGCGCCGGGCGATCCGGTGGAGCTCCTCGTGGACGAGCGGAATCAAGCGGTCGAGGGCTCCCTGGTCGCCCTGGCCCCATTTGAGCAGCAATCCGGTGACGTTGGTGGCGTGTCCCGTAGTGTCACCATTTTAGACCTCTCCCCGGCCATTCGAGTTTTTATCTCCGGTTCCCGCTTCTGTACGTAGAGGGCAGTCCGAGATCAACACGGCGCATGCCCCGGCCACGAGATGGAGCGCTGCAAGACGGTAACGTGGTCAGGCGTCTTCATCCGAGTGATCGCCGCGTATCTCGCCCTGCGGCCACGCGTTGGCCAGCCGCGAGTCGCGTCACTACATCGAGCGACATGTTGAGGACTGACGCCGTTCCCTCGACGGTCAGACCGCCAAAGAACCGCAGCTCGACGACGCGGCTTTTCGCTTCATCGTGACTAGGAGAAAGAACATGACCAGGGCTACGACCATCCATAGGGGACTGTTGCTGTTGGCGCTTGCGATCGCTTTTCCTGCCTGCGACGGAAGGTCCCCATCAGGGCCGACACCGCTGCCACCCACCGCGCCCACCGCGCCCAGCGCGCCCACCGTGACGGCAATCTCGCCGTCTACGGGTTCAACAGCCCGTCCCACACCGGTCACGATCAGCGGGACTGGATTCGTCGCTGGGGCAACGGTGACGGTCGATGTCGTCGCTGTGAGGGTCACCGTCGTCAACAGCACGACGATCACCGCAATCGTTCCCGCTCACGCCGCAGGGCGCGCCGACGTCGTCGTGACCAATCCGGGTGGGTCGGGTGGAACCCTACCGGTGGCCTTTACATACTCCATCGACCAGCCCTTCACGCTTACGCCCAGCACCAACGTGATTGACGCTGGAGGCCAAATGAGTGTGAGCTGGACAGCCCCGGGGGGCCGATCGGGCGACTGGATTGCCGTGTTCAGGGTCGGCGCAAGCTACGAGGATGACTGGTATGGTGTGACGCATGGTGCGACGTCCGGCTCGCACACAGTCACTGCGCCGACGCGGCCGGGGCAATACGAGTTTCGCTACCTAGTGGACGACGGTTTTCTCGACGTAGCGCGTAGCAGCCCCGTGACGGTCATGTGAGGCGGAACACACCTGATGCGGAATCGCTCTACTCATCGCGTTGTCAGGTTCGGAGCTCGCCGACGCCCAGGTGGGCGTACTTCTTCTTCCAGATGTAGAACGTCGCCTCGCTGACCCCCAGCTGCCGGCAGACGTCCGCAGACGGGCGTCCGCTCTCGACCGCAAGGCGCAGGCGATCTGCTCTTCGTTGAACTTCGACTTCTTCATGGCAAGTAAACGACCCGGCCGACACGCCCGAGATCCGTGTTGCGACTGGGATAGATCCCACTACCGTACGTGAGAAGGGGCGGCACCCCGAAAAGTACCGCCCCACCGTCTCACGAGAGCAACTTAGCCAGGACGCCTATCGCGATCGCGATCCGCAGAACCATGCGGCGGAATCTTGGTTTCGATCCTGCGACGTGCTCTCGCGCCCCAAGACACAGCACGTTTGACGAATCGAGCCATACAATCGAGTCGTGGATGCAGCTGAGCTGACCTTTGCGACGGCCACTGACGTGGATGCCGAGGCGATCGCGGCATTGCGGACGGCCGCCGCGGAACGCCTCACGCGCACGGTCGGCAAGGGGCACTGGTCTCGTATCGTCACGGAACGCGGCGTGCGCAATGACCTCAAAATCGCGCGTGTCCTCGTGGCACGCCGCGGCGCCGACATTGTCGCAACGACGAACCTCGCGACGAAGAAGCCCTGGGCGATCGACCTCGCATACTTCACCGTCGTACCGAGAGCGGTCTACCTGCACGAGATGGCGGTCGCGCCAGACCTGCAGCGCACAGGCATCGGCCGAGCCCTCGTTCGGGAAGGGATCAACGTCGCCAGAGAGTGTGCCGCTGATCTACTTCGAGCTGATGCTGACGGTCGACGACCCGCGAAGTCGAACGGCAATCAGCGCGACGCTTCCCTCAGCGAGGGCGGCCCGGCGACTTCGGAGGGCGTTCACGATCGAGGCTGGTTCAAATCGCGTGCACCGCACTGCAAGTCGGTAAGTACTTGCAGGTACAGCGATTTATGCGAAGGGACTTGCGGGGGCGGGATTTGAACCCGCGACCTTTGGGTTATGAGCCCCAAGAGATCTGAATTTCGATCGATGTTTTCGGCCTCTGCCAGCCTTCTCTGCCAGCCGAAACCCGTATTCCTGCTTGCATCGCGTCGCGTTCTCTGACACAGTCCGCGCCTTAAAGAGGAGGCGGCCGAAATGTCTCGACTTCCCGTGGCGCTGGCGATCGTCCTGTGTGTCGGTGTGCCTACCCTGGCTGCGGCCCAGGATCCCTTCAATGGAACCTGGCAGCTAAACACGGCCAAATCGAAATACGATCCGGGTCCCGCTCCAGACAAGGCCACCGTCACGATCAAGAGCGATGGGACGACGTGGACGGTCCGGACCACCGCGTCATATGAGGGGAAGCCATTGGAGACGTCCTACACCGTGAAACTCGATGGGACGCCGGCGCCTCTCGAGGGCTCGCCCGTCGCCGACATGGTTTCGGTAAAGAAAGCCGACGATCGGAACGTCGTGATCAAGAGCATGAAAGATGGGAAACCCGTGAGCGAGACCCGCTCCACTGTCTCGGCTGACGGGAAGACTGCCACCGCCACCGGCACGGGCATGACGCCCAAGGGCGAAAAAACCAAGTACACGGCCGTCTATGAGAAGCATTGATCCCCAAGCCGGGCTCGATCGCCCCTTCTCAGTGAATACCGTCGATCGGCTCGACGGACGCGATCGTCTTGTTCGTCGAGTCGCTCTTCCCAACCTGAGAACCGGCCTGCAAGCGTTTCGCTCGCCTGCTTCAATCGGCTGACCAGCACCGGCGCGTAGTGCTTCCTCGTCGTCTGGACATGCGCGTGTCCAAGCCACCCCTGCACGTCGCCCAGGTCGATCCCGCGCTCCCCTAGCTCCAGCGCCACGCTGTGCCGGGCCTGATACGGCCGGACGTCCTTCGGCCAGCCGGCCACATAGAGCGCCTTGGCATAGTCGCTTCCATCGAACGCGCCCCAGGCATCCGCCGCGATGTACGCCTCCCAGGCGACGAGCAGATCGTCATTGATAAAGATGGCCCGCGGCTCCCCTCCCTTGGCCGTACGGACCATCCAGACGCGCCTGAGCATGTCCACGTCGGCCGGCTCAGCCCGCTTCAGTTCTGCGGGCCGGACGCCCGTGCAGGCAATGACCATGAATCGCGCACGCGTCTTGGCATCCGTCAGGTTGGCGGCCACCGTGCGGAACGTCGTCGCCGGCACCAGCACCTTCGGGGAGGCCGCCACCGGGAGCGGCTTCACCTCGTCAACGGGCGTCACCGCACGCTCGCCGTCGATCAGGTGGTACAGGTGCCGGAGCGTCTGGCATCGGTTGTTCACCGTCTTCGGCGTGTAATCGTCCGCCAGCCACTTCGCGCGGGCTTCGCGGACCTGGGCCGACGTGAGGTGCGCCCGCCGAACCTTTCCATACAGCTCGGTCCAGGCGTTCACCTCGCAGACACGCGACTTGTAGCTCACGAGGTTCTTGACCTGGAGTAGATACGCCTTCGCGTCCTCGGCCAGCGTGCCCTTGGCGAACGCCGCCGGCCGGCGAGACGCCTTCCGGAGGTCGCCACGTATGCCGTCCTGCCAGGCCCGGAGCTCCTTCAGCGGCGTATCGAACGGGAACCGCTTCTCACGCTGCTGCGCGCTCTCACCCGTGCCGACCTTGACCGTGGCCGACAGCCCATAGCGGTCCTGGTAGATCCCTCGGCCAATGCGCTTCCGTCTCGCTGCCTTCTTGGGCATGGTTCTAATCCCTCCCTCTAACGCGGTTCGCCGCGGCCCCGCGCCGGCTGGCCTTCTTCTTGACGCGAACGCCCTTCGACTCTAACCACAACTTGATCCCGCGGCGGATGCCATTTGACCGCTACGATCCCGTGCCGTGAGCTACCAGCCCCGCCGCGACTCGCACTGAGCGGCGCGCGCGCCGCTGGCTCCGGGTCAAGGGTGAAGCGGCCCGCGCGGATCCCCCTGTCCGATGTCCGCCCTACGGGAATTGAACTAATCTGCTGGCCATGTCGACGCCGCCTGAGGAGCCATAACCGCCGAAGCGACGACTTGTTCAGGAGCGCTGGGGAGAACTCGGGCAAATCTGGCACCACCTCTTTGACACGCAGCTAACCGGCAACGGGAGCTTGGACCCAGACCAACGATCAGGCATCCCGGTATTCCAGCCCGCCGCAACGATCGAGATGATCCCCGGCAGAGCGAAGTCACCAAGGAACTCATCTCGGTGACGCGCGAGCTGGCCGTCGAGGTTCGGACCGCGAATGCGAAGGCCGACCGTCAGAACGAGCAGTCACTCGCGCTGGATCGCTCGATGAGGTTTCTTGCCTGGGTTGGTGTCGCTCTCGGGACAATTCAGATACGTGTGGCTCTGTGGGCGCTCTGGAAGCCCTAGACTGAGGCACTCGCGGTTGTAGCCCTCAAGCAGCTCCGGCGTTTCCTCGGCGTCGGCATGCGCGTCGCCCACGTCCCGGTAGGCCTGGGAGCGTTGCAGCTCACCGTCCCAGAACACGCGCAGCTCCCAGCCGATCGGGTGGTTCCAGATCTCGGCGTGCGCCCAGCCGTCGCTGACTCGAAGGCGCCAGAGCGCGGCGACGGGGCGGGGCACTTCGGTCGATGCTTTTGGCCGGTAGTGTCGCAGTCTGATTGAGTGCGGTGTGCTCAGCCTTCAGCGACCCGGACGCCGCTCGTTTCGTCAGCCCTGCATCTACGGCATCTGCTTCCTTATGTGATCGATAACGTGTGCGAACTCTTGCGACGGGTTGACGTCGATGTATTCCGTATCTTCGTCACACCACGCCGTGTGACCTGGTGCCGCGTACCACACCTCGCCAGCCCGAACGGTCTCCTCACGGCCATCGGTGTACCGCAGGTGGAGCGCACCCTTGAGAACATAGCCCCAATGAGGGCACTGGCACATGTCGTCCTTGAGACCCTTGAGGACCGGCGTAAAATCTGTGCCTGCGGCGCACTTTGCATAGGCGACCGTCATCTCACCGCAACGAACCGAGCGGAGGGTCGCACCGGGTGCATCGAGTAGAACTGGCAGGTTGTCCTTGCTTTCGTGCATCGAGGGGCTCCTTTTATCTGTTGGTCGAACGAGTCTTGGTAAAGTCTCGGGCGGCCTAACGCAGCGATAAGGGCGATCGTGCTATGCTTAGCGGTAAGTATATGCCGAAAACCCCCAAGGGCCACAAGCGCCCAGCTGACGTCGTTTCGAACGCCGTCCACGTCATGAAGATCGCCACGGGCGAGGTCGGGGAATCCGAGACGACCGACGACGGCAAGAACAAGGCGGCGGTGGCGCTCGGGCGCATGGGCGGCAAGGCGCGAGCAGCGAAGCTCAGCCCTACAAAGCGCAAAGCGATTGCCGCGAATGCGGCGAAGGCACGCTGGAAAGTCGTTTAGGTAATCCAGTTTTCGGCGCCACTGCGTCGTGGCACTTCAGCCGGCACCCAAGATCGACGGACCGCGCGCGAAGCGGCCACGCCAGGGCAATCAGGAGCCGCGCTATCGCCATCCAGACGATCGGCGGTCGCGCATCCGATCCACAACCCTCGCTAGTCTGAGGACCGGACTGATCGCTCCAGCCCGGTCTGGAGCCGTCAGCCGCTCTCGGCAGCTCGCGCTGCCGCCTCGGCGACCAGCGCCGCCGAGGTCGCCGGCGTGCGCGCGTAGAGCCGGAACTTGTCCATTGGCCGGCTCCCGACAGGTGCGGAGCACGGCGCGCATCGCGAGCAGCGCGTCTACTCCTCCCGCGTGGCTCGTGGCAGGCCGGCGCTTGCGATGCGGAAGGAGACGGTCGTTCGGCTCCCTCAGTTCCAGCGCGCCGGCCAGATACAACGCGTCGCGTGTCAGCTCCCGCTTGGCGTAGATCCCGCGTTGCGGGCATACTGCCTCAGGCTGCGCAAGCTCGCCCGCGCTCAGCCTGAACGTGAATCGCTCGCTCGTGACCCGCCTGGTGCAGCCGCGGCAGCCATCAGCCGACCTTCAACGCACGGATCCGCTCGCGCGAGTTCCGCACGGCCTCTGCGCTCCACTGCGAGACGGCGCGGGCGCCTCCCGATCCCGTCACCAGCTCGAAGTGTGTGCGATTCGGCGATGGGAATCCCAGCGATCGGGCCGAGTCGAAAAGCGCGGGACTGGTAGTCCAGCCGAACTCCCGCAGGATGTCGTTTACCTCGAGCGGCTTCTCAGGGGCCTTCATGGTGGGCGGCGCCCAAGCGAAGTCCTGCTCGGAATAGACGACTACCTGCTCGCCCTTCGGCACGTCCGCTTCGTCCACCCGCACGGCGTGGCCGACGGCGACCAGTTGCTCTGCGCGCTTCGCTGGCACGCGGACGTATCTCGGTGCCATCAGCGCGCCAAACCGACCGACCACGATTCGTCTGCGATGTTCTCACCAGGGCTTCGGATGCTTTGCCGAACATCACCGCACCTCCACGGCGCGCCACGTCTTGACCAGGCGCTCGCGGTCGGCAAGGGAACTGGAACGAGCGCGGCGGCCACGCGGCGCGAGGCTCGTGTTTCTGGCGCCAAATAACGGGGCGGCCCACCACCGTGCGCATCGTGTGGCATTTCTGGCCCCATACCTGGCACGACAACGCGTCCGCGCGAACGGCCGCCGCGAATGCTGCCGCCAGCGTCGAGGTCGACGGGCGCGGGCCATCGCTCTGTTCCTCATGAATGCTCGCGGCCGCTCGATTGAGCACCGCTCGCGCCTGCGCCTTCACACTCTCACTTGTGGTAATAGCGGTCCTCGACCGCCAGTTCGACCTCCAGGAAAATTCCGAGGGTCCCCAAAGCGACCTGGGCGGCCCTGAGTTCGCGGAGCTGCCCTTCACCGATTTCGACGATTTCGCCGTAGCCGTTGATCAGCCTGACCCAACGCAGTGCTGATGAAAAGCTGCCCAGGTTCTTTCCGGAGCCGTGGGTGCTGGTCGCGAGTGCCCCGGCGATCTGCTGCTTGTCGATGTCGCCCTGGTTGCCCAGTGCCAGCCCCTGCTCCCACAGCGGATCGCCGAAGGCGTTGATGGTGGTGCCGGCCAGAGCCCGCGCGCGCCGCCGCATGAGATCGGTTCCCGTGATGGCCGAGAGTGCGGACATGTCCATCAGGACGCCGCCCGTCTGAACAAGCGGAGAGGACGAATGCCCTGAGCCGACTGCGCGCACGGGCAGGCCTTCGCGGATGGCGAACCGGACGGCGTCGAGCGCCTCCTGTTCGTTCCGTGGCCGGACAGTGAAGGCAGGCGTGGCGCTCTGGTTGCCGCCCCAGTTGGTCCAGGTTACGTCTGTCCCGAACGGAGCGGACGGGGTTGCGGCGCGCGCCGACGACGCCGCGTGGGGATGATTCGTGGTGGTCATTGCTGGGCTCCGATGCTGGTCTAAACGCTCATGCGCCGTGGTTGATCATGACGTGCTTGGTCCGGGAGTAATCGTCCAAGGCATACAGCGAGAGGTCGCGGCCGTAGCCGGATCCCTTGAATCCGCCCCACGGAACCTCGCAGGCCAACACCAGGTGTGAATTGACCCAGACGGTGCCGAAATCGAGCTGCTTCGGAACGCGGAGCGAGAGGCTCGAATCCCGCGTCCATACCGAGGCGGAAAGGCCGTAGGGGCTCTCGTTTGCCCGGGTGATGGCCTCTTCGGTGGAACTGAAGGACTCGACGGTGACGACGGGACCAAAGATTTCGTGGGTAGCAATATGCGCCCCGGCCGGTACGTTGCTGATCACTGTGGGTTCAATGAAGTAGCCGGGGCCTTCCAGGGCCGAGCCGCCGATGGCCACCTGAAGGCCGGCAGCCTTTGCCTCGGCAAGCGATTCCTTCACGCGTTCGAAGTGCGGGCGCGAAATCATGGGGCCGATTTCGACGTCGTCCCCTGCGCCTGGATCGCCGACGACGAGAGTGCCGACTTCACGTACCAGGTGCTCGGTGAACTCCTCGGCCACGGACTCGTGGACGAGCACGCGGCAGGCAGCGCCGCAGTCCTGGCCGGCATTCCAGAAGCCGGCGTTTCGCACGCCGGCGGCGGCCGCGCGGAGGTCGGCGTCGGGGAAGACAACAACAGGGGCCTTGCCGCCGAGTTCCAGATGGACGCGTTTGACGGACCGGGCCGCCGTCTCCGCCACTGCCTGTCCGCTGACGACGCTCCCCGTCAACGCAACAAGGGCGACATCAGGGTGTTCGGAGAGTCGCTGCCCAACGGTTCGGCCTTTTCCCGTCACGACGTTGAGAATTCCATCGGGGATGTGCCCAGCCACAAGTTCTGCCAGTTTCAGCGTCGATAGCGGAGTCTGTTCCGAGGGCTTGAGGACGATGCTGTTTCCGGCGGCCAGGATGGGCGCGATCTTCCAAGCAGCCATCAGCAGCGGGTAGTTCCAAGGAGTGATGACGCCGACGACGCCGACGGGTTCCCGGAGGATGACCGAGGTGTGTCCGGTGGCGTAGTCGCCACCTGCCATGGACGTCAGTGTGCGGGAAGCTCCGGCCATGAATCGGAAGGTGTCGATGGTGCTGGAGACATCGTCCTCCGCGACGGTCCGCGGTTTACCGGTGTTGGCGGACTCGATGATTTCGAATGCTTCACGGTTGGCTTCAATGATGTTGGCGATCAGGGACAGCACCTCGGACCGTTCCTTCGGTGTCGTGGCGCCCCAGGACTTCTGGGCCGCCACGGCCGCCTCAACGGCAACGTCCACATCCGAGGCTGTGCCGGCCTGCACGGACGCGATGACCTGCTCCGTGGTGGGGTCTACGACGTCGATGAGCCGGGTCGAGGACCCGGGAACAAACGCGCCACCGATGAAGTGTCCCGTCGGCGGCAAAACGGGCGGCAATACGCTGGCGCTGCTTTGCTCCGCGGAAGAGCGTCGGACCGTGAACTGCTCGGTGTCAGTGAGTGTCATGATGTTTTGCCTTTGCTTTCTGCGCCGATCTCGGCGTCGGGAGTTTGTTGGGGAGGGCGGTCAAGCCCGGGGCGGGCGGTACGCCCGCGGCGGGCGTTACGCCTGCGGCGCTTCAATCAGGTCAGTTGCGAATGCGGGCGGCTGAAAGGGGGCGGCATCCGGATGTCTTCCGGAACATGCGTGCCGCAAAGTAGTAGAGGGGCGCAACGACCACCAGGCCAACAATCCAGGAGAGGTCCACGCCGCCCATCGCTGCGGCAAGAGGGCCCGTGAACATCGCTGTTGCCGAGAACGGAACCTGGATCAGAGCGCCGGCAACATAGGCTCCGATCGCAATCCAGTTGAACCTTCCGTACATCCCGCCGTCGCGCTTGAAGAAGTCTTCAACCCTGTAGTCGCCGTGCCGCAGGAGGTAGTAGTCGACCAGGTTGATGGCCGTCCACGGAACCAGGACGTACATCAGGAAGGAGAGGAAGTTCGTGTAGAAGAAGATGAAATTGTCGCGGGCGAACAGCGAGATCATGAGGGCGAGGGTGAAGAGGATGATCGCCGCAATGGTCCGGGTCTTGGCGTGGGGCAACCAGGTTGGCCTGAACGTCTGCCCAATGGTGAGGGTGCATAGGACCCCGCAGTAGAGATTCATGGCGTTCGACGCCGCAACGCCGAGGCAGAAGATTCCGATGACCACCATGGTCCATGGCCCGAGCATGGATCCCAGGCTCCCGACTATTTCGACGCTGCTGCCATCGTTGATCAGTGCCAGGGCGAGCGTTCCCACCAAGGCACCCAAGACCATCGGGAAGAGTGTTCCCAGGACGCAGCCTGAGTAGGATGCCCAGAACGCCGGGGCCGACCCGGTCCCCTGAGGCATGTAGCGGGAGTAGTCCGAGACGTAGGGAGCGTAGGCGAGCTGCCAGAGGGCGGAGACGGAGATGGTGGCCATGAAGCCCACCCAGTTGAAGTTTCCCTGGTCCAGGAAGTTGGCCGGCAATCCGTAGACGACCAGGATCCAGGCGAAGGCCAGCACCAGCGCCAGACCGGCCACGATGCTCAAGAAGCGTGCATAGGCGTGGATGAGCCGGTAGCCGAAGATGGTGGCAACGACGCTCACGACGCCAATGACAATGATGCCTGCGTCAACACTGATGCCCGGGTTGACGGCGGCCAGTGCTTGACCGCCAAAGACGAGGTTCGCCGCAAAAAACCCGACGTACATGATCACCACGATGACAACGATCAGCAGCGCCCCGTACGAACCGAACTGGCCGCGGGTCTGAATCATCTGCGCCACGCCCAGCTGCGGGCCTTGGGCCGAATGCAGTGCCATGAAGATGCCACCGACCAGGTTTCCAATGATGATTCCGACGATGGCGGGCACAAAGCTGAGCCCGAACACCGTGGTCGCGAGTCCCCCGGTCACGATGGTCATGATCATGATGTTGGAACCGAACCAGATGGTGAAAAGGTCCCGTGCTTTGCCATGGCGTTCGTCGGCGGGGATGGGCTGAATGGTCTTGTCCTCGAGCCGGGGCACCTCGGCCGCGACGGCGTGGGTGGGGTGCGTGCTCATGATGCGTTCCTGGAGTACATGGGAACCTCTTTGTTCTGTCCCGGCGCTTCGTCGGGCACGGGATCTGATGTATCAATCATTCGTGACTTCTGTCACAGTGGAAATCCGGCGATTGAATAGACGCCGTAAACCTGTTCATACATAAGTACGAATCAGGCGCGATGCCCAGCCCTTGTGGCTCAAACGGTGGCGGTTTGCAGTTCTTGGGCGACGTTGGCGGCGGCCTTGCTGCGGTTCACCATCAGGGCGAGGAGGTCGAAGACGAGGGTCGCCGCGGCCACTGTGGTGATGTCTGCGTGGTCGTAGGCCGGAGCGACCTCGACGACGTCGGCGCCCACGATGTTGATGCCGTCCAGTCCGCGGAGCAGGGCCAGCAGTTCGCGGGAGTGGAGCCCGCCCATTTCCGGGGTGCCGGTGCCCGGCGCGTAGGACGGGTCGAGGACATCGATGTCGATGGAGACATAGACCGGGGTGTCGCCCAGCCGCTCCTTGACGCGCTGGATCGCGGCCGGAACCCCGATGACGTCCAGGTCTGAGCAGCGGATGATCTGGAAGCCGAACTCGTGGTCGCGGAGGAAGTCGTTGCGATCGTAAACCGGGCCGCGGATGCCCACGTGCATTGACTTGTCTTCGACGAGGAGGCCTTCTTCGAAGGCCCGGCGGAAGATGGTTCCATGCGTGACCGGCTGGTCGAAATAGGTGTCCCACGTGTCCAGGTGTGCGTCGAAGTGGAGCAGAGCCACCGGGCCGTGGACCTTGTTCAACGCCCGCAGCATCGGGAGCGCGATGGTGTGGTCGCCGCCGATGGCGATGAGCCTCTTGCCGGAGCCAGCGTCGCCGAGGAGCGGGAGGGCCTGCTCTTCGATCTCGCGGACTGCACGGGCGATGTCGTAGGGGGTGCAGGCGATGTCACCCGCGTCGACAACCTGGGCTTCGTATACAGGCTCGACGTCGAGCTCCGGGTGGTAGCCGGGGCGCAGGAGCCGCGACGCTTCACGGACAGCAGCCGGACCGAAGCGGGCGCCCGGGCGGTAGGAGGTACCGCCGTCGAACGGGACACCGACAATCGCAATGTCATAGTCCGGGACGCGGTCGATTTGAGGAAGCCGGGCGAAGGTGCCCAGGCCCGCGTAGCGGGGGACTTTTGTTGCGTCGACGGGGCCGATTGGCTTGTGCGTGGTCATGACAGGGATCCTCCAGTTGCTTGGGTTTCAGCCGGCCTGGCAGGTTCTTCTCTGTGCTGTGCTTCTGCGCCGGTTGAGGTCTATGCCTTAACTATTAGTGATCGGCGTCACGCGGTACATGCGCCGATTGACTACAAATCACCGAGGGGCTTATACATGTGTATAAGCGGCCTTGGGGTGGCCTCCGGACTTATGAACAGGAACCACACATGGCGATCACCGTGGCCGAGCTGCTGGCCGAACCCCAGCTGGGCCTGACCCTTCTGGCGGGCTCCGCAGGCCTGGGCAACCGGGTCACCTGGGCCCACACCTCCGACCTCCCGCGCTTGTGGGAATGGATCACCGGCGGCGAGCTCATGATGACCAACGGGCTCTCCATTCCGGCGGATCCTGAGGGGCAGGTTGAGCTGGCCGAGGCACTGGTCAACGCAGGTGCCAGTGCCCTGGCGATCGGCGAGCAGATGCATGCCCCTGAGCTCCTGCCCCAGTTCCTCGAAGCCTGTGACCGCCTGCCGTTGCCGGTCATCAACATCCCCTACCCGCTTCCGTTCATCGCCATCGCACGTTCGGTCGCTGAGTCTTCGCTGCTTGAGGAGTCCCGCAAACTGCGTCAGACGGCCCGTATCTACGACCTGCTGCGGCTGGCGGGGCCATCTGAGAACCACTGGCTGAGTCTGATCCTGGGCATCGAAGCTGAACTCGACGCCAGCCTCTTCGTGGTTGATCGACGGTGCCTGCATGCCTGGCATCCCGGAGGCCAGTCGCTGCCGCCGGACCTAAGGCGGCAACTTGAACCGCTGACCAGCAAGTCACCGGTCGCCAGCAAGAAGTTCCAGTGGCACCGTTTGGGCGACGGCCACCTTCTCATGATGGATATTCCGACTCACGCCAATGCGCTTCTGGTGGTGCTGCCCAAATCCGAGCCGCACCCAGATGCGGTGGTACTGCTCCATGCGGCCACAGTCCTTGGACTGGAGTTGTCGCGGACGGTGCTGTCCCTCGAGAACGAGCGCCGGCTGGGTGCGGAGTTCCTTCTGCAGGCCTTCGACGGGCGCCTGGGCATCGCCGACATTGAAAGCCGGCTGCCTGAGTTCGGGATTTCGACACGGGAATTCCTCATCATCTCCATGTCGAGCGATGACGGTGAGCGCCTGGCCGGGATCCACGTTGATCTTTGGCGACACGGCTATCCGACGGCGTGCCAGCGCAGGTTCAATACATTGCACTTGGCTGTCGCCTCAGACTGCACTGACGATCTTCTGCGGCATGCCGTCCCCGTGGATGTGAGGATTGGGATCAGCCGGCCTTCCGCAGCCGCTGGAACGCAGCGAGCATTGCAGGAATCGATGTGGGCACTTGGGACGGCATCAAGCACCGGCGAGCGGTTGGTCCGCTATGCCGAGGGACCCTCGTGGCTGGGACTCACCAGCTTTGAGGAAGGCAACGCACTGGTCCAGCGGCTCCTCGGACCCATCTTCGAATACGAACAGGGAGAAAACGGGGACCTCATCGTCACGCTAAGGACGTTCCTTGACATGCAACGGTCCTGGCAGAAAACGGCAGCGGCCCTGTTCGCGCACCGGCAGACCATCATCTATCGCATCCGGAAGATCAGTGAGCTGACCGGCCTTGATATGACCGAAACCTCCACGCTGGCGCAACTGTGGTTTGCCCTGCAGATCCATGAAGCCATGGACCTCCAGGGCAATCCGCGGCGTCTGCCGACGGCTGAGGTCAGCACTCCACGACGTTGACGGCGAGGCCGCCCATCGCGGTTTCCTTGTACTTGGAGCTCATGTCCTTGCCGGTTTCGCGCATGGTGACGATGACCTCGTCGAGGGAGACCCGGTGGGTGCCGTCGCCCCAGAGCGCCATCTTGGCGGCGTTGATGGCCTTGGCCGCGGCGATCGCGTTGCGTTCGATGCACGGGACCTGGACGAGGCCGCCGATCGGATCGCAGGTCAGGCCCAGGTTGTGCTCCATCGCGATTTCCGCGGCGTTCTCCACCTGTTGCGGCGTGCCGCCCATGACTTCGGCCAGGCCGGCGGCGGCCATCGAGGACGCCGAGCCCACCTCGCCCTGGCAGCCGACCTCGGCGCCGGAAATCGACGCCTGCTCCTTGTAGAGCACGCCGATGGCGGCCGCGGTCAGCAGGAACTTGACGATCGTCTCGTCGCGGTCGGCCTGGGTTGCCTTGTCCATGCCGGGGGCGAAATGCAGCGCGTAGTAGAGCACGGCCGGGATGATGCCGGCGGCGCCGTTGGTGGGGGCGGTGACCACCCGGCCGCCCGAGGCGTTTTCCTCGTTGACGGCCAGGGCGATCAGGTTGACCCATTCCTGCCAGTACTTCGGGTCCCGGTCCTTGTCCTCTTTCATGAGCCGTTCGTGCCAGTCGGGCGCCCGGCGGCGGACCTTGAGCCCGCCGGGCAGCAGCCCGGTGCGCTTGAGGCTGACCTCGACGCAGCCTTCCATCACCGAGTAGATGTGCAGCAGGCCCTCGCGGATCTCGGCCTCGGTGCGGGAGGCGCGCTCGTTGACCAGCATGATCTCACCGATCGAGAGGCCCTTGGACTGGCAGCGGCCCAGCAGTTCGGCCGCCGTGCGGAAGGGCAGCGGCAGTTCCTTCTTCGACTCGGCGAGTTCCTGCAACGCCGCGTCCTCCTCGCCCTCGCGGACAATGAAGCCGCCGCCGACCGAGAAGAACGTGGCCTGGTGCAGGGTTTCGCCCCCGGCGTCGGAGACCGTGAACGTCATTCCGTTGGTGTGCCGGGGCAGGATGGTCAGCGGCCGCAGGACCATGTCCTTCACGCCGTAGGGCAGGGCGAGGGATCCGGCCAGCTGCAGGGTGCCGGTCCCGGCGATCGTGGCCAGCCGGTCTTCCACTTCCTCGGGCAGGATCTGCTCGGGATGGAAGCCCTCGAGTCCAAGCAGGATGGCGGTCATGGTGCCGTGGCCGTGGCCCGTGGCGGCGAGGGAGCCGTAGAGGTCCACCCGCAGCGACGCCACCTCCGCCAGCTTGCCGAGGGACTTGAGTTCTTCGGCGAAGACGGCCGCGGCCCGCATCGGGCCCACCGTGTGCGAGCTGGATGGCCCTATTCCGATGGAAAAGAGGTCGAAGACTCCAACAGCCATTGTCGGTTCCTAACTAGGTCTTGCTGTGGCCCGGCAGAGGTTGTCAACCGAGGGGTAGAGCGGGTGGGCGGCGGCGAGGGCCTCCACCCGGGAGCGCAGGCCGGACAGGTCCGCGCCGGCGTCGGCGGTCAGGGCCTCGGCGATGATGTCCGCGACCTCGGTGAAGGCCGCCTCGCCGAAGCCGCGGGTCGCCAGCGCCGGGGTGCCGATGCGCAGCCCGGAGGTGACCATCGGCGGACGCGGATCGAACGGGACGGCGTTGCGGTTGACGGTGATGTCGATTTCGGCCAGGCGGTCCTCGGCTTCCTGCCCGTTGAGCTCGCAGTCGCGCAGGTCCACCAGGACCAGGTGCACATCGGTGCCGCCGGAGATCACATTGATCCCCTTCGCGGTCACGTCCGGCTGGACCAGACGCTCGGCCAGGATCCTGGCACCGGCCAGGACCCGCTCCTGGCGTTCCTTGAACTCCGGGGACGCGGCGATCTTGAACGCCACGGCCTTGCCGGCGATGACGTGTTCCAGCGGGCCGCCCTGCTGTCCGGGGAACACTGCCGAGTTGATCTTCTTGGCGATGTCGGCGTCGTTGGTCAGGATGATGCCGCCGCGCGGACCGGCGAGGGTCTTGTGCGTGGTGGAGGTGGTGACGTGGGCGTGCGGCACCGGGGACGGGTGCAGGCCGGCGGCCACCAGTCCGGCGAAGTGGGCCATGTCCACCATGAGGTAGGCGCCCACGGAATCGGCGATCCGGCGGAACCCGGCGAAGTCGAGCTGGCGGGCGTACGCGGACCAGCCGGCGACGATCAGGGCCGGCCTGTGCTCCCGGGCCAGGCGTTCGACCTCGGCCATGTCGATCCGGTGGTCCTCTTCGCGGACCTGGTACGGGATGACGTTGTAGAGCCGGCCGGAGAAGTTGATCTTCATGCCGTGCGTCAGGTGCCCGCCGTGCGCCAGGTTCAGGCCCATGATGGTGTCGCCCGGACGGATCAGGGCGTGCATCACGGAGGCGTTGGCCTGCGCGCCGGAGTGCGGCTGGACGTTGGCGTACCCGGCGCCGAACAGGGCCTTGACCCGGTCGATCGCGAGCTGCTCGACCACGTCAACGTGCTCGCAGCCGCCGTAGTAGCGCTTCCCCGGATAGCCCTCGGCGTACTTGTTGGTCAGCACCGAGCCCTGCGCCTGCATGACAGCCCTGGCGGTGTGGTTCTCCGAGGCGATCATCTCCAGGCCCTCGCGCTGGCGGGTGAGCTCGGCGTCGATCCTCGCGGCGATCTCCGGATCCAGCACGGACAGGTCCGCGTCCAGGCTCGGGGACACGACCTGCTCAAAGGCCGTGCCGGTCATCGCGGCGCTCACAGCTCGCCACCGTTCTTGGACGCGTAGTCCTCTGCCGAGAGCAGCGGGCCTTCTTCGGTCACAGCGACCTTGAACAGCCAGCCGGCACCGTACGGGTCGCTGTTGATCAGCGCCGGGTCACTAACAACGGCGTCGTTGACCTCGGTCACCTCACCCGTCACCGGCGCGTAGAGGTCCGAGACGGACTTAGTCGACTCGACCTCGCCGCAGGTCTCCCCCGCGGTCACCGCGGAGCCGACCTCGGGCAGGTCCACGTAGACGATGTCGCCCAGGGCGTCCGTGGCCACGGCGGAGATGCCAATGCACACTGTGTCCGACCCGGCGTTGCCGGAGTCCCGCGCAACCCACTCATGCTCAGCCGAATACTTCAGTTCAGCAACTACTTTGCTCATCTCATTTCCTTACGTTTGGTCTGACTAAATTTGGGAATTCGTGTGCCCACAGTTCGCTGAAACGTGCTCTAGAGGGACACGATCTACACAAACTCTTACTTTTGGCGCTTGTAGAACGGCAGCGCGACGACTTCGAATTGTTCCGCTTTGCCGCGCAGGTCGACGTCGACGATCGTGCCCAGTTCTGAGTGCTCGACGTCGACGTACGCCAAGGCGACCGGGTAACCGAGCGTCGGGCTCGGCTGACCCGAGGTCACCTCGCCGATGAGCGACCCGTTCTTAAGGACGGAGTAATGGGCCCGCGCTGCCCGGCGGCCCGTGCCCTTGAGTCCCACGAGTTTTGGTCCGATGGACGATCCGACGCCGGCAGCCTTGATCGACGTCAGCGCCTCCTTGCCCACAAAGTCGCTTTCCTTGGCGAGCGAGACAACCGGGCCCAGTCCGGCGGCGTAGGCGTTGACGTAGCGTGAGAGCTCGTTGCCGTATAGCGGCATGCCGGCTTCGAGGCGCAGCGAGTCGCGGGACGCAAGGCCGGCCGGGATGAGGCCGTATTCTTCGCCCGATTCCAGCAACGCTTCCCAGAGACCCGCCGCATCCTCGTTCGGGATGTAGATCTCGAAGCCGTCCTCGCCGGTGTAGCCGGTGCGGGCGAGGAGCAGATCTTGTCCGTTGATCTGAACCTCAACCGCAGCGTAGTACTTCAGTTCGGTGACCAGGACGTGCTGCTCGGCTGGGACAAGGGTCAGCAGAATGGCTTCTGCGTTGGGGCCCTGGACTGCGATCAGCGAGGTCTCGGCGGAGGCGTCCTGGACGGTGACGTCGAATCCGCCTTCTTGGGCAGAACCTGCACGATCGGCCAGTGTCGCAGCCACGACCTTGGCGTTGCCCGCGTTGGGGACCACGAGGTATTTGTCCTCGCCGCGGCGGTACGAAATGAGATCGTCAATGATGCCGCCGTCGGTGTTGCAGATCAGCGAATACTTTGCCTTGCCAACGGCGATCGCCGACAGCTTCCCCACCAGTGCGTAGTCGAGAAACGCGGCCGCGTCCGGGCCGCTGATCCAGACTTCGCCCATGTGGGAGAGGTCGAACAGGCCCGCGGCGTTGCGGACAGCATGGTGCTCGGCGAGTTCTGATTCGTACTTGAGGGGCATCTGCCAGCCACCGAAGTCCGTGAAGGAGGCGCCGGCTTTTTTGTGCTGCTCGTAGAGAGCGGTGTAGTTCTCAATCATTGGGGCAGTCCTTAGTTTCGAACGCTGCTGTGTTGTCCTCAAAAGCGTCTGTGCTTTCCTCGAAGGCTTCTGTGCTTTCCTCGAACGCTTCGAGGGGAGGGCAGGAGCAGACCAGATTGCGGTCCCCGGCTGCGCCGTCGATGCGTCCGACCGGCGGGAAGTACTTGTCCTGCTTCAGCTGGAGGACCGGAAACGCCGCCTGCTCACGCGGGTACGCGCGGTCCCAATCAGAGCTAACGACGGCGGCAGCCGTGTGCGGTGCGTTGCGCAGCGGGCTGTGCTCCACGGTGAAGTCGCCGTTGGCGACCTGGTCGATTTCGGCGCGGATGGTGATCATCGCTTCGATGAAACGGTCGATCTCGCGCCAGGTCCTCGGATTCGGTCGGCTCCACCATCAGGGTGCCCGCCACCGGGAACGACGAGCGTGGGGGCGTGGAAGCCGTAGTCGATCAGGCGCTTGGCCACGTCCTCGGCGGTCACGCCGGTCCTGGCCGTGAGTTCGCGCAGGTCCAGGATGCACTCGTGGGCCACGAGGCCGCCCGCGCCCATGTAGAGCACCGGGAAGTGCTCATCGAGCCGGGACGCAACATAGTTGGCTGCGAGCAGGGCCGACTTGGTCGCCTCGGTGAGGCCCCGGCCGCCCATCAGCTTCACGTAGGCCCAGGAAATCGGCAGCACACCTGCAGATCCGTATCGCGATGCAGAGATGGCAACGCCAGTCCCCTCAGAGTCTTTGTTCGCGTCCCCCGGCATGAACGGTGCCAGGTGGGCTTTGGCCGCAACCGGGCCAACGCCCGGTCCGCCGCCGCCGTGCGGGATGCAGAAGGTCTTGTGCAGGTTCAGGTGCGAGACGTCGCCGCCGAACTTGCCCGGCTGGGCCAGCCCGACGAGGGCGTTGAGGTTGGCGCCGTCCACGTAGACCTGGCCGCCGGCGGCATGGATCGCGTCGCAGACCTCGCGGACGTCGGCGTCGTAAACCCCGTGCGTGGACGGGTAGGTGATCATGATGCAGGACAGCGCGTCCTTGTTGGCCTCGATCTTGGCGGTCAGGTCCGCGTGGTCGATCGTGCCGTCGGAGGCGGTGGCCACGACGACGACCTTCATGCCGGCGAGCACGGCGGAGGCCGCGTTGGTGCCGTGGGCCGAGGCCGGGATGAGGCAGATGTTGCGCTGCTCGTCACCGCGGGAGAGGTGGTAGCCGCGGATCGCCAGCAGGCCGGCGAGCTCGCCCTGGGATCCGGCGTTGGGCTGGATGGAGACCTGGTCATAACCGGTGATCTCGGTCGAGCTGGGCTTCGAGGTCCTCGATCAGTTCGCGCCAGCCGGCGGTCTGGGATTCCGGGGCGAAGGGGTGGATGGAGGCGAACTCCGGCCAGGAGATGGCTTCCATCTCGGCCGTCGCGTTCAGCTTCATGGTGCACGAACCCAGCGGGATCATGGTGCGGTCCAGGGCGAGGTCGCGGTCCGAGAGGCGGCGGATGTAGCGCAGCAGCTGGGTCTCGGAGCGGTGGGTGTTGAACACCGGGTGCTGCAGGAAGACAGTGGAGCGCAGGACGGATTCTGGCAATTCAAGACCCTCGGCTGAACCGATCGGACCGGCGCCAAAGGCGACGGCAACGGCGGCCAGAACTCCCGGCGTCGTGGTTTCATCAACGGAGACACCCACCGTGTCGGGGTCGATCACGCGAAGGTTGATGCCGCGGGCCTCGGCCGTTGCGATGACCTTGGCGGCCTTGCCCGGGACGCGGACCGTGATGGTGTCGAAGAAGGACTCGGAAACCAGCTCGCGGCCGGCGGCCTTAAGGGATGCTGCCAGGGTGCGGGCGTTGTTGTGGACGGTTTCGGCGATCGCCTTCAGCCCGTCGGGGCCGTGGTAAACGGCGTACATCGAGGAGACGATGGCCAGGAGTGCCTGCGCGGTGCAGATGTTGGACGTGGCCTTCTCGCGGCGGATGTGCTGCTCGCGGGTCTGCAGGGCCAGGCGGTACGCGGTCAGGCCGGTCTTGTCCTTGGACACACCCACAATGCGGCCCGGAAGCGTGCGCTCCATGCCCTCACGCACCGCCATGTAGGCGGCGTGCGGGCCGCCGAAGAACAGCGGCACACCGAAGCGCTGCGTGGAGCCGACGGCGATGTCCGCGCCCTGCTCGCCCGGGGGCGTGATGAGGGTCAGGGCAAGCAGGTCGGCGGCGACGGTAACAAGTGCGCCGCGTTCCTTGGCGGCGGCGATCACGGCGGACTGGTCCCACACCCGGCCGGAGACGCCCGGCTGCTGCAGGACGACGCCGTTGATGACGCCCTCGGGCAGGCCCTTCGAGAGGTCGGCGACCTCAACCTCGAAGCCCAGCGCCTCGGCACGGCCCTTGACGATCGCGATGGTCTGCGGCAGGCAATCGGCGTCGAGGACGGTCTTGCCGTCGTGGGCCGTCTTGTTCTTGTTGGCGCGGCGCATCATCAGCACGGCCTCGGCGACGGCGGTGGCTTCGTCCAGCAGCGAGGCGTTCGCGATCGGCAGGCCGACGAGGTCCTGGACCATGGTCTGGAAGTTCAGCAGGGCCTCGAGCCGGCCCTGGGAGATCTCCGGCTGGTAGGGCGTGTACGCGGTGTACCAGGCCGGGGCTTCGAGGATGTTGCGGCGGATCACCGGGGGCGTCACGGTGTCGTAGTAGCCCTGGCCGATCATTTGCACGGCCGTCTTGTTCTTGGACGCCAGGCGGCGCAACTCCGCCAGCACCTCGACCTCGCTCAACGCGCTGTCCAGGCTGAGCGGGCCTTCCTGGCGGATGGAGTCGGGCACGGCAGTGTCCACAAGGCCATCAACGCTGTCGTAGCCGATCGCCTTGAGCATGGTGTCGATGTCGGTCTGGCGGCGAGCACCGATGTGACGGTCTGCGAAGGCAGAGGGATTGGACTGAACGGTCATAAGGAACTCCAGGGTCTGGCCGGCCCGCAGGACACGGCTATGGATCAGGTTCCTCCCCGCTCTGTCGTGGACCTGAGAGATTCCGCAGACAGGGGTCTGCTTGCACCGTCGGTGAGCTTGCCCTTCATGGTGAAGAGCGAGCTGCTTTCCAGAGTTGCCTCGTCGCGGCGGTACGTGGGCCTGAGAGATTCCCGGGGAGGATTTGCTCCTACGGCGCCCGCATCGTTTGCTTGCGGGACTCTCCCGCCGCAGATCAAAAGCGTGTCGCTTGCGCCGTGACCTGGGTCACAGCGTT
The DNA here is from genome assembly GCA_963722145.1 of uncultured Actinomycetota bacterium. Taxonomy (GTDB): domain Bacteria; phylum Actinomycetota; class Actinomycetes; order Actinomycetales; family Micrococcaceae; genus Arthrobacter. The sequence goes on along the minus strand of CAVRLW010000024.1, from coordinate 15,287 downwards.
GTTGCCATTCATCATCCAACAGGGCCCGAACGGCTGGCTACAACAACCTGGTTAAATTTGTCGATGCCCTTTATTCATATGTATAAAAGCCGCCGGGGCGCACAGGCCTTATACGAATGTCTATACACACTGGCAAAACCGCACCGTTCATTCGTAGACGGGACCGGGGCCAAGCTCTGACCATTAAGTTGCCCGAAAACACCCGCCCCCTAGACCGGAAGGAGGCCGCCATGACCATGAGATTTGCCGAAGTCGGTTTCGCCCCGAACTTCGTCGACTACGGCCAGGCGCTGGACCTGCAGCGCAAGCTGCATGCCGGCGTCGTTGCCGGCACGGAACCGGACACGGTGCTGCTCCTGGAGCATGCGCCGGTCTATACGGCAGGCAAGCGCACGGAGGACCGCGAGCGCCCGTTCGACGGCACTCCCGTCGTCTCCGTGGACCGTGGCGGCAAGATCACTTGGCACGGCCCGGGCCAGCTTGTGGGATACCCCGTTCTGGCGCTGCCCGAGTCCACCCGGGTAACGGGCTACATGGCCATCCTGGAGGACGTCATCGTTCGTGCACTCCACGCCGTCGGAGTGTACGGCCGGCTCGTCGAGGGTCGTTCCGGGGTTTGGATTCCGGCTGACTCCCGGGGGCCGACGCGAAAGATCGCCGCCATCGGCATCCGCATCAACAAGCGGGCCACGATGCATGGCTTCGCGATCAACTGCAACAATGACCTTTCCCCTTTTGAACAGATTCTCCCGTGCGGAATTGCCGACGCCGGCGTGACAACCATCCAAGCGGAAACGGGCAACGACGTCGGACCCCGGGACCTGTTGCACGCCATCCGCAAAGAGCTTCTCGCCAATGAGGACTCACTGACCAGGAGGCCGGCAGATGCCGGCCGTCCGGAACTTCACGGAGTATCGCAATGAACACTGGCACCAGAAGGCCGGAAGATGCTGCGCATTGAGCAGCGAAACGCGGCCACACCGGTGGAACGTAAGCCGGAATGGATCAAGGCCAAGGTCCAGATGGGCCCCGAGTTCGTCCAGCTCAAGAACCTGGTCAAGAAGGAAGGCCTCCACACCGTGTGTGAGGAGGCCGGCTGCCCGAACATCTTCGAGTGCTGGGAAGACAAGGAAGCCACCTTCCTGATCGGCGGCTCCGAATGCACCCGGCGCTGCGACTTCTGCCAGATCGACACCGGCAAGCCCTCGCCCGTGGACATGTTCGAGCCCACCAAGGTGGCCCGCTCGGTCCAGGCCATGCAGCTGCGCTACGCCACCGTGACCGGCGTGGCCCGCGACGACCTCGCCGACGAGGGCGTCTGGCTGTACGCCGAGACGGTCCGCAAGATCCACGAACTGAACCCGGGCACCGGCGTCGAACTGCTGATCCCGGATTTCTCCGGCAAGCCCGAGCACATCGAGGCGATCTGCGACTCCAAGCCCGAGGTCTTCGCCCACAACGTCGAAACCGTGCCCCGGATCTTCAAGCGGATCCGCCCGGCGTTCCGCTACGACCGCTCCCTCGACGTCATCACCCAGGGCCGCAAGCTCGGCATGGTGACCAAGTCCAACCTGATCCTCGGCATGGGCGAGACCCGCGAGGAAATCTCCGAGGCCCTGCGGGACCTGCACGAGGCCGGCTGCGACCTGATCACCATCACCCAGTACCTCCGCCCGTCCGAGCGCCACCTGCCCGTGGACCGCTGGGTCAAGCCGCAGGAATTCGTGGACCTGCAAAACGAAGCGGCCGAGATCGGCTTCCTCGGCGTCATGAGCGGCCCCCTGGTGCGCTCCTCCTACCGCGCCGGCCGGCTCTGGGCCACCGCGATGCGGAAGAAGGGCTGGGAAATCCCGGCCGAGCTCGCGCACATCGAAAGCTCCGGAAGCACCCGCCAGGAAGCCAGCACCCTCCTCGGCGCCCACGTCGGCGCCTGACATCGATCGAGGATCAAAGATGTTCCCCACACGACTTGAAATCATTCCTTCCGAGGGCATCGTCGAAAAAATCCAGGCGGCAGTGCCGCTGACCACGACGCTCACCATTACCTGCCTGCCCCACCACGGGACCAGGCGGACCATGCGCACGGCCATCCAGCTCGGTCTGCTCGGCTACACCGTGGTCCCGCACCTCGCGGCCCGCAGCTTGGAGGACCGCTCCCAGCTGGCCGGCATTATCCGGGACTGTGGTGTGGCCGGCATCTCGGAAGTGTTCGCGGTAGGCGGTGACGCCCCGCAGCCTGCGGGTCCCTTCGCCAATGGCGGCCAGCTGCTGCGCGAGATCGCGGAAATCAGCGGCGGGCAGATTGCCGTTGGGGTCGCCGGGTACCCGGAAGGCCATCCTGGCATCGGGAGTCTGCAGCTGCTCGAATCGCTATTGGCCAAGCAGGAACTTGCCTCTAGCGTCGTGACCCAGATGTGCTTCTCGGCGGACAGTATCCACAGCTATACAGCGATGCTTCGCCGCGAGGGGGTCACGCTCCCGGTCCTGGCCGGGGTTGCCGGGGCCGTACAAAGGACCAGGCTGATTGCCCTGGCAACGAAAATCGGCGTCGGAACGTCCCTGCGGTTCCTGAGCCGGAAAGGACCGCTCGCCCGCCGCCTCCTGGGCGGCGAACGCTACTCGCCCGGCACTCTCATCAAAGAGCTGGCCGCGCAGCCCGTCATCGACGGCATCCATCTCTACAGCTTCAATTGCTTTGAAGCGCTACCCGGTTCCGTTGCCTCTTCGTCAATGGAACTCTCCGCCACCACCAGCCAAGGAAACACGCATGTTTGAGACCCCGTTCCAGCCTGCGTCCGCGAAGAACGTCACGGGCAGCAGCCGCGTCAAGCGCGGCATGGCTGAGATGCTCAAGGGCGGCGTCATCATGGACGTCGTCAACGCCGAGCAGGCCCGCATCGCCGAAGACGCCGGTGCCGTGGCAGTGATGGCGCTGGAACGCGTTCCGGCCGATATCCGCGCCCAGGGCGGCGTGTCCCGCATGTCCGATCCCGACATGATCGACAAGATCATTGCGGCCGTGTCCGTGCCCGTCATGGCCAAGGCCCGGATCGGGCACTTCGTCGAGGCGCAGATCCTGCAGTCCCTCGGCGTGGACTACATCGACGAGTCCGAGGTCCTGACCCCGGCCGACTACACCAACCACATCGACAAGTGGAAGTTCACCGTTCCGTTCGTCTGCGGTGCGACCAACCTCGGCGAGGCCCTGCGCCGGATCAACGAGGGCGCGGCGATGATCCGGTCCAAGGGCGAGGCCGGCACCGGCGATGTCTCCAACGCCACCACGCACATGCGCCAGATCCGCGCCGAGATCCTCAAGCTCGCCGCCCTGCCCGAGGACGAGCTCTACGTCGCGGCCAAGGAGCTGCAGGCACCGTACGAACTGGTCAAGGAAGTTGCCGCCACCGGCAAGCTCCCGGTGGTGCTGTTCACCGCCGGCGGCATCGCCACCCCGGCCGACGCCGCGATGATGATGCAGCTCGGCGCCGACGGCGTGTTCGTCGGCTCCGGCATCTTCAAGTCCGGCAACCCGGCCCAGCGCGCCGCAGCCATCGTGAAGGCAACCACCTTCTTCGATGACCCGGACGAGATCGCCAAGGCCTCCCGCGGCCTGGGCGAGGCCATGGTCGGGATCAACGTCGACGAGATCCCGCAGCCGCACCGCCTCGCCGAGCGCGGCTGGTAACCGTTCGACTGCTTCCCCACTGCATGGCGTACGCGATGGGCGCCGACAAGAACTACGGCGGCTCATACACTCGCGACTGCAGCGGCTATCGCGGTACCGCGGCCCGGAAGGTCCTCGCGGGCTAGAAGCCCTGACAGCGAGTGCGTGCCGGCCCATTAACTTCACCAGTTGCCGAATGGGTGCCGGGCATGAGAAAACCCCTCCGTTCCGGACAAGATCACCGGAACGGAGGGGTTCGTGGGGCCCCCTGTCGGATTCGAACCGACGACCCCCGCTTTACAAGAGCGGTGCTCTGGCCAACTGAGCTAAGGAGGCATTCCTAGCGCATTCCGGCACCAGACCAAGAATTGGGCGGATGTCAGGACGCTAGACAAGGTTAGCCCACCGATGCCCGGTGAGAAAAACGCGCAACGCCCCCGCCGCGAAACGAAAGCCCGGCCCCGGTCAGATCCAGGGCCGGGCCAACGTTAACGGGCCTTCAACGGCGCGTGCCGTGGACGGCTACTTCTTGGCGTCGATCGCGGCCTGCAGGAACTGGTCGAAGGGGGTCTGGGCGCTGTCGCCCTTGCCCCACTGCTTGCCGTCGACGAACACGGTGGGCGTTCCGCTCACACCGATCACCGTGGCCTCCTGGGTGGTGTGCTTAACCCACGGACGGTACGTCTTGTTATCCACACACTGGTCGATGCTCTTGGCCCCGACGTCGGTGGCCAGTTTCTTCAGCTCGGTGTCGGAGAGTCCCGCACCGCCTTCTGCCGGCTGCTTGGCGAACAGCAGGTCGACGAAGTCCGAGTACTTCTCCGGGGATTCGTTGACCACGCAGGCTGCGGCGTTGGCCGCGCGCGATGAGTAGTTCGTGGTGGACCGGCTGTCCAGGAATCCGAGCGGGCGGTACTCCACCGAGATCTTGCCTTCGTTGCGCAGGTTGGTGAGCGTCTCGTTGTACTGCGCCTCGAAGCTCTTGCAGACAGGGCAGATGAAGTCGATGTAGAGGACCACCTTGACCGGCTTGCCGGCCTCTGCCTCGGCGCCCGGGGCCGTGACCTCGGCCGGCGGCGTGGCCGGAGCGGGCGGGAGGTCGGACAGCTTCACGGTTGCGGGATCGGTCTTCGCAACCTCGGTGTTCGCCAGCAGGGTGACGCCGCCGTGGATGTTGCCGTTGGCCGGTGTGGGCCCCTCGTCGGCCACGGGGGCGTTGTTCTTGATGTTGGCAGTGACAACGAGCGCCACGATCACGATGATGGCGACGACGGCGGCAACAATGCCCCAGCCGATCAGCAGCTTGTTGCGCTTCTCTTTTTTCAGCTGCGCCTCGCGGATCTCGCGGGCTTTCTCGCGCGCCGCGGCAGTGCGCTCTGCCTTGGACTGTCGGGGTTCGTTTGCGGGGCTCATTGGTTCCTCGGGTCGTTCGGCCAGGGACGGTCCACTCAGTGGCAACTTCATCATTTTAGGGGAGAAACCCGAGAACTTGCGCTTTCAAGTTTCCCTTCCGCCTGCCCAACGGACGAATAGCCCGGAAGATTCCGTGCGACTAGGGTTGATGAAGAGCCACGAGCGGACCCCAGGGGGCACCAATGGAAGCAACGGACAGCGCCGGCCACGGCGGGCAAGACACCACTGAAGCGGCGCGGACGGCCACCGACAGCGCCGCCCCAACTGCCGGGGCAGGGGATCAGTTCGACTTCATGGTGGTATCCAACCGGCTGCCCGTGGACCGCTGTTCAGCCGACGAGACCGGCTGCGAGGGCGGCTGGCGCCGCTCCCCCGGAGGCCTCGTGACCGCGCTGGCCCCGATGATGACCAAGACCGACGGCGCCTGGGTGGGTTGGCACGGAGCCCCCGATGAGACCGTCAAGCCCTTCAGTCACGGCGGCATCGACCTGATCCCCGTCCAGCTGAGTGCGGACGACATAGAGCTTTTCTACGAGGGCTTTTCCAACGGCACCCTGTGGCCTCTCTACCACGACGTGATCGCCCCGCCGGAGTTCCACCGCACCTGGTGGGACTCCTACCGGAAGGTCAACCGGAGGTTCGCGGACGCCGTCATCCGCCACGCAGCCAACGGCGCCACCGTCTGGGTGCAGGACTACCAGCTCCAGCTGGTTCCGAAGCTGCTCCGGGAGGCCCGGCCGGACCTGAAGATCGGGTTCTTCAACCACATCCCGTTCCCGCCGCCGGAGATCTTCGCCCAGCTCCCGTGGCGCCGTGCCATCATCGACGGCCTACTGGGCGCGGACCTGGTGGGCTTTCAGCGCAGCAGCGATGCCGGAAACTTCATGCGCTCGGCCCGGCGCTTCCTGGGCGCCAGCGTCAAGCAGCAGCAGGTCCACGTCAGGGGCGCCGACGGCGAAACCACCCACATCGCCAGGGCCCAGGCATTCCCTATCTCCATTGACGTCAAGCAGATCAGCGAGCTGGCGAAGAAGCCGGAAGATCATTGAGCGCGCGCAGCAGATCCGCCGTGACCTCGGCAACCCCAAGACCATCCTGCTCGGCGTCGACCGCCTCGACTACACCAAGGGCATCCGGCACCGGCTCAAGGCGTATGAGGAACTGCTGCAGGACGGCAAGGTCACCGTGGAGGACGCGACCCTGATCCAGGTGGCCAGCCCCAGCCGGGAACGCGTGGAACAGTACCGCCTGCTCCGCGAGGAGGTTGAGGGCACGGTGGGCCACATCAACGGCACCTTCGACACCATGCAGAACACGGCCGTCCGCTACCTGCACCACAGTTACCCCATCGAGGAGATGGTGTCGTTGTACCTGGCCGCGGACGTCATGCTGGTCACAGCCTTGCGCGACGGCATGAACCTCGTGGCCAAGGAATACGTCACGGCCCGGACGAACAACGACGGCGCGTTGGTACTGAGTGAGTTTGCCGGCGCCGCCGACCAGCTCAAGCAGGCCCTGCTGATGAACCCGCACGACATCGACGGCCTCAAGGACACCATCATGAAGGCCGTCAACATGCAGCCGGCCGAGGCATCCCGCCGCATGCGGGCCATGCGCAAGCAGATCCTGGACCACGACGTCGACCTCTGGTCCTCCGACTTCCTGAACGCCCTGGCCGAAAAGGTTGTACGCGATGAGTCCTGACACCACCGGTGCTAACAATTCAGGCACCAACAATTCAGGCACCGCCCCGCTCTCGCTCTCCCCTGAACTGCTGGCGGCGGTGCGCCGCATTGCCGGCACCGAGCACCTGCTCGTGGCGATGGACTTCGACGGCACCATGGCACCGCTCGTGGATCATGCGGGCGACTCCCGCGCGCTCCCGCGCTCTGCGGCCGCCTTCGCGGCGCTGGCGGAACTTCCCCAGACGACGACGGCGCTTATCTCCGGCCGCGCGCTGGACAGCCTGCGGGCCGTGGCCTTCCCGCCGGAGAACACGCTGCTGATCGGCAGCCACGGCGCCGAGGTCTGGATGGGGCCGGGCTCCTCGCAACTGATGCTCGATGACGGCCAGCGGGAACTGTTGGCCGAGGTCCGCAAGGAGCTTGAGGCGATCGCGGAGCTGGCACCCGGGACACTCCTGGAGGACAAGCCAGCCGGCGTCGTCCTGCACACGCGGCTCGCAGCCGCCGATGTCGCCGAGGACGCCGTCGCCGCAGCGCGGGCGGTCCTGCAGGACCGCAGCGGAGTGTTCCTGAAAACCGGGCACCGGGTCCTGGAAACCTCCGTGGTCAACGCCTCCAAGGGAGAGGGTATTTCCTTCCTGCGGCAGGCCGCCGGAGCCACAGCTGTGGTCTTCGCCGGAGACGACACCACCGACGAGGACGCCCTGGCCAGCCTCGTCCCGGGCGATCTCGGCGTAAAAGTGGGGCTCGATTTCACCCAAGCCGAGTTTCGGGTGGAGGCGCCGGTCCACATCTGCGAACTGCTCGAAGCCCTCCTGAGGGAGCGGACACGCGCAGTAAATCCCTAGAGGCGGCGCCAAGAAACGCCGAGGATCGCAGCCGCCGAGGTGCCCGAGTGGGCAGCATCACCTGTGACATCCGTAACATTTTGGCCCAAATGCCTTAAATCTGACATACTCTAGTTGTGATGTGGCGCACAACTACCGTGCGGCGTCATTGGATACTCCTCGGCTTCGGCCGAGGAGTATGCGCGTGAGCACCCAAAATTGAATTAACAACTGCATAAAAAGACCATTCACTACGGATCGTCCGGCACGTACCTGCCGGTGAAGGGATTGATAACTGTGGCTACAGTTACTTTTGACAACGCAACACGCCTGTACCCGGGCACCGATAAGCCCGCTGTTGACAAGCTCAACATCGATATCGCCGATGGCGAATTCCTAGTCCTCGTTGGACCCTCCGGCTGCGGAAAGTCGACCTCCCTGCGCATGCTTGCAGGTCTTGAGGACGTCAACTCCGGCCGCATCCTCATTGGCGACCGTGACGTCACGGACGTCCCGCCGAAGGATCGCGACATCGCCATGGTGTTCCAGAACTACGCCCTGTACCCGCACATGACCGTTGCGGACAACATGGGCTTCGCACTGAAGATCGCCGGCGTCAGCAAGGAAGAGCGCGCCGAGCGCGTCCGTGAGGCCGCCAAGCTGCTCGACCTCGAACCGTACTTGGACCGCAAGCCGAAGGCCCTCTCGGGTGGCCAGCGCCAGCGCGTTGCCATGGGCCGCGCCATTGTGCGTAACCCGCAGGTCTTCCTCATGGACGAGCCGCTGTCCAACCTTGATGCCAAGCTGCGCGTGCAGACCCGCACCCAGATCGCGTCCCTGACCCGCCGCCTCGGCGTCACCACGGTCTACGTGACCCACGACCAGGTCGAGGCCATGACCATGGGTGACCGCGTCGCCGTGCTGAAGGACGGCCTGCTGATGCAGGTCGACACCCCGCGCAACCTCTACGACAAGCCGAAGAACGTCTTCGTGGCCGGCTTCATCGGCTCCCCCGCCATGAACCTGCTCGAACTCCCCGTCGTCGACGGCGGCGTGCAGTTCGGCGGGACCGTCTACCCGGTACCGCGCGACGTCCTCGAAGAGGCCCACGGCCAGACCGTGACCCTCGGTTCCCGCCCGGAAGACCTCGAGACTGTTGCCGAGGGTGATGGTCTCCAGGTCGAGGTCGACGTCGTCGAAGAACTCGGCGCCGACGCCTACGTCTACGGCCACACCACGCTGGATGGCCAGAGCCACGACATCGTGGCCCGCGTCGACGGCCGCCGCCCCCCGATGAAGGGTGAGTCCATCTGGGTCCGCCCGCAGTCAGGCCACGTACACCTGTTCGACACTAAGACCGGCCTGCGCCTCGGCGACTAGTCCCCACCGGCTCCCTAGCCTTGCTCCGCTTCGGCTAGGGAACCCGGCCGGCGTGGGCCCGCCCACGCACCGTGCTCACCGGACGGCGGTCCTCCCCAGTGGAGGGCCGCCGTCCGGCGTTAACTGCCACGCTTTAGGCGCGGCCCGTCAAATACGGAAGAATTGAATCATGACCGAGGAAACCCCATGACCGAGGAAAACAGTGCCCAGTGGCACGACGAGCCCACCGACTACGGTCAGATCGGGAAACTGCCCCGGTACGAGGCCGCCAGCGCCAATGACGAAAAGGCCTCGATGGTGTCCAGTTCGCTGAGCATCACGGCCGCCGCCACCGAGCCCGAGCTCCTGGACCTGCCCTGGCACATCGCGCTCGAGGACTGGCCGGCAGAAAATTTGGCGGCCCTGCCCCGCGGCATCTCCCGGCACATCGTGCGCTTCGCCCACCTCGGCGGTTCCGTCATCGCCATCAAGGAAACATCGGAGCACGTGGCCCGCCACGAGTACCACATGCTCCGCAAGCTCGCCCGGCTGGACGTGCCCGGTGTGGAGCCGGTGGCCGTCATTACCGGACGCACCACTCCGGAAGGCCGGCCGCTGAACCCCGTGCTGGTAACCCGGCACCTGAAGTTCTCCATGCCCTACCGCGCGCTCTTCTCCCAGATGCTGCGTAAGGACACGCTGACCCGCCTCATCGACGCCCAGGCGCTGCTGCTGGTCCGGCTGCACCTGATCGGCTTCTACTGGGGCGACGTTTCGCTCTCCAACACGTTGTTCCGCCGCGACGCCGGTGCCTTCGCCGCCTACCTCGTGGATGCCGAGACCGGCGAGCTGTACCCGGATTTGTCCACCGGCCAGCGCGAGTACGACCTCGAGATCGCCCGCGTCAACATCGCCGGGGAACTCATGGACCTGCTCGACGGCGGCCTGATCGAGGAGAAGGTGGACCCGGTGGCCACCAGCGAGCTCATCATGGACAGCTACCGGCGGTTGTGGACCGAGCTGACGGCAAAGGAGTCGTTTGAGATCGGGGAACGCTGGCGCGTGGCCGCCCGCATCCGGCGGCTCAACGAACTGGGGTTCGACGTCGAGGAATACGCGATCAAGACCACGCAGAACGGCTCCACCATCCAGCTCCAGCCCAAGGTCGTCGACGCCGGTCACCACCAGCGCCGACTGCTGCGCCTGACCGGCCTGGACGCCCAGGAAAACCAGGCCCGCCGGCTCCTGAACGATATGGACTCGTTCCGGGCGGATAACAACCCGGGCATGGACGAGGAATACAGCGCGCACCTTTGGGTCAGCCAGATCTTCGAACCGATTGTGCGGGCCATCCCCCGCGATCTCTCCGGCAAGCTCGAGCCGGCCGAGGCGGTGCACGAGGTCCTCGAGCACCGCTGGTACATGTCCGAGAAGGAGAACCGGCACATCCCCCTGGCCGAGGCCGTCCAGTCCTACATCGACAACGAACTCCGTCACCGCCGGGACGAGGCCGCCATCATGCTCAACCCGGACACGGGGCTGCTCAAAATCCTCGAGGTGGAGACCGAGGAATCATCGCGGTACGGGGCCGACGAGACCATTGACGAATACCCTGACTCCGACGACTAAACTGCCCGGGCGCGTTGTGGCACACCCGGTCTAAATCGCGTCAGCTAAATCGCTTTGCCGGGGTTCAGGATCCCGGCCGGGTCGAACAGTTCCTTGATCCGGCGCTGCAGTTCGCGCACCGGTTCCTTCTGCTCCAGGCCCAGCCAGCGCAGCTTGTACTGCCCGATCCCGTGTTCGCCCGTGATGGTGCCGCCCATGGCCAGGGCCACGGCAATGGACCTGTCCAGGGCGGCGCCGAGGCGGGCCATGGCATCGGGGTCCACGGTGTCGTCCGCCCGGTCAATCCAGAACGTGGGGTGCAGGTTTCCGTCGCCGGCATGTGCCACGACTTTGAGCTGGACGCGGTGCTCCGCCGCCATGGACTCCAGCTCGGCCACGTAATCCACAAGGCGCGAACGCGGCACAGCCACGTCCTCGCCCACCCGGTATTCGTCGTCCACCTCGGTCCCTCGGCTGTTGCGGCGCAGCTCGACGAGCTGCTCTGCCTCCGCGTTGGCCTCCATGGTCACCACCGCGCCTCCAGCCACCAGGACCGGGCGGATGGCGGCTGCTTCCGCCGCCGCGCCGAAGCCGTCGGTCTGGATCAGCAGCAGGGACGCCCCGCGCGCGGCAAGGTCCGAGCCGTGGATGTCGTCGAGCTGGGCGAGCGAGCCGCCGTCGAGCAGTTCCATGATGGCCGGCTGCACGCGGGCCCTGCCGACGGCGAGGACGCCGGCCGCGGCGCTGCGGAAGTCCGGATAGAAGGCGGCGATGGTGTGCACTTCGCGCGGCAGGTACTTCAGCCGCACGGTTACGCCTACCACGATTCCCAGGGTCCCCTCCGAACCGACGAACAGCCCGGTGAGGTCGTAGCCGGCGACGCCCTTGAAGGTCTGGTGGCCGGTGTGGATCAGGGAGCCGTCCGCGAGCACGACGTCGAGGGCCAAGACCGAGTCCCGGGTCACGCCGTACTTCGCGCAGCGCAGCCCGCCGGCATTCGTGGCCACATTGCCGCCGATGGTGGACATCTTGAAGCTTGCAGGATCCGGGGCGTACATCAGCCCGTGCACAGCGGCGGCGGCGTTGAGGTCCGCGTTGATGACGCCGGGCTCCACGACGGCAGTCTCGTCATCCGGGTTGAGATCCAGGATGCGGTTCATCCCCTCGAGGGCGAGCACCACGCAGCCCTCGCTCGCGTGGGCGCCCCCGGAGACACCGGTGCCGGCCCCGCGGGCCACGAGCGCGACGCCGCGGGCGGCGCAGGCACGCACTGTTGCCTGCACGTCGGCCACCGATTCGGCGCGGACCACGGCCTGTGGGAGCTGATAGTCCACAACGGGAGCCTGGTCCACGGCATAGGCGGCCAGGGTGGCGGCGTCCACGGCAATTTTCGCCGCGCCAAGGGAAGAGGTCAGCTCATCGATGATGCTGCGCATGTGGTCTCCAGTTCGGTCGAATCCGAATCCCAGTCTAAGGCCGCGTATTGTCGGTGATGCGGCTCACAGTTGCAAGCGCTTCCAAACCTGCGGCGGATAGTCCAATCACTGGTCGAAATTACCTGACGGAAAATGACTGGAAGCGTTTTCACTTTTCGGCAGTGGAGCCTTACGATTGCGGTCATGTCCGTTGATTCAGTTCTTCTCTCCCCCGCCGCGCTGGCCGGCCCCCTGACCGGTCCGCTGACGCCTGTGCACGCCGCAGACCACATTCCGGGATGGTGGCGCTCTGCCGTCATCTACCAGGTCTACCCACGCTCGTTCCGGGATCTGAACGGCGACGGCATCGGCGATCTCGCCGGAATTACCGCCGAACTGCCCCGCCTTGCCGAACTGGACATCGACGCCGTCTGGCTGTCCCCGTTCTACCGGTCTCCGCAGCGTGACGCCGGCTACGACGTCAGTGACTACTGCGACGTCGACCCCTTGTTCGGCACGTTGGACGATTTCGCCGCCATGGTGGCCGAGGCCACCCGGCTGGGAATGCGGATGATCGTGGACCTCGTGCCCAACCACTGCTCGGACCAGCACCCGGCCTTCCAGACGGCCCTGACCGCGCCGGCAGGCAGCCCGGAGCGGGACATGTTCATCTTCCGCGACGGCCGTGGAGCATTCGGCGAGGAACCTCCGAACAACTGGCAGTCCCACTTTGGCGGTTCAGCCTGGACCCGGATCACCGAACCGGACGGCACGCCGGGCCAGTGGTACTTGCACCTCTTCGACTCCTCCCAGCCGGATTTCAACTGGGACAACCGCGCCGTCCATGAGGAATTCGAGCGGGTCCTGCGCTTCTGGCTGGACCGCGGCGTCTCCGGTTTCCGAGTGGACGTGGCGCACGCCCTCGTGAAGGCCCCCGGCCTGCCGGAGTGGGGCGGCCGCGCCGACGGCAGCAGCTCCGACGGCTTCCCCGGCAGCGACGCTCCGATGTTTGGCCAGCCTGCCCTCCATGACATCTACCGCCAGTGGCGGCGGATACTCGCCGAGTACGGCCCCGACCGGATCCTCTGTGCCGAGGCAAACGTCGACCCGCTCCCCCGGCTCGCCGACTGGGTCCGCCCGGACGAAATGCACCAGGCCTTCAACTTCCCCTACCTCCACGCGGGCCTGGACGTGCACCGCATGCGCCACGTCATCACCGAGTCACTGACGTCGCTGGACGCCGTCGCCGCTCCCAGCACCTGGGTGCTCTCCAACCACGACGTCGTCCGCCACGCCACCCGCTTCGGGTACAACGGGCAGGCGCCTCGCGACGGTGACGGAATCGGCACGTGGGATCAGCAGCCGGACGAGGACCTCGGACGATCCCGGGCGGCCGCGGCGTCCATGTTCATGCTGGGGCTCCCAGGCGGGGCTTACCTCTACCAGGGTGAAGAGCTCGGCCTCCCGGATGGCATCGACATTCCGGACACCCGGCGCCAGGACCCCACCTTCGCCCGCACCGGCGGCGCGCGGCTGGGCCGCGACGGCTGCCGTGTCCCGCTGCCCTGGCGGGCCGGGGAACTCAACACCGGGTTCGGCCACGGGCAGGACCCCTGGCTCCCGCAGCCGGAGAGCTTCTCGCGGCTGGCACGGGATGTGCAGGCCGCTTCGCCGTCGTCGCATCTGAGCCTTTACAAGCGCATGCTGGAGCTGCGCCGCCGGCTGGAACTTGGCCGCGGCTCACTGTCCTGGTACGAGGACCTCTGCACGGACACGAGCCTTGCCTTCCTCAACGGCTCCACGCTGGTGCTGCTGAATGTGGGCTCCGAGTCCCTGGAACTGCCCGGCGGGCGGGTGCTGCTGCGCAGTTCAGCACCCACGGAGGCCGGCTACGGCCCCGGCGACATGGCCGGCGCCGACGATCCGCTAGGCTCAGGTGAAACTGTTTGGCTGGAAATCGACATCGAGGACACGGAGGGGTAGGCATGTCCGGCATCAAGGACGTCGCGGAACGGGCCGGCCTCTCCATCGCCACCGTCTCGCGCGCCTTGAGCGGCAAGGGCAACGTCTCCCCGCGCAGCCGGCAGCGTGCCCGGACCGCCGCCGCCGAGCTCGGTTTCGTCGTCTCGTACCAGGCCTCCAGCCTGGCCTCCGGACGGAACCACAATGTCGGCCTTGTTGTCCCTTCGGTCCACCGGTGGTTTTTTTCCTCGGTCGTCGAGGGAGTCTCGGCGACCCTGCTGGATGCCGGCTACGACCTCACGCTGTACAACGTCAGCGAGGGCCGGGAGCGCCGCCACAGTGTGCTGAACGACTTCCTCCTGCGCAAACGCGTGGATGCCGTGATCGCCGTGTCCCTGGAGCTCTCCGAGGCCGAGATCGATCAGCTGCTGGCCATCCACCGCCCGATCGTGGGGATCGGCGGCCCGCTGCCCGGAGCGTCGACCATTCGCATCGATGACTCCGGCATCGCGGAGGCCGCCGCCCGCCACCTTATCCAGCTCGGTCACCGCAAAATCGCCCACATGACCGGCGATGCCGTCTACGACCAGGATTTCCGCCTGCCCGGAACCCGCCAGGCCGGCTTCAAGAAAGCCATGCGGGACGCCGGGCTGTCGGTCCGGCCGGAGTGGCAGGTCTCCGCCGATTTCACGATCCAAGGCGCCTATGCCAACGCCCGCAAGCTGCTCGGCAGCTCACCGGAGCGTCCCACCGCCGTCTTTGCCGCCTCCGACGAGATGGCGATCGGCACTATCCTCGCCGCCCGCGATTTCGGCCTGCGAGTGCCGCAGGACCTCTCCGTCATCGGCATCGACGGCCATGAGCTTGGTGAGGTCTTCGGGCTGACCACGTTCGATCAGGACGCGCGGGGCCAGGGAGCGCTGGCCGTGCAGCGTTTGTTGGCCAGGCTCGACGGCGCCGGAGACGCGGCGGCCGCGCACACCGAATACCCCACTCGCTTTGTTATCCGGTCCAGCACCGCTGTCCCGCCCGTTGACCCAGGGCCCCTGCGGGGCTAGGTCCCCTCGGGCTGCGCCGGACCGGCCGCCGATGTCTGCGCCGGTGTACGGGAAGTCAGTCTAAAGGGCTACTGAGGCGTCCGGGCCATTTGCACCGGTGGCGCCCATGAATCGAACGAAGCGGTCCAGGACGCCGGGCCAGCCGGCCAGGTAGTCCGCGCGGGTGGCGGCTGGGTCCTCGGCGCCTTCCCAGCCGGTGTGAACCAGGCGGAGCTCTGTGCCGCCTTCGACAGCCCGGAAAGCGACTCGGAGTTCGGTGGACCACATGGCAGTGGTGCCGGGGTGCCAGCTGGCGT
>CAVRLW010000023.1:0-18257 GCA_963722145.1 uncultured Actinomycetota bacterium | reverse complement strand
TTTTCCCTGTTCAGGGGCTTGTTGGCCTCTGAGTGTGCACAAAGTGTTCACTTATGCGCCCCTTCGGGGGCCTTTTTTGTAGGTGGCCGTGCTGTGGCCGCGTGGCTCCTCCCTTGGGTCGGCTGGTGGATCTGTGTTGTCGACTCTTCATGGCAGGGTGAGGCTGCGGCTACATGACTCTTCTCAAGTAGCGGACGTGCGCAGTTGGCTCGTCCATTCGGCACTACCAACTGAGTCCGATGACTGTCTGCAGGTTGCTGCCCGGTGGACTGTGCCGTTCACAATGACACTCCTGGTCAAGCTTCGTGCCTGCCCCTCCGATGCGGCAGGCAGGGCGCTGAGACGTGAGCTCGACAAGCTTCGGGGGCAAAATTGCCATTCCGACCGTTGTTTCCGACGCCGCCGGGCACGCAGACCTGCCTCCGGAATCGAACCATGAACGCGGATCGGCCGATGACGACCCTTTCGGTCTCGCTCGGACCTACATCATCGCGCTGGCTCCGCCGTCTACGACCAGGTGGGATCCGTGACCCATTTCGCCTCCTCGGAGGCGAGGTAGAGGCCTGCATACGCGACGGCGAGTGGTTCCCCAGGCTTGCCGTCAATCGTGCGCTCGATGATCGGGGCGAAAGGCGCGTTCTCGCCAAATTCCTCGAACATCGCGAGTACCGGCGGAGTCGCCATGACACCAGGACTCACGCAATTGACGCGAATCCCGACGGCGACACCTTCGGCGGCGAGCTGCCGAGTCAGGGCGATGACGGCCCCTTTCGCGGCGGCATGGGCGGCTTGCGGCAGGGCCCGGGCCCCTTGGATTCCGGCGCCCGAACCGATGTTGACGATTGCACCGCCGACGGCGGCCAGATGCGGCCAGGCGCTTTGGCAGGCATGCCACACCAGGTCCAGCTCGTTCTGGATGGTGAACCGGTATTCCTCGCCGCTCATCTGGGCGAACGGCGCGAATTTCGGCATGCTGGCGTTGTTGTAGAGCACGTCGATGCGGCCGTGGCGTTCGATCGCGCCGCCGACCCAGCGATCGATGTTTTCCCGGTTGCCCAGGTCCATCGGGGCGCTTGATTCGATCGCGCCTCCGTCGGCCTCCACCAGGCGGACCGTCTCCGCAGCTCCGTCGGCATCGAGGTCGCAACCGACGCACCGTGGCCCCCTCGCGAGCGAACAGCCGGGCGGTCACCCGGCCCATTCCGCCCCCGATGCCTGTCAACAGGACGACTTTTCCTTCCAGACGACCACCAGCCATGGTTCCTTCTCCGTTCATCTCGTCATGTGTAGTGGGCCCATGCAACCACGGCGAGGAGGGGACCGGAGGCGGGCGCGGTGTGATGGTGCAGTTCGTGCACACTTCTGTGCACGAACTGCACTATGGGCCCGCGGTCTCCCCACCCCACCACCAGATGGCGCAGGATGAGCAGCACGTGTTACGCACGACACACCGCATCAAAGGAGATGATGAATGATGAGTATCACCCCCGAAACGTCGACGCGCCCGCTCCCACCCGGCGTCACCGAGTTCGACCTCGAAAAGGCACTCGCGGCGTTCGCCGCTGCGATCGGCGAAGACAAGGTCGCTAGCGACGCCGCGTCCCTCGAAGACTTCCAGGATCCCTTCCAGGTTCCCGGCTCCGCCACGAATCTCCCGTCCGCAGTCGTCAGCCCAACGAGTACTGAGGACGTCCAGGCAGTCGTTCGGATCGCCAACGAGTATCGCATCCCGTTGTGGCCCATCAGCCGCGGCAAGAACAACGGCTACGGGGGAGCCGCGCCCCAGGTGCGCGGCTCCGTCATGCTCTCCTTCCGGAACATGAACCGCGTCTTGGAGATCAACGAGGAGCTCGGCTACGCGATAGTGGAGCCCGGCGTGAGCTGGTACGACCTGCACGATGCGATCAAGGCCGGCGGCCACAACCTTGTCGCCTCCATCGTGGACATCGGCTGGGGAGGCGTCGTCTCGAACACGCTCGAGCACGGGCTGACCTACATGCCGTATTCGATCGACCAGGCCTCGCACTGCGGGTTCGAGGTCGTACTCCCGAACGGCGACCTCATGCGCACCGGCTCGGGCGCGATGGACAACAACCCGACCTGGCCGCTGTACAAGCGCGGCCTCGGGCCGACCTCGACTGAGATGTTCATGCAGTCCAACTACGGCATCGTCACGAAGATGGGCTACTGGCTGATGCCCAAGCCCGAGGTGTACATGCCGCTGTGGCTGCGCGTCTGGGACGAGGCGCAGATGCCCGCCGTGGTCGATGCGCTGCGCGAGCTCATGCTGGCCGGCACTATCGACATGCGCCCGCAGCTGTCGAACACGCTATGCATGGCCTCGATGCTCACCACCCGTGCCGAGTGGTACACCGGTGAGGGCCCGATGCCGGAGGAGATCATCGACAAGATCGCCAAGGAGATGGGACTGGGCCGGTGGATGATGCGCTTTGCGCTTTATGGCGACGAGGCGGTGGTCGACCACAACTTCGAGAAGCTCAAGGCTCGCTTCCTGCAGATTCCGAGCGTGGATCTCATGGGCCAGAAGCACGGGGCAGACGCCTGGGAGACGCTGCCCAACCCGCACGAGCGGGTGCAGATTGGGGTGCCGAGCCAGGATCTCTACAAGATGGCCGGATGGTCAGGCGGCGAGGAGGGCGGCCACGTCGACTTCTCGCCGGTCATCCCGCTCACGGCCCAGCACGCGATCGCCGCGCAGAAGCTGATGGCCGAGATGTGCGCCGAGGTGGGCCTTGATTTCCTCGGTGGCATGCTCCCGATCAACGCCAGGTCGACCACGTTCATCAACGTGATCCCCTTCGACACGAAGAACCCGGAGCAGGTCGCCAAGGCGTACGCCCTTGCCAAGCGCATGGTCGCCGAGGCCGGCAAGCGCGGCTACGGCGAATACCGGGCGCACCTGTCCTTCATGGATCTCGCGGCCGACCAGTTCGGCTTCAACGACCACGCGCTGCGGCGCTTCAACGAGACGATCAAGGACACCCTTGACCCGAACGGGATCATCGCCCCGGGCAAGTCGGGGATCTGGGGCACCCGCCTGCGGGAGGCCGGTTTCCCGCAGGCCTGATGGCGCATCTTCGGGGGAGCCAAACCCCGCCCTAACAAACGGGCGGGGTCTTCCCCGCCGGCTCCGGCAGATGCCTGGCTTCCCGCGGGGCACAGCCGTGGACCTCGCGGAAGGCTCTGCTGAAGCTTGCCGGATGGCGGTATCCCCACCTCGTCGCGACCGTCGCGATCGTCGTTTCCGGGGACCGCCGCAACTCGCCCACGGCACCCTCGAACCGGCGTTCGCGGATCCAGGCCGACACTCCGGTGCCGGAGGCTGCAAAGAGCTTGTGGACGTAGCGCGTGGACACGTAGTGGGCCTGCGCGATCCGCTCTGGCCCGAGTTCCGGGTCGTGCAGGTGGTCCATCACGTACCGCTGCATCCGGGCGAGCAGTGCCTCAGGGCGGGAGCGCGGATCGGAAATCTCCTGCGCGCCGTACATGCTGCGAAGCAAGGGAGCAGCATCTGTGCAGCGCCTTCCCCGTCAGGGCTCGAGAGCCCGCCGCCGCTCGTTGTGGTTCGGGCTAGCTGTGCGAGGAACGGGGTTGCCGGCCCAGTGAGCCGTCCCTGGCCCGAGTCCACCCGCGTCGCGGAACGCCGGGCGATGCCCTCGGCCTGCGCCCCTATGAACCATTTGGGAATGCTGAATACGAGCACCTCGAAACCCTCGCGGCCCTCAAAAGTGGAAGGCCGCGACGTATCCTGGCACGCAATGTCACCGGGGCGAAGAACGCAGCTGCGATCGTCCTGTTCGATATGGATCGTGCCTCTGGTCATCAGATACAGCAAGATGCACTCCGGATCGGCGGTGGCGATCATCCGCTGCGTGCGTGCCACCCGGTGCGCAAGCCCTTGGATGGACTGGACCCTGACCGGCCCGACCTGGCCACTGGCCAAGCGGGCCTCGAAGGAGGGCGCCCCGACCGATTCGACGTGCATCGGGAAGAAGCGTTCGGCGATTCCCGCCGACCAGTAGTCCCGGCGCTCGGCCGGAGGAACCGACCGGGTATCCAGTACGGAAGTCATCGGTCCACCTCGGATGAGGTTCCGTGATAGATCTGCGGTGCAGGCAAGCACATGCCGAGTAGGGAAGGGCGGGCGTTGCCGGCAAAAGATGCAGTCACGGCATCTCCTTAAAGATTCGATCCGTTTCGTACTGAGTGTAAGGTGCGTCACAATTCAATGCAAAGATGCCACGTCATCTTGCGCGCGGGCGCAGGTCACCCTTTTGCGTGCAGCCAATCGCCCTGTGGCACGCGCCGGAGCATTGAATTCGCACCAATTTGATCGTGTACGTTTCGTATTGGATGACTATTGCACGTATGGTTGACCCATGGCAATCAGAAGTGAAGAAAGTCGTCGGGCCGATTTTGGAAGCAACCATGAAGTTGCTCGAAGATTCGGGGCCCGACGGATTTACGGTGCAAA
Source organism: uncultured Actinomycetota bacterium (assembly GCA_963722145.1). Taxonomy (GTDB): domain Bacteria; phylum Actinomycetota; class Actinomycetes; order Actinomycetales; family Micrococcaceae; genus Arthrobacter. Next base: position 13,762 of record CAVRLW010000023.1, on the reverse strand, counting down.
AGCTCTCGATCGAGCGCATTGCCCGTGAGGCCGGCGTCAGCAAGACCACTATCTACAGGTGGTGGTCGAGCAAGGTTGCCGTGGTTATCGATACTTTCCTGGACAACCATGTCGCGCGTACTCCGGTGCGCCAGGATGTTCCTGCGATCGACGCGCTTCGTGAGCACATGGCCTCACTTGCGGAGGTCTACGCGGGCAATGAGGGCCGGCTCGTGGCGCAACTCATCGGTGAGTGCCAGCAGGACGAGGCGGCGATGGCTGAATTCAAGAAACATTTCTGGACCCCGCGCGCGCTGGTCGTTACGTCCCTGGTTGAGCGAGCCATAAGCGAGGGGTCGATGCGCAAGGATCTCGACGCCCAGGTCGTCACGGAGCTGCTCTATGCCCCCGTGTACTTCCGTCTGTTGTTCCAGTCGGGCCCCCTTGACGCCAAGGCCACCGACGCCATCATGCAGACCGGCACTTGAAGGGCTTGCTGCAGGGTAGCGGCCTCAAGTACTACCATGTTTCCGTCCGGGCCCGATGGGCCCGTGATGATGCGGCTGTGGCCGAAAGAATGCCGACCGGGCAGACCTTTCGGGTCGCAAGGACTCCTCGCGCCTCCGGTAGGCGACTTCGCATCCGGTCGTGGCGCACTTCGCGACTGCTCGTCCCTTGGTCCCTGATTTCCCTCCTGTGTCCAGTGTGGGACTGTGAGGCTCCTTGTGCAATACGATACGGATCGTATATATTCGGTAGATGTCGATCCCAGCTAGATGCGCCCTTGCGGACGTGGCTTATGCGTCCCGGTCTTGTCCCTTCCCGGCTCTTGGAGCCAGCCCGTTGGCGTCATGCGGTCCACAATGAAAGGAAACATCATCATGAACACCGCCATCGCGCCGAATGACGCGGTCGTCGTCGCCTATCGCAGGACACCGATCGGCCGGGCCCGCAAGGGATCGCTGGCCGGTGAGCGACCGGAAGACCTCGCGCTGGCAGCCATCCGGGGAGCGCTCGCGGCGGTTCCACAGATGGACTCCGCCGAGTTTGCGGATGCCTACGTGGGTTGCGCGGTCCCGCAGGGCGCGCAGGGCGACAATATCGGACGCCGCGTCATGGTGCTTGCAGGGATGGATAGCGTCCCCGCGGTCACAGTGAACCGCTTCTGCGCCTCCTCGTTGCAGGCCACCGCGATGGCTGCCCAGGCCGTGCGGGCCGGCGACGGGGAAGCGTTCCTGGTCGCGGGCGTCGAATCGACCAGCTCGACTCCGCCCGTGGTGGAAACACCCGCACCCCGCCTTCGCGGACGCGGCACGGCGTGCCGACGACGTCTTTGAATCCGGCCAGCCGTGGGTCGACCCCCGCGAATCACGGGCAGCTGCCCGACGTGTACCTCTCCATGGGCAAAACCGCCGAGTTCGTGGCACGCCAAACCGGCACCACGCGTCGCGACCAGGACGAATGGGCGCTGGAGTCCCAGCTCCGCGCTGAACGGGCGATCGGCTCCGGGTACTTCGCGCGCGAGATCGCGCCGGTGACCACGGCTGCCGGCACCGTGGTGAGCTGCCGACGACGGCCCGCGGCCGGGAACCACCTGGAGGCACTCTCCGGCCTCAAGCCCGTGTTCCACGAATCCGGAACCGTCACCGCAGGCAACGCCAGCCCGCTCAACGACGGCGCATCTGCCTTGGTTGTCATGAGCGCCAGGCGTGCCGGTGAACTCGGGTTGAAGCCGCTGGCCCGCGTCTTGGGCAGTGCCGCAAGCGGCCTTTCGCCGGAGATCATGGGACTGGGCCCGGTGGACGCATCCAACCGCCTGCTTGATCGCCTGGGCCTCTCGATTGGTGACATTGACATCGTGGAGTTGAACGAGGCCTTCGCCGCCCAGGTGGTTCCCGTGGTGCGGAAGCTGGGCGCGGATCCCGAGCGGGTCAACCCGTTTGGCGGGGCGATCGCCTTGGGCCACCCCTTCGGTGCGACCGGCGCGCGGCTGGTCGGAACGCTCATCAACGGACTGCAAACCAGGGACGGATCGCTCGGCCTGGCCACGCTCTGCGTGGGCGGCGGCCAGGGCATGGCGATGGTAGTGGAGAGGCTCTCATGAACCAGTCAACGCTCATTGCCGACCCGGCCCGCTCGATGCTGGCCGCCGACCGGGCCTGGAAGGCCTCGGCATCCAGGTGCTGCGTGCCAGCGAGGGCCGTGCCACGGCGGTCCTGACGGTCACGCCCGAGATGGCCAACGGGCACGGGATTGCCCATGGTGGATTGGTCTTCGCGCTGGCCGACACGGCGTTCGCCATGGCCGCAAACACGTTCGGCGCCGGAATCGCGACCGCCGAGGCTTCCATCTCCTACATTTCCCCGGCCCGCATCGCCGAGGAGCTGGTTGCCTCCGCCGAAGTGACCTTCCACGAGGGCCGCCGGATGATTGTGGATGTCATGGTGCGGGCGGGGGACCGGACCGTCGCCATCTACCGCGGAACCGGCAGGGCCCTGCGCCCGGCGGACTGAGGTTTCTGAAACAGCTGCCGATACATAGGTCAAAATGCGTGTGTGCCCGGGCTCCAAGTCGGAGTCCGGGCGACACGCACGTCTTTGTACCAAGGTTGCCGCGTCGGACCCCATGGCGGTCGGGGGCCGACGCGCGGCGAAGGTGTCAGCTCTTGGAGGCCTTCGCGCCGGCGGTCGCCAGCTTGTCGGCGATGCCCATGAGGACCGGGGAACCGGTCGCGGCGATCAGCAGGCTCTCCACCGGACGCTTGAGCATAATCGATACGGGTTCCTTTGCCCCCGCGAGAACCGCTTCGCGTCCCATTGCCGGGTTCTTGTGGCACCGCACCGGCACGTTGAAGATCAGGCGGCGCAGGCAAGAGTTGTCGTGGTCGCACCACACAATCTCATCCTGTCGTCCCTGGAGAACCTTGTTGGGGAATTCCGGATCGGCCAGCATCTGCCGGGCCAGCATGATTCCGTCCGCGAACCCGGCGGTGATGGCGTCTGCGCACTGTTGCGGGTCGTAGGTGCTGCTGAGGAGCAACGGGACCTCGGGCATGGCGGCGCGGAATGCCTGCGGCTCTCCGTGCTCCAGGATTGCGCCCGAAAAGGAGGTGACGTTATTGTCCATCGACTCGTAGTTCGCATCGCTCAGGGCGATATAGCCAACCCCTTCCTTCTCAATGATCGCTGCGACTTCCGCGAACCCTTCGGGTCCCTGGCCATCGGGAAGGTGGTCGTTGGTGCTCATCCTGAGGCCCACGGGATAGTCGGGGCCGACTTCGGCCCGGATCGCCCGAATCGTGTCAACCAGGATGCGGGCGCGGTTTTCGGCGCTGCCGCCGTATTCGTCAGTCCTCCAGTTGGTGCGCGGTGAGAGGAAGGAGGAATAGAGGTAGCGCATGTGCGCGCCCAGTTCGATGCCGTCGAAGCCGGCCGCCTTGGCGCGCCGCACCGCGGCGACGGCCTGTTCCTGGACCTCGAGGATTTCCTCCTTGGTGATCTCCTCCGGCGTCGGGTTCGTTCGGCCGCCGGGAATGTAGAAGCCGTGCGGCAGGCGGGGTGCGGCCATGCGGACGGGCTTTGGGCTCGCAGCCCGCGTGGGCCGTCCCTCGCCCGGCACGCCCATGGCGCCGAAACTGGGGAAGATCTGGGCGAAGATGGGTACATCGTGCTCGTGCACGGCATCGACCATGCGCTTCAGGCCCGGAATGAATTCGTCGCGGTCGAAGCGCATCAGGGGCTGGAACGGTGCCTCCTGGTTCCCGCGCTCGGTGGCCACGCCGCCACCGATGATCAGTAGCCCTGCGCCGCCGCGTGCCCGAGTGGTGAGGAACGCGATCGTCTGGTCGCTGGGATGGCCGTCCTTCGTGGGCTGCAGCACCGCCATGGGGCTGAGCACATAGCGGTTCTTGATGGTCAGGCCGTCGATTTTCCAGGGGCTGGAAAGCACCTCGGCGACGGTGGCGGTCTCGGCGGACATTTGTTCTCCTTGGATTTCAATGGAATCAGGATGAAGTCATTCATCCATTTATCACGTTCGAGTCGTGTCGTATCGTATCGCGTTTGTGCCGTATTTCATATGGATGGCCCGAAAGGGCTTGGTTCGCGATACCTGTGCACACCTTCCCTTGGCTTGATCGTCTCGGTGTCACCTCCCGGGATTGCCGCGACGGTGGTTGTTGCAGCGATTTTCGGGCCACTCGTAACGCTCGAGAGACGATTGACTTCATGACGCGCGTCACATACGGTGCTATACGAACCGATCGTTTCGAATGTTGCGCCTATCACCTAGGAGTGCCAATGCCCAGACTTTCCCGAACCCTCACCGCGATCTCCGCACTTTCGGCCGGTGCATTGCTTCTGGCCGGGTGCTCGGCCAGCGGCCCAGCCCCGCAGGAATCGGCCGGAGCCCCCGTGGCATTGGCCGTTGGCGTGACGCCGATTGCCAATGCTGCCCACGTCTACATCGCAGAGCAGCAGGGGTTCTTCGAGGACGAGAATTTGGATGTCACCGCCACGACGATTCAGACCGCGGCCACCGCGATTCCCTCCCTGCTCAACAATGAGCTTCAAATGGCGCTCATGACATCCGTCCCCATCGTGACGGCTGCCTCGAAGGGGCTGCCGATCAGGGTCGTTTCCGGCAGCGACCGCTATCCCCTGGATCCGAAGCATGACACGACCGCGTTGGTCGCGGCACCGGGCAGCGGCCGTCGGTTCCGCTGAAGGATCTCTCCGGAAAGACGGTGGCCGTGGTCGGCCTCAAATCGGCGCCCGAACTGGCCCTGCGAGTGCTCCTGAAGGACTCCGGCGTCGACCCCGAGCAGGTGAAAGTCGTCGAGATTGCCTACCCGGACATGGTTCCGGCACTTCAGTCCAAGCGGGTGGACGCGGCGTTCGTCGTCGATCCGTTCCTTTCCAAGGCGCGCGCCGCGGGCCTGACAGGTGATCGGGCGACCGTTCACCGAGGGGATCGGCGGGATGAGCGCGTTGGAGTGGGTGGCCAGCGATGCGTTCACGAAGTCCAACCCGGACGCCGTCCAGCGATTCACCAAGGCCATGAAGCGTGCCGGGGAGTATGCGAATGAGCATCCCGAGGCAGTGCGCAAGGTCCTCCCGGAATTCACCTCGTTGTCCCCGGAGGCCATTGAGAAGTCCGTGATTCCCACCTATGACACAAAGCTCGGCGTGGAAGACATCCAGGCCTTTGCTGACCTGATGGCCAAGGAAGGATTCATCAATGACGGCTACGACCCGGCAAAGCTCATCTGGACCCCTGCAGGCAGCTGAGGCACCGAGCAAGCCCCGGCCGCGGAAACCCGCATTACGGCGGGGGACCATGAACCGGCTGTCCCAGCTGGGCGTCATCGTGCTGGTGCTCGGGGCATGGCAGGTGGCCGCGGCCACCGGGCAGCTCGGTGCCGTGCCCACGCCGCTGGTTGTCGCCGGCGCGGTGCTGGGGACTTGTCCTGGACGGCTCCGTATGGGGACCCCTTGCCGAGACCCTGGCCAGCTGGTTCATCAGCCTGTTGCTGGCGGTGGTCATCGGCGTGATCATCGGGTTTCCACTCGGCGTGAGCCGAGTGACTTATCGGATGTCGGTGGTCACTCTCGATTTCCTGCGGACCATCCCCGCATTGGTCTTTGTCCCGCTGGTTGTCCTGCTCTACGGTGCGGGACTGCAGAGCACGATACTGCTGGCCTTCTTCGGGGCAGTGTGGGCAATGGTCATGCAAACCATCTACGGCGCGCGCGACCTGGACCCCGTGGCCCGGGACACTTTCCGCTCCTTCGGCGTCCGCCGCTGGGACACGGTGACCCGGCTTCTGCTCCCGACGGCACTGCCGTATATGGCCACAGGGGTCCGGCTGGCTGCAGCGATCTGCCTGCTGATTTCGATCAGTGCGCAGATCGTCATCCCCGCGGGCGGATTCGGGGAACAGATCGTGGTCCACCAACTCAGTGGTGCGCTCCCGGAGATGTTCGCCTACATCGTGCTGTGCGGGGTGCTGGGCATGGCCATCGACTCAACGTTCCGCTGGTTCGAACGCAGCGTTCTGGCATGGCATCCGTCGCATCGAAAGGTCAGCTCATGACGCAAAGGATCACCCGGTTCCTCCTGCCGGCGATCGTCCCGGCGCTGCTTGTTGCACTGTGGTGGATGGCAAGCGCCGGGAGCACATCGATCTTCTTTCCTCCGCTCGCCAAGATTTGGCAGAGGTTCCATGAGCTGTGGATCTTCGACCTCGTTGGCGAGCACGTGGTGTCCAGTCTCAACTCGGTACTGATCGGCCTCGGCATTTCCATCGTGCTCGGAGTAGGCCTGGGCATCGTGCTCGGGCTGAACGACGCCATCGCCACGGCCGTGGGACCACTGCTCCAGTTCATGCGCTACCTGCCCGCGGTGGCAATGCTGCCGCTGGCCATCCAGCTGATGGGCATCGGTCCCGACATGCGCGTGCTGATAGTGGTGTTGGGGGCCCTGTGGCCGGTGCTGCTCAACACCATCGACGGGGTCAGGGGCGTACACCCCGCGCTGGTGGATGTTGCAAAGTCCAACCGGCTTCGCCCCGTCGACTGGGTCTTCCGGGTGGTCGTTCCCAGTGCCTCCCCGCAGATTTTCGCAGGGATCCGGGCGAGCCTCGCGGTTTCGGTCATCCTGATGTTCGCCAGCGAACTGATGGGGGCCTCGCAGGGGATCGGCTATTTCATCTTGGAGACCCAGCGCCAGTTCTCGTTGCCCGAGATGTGGTCAGGCATGATCCTGCTCGGCGTCATCGGCTATCTACTCAATGTCATCCTCTTGCTTGTCGAGCGATTTGCGCTCGGCTGGCACCGCGAATCGCGAAGCTGAAAGCAGGTCCACATGCAATCCATATCGACGCCCATTCTGGAAGCCGACGGGATCGGCAAGTCCTTCGGCGACAACCAGGTCCTCTCCGACGTCACCTTCTCAGTGGCGAAAGGTCAATTCGTCTGCATCGTGGGTCCCTCCGGCACGGGAAAGACCACGCTGCTGCGCGCCTTGTCGGGGCTGGGGCCCGCGAACAGCGGAGAAGTGAGGGTCAACGGGCGCGTTAGTTGTGCAGCCACCTGCGGAACTTCGGTCGTGTTCCAGGACTACAGCAGGTCCCTCATGCCCTGGATGAAGGTGGGCAAGAATGTGGAGCTTCCGCTGCGGCGGCTCGGACTCTCGCGCGAGGAACGCCGGAAACGTGTGGAACAGGCGCTGGCGATGTGGACCTTGGACATGCCGAGGAGCTGTATCCGTGGCAAATGTCAGGCGGCATGCAACAGCGCGCGGCGATTGCCCGGTCGCTGGCCTATCGCCCCGAGATCCTGATCATGGACGAGCCTTTCGCCTCCGTTGATGCGCAGACCCGGGCGGACCTTGAGGACCTGATGCTCGATATCCGCGACCGTCTCGGAGTCACGATCGTCCTGGTGACACACGACATCGAGGAAGCGGTGTATCTCGGAGACAAGGTCATCGTCTTATCGGGCCGGCCGGCCTCCGTGGCCGCCTCGGTCGAAATCCCGCTGGGCACCGGCCGCGACCAGATCGAGACCAAGTCCCGCCCGGACGTACCTTGAGCTCCGGGCCGAGATCCACCGGATGATCATGCGGAAGTCCGACACCGTGGCGCCCCAAAGCGCGCCCCGATGACTTCACCTGGCGCTGCGTGGTCCTCCTTGAAAAGGTACGGACACTCGGAGCCGACAGGTTGTTGAAGGCCCGGGCGATTAATTCGCGCCCGGGCCTTTCTTGTATCCAGTCGATGCGCAGGATCGTTGAAATGCCTCGGGGGCCATGAGGCTCACTGATTCAATGACGTTCCAGCATGGGGTGCGCAGATGCCGCGCGCACTTCTACCGGCAGCACCATCAGGAAATCGTTAACAACGAGCATCATGTCCTTTGGGCCCCCGCCGCGATCGATGGCGGGGGCCTTGCCTGCTTCGCCACCGATAATTTCGTGGGAAATCCGTTGCAAACAAGAGCGGCAGCGGGTATGGTGGCACACCTTCGCGGATAAAACGGCAGCCTCCATGCCGCCCGTGGTTGGGGGAGCGGTCGCGCGAGAATTTGGCTTCGTCGCACGCGATCATAAGCAGGTATGCCGCGACGCGGTGGAGGTGGCCGCCCCACGGAATGCAGTGTTGAGGCACCTTGCTCCGGCCGATGCCCCGGGTTTCGCGGTGCCGCAGCGGCAGAAGGACTTCTTGGGCGGCTCACCGTCGGGGAGAACCCGATGGGCTTCGGCGCGGGTTCTCCACAATGGGGCAGCGGCAACAGGGCCGCCGGCTTCGGCTATGCGAAGCTCACAGGAGCGCAGACGGGGGACGTCCCGGCCCGATGGGCCGAGCATCCCCGTCTGTCTTATCAGAAACCAGGACCGGAACTCAGAACCTGTCGCGGACGTGGCGTTCCCGGCCGTACAGCGAAACCACGGCAAGGATGATGATCCCGAAAATGATGCGGCTCTGCGCCTCGGAGAGTCCGTTGCTCACGATGATCGTGGACAAAAGGGTGAGAGTGAGTGCGCCCAGCAGCGTCCGGGTGTAGCTGCCGCGAATCGAGCCGAAGATGGAGCCGCCGACAAGGACCGCGGCCAGGCCCGAGAACAGATAGGGTTCCCCGATGGTTTGCGACCAGCCCGAGCCGTAGGAGGCAATGAAGATGCCGGCGATGCCGGCCAGGGCGCCTGAGGCCGCAAAGACCAGGGTCCACACGGCAGAGGTGCGGATCCTCGTCAGCCGGGCGGCACGGAAATTGACTCCCGTCGCATGGAAGCGACGTCCGGCCGCGGTGCGGTTGAGGAAAATCCACATGCCCACCCCGCAGAGCAGCACGATCAGGATGATCGGCGGGAACGGCATGCCGAAGGTGGTTCCCCTCAAACTTGCCAGGGAACGGAGCGCCTGCGGCGGGGCGGAGGAATAGTCGCCGTCGGCGAGGAAGAGCGTCGCGCCCGTGAGGGCAGCGCCGGTGCCCAGCGTGACGACCAGTGGCTGGACCGCGAAGCGGTGGCAGATCCAGCCGATCAGGGCACCGATGCCGCCGCAGACCAGGACCGTGATCAGCACGGCGACAACCGCCGGCACCGCGAGCTTGCCCGCGACGTTCGCCGCCATGAAGGCACCGAAGAGGATGTAACCCGGCACCGCCAGGTCCAGTCCTCCCAGGATCACCACGAGCGTCTGGCCCATGGCTGCCAGGGCCAGCAAGGACGTAATGACCAGTATCGAGGTGACGGACCTGGGGTTTGCGATGGCCGGTATGGTGACCACCAGCCAGGCCGCCAGGGCCAGGACGACGAGGACCTGCAACGCCGGTACCTCGAAGACCCAGGCCCTGAACCTGGTCCAGGCCTCTGCCGGGCGGTTGGTGCGTGGGGTGTTTCCGCGGGGGACAGGGTGTCACTGGTCATGATGCGTTCCTCTTCAAACGGGGGGCCAGCAGCGTCGCGCCCAGCACGACGCCGACGACGAGGACGGCGCCGTAGGCGAATTGGATGAGGCTGGGGGCCACGCCCGAGGCGGTGAGCAATTGCTGCAGGAGATAAATGGAGACCGCTCCGAAGAGTGCGCCCAACAGGCCACCGCGGCCGCCGGCCAGGCTGGTTCCGCCCAGGACTGCGGCGGCGAGCCCCAGCAGTGCATAGGTGGAGGCGAGCGAAGACTGCGATGACTGCACGAGTGCGGTCAACGCAATTCCGGCGATCCCGGCAAACAGGCCGCCGAGGGTGTAGGCCAGGATCCGGATCGCCTTGATGTTCACCCCGGAACCGTAGGCGGAGACATCGCTCTCGCCGGTGGCCAGGAGGTTGCTGACAAAGGCCGTGCGGCGCAGCGCGAACCAGATCAGCCCGGCGACGCCGATCGTGATGAGGGCACCAGGGACGATGCCGATGCCCCCGGCAAAGACCTCCGTCCAGTTGTCAGGGGCGGCCACCGGGTTCTGAGCGATGGTCAGCGACAGGCCAACGAGCAGGAACAGCATCCCGGTGGTCGCGACCACCGGGTGCAGGCGGACGACGGCGACCAGGATTCCGTTCAGGGCTCCGATCCCGGCGGCCACCGCCAGGATGATGGGTGCCGCGAGGTGCCAGTTGCCCAGCCCAGCGGGAATGAGGATTGCGACGAACAGGCAGTTGATGAACGTGGCCAGGGGACCGACCGAAATGTCGATGCCACCCGCGAGGATCGAGGGCGTGGAGGCGAATCCCACCAGCACGAACGGCGCCAGGGTGGCCAGGGTGCCGGGGAGGCGCGCGGGGGAGAGGAAGGACGGTGAGACGATCAGGTTCAGCACCAGCAGCACCAGTGCGAGCAGGAAGGCAAAGGCGAAAGGCCAGCGCTGGAACAAGGTCAGGACGCGGTTCATGTGTGCACCTCTGATTTCTGGCCGAAGTATGCGGCGACGATGGACTCGGTGGAGAGCTCGAAATGGGGGATCTGGGCAAACACGGATTGGTCGCGGAAGACCAGGACGCGGTCAGCGAGGTCGACGAGCTCGTCGACCTCGCTGGAGAGGATCACGACGCTCATGCCTTCGCCGCTGAGCCGGTGCAGGATTGCGTAGATCTCCCGCTTGGTCCCGATGTCGACCCCTCTGGTGGGGTCATTAAGCAGCAGGACCTTGGGGTCAGTGGCAAGCCAGCGCGCCAGCAGCACCTTCTGCTGGTTACCGCCGGACAGGGTGGAAATGGCATCGTGCGCGGCGCCGAAGCGCAGGGACAGGGAGCGGGCGAAGGCATCGAACCGGCGGGCAATGCTGCGGGTGTCCAGCAAGCCGCCGCGGCGGTCCTTGGCCAGGGTCGGCAGCGCGAAGTTTTCGCGGATCGACATGGACTCGAACAGCGACTCGCCGCGTCGTTCGCGCGGCAGGTAGGCGACCCCCAGGGCATCCCCGTTGCGCTCGGTAAGCTCCGCGGCGCCCTCGGGGAGGAGGCGGACGACGCTGCCGGGCCCACCGGCCACACCGGCCAGGCGCTTGATGAACTGGTCCTGTCCGTGGCCCTCGAGCCCCGCGAGGCCCACAATCTCGCCAGCGCGCAGCTCGAAGTCGATGGGTGCCGAGGCCGGCGCCAGGCGGACGGCCGCTCCCTGAAGGATGGTGTCCCCGGCATCATGCGGTTGCCGCCGGGTCTCGGCGTGGCCGGAGTTTCCGGTCATGTCCGCGATCAGCCGGTTGATGGACAGATCCGACCTCTCCACGGTGGAGACGCTGCGCCCGGACCGCAGGACGGTGACCCGGTCCGAGATCTCCGCGACCTCGTCCATGCGGTGCGAGATGAACAGGATGGCGGTCCCCTCGGCTGCGAGCCGGCGCATCTCGACGAAGAGCCGATCGCGGGAGCTGACATCCAGGGAGGCTGTCGACTCGTCGAGGATGAGAACCTTGGGCTTGCGCACGAGTGCGCGGGCAATGCAGAGGGCCTGCCGCTCGGAGAGCGAGAGCTGCCCGGCCGGAAGATCCAGCGGAATCGCGCCGGCAATGCGCGTCAGGACGTCCTGCGCGATTGATCGCTGCTCGGCGCGGCCCAGCCGGCGACGAAACGTTCCGTGGGACCCGAGCCAGACATTCTCGAGGACCGATTGGCTCCCCGCGGTGAGGACTTCCTGGAACACCGTCGCAATCCCCAGGTCCATGGCCGCTCGGGGCGATCGGCTGGTTACGGGGACGCCGTCCAATGTGACGGTGCCGGAATCCGGGCGGTGGACGCCTCCCATGATCTTGACGAGGGTACTCTTCCCGGACCCGTTTTCGCCCAGAAGCGTGTGGATCTCGCCCGGCCGGAGATGGAGGTCGCCGTCGATGAGGGCGCGGGTGGCACCGAAGCGCTTGCTCACCCCGGCGAGCACCAGTCCGGATGGTTGGTTGTTCACGGCGGATCTCCTTTGAATGGCCGATAAATGTGTTGCAGGTCATATTCGAAACTAGACGAATCGTACCGCATGCGTCTACTCTTATGCCATACGATACGAATCGTTCATTTGGCAAGGAGATCAATCAATGAAGAAGACCTCTTTCCCCCGTTTCACGACTGTTGGCGCCGCGATTCTGGGGGCCGGCGCCCTCGTTCTGACGGGCTGTTCGGCGTCGGCGCCAGCGGCCCCGGGCTCCGCCGGAGGGGCCACACCCGGGCCGGCGTCGTCGGCGGCCGCCGGGACCTGCGGGTCGCTGCCGACGGGTACGGCGAACGATCCGAACGGCCTGCTGGCCGGTTTACCCAAGGAGATCGCCGCGGGCTACAACCTCTACCCCTACGAGATCCGGAAGTCGGCATGGGCCGACTACAAGTCGAAGAAGACTGACGGTTTCACGGCCGCGATTGTGGGCATGCCACCTGCCAGCCCGTTCATAGCCTCCATGTCGGAGGCGATCCGCTCGAGCCTGAAGGCCAATGGTGTCAAGATCGTCGGCGACTTCGCCCCGGATGACCCGTCGAACGTGCCCCTGCAGCTCCAGCAGTTCAACGAAGCGCTCTCGCTCAAGCCGGACGTGATCATCTACACCGCCATCGCACCGGAGCCTTCCGTGGACCTGGCCAAGGCCGCCCATGACGCTGGCATCCCGCTGGTCGCCGCCCAGATGCCGATCGATTCCGAATACGCCGTCAGCGTCACGAGGAACACCCCGCTGGCCGTCGCCCAGGTCACCGCCGGGACAGTGGGAGCACTCGGGGGCAAGGGGACCGTCCTGCGCGTCGAGGGCATCCCGGGGATCCCTGCCTCGACCTTCGCGAACCTGGGCATCGATGCTGTCCTGGAAAACTGCCCGGAGGTCAAGGTCACCGGGTCGGTCACGGGCTTCTTCCAGCCGGCAAAGGCCCAGGCGGAGGTCCAGAAGTTCCTGGCGACCAACCCTGCCGGGGTTGACGCCGTTCTCCAGGCCGGAACGATGGGCGTAGGCATCCGCAACGCCTTTGAGGAATCGGCATGGACGTGCCGCCGATCGCGGACGACGGATCGAGCCACGGCTTCTCCTCCTGGGCGCTGGCTAACCCCGACTACCCGTTCTTCGGCACCACGACCCCGTCTGTGCGCACCGGTGAGGCAGTGGTCGACGTGGCGCTGCGCATCCTGAAGGGCGAGGGCCCGAAGATCAACCAGATTGTTGAACCCTCGGTGATCGTCTCCCGGGAGAACCTTGCTAAGGTCGCGGACCCCTCGTGGGACCGCAATGACCTGACCGACTTGGCCGGCGCCCCGGAGGACTACCTGCCCACCGATCGCCTCAATCAGTTCTTCTCACACCCCGGCGCATAGGGATGGCGCGAGCCACAAACTCGAGAGATGGATCCTCCGCACGGCTCTGCCGATGGGGGGTGCCGGGACGAACGACGGGCCGTGAGCGGTTCCATGCGTTCTTCGGAGCCTCCCGGCGCCTGACGCCAAAGCGGGTGCGCACCCGTCACCGGGCTTGAACTGGAACTAAGGGCCCCTTCCACCGGGTGGATGTCGAATGACATCCACCGTGGAAGGGGCCCTTCCCTTGCTCTGCACCGCGCCTGCCCTCGCCGGATCGCGATCCCAAGGTCCGGGCGCGATTGATCGGCCGGCCAAGAGTTGCCCGCCGCAGGAGGCCGGAACAAGCCCCCAGATGCTTTGTGCTGCCAGTCAGGCAAGCCGCTGCCGTGGTTCCGACTGCGGTTCGGGAGCAGCATCTTCTCCGGCACCGTCTGTCACACGCAAAAAAGCCCCTTGGAACACCGAACCAGCATGTAGATTCAGTTTTCCAAGGGGCTTTCCGATGCCGGCACGCGGCCGGGCAAGGCT